>DATDHZ010000045.1:0-141802 GCA_036521315.1 Acidobacteriaceae bacterium
TTCGACGTGCTCGACGTCCAATTCGTAACCTCCAGGCGCACGTTGATCGGCGCGGACCTTTCCGCGAACGATGACCGACGACTCCTGGGTGAGGCCTTTGACGGTAGCGAAGACTTCCGGCGGGACGGCGGCTTTGGGCACGATGCCCTGAATGGTTCCGGTGCCGTCGCGAAAAATGGGGAACAGCAGCTTGCCGCTTTCGCGCAGGTTGTAAAGCCAGGCGTGGAGGGTGACCGCTTTGCCCTCGTGATCGCCAATGCGGCCAATGGTGGAGGGCGGAGCTTCTGTCGCTGTTGCAGTTACAGATTCTGTGCTTTCGTCGCTTGTCATTGTCTCGACCCCTGCCGGCTAAACGCTGACTCCGGCATTTTCCATCTTTTCGAATGCCTTCCGCGCCTTCTCCACCACGCTTTCCGCGGTTTCGCCCAGCGTGTAATGAATCTCCAGCACGCCGGCGGGCGCTTGCGGTGCGGCTTTCAGGTTGGCCAGCGCCTCGTCCCACGCGATCGTGCCGTCGCCTGGCCACAGATGCGCGTCCTTGTCTCCCTTGTTGTCGTGCAAATGGGAGGACCGGATGCGATCCTTCAACTCCGCAGCGGCCGCCCTGACCCCTTCGCCCAGATGCGCGTGGCCTACGTCGAGGCAGACGCCCACATCCGGCAAATGGCCCGCGGTGAGAATCTCGATCAGGTGGGCCGGCTTCGCCACTTCGCCCTGCAGGTTCTCGACAAGGATCTTCACGCCGAGCGGGCTCGCGAAGGCGCGGAGATGTTCGAGCGCGGTAATGGAGTGTTCGATGGCGCGCTCGTTCCAGGTGTCTTCACGCTCGCCGAGGTGGAGGATGAGAAAGCGGAACGGAATCTGCTCGGCAGCCTCGAGGGCACGCTTCACTTCGTCCATGGCGTCAATGCGGCGCGCCTTCTCCGGATGGATGACGTTGACGCTCGGCGCACCGCCGCGCCCCATCTCCTGATCGGGATAGAGCGGCGCGTGCATGGAGAAGGGCTCGACGGTGCTGGAACGAAACCACTCAGCCAGTTCGCGAACGTGGCTGCGGCTGGTGTAGTCGAGATGCTGGCGTGCAGCGAAGAGCTCCACGCCCTGCGCCCCGGCGCGGGAAAAGACGTCCAGCAGTCCGGGATGCAGGCGATGATCGAGGAAGACATGAGACGAGATGACTTTGAGCATGCAGAAGCCCGGAGAGGGCTGATGCTTCTATCTTCTCATTTCGGACATGGGCCGACCCAGGCCACACGCCCACCCTGTCGCCAACAGCCGGCGACAAGGAGGGGTCGCCCCGAGCCCACTCAAGCCAAAATCGGGCTTGAATGGGGCATCCGGGGGCGGTGAATTATTGGGCCGGAGCTTCTTCGCCCTTCACGGTCACGCTGACGTGCGCGGTTACTTCGCGGTGGAGCTTCACCGGGATGTGGAATTCGCCTGTCGACTTGAGCGGCTCGTCGAGCTGGACCTTGCGGCGGTCGATGTTGAAGCCCTTTGCGGCGAGGCCCTGCGCGATGTCGGACGAGGTAACGGAACCGAAAAGCTGGTCGTGATCGCCGACGCGGCGCTCGAAGACCAGCGCGACATTGTTGAGCTGCGTGACGAGCTGCTCGGCTTCGGCCTTTTCCTTGGCGGAACGGCGCACGGCGGAGGCCTTCATCTGCTCGATGACCGCCTTGTTGGCAGGCGTCGCCTCCATGGCCAGGTTTTTTGGCAGCAGGTAGTTGCGGCCGTAGCCGTCGGCGACCTTCACCACTTCGCCGCGGTGGCCGAGGTTCGAGACGTCTTCTCTCAGAATTACTTCCATTTCGATCTCCACAGAGCTAAGGGCTCAGAATGCGCAGTCAGGCGAATCGGGCTGGCCGCTTTTTCACTGGCCGTTTCATCGCTGACTGCTTCTTAACCGTTCTAGAACCGCGCCGCGAAGGGCAGCAGAGCGATGTTGCGCGCCTGCTTGATCGCCTTCGAGAGCCGCCGCTGATGCGTGGTGCACACGCCGGTCAGACGCCGGGGCACGATCTTGCCGCGCTCGGCCACGAAGCCCTGCAGCAGGCGGACGTCGCGATAGGAGATCGCGTCGATCTTCTCGGTGCAGAACTTGCAAACCTTCTTGCGGCGGAAAAACTTGCGTCCGCCGGGACCGCCGGGACCACCCGGACGTCCGCCGGGACCGGATGGACGTCCGCTTGGCGCGTCGGTCCTGGGTGTCGATGTCGGTGTATCGTCAGCCATTCTCTTTTCCTCCGGCTCGCCAACAGGGGCGAGCCATTCCATTCAAATCATTGATTGCTTCGGCGAGAACTCCGGGGCTCCATCCCGGACGCCTCGGGCCGGCGCGAGAGCAATTGCGCGCAAACTCGATTGCTGCGCGACTAGGCGCTGGCTTGCGTTGCCGCTTCAGCCGGGGCCGCCGCCGGAGCCGGAGCTGGCTCCGCAGGCTCGGCCGCGGGCGGGATCGCGCTCAGCTTTTTGCGCGTGGCGCGAATCGCCCTGACCTTGGCCAGCCGCTTCTCTTCCTCGTCCATGCGCACGGTAATGAACTTGATCACCGGCTCAGAGACGCGCAGGCGGCGCTCCAGTTCAGCCACCAGCGCGCCGTCGGCATCGACGGTGAGCAGAATGTAGTTGCCATCGTTGAATTTGCGCACCATGTAGGCCAGCTTGCGCTTGCCGAGTTTTTCGGTCGAGCGCAGAGCACCGCCGCCCGAGGTGATGGTGTTCTCCAGACCGGCAATCAGCTTGTCCAGATCCTCGTCAGCCACATCGGGCCGAACGATAAACATAACTTCGTAGAAACGTTGCATTGTTGCCTTCTCTTTCCCTCCGCGCCCATCGGCGCGGCTCGAAAATTCGCTTCCTTCTTTAGCTTGTCCCGGGGCCAGGCCCCGTCGATCCTGTCGTCTTACGGCGCGACCAAACTCGCACCCTGATACAAAAACTCTGTCCTGCTTACGTCTCCGCCGAACTCGGTTCGTCCCGGCGGTTGAACTCATTCATGGCGGCTCCGATGCCCCGAGTCACCACCATCTCCACAGCACGCGCCACCCGGTCGAGCACCGGATCGATCGCGCTCAAATCCCTTTTGCTCATCGGCGTCAGCAGGTAATCTTTACCCCGGCGAAAGGCCTCTTCGCGATTGCCGGCTTCTGGTCCAACGCCGATGCGGATGCGCTTCCATTCGTCCGTTCCCAACGTGCGCGCGATGGAACGCGCTCCGTTATGTCCCGCCGGACTGCCCCGCTCCCGCACGCGCAGCGTTCCGAGAGGCAAATCCAGCTCGTCGTACAGCACCAGCAGGTTCCCGGCGGGGTCGATGTCGAACTCGTCGACCAGCGCCCCGACGGAAAGCCCGCTGAGATTCATGAAGGTTTCAGGCTTGGCCAGGATCACTCGACGGCCTCCCCACTGAACCTTCGCTGTGAGCGCGCGGCAGCGGCGGTTGCCCACCACGGCGTTGTGCTCACCGGCGATGCGGTTGATCGCCAAAAACCCCGCATTGTGCGGCGTGAACTGATACTCGATGCCCGGATTCCCAAGCCCGACGACCAGGAACGCGCCCGCGTCCTCCGGCACTTACTTCTTGCCGCCCTTGTCGCCGGCGGCCTTCTCGGGAGCAGCCGCGCCGGCTTCGGCGGTCTCCTGCTTGCCTTTCTTCACCACTTCCGGCTCGGCGGGAGCCGCAGTGGCAGCAGCCGCCTCGGCTTCCGGTGTCGCCACAACCTCTTCCTTGATCGAGACCACGTGCGCAACCGGCGTCTCTTCCGGCGTGAGGAAGCGCAGCGTGCCCGGGTGCGGCAAATCGGAAACGCGCAGCACCTTGCCGAACGTCAACTCCGAGACGTCCACGTCAATGTGACCGGGAATGTCGCCGGGCAGGCACTCGATCTCCACCTCGCGCAGCATCTGGTCGAGGATGCCGCCCATCGTCTTGACGCCGATCGCCGTTCCGGTGAGCTGGATCGGCACTTCGACGCGGATCGGCTTGTCGAGCGCGATGCGCTTGAAGTCGATGTGAATCAGCTTGCCCTTGATCGGCTCGTACTGCCAGTCGACGATCATCACCTTCGCCGACGAACCGGAAACCTCGAGATCGAAGATCGAGTTGTGGCCGGTCTCGGAATGGAGGATCTTCTGAATCTGTTTGGGGTCGACTTCCACGGCCTGGGCCGGCTCCGCCGCTCCATACACCACGGCGGGAATCTTGCCTTTGGCGCGCACCCGGCGCGCGGCATTCTTGTTGAACTTGCCCTCACGGGGCACTGCGCTGACAGTTTCCTGAGTAATCATGATGTTCTCCTTCGGGCACGAGAAACAGCCATCAGCTATTAGCACTTAGCCTGCCTGCTGCTTCCCACTCCCTTCTGTACGGCCTCGTTCTGGTATGGCCGCCAATTGATGTCGTGCAATCCATTCCGCTAATAGCTCAACGCTATTAGCTATGAGCTGCATTTAGCTGAACAGCGTGCTCACGCTGGTTTCCATGTGAATGTTGAGGATGGCTGCGCCCAGCAGGCCCGCCACCGACAGCACTTTCAATTTCCCCGATTCCACCAGCACATTCGCTTCTTCGCGCAGAGGAATCGAATCCGTCACAACCACCTGCTCCAGGCGCGAATGGAGAAGGCGCTGCACCGCCTCGCCCGAGAGCACCGGATGCGAGGCGCCCGCATAAACCTTCACCGCTCCCTGCTCGAGCAACGCATCCACAGTCTTCACCAGCGTGCCGGCGGTATCGATGATGTCGTCAACGATCAGGCAGGTCCGGCCTTTCACCAGGCCGATGACGTTCATCACTTCCGTCACGTTGATGTCGGTGCGCCGCTTGTCGACGATCGCCATCGGCACGCCGAGCTTGGTCGCGATAAAGCGGGCGCGCTCCACGCCCCCGGCATCCGGCGAAACCACCGTCAGATCGGGCAGGTTCAGGCCGTTGATGTAGCCGATCATCACCGGGCTCGCAAATAAATGATCGACCGGGATGTTGAAAAACGCCTGAATTTGCGCCGCGTGCAGGTCCATAAACAGCGCGCGGTTGGCGCCGGCGGTCTGCATAATGTCCGCGACCAGCTTCGACGAGATCGCGACACGGCCGCGGTCCTTGCGGTCCTGGCGGGCATAGCCGTAGTAGGGAACCACGATGGTAATGCGGCCGGCGGAAGCGCGCTTGAGCGCGTCGATCATGATCAGAAGCTCCATCACGTGCTGATCGACCGGCCAGCAGGTGGGCTGCACGACGAAAACATCGGCGCCGCGCACATTCTCAAGCAGCTGGAAATAAACCTCGCCGTCGGAGAAGCGGGTCATCCGGGTCTCGCCCAGCGATACACCGATGTGCTTGCAGATCGCCTCCGCGAGCTCGCGATTGGCCGTTCCGGAGAAGATTTTGAAGCGGCGGTCCTCATTCGACACGCGGGAGCGCCGGGCTTGCGGCTGTTGTTGCTGCTGCGGCTGCTGTTGCGGCTTTCCTTTGGCTGCGCCGTCGGGTTGACCCGTGTTCGGCGCGGCTGCCCCTGTCGCCTCAATCGTGTCGATCTTCACAAGATCCTCCAGCTGGTTTGCATGGCATCCTGTCGGTTGTACGGCGCAGTTGACGCCGCAGGAACTTCAGCGAGTCTTTCTCAACAACGGCACGACTTTGGCTGGGCGACCAGGATTCGAACCTGGACAAAGTGCTCCAAAGGCACTTGACCTACCATTAGTCGATCGCCCAGTAACCCGGTCCAGCAAACTACTTGCAGCGAAAAGCTCTCAGCAAAAACCTGCCAGCGTAACACTCTTAGCGAGGAGCGCTTAGCAAAAAACTCTCAGCAAGAGACTGTTCTCCGAACCAAATTCCACTCGCAGCGCCTTGCTGAAAGTCTCTCGCTGAAAGCCTCTCGCTGACAGTTCTTCGCTATAAGTCCCTTGCTAACCGCTTCACCGCTCCATCATGGAATCCCAGTACTCTTGCCGCGGCAAGGTTTGCGTCCGCAGGGACCGCACGCCCGCCGCGCTGAGCCGTTCTTCCGCCGCTGTGGCCGCTGCTGCCGATCCGTACAGGCCGAAAAGGGCCGATCCGGAGCCGGAAAGCGCCGCGCACAACGCACCGTCCGGGGAGCCGGAACCCGCAAGAACGCGCTTGATTTCGCCGAGGAGGGGATGCTGCCGGAAAACGACCTCTTCGAAGTCGTTTTCGATCCCGGTTCGGACAAGCGCGAGAAGCGGGTGAACCGTCTCGGCGAGGTCGCCGCGCGAGGCGGTGACACCGGAGGAGTGCGTGCACGCTTCCGGGGCCAGGCCCGCGGAAAGAGCTCGACTCAACGCTTCCAGTCTATCGGACGGCTGCGGGGCGGTCAACGCCGGAATGCGGCTTGTCTGGCCGAAGAGCTCCTCCTGCCCAGGGCTCGTTGCGCTCTCGCGGGCACGCTGATCGCTGGAGGCTGAGCGCTGCTTTTCGTCCCAGTCGCGGAAGGCCTGCGGGGTGGAGACGCCGACGTCGGGCAAGGCGAGGACGCATTCCGTAAGGGGCAGGTCGCCGAGGGGTGAGACGATCTCGCCGCGCCCCGTGCCCAGCACCGCGCCGCCGATCAAAAAGAGGGGCACATCGGAGCCGACCTCGGCGGCGATGCGGAGGCGGTCGGCTGCGGGGAGGGCGGGGATTCCGTGACGGGCCAGCTCTTGCTCGAGGCCAATGAGGGCGGCGACGGCGTTGGCCGATCCGGCGCCCAGCCCGCCCTGGACCGGGAGGCGCTTCTCAATGTGGATCGTGACTGCGGCTGTTCGGCCTATCGCAGCCAGCGCCCGCTCGACCATCTTCCACGCGGTGTTGCGGGCATCGGTCGGGACGCGCTCGTCGGTGCTGGTGAGGGTGGTGGCGTTCGAGCTGGCCGGCCGCGCCTCGACCGTGACAAAGTCATGGGCGGCGAGGGTCTGGTAACTGGTCGCCAGGGCGTGGAAGCCATCCGGCCGGACCGGGCCGATGGCGAGGCCGAGATTGATCTTGCTGAAGGAGCGAACCCGCATTCGTTCGATTGTAGGAGGAGTGGGGCAGTAAGTCGGCGAGTTCGCGGGCCGGCGACCTGGTCGCTGACTCGCCGCCTTGCTAACCCGCTGACTCGCGGCCCTTACAGGATGTACCGCGACAGATCCTGGTTCTTTACGATGCTGGCGACCATTTGCCGCACGTACTCGGGGTCGATGACGACCACCTTCTCGCTCCCGTTCGGCGTTTCGCGCTCGATGATCGGCAGCGGCGCGGTGGTGCCTTCGCCGACGGCGGCCAGCTCGACGATGGTCCCGCCGTTTTTCTGCTCGCCGGCCTGATCTTTCTTGGGCTGGGCGCGGGTCAGGTCGGGGGCGAGGAAGCTGATCTCGTCGAGCACGCGCTCCATGATCGTGTGCAGGCGGCGCGCGCCGATGTTCTCGGTCGCTTCGTTCACGCGGAAGGCAAACTGCGCCATCTCCTCGATGGCCTCGGGGGTGAACTCGAGCTTGAGGCCTTCAGTCTCGAGCAGCGCCGTGTACTGGCGGACGAGCGAGGACTTGGGCTCGGTGAGGATTTTGACGAAGTCGTCGACGGTGAGCGACTGTAGCTCGACGCGGATGGGGAAACGGCCCTGCAGCTCGGGGATGAGGTCGCTCGGCTTGGAGACGTGGAACGCGCCGGCGGCGATGAAGAGGATGTAGTCGGTACGCACCATGCCGTAGCGCGTATTGACCGTGGTGCCTTCGACGATGGGGAGGATGTCGCGCTGCACACCCTCGCGGGAGACGTCGGGGCCGTGGCCGCCTTCGCGGCCGGCGATCTTGTCGATCTCGTCGAGGAAGACGATGCCCGAGCTTTCCACGCGCTCGACGGCGAGGCGCGTGACCTGGTCCATATCGATCAGGCGGCCCTCCTCTTCCTGGATGAGGTATTCGAAGGCATCGGAAACCTTCATCTTCCGCTTGCGGGTGCGCTGGCCGAAGATATTGGGCAGCATGTCTTTCAGGTTGACGTCCATCTCCTCGACGCCCTGGTTGGAGATGATTTCGAAGGACGGCGAGTTCTTCTCGCGGACGTCGATTTCGACCTGCCGGTCGTCGAGCTTGCCCTCGCGGAACTGCTGGCGGAGCTTCTCGCGGGTGCGGGAGTGGGAATCGCCGCCCGCCGGTGCAGGCAGGGCGTTGGCATCGATGGTCAGCGGCTGGCCCGGTGTGGACGTGCCGGAGGGGGCGGGCGTGAGGCTGGGCGGCAGGAGGAGATCGAGGAGGCGCTCTTCGGCGTTCAGTTCGGCGCGGTCTTCCACCTCTTCGAGCTTCTCTTCGCGCACCATGTCGATGGCGATCTCGACCAGGTCGCGCACGATGGAATCGACGTCGCGGCCGACGTAGCCGACCTCAGTGAACTTGGAAGCTTCGATCTTGAGAAAGGGCGAATTGGTGAGCTTGGCGAGGCGGCGCGCGATTTCCGTTTTGCCGACGCCGGTGGGCCCGATCATGATGATGTTCTTGGGCATGATCTCGTCGGCGATCTCGGGAGGGAGTTTCTGGCGGCGCATGCGGTTGCGCAGAGCAATAGCGACGGCGCGCTTGGCGGCCTTTTGTCCGACGACGTACTTGTCCAGCTCGCCGACGATTTCGCGCGGGGTGAGCTCTTCGAGCGAGAGCTCCTGGTCTTCAGCGGTTCCGGGGAGATAAATAGCCATATCAGGTTCCAGATTCCAGGTGTCAAGTGTCAGCGGTTGGCGGTCGGCGGTTGGCGGTTGGAGCGCACGTTCTTACGACGATTCTCTTCCTCCGCTACGCTTTCAGCTCTTCGATGGTGATCTTGTCGTTGGTATAAATGCAGATCTGGCCGGCAATGCGGAGGGCCTTTTCGGCGATTTCGCGCGCAGACAATTCCGTGTTTTCCATGAGGGCGCGGGCCGCGGCCAGCGCGTACGACCCTCCGCTGCCGATGGCCGCGATGCCTTCGTCCGGCTCGATCACGTCGCCCGATCCGCTGATGAGGAAGGTCTGGTTCAGGTCGGAGACGACGAGCAGGGCCTCGAGGGACCGCAGCATCTTGTCAGTGCGCCAGTCTTTGGCCAACTCGACGGCGGAGCGGCCGAGATTGCCGGCGTACTGCTCCAGCTTCGTCTCAAAGCGGCTGAAGAGGGAGAAGGCATCGGCGGTCGAGCCGGCGAATCCAGCGAGAATCTTGTCCTGATAGAGGCGGCGAATCTTTTTCGCGGTGTGCTTGAAGACCGCCTCGCCCATGGTCACCTGACCGTCGGCGGCCATCACGACGCCGGCGCCGCGGCGCACGCAGAGGACGGTGGTGGAGCGGATGCGGACGCGGGACCCGGCCTGCGCGGGGTCAGCCTGCCCTGGCCCGGAGTCACCGGCACGCTCCGAAATTCTCTTCTTCAAGGAAAAACGACCGCCAGAAGCGGCCGTTGGTGAAACCCTGCGATTCGACATGTCTAAGGCGAGTATATCGCAGAGTCCTGGGCGCGCTTTGCGGCGCGGCAGTGCGCATGATTATCGATGTTCTGCGCTATTCTGCAACTGTTACGGCTCGTTCTTTTTCGAAGTCACGTTCCCGGAGCCATCGATGGTCGGCCTATCTTTGCGCGATCCCCATGTCATTGGGACTCTCGCCGTCTCCGTGCTGTGCGTGGGCGGCGTGAGCGCGTGGCTGGCCTTGCGGCGCCGGCCGACGGAAGAAGAGCTGGAACGCGAGCGGCGAGCCCTTCTGGTGCGCTCGGGACGGATCATCGACGGGACGATCCTCGACATATCGAGCGCGGAAGCCTCGCTTGCGGACGCTGCGCCTGGCGGCGGGACTGCTTCGGGCGGCGAAACAGCGCTCCCCTTTCAGGACATCCGGTTCATCGTCTACAAGTACGAGATTGGCGGCGTCGCGTATGAGTGCTCGCAGGATGTCACGGCTCTGCGCGACCACGTGCATCCTGAGGACCTGCGGCTGAGCTTTCCCTGTTCGGTGCGCTACGACGTGCGGCGGCCGGAAAACAGCATCGTGCTGGCGGAAAACTGGAGCGGGCTGCGCCGGACGGCGCGCTCGGTGCCGGTGCGCCGGATGCCTCCGCCGAAGAAGACGCGCCGCTCGCCGCCCACCCAACCCAGGGGCGATTGAAGGCCGCTGCAGCCCGCTCTACACTGATGGGATATGCATGTCCACGGCGCGAGCACCGCAGCGATGCAGAAAGTGCTGCGCTTTTCACTGCTGGCGACCATCGCGTACGTGCTTCTGACGCTGGTTGCCGGGCTGCGGGCTCACTCGCTGGCGCTCATCTCTGAGGCGGGGCACAACGCGTCCGACGCGCTGGCGATCGGGCTGTCGTTTGTCGCCGTGTGGTTCCAGACGCGGCCGCCCACCGACAGCAAGACATTCGGCTATCAGCGGGCCGGGGTGGTGGCGGCTTTTCTGAATGCGCTGACCCTGATTGTGATTGCGGGATGGATCGCGGTAACCGCAGTGGACAGGCTGGGCCACCAGCAGGCGGTGGAACCGCGCACGATGACGGCGGTGGCGGCCGCTGGAGTCGTGATGAATGGCGTGATTGCGGCCTTGCTGTGGCGCGTGAGCCACGATGTGAACATCCGCAGCGTGTTCATTCACATGCTCGGCGATACGTTATCGACAGCGGCGGTGATCGTGGGCGGTGTCGCCATCCTGCTGACCGGCCACAACTGGATCGATCCCGCTCTATCGCTGGCGATTTCCGGGATGATCCTGTGGTCGTCGATCACGATCGTGCGTGAGACGCTGAACATCCTGCTGGAAGGCACGCCGCAGGGGATTTCGCTCGTCGAGATTCGCAACTTGCTCGAGCAGGTTGACGGGGTCGAGGACGTGCACGACCTGCACGTCTGGAGCCTCGGCTCGAACACGCACGCCCTGGCCAGCCACGTCACGATTGCAGATATTCCGCCGTCGGAGAGCAATCGGATTCTGGACCGGATCAACCTCGTCCTGCGCGAGCGGTTTCGGATCCATCACACGACGCTGCAGTTCGAACACGTGGTCTGCGAGACGGCGCATGGTTGCCTGCAGCCGGTGGAAGAAGTCCACGAGCACCACGATCACACCGGCCATCATCAGTGAGCCGCTTGAGCCGCTCGCCCGAGCGCGACTTTTTCCGGCTCGGGAAAAAAGGCGCGCGCGCTGCGCAAAATATCCCCTTACCGCCTCGTTGCATTCGAATTCAGAACGTCTCGCCGTCATCTTCCGCCATTTTCCAAAAATTCCGCGCCTTGTTGCCGCTGAATCCAAAGCCCTTTAGCGCAGCATGCGAAGCGCCGTTGCACACCCAACTCCAGAATCGGCGAAAAGCCGCGCGGCCTATGGCGAAACAGCGCGTTTCGGTCCCTCAAATGCATCCCAAAATGTGGCTTTGGGGCGTGCGGAACAAAGAGTCGGAAGGCGTAATTTTGTGTGCCTAAAATCGACCGTTTCTGTTCGATAGCGAACATAAAAATCCGGCTTGGCTTCATATAATCCGCAAATTGAACCGACCCCAGGGTTGACTTCAGCGACAACGACTTTTTGCTGGGATTCAGCACTGTCCTTGCTCTCTGAACGGCAAGGGAGAATATGGGCCAATCACAACTTGATAATTTGCTGCTGGATAAACTGCCGCAGCCGTATCGCGACTCATTTTTTTCCAGGCTGGAGGAAGTTCTGCTGCCGGCGGGAACTGTGCTTTATGAGGCTGAGGAGATTCCCCGGTACGCCTGGTTCATCACGTCGGGTTTAGCGTCGAAGATGGTGTCTACTTCAGATGGACGCACAGCAGAGATCGGGGTTTGGGGGCGCGAGGGAGTCGTACCCTGCATTTATCTGCTGGGAGGCAAGGCGCTGTGCCCCTGGCGGTGCATCGTTCAGATGGAGATGAAGGCTCTGCGGATGCCGTTTCCGGAACTGCAGAGGGAATTCCAGCTCAGCGAACCGCTGCGTCACCTCATCCTGCGGTGCGTGCAGCGGCGAAGCATGATCCTGTCGCAGATCGCCGCCTGCAATCGCCTGCACGACGCCGAGGAGCGCCTCGCGAGGTGGCTGCTCACCGCCCAGGACCTGACCGGGACCACGAGCATTTCCCTCAGCCAGGGCTTTTTGGCGGATATTCTGGGGGCGCGCCGCACCACGGTCACGCTGGCGGCTGGCGCGCTGCGACGGCTGAAGCTGATCTCCTACCGCCGCGGACGGATCCAGATCCTCGACCACGAGAAGCTGAAGGCTGCCGCATGCGAATGCTATGGGACGGTGCGGGGCCTGTTCCAGAACTTCTACGCCTGAAGGTCGGGAGGACGCGTTGCCGGTCTTCGGCGGGTACCGAGCCGGTTTCCTTTTGCTGCATGGCGACGCGCCGGGCAAATTAACACAACTTTTGCATTCTCTTTGCCCAGTCCCATTTAGCCTGAGGTCGGAGTCCCGCAGCGAGAAAGGACCGACCCGCTTGAGCCAGACCGTGTTTGTGCTTGAGGATGACGCGGACATTGCGCGCCTGATTCAGCATCATCTTGAGGCAGCAGGCTTTCCGGCGCGCACCTACGGGACGCCGGCAAGCCTGATTCCGGACGCCGAACGGCAGGCTCCGGCCCTGTTCCTTCTCGACATCATGGTTCCCGGCGGCGACGGCCTGGATGTATGCCGCCGGCTGCGCAATCATCCCTCGCTCAGCGCGATTCCCATCATCTTTGTGACGGCGCGCGCGGGGGAAAACGATCGGGTGCTGGGCCTCGAGCTGGGAGCGGACGACTACGTCACGAAGCCCTTCGCGCCGCGCGAGCTGCTGGCGCGGGTGAAGGCGGTCTTGCGGCGCTTCGAGCGGCCCTCGACGCCATCGGTGATCACCTTTGAGGACATAGAGATCGATGCCAGCGCGATGCAGCTGAAGGTGCGCGGCGCCCTGACCACGACCACGGCCACCGAATTCCGCCTGCTCGACTATCTGGCGCGCCACCCGGGCCGGGTGTTCAGCCGCGACCACCTGCTCGATGCGGTTTGGGGAGATGCTCGTTTCGTGACGCCGCGGTCGGTCGACGTGTATGTGCGGCGCATCCGCGAAAAGATCGAAAGCGATCCGGAAAATCCGCGGTATTTGAAGACCGTGCGCGGGGCTGGGTATCGCTTTGAGATTCCACGGGCGAGCGAGCGGGCGGCGAGCTGACTTTTCCGCCGGGGCATAGGATTGTGCCATGACGATCCGGGAATTGCTGGCGCAGGAGTTTCAGGAAGAGGCGGCGAGCACGCGCCGCATGCTCGAGCGCGTGCCGGAAGCGAACCTCACGTGGAAGCCGCATGAGAAGTCGATGACGCTTGGGCGGCTGGCTTCCCACGTCGCCGATCTGCCGAACCGCTGCGTGACCATCCTGACGACGGAAACGTACGTGCGGCCCGCGGATATGAAGCCGTTCCTGGCGGCGACCTCGGCCGAAATCCTGGAGCATTTCGAAAAGGCGAGCGCCGCTGCTGGCCATGCGCTGGACACACTGCGCGAAGATCAACTGGACGTGGTGTGGACGCTGCAGATGAACGGGCGCACGATGGCTTCCCTGCCACGCGCCATGGCGCTGCGCCGCGTCTTCATGGACCACCTGATCCACCATCGCGGCCAGCTGAGCGTTTATCTGCGCCTGCTCGATGTGCCGGTTCCCGGGATGTACGGGGCCTCGGCGGATGAGCAGACCCGGATCTGACGCCGGCCTTTCACCGGTCGGGGACAAACGCGTTCCCTGGGTTAGGCTGAATGCTGGACGCTGGTCTCGACCGTGACAGGCAGAGTCTTTTCCAAGTTGCTGATGTCGTTTGTGCTGGTGCTCTGCATCGGCACAGCGATCCTGGATTTTTCGTTTCGCAATATCGTCGAGCATTCGCTGCATGAGGAAGCCCGTGTGGCGCTGCTTGGTCCGGCGCAGCAGGCGGCGGCGCTCCACATCCTGCGGCGCGATTTGCTGACCGCTTCCCTGCTCTCGCTCGTGCTCGCCACGCTCGTGTCGGCCTGGGTGGCGCATCGCATTGCCGCCCGGCTGCGGCGCATCGTCGACTTTGCCAGCCGCATCGCCGGCGGAGATTTCACGGCGCGCATTGAGGAGCACGACTCCGACGAGATTGGCCAGGTGGCGCGCGCGCTGGATGCCACGGCGGGAAGGCTGGAGCGGTCGTTTCAGGCTCTCGAGGCCAAGCAGCGCGAACTCGCCGCTCTGCTCGACTCCATGCAGGAGGCGGTGGTCGCGGTGAACGCCAACGGCCAGGTGAGCTGGTCGAACGCGGTGATGCAGCGCATTGCGCCGGGCGCGGGCCGCGCGGGCAAAGCGCTCGTGATGAGCCTGCGCGACCCCGACGTTCTCAGCTGCGTCGACACCGCCCTGCGCGAGCGGCGGATTTGCAGCGGAAAGGCAATCTCCGCAGTGCCCGGACGCGTATTTGAGGTGAGCGCCGCGCCTACGCCGGACGGCGGCGCCGTCGCCGTGCTCCACGATGTAACCGATGTGGAACGCGCGGAGAAGACGCGCCGGGATTTTGTGGCCAATGTCTCGCACGAGTTGCGCACGCCTCTCACGTCGATCTCGGGATACGTGGAAACGCTGATGGAGGATGGCTTCGAGTTGTCGGACCACGCGCGGGAGTTCATGGGAATCATCCTCAAAAATGCGCGGCGGGTGAACCGGCTGACCGAGGATCTGCTGGCGCTCGCGCAGGTCGAATCGGGCCAGCACAAGCTGAAGACCCAGCCGGTGCGCGCCTCGGCGCTGGTGTATGACGCCATCGAATCGCTGGCCGGCATGGTGGTGGAATCGGGCGTGGCGCTGGAGCCTGGTGAAATCACCGGCACGTTCGTTCTGGCCGATGTGGACGCCATGACGCAGGTGTTCGGCAATCTGATCGAAAATGCCATGAAATATGGCGGATCGGGCGATCGGGTGGTGGTCGGCGCGCGCCCGGTACAGGACGCTGTGGAGTTCTACGTGCAGGATTTCGGGCCGGGCATCGCGCTCGAACACCTCGATCGCATCTTCGAGCGGTTTTATCGCGTGGACAAGGCCCGCTCGCGGGAATCCGGCGGAACGGGCCTGGGGCTGGCGATCGTGAAGCACATCGTGATCGCACACGGCGGGACGATTCGGGCGGAAAGCGAGCTGGGCACCGGATCCACATTTCTTTTCACGCTGCCTGTGGCTCCTCCGGCAATGATTCCCGCGGCGAGCGAGCCGGCAGCGAAGGCCGTGAGCTGATTCTCGCTGGTCGCGCTCATGCGGCCTCGATCCGCCTGGGTTGCCGCTACAATGGCCTATGCTCCAGAAGACCGTCCATGCTGTCTGCTCGCATGACTGCCCCGACTCCTGCGGCGTGCTGGTCACCATCGACGAGAGCGGACGGGCGACGCGGATGCGCGGCGATCCTTCCCATCCGGTGACACGCGGGTTTCTCTGCGCAAAGGTGGCCAAGTATCTCGACCGGGTGTATTCGCCGGACCGGCTGCTGGTTCCTATGAAGCGGCGGCCCGGCGTGGCGAAGGGGCCGTTGCCGCACCGGCGCGAGGCAGAATCGTTCGAGCGCATCACGTGGAATGAGGCGCTGGACACGATCGCCGCTCGTTTGCAGCAGATCAGCGACGAACATGGGCCGGAATCGATCCTGCCGTATTCCTATGCCGGAACGATGGGCGTTCTGAATTACGGATCGATGGACCGGCGCTTCTTCCACCGGCTTGGCGCATCGCAGCTCGACCGGACCATCTGCGCGCAGACCGGCGGCGAAGCGCTGAAGTCGGTCTACGGCGTAAAGCTGGGAACGGACACCGAGGCGTTTCGCGAGGCGCGGCTGATCATCGCCTGGGCGGCGAACATCCACGGGAACAACATCCATCTTTGGCCATTCATTGAAGAGGCCCGGCACAAGGGAGCCAGGCTGATCGTGATCGATCCTTTCGCGACGCGGACCGCGCGCGCGGCCGACTGGCACATCCCGATCAATCCCGGCACCGACTCGGCGCTGGCGCTCGGGATGATGCACGTCCTGATCCGCGAGCGCCTCTACGACCGCGATTATGTGGAGCGCTGGACCCATGGGCTCGAAGAGCTGCGGCAGCGGGCGGCGCTCTACACGCCGGAATATGTGGCGACGCTGACGGGGATGACTCCGCAGGACGTCGAGGGCCTGGCGCGCGATTACGGGACCACGCAGCCGTCGGCGATCCGGCTGAATTACGGGGTGCAGCGCTCGGACAACGGAGGCGCGGCGGTGCGGGCGATCTGCATGCTGCCCGCGCTGACGGGGGCATGGAAACACTACGGCGGAGGATTGCAGCTCTCGACCAGCGGCGCGTTCCACTGGAACAGCGAGACGCTGGAGCGGCCAGACCTGATGCTGGCGAGTCCGCTGCGACGCAAGGCGCGGACCATCAACATGATCCGGCTGGGGCATGCGCTGACGGAGCTTGGCGGCAAGCCGGAAGACGGGCCGCCGGTGCACGCGCTGTTCGTTTACAACTCGAATCCCGCGGCGGTTGCGCCCGATCAGGGCTCGGTGCTGCGCGGGCTCTCCCGGCCTGACCTCTTTACCGTCGTCCACGAGCAGTTCTTCACCGATACGGCGGACTATGCCGACATCGTGCTGCCGGCGACGACGTTTCTGGAACACAAAGACATCCAGGGGGCGTACGGGCACTACTACGCGCAATTGTCCGAGCAGGCGATTGAGCCGCTGGGAGAAGCGCGGTCGAATGTCTGGCTCTTCTCCCAACTGGCGCAGCGGATAGGATTGGCGGAGCCGTGTTTCCGCGATACGCCCGACGACCTGATCGCGCAGGCGCTGCGCGTGGATGACCCGGGCCGCCAGGATGCATGGCTGGCAGGGATGACGGCCGAAAAGCTGCACGAGGCGGGCGGGGCGATTCGGCTGCAATTTGCGGAAGAGCGCGAAGGAAAGCCGTTTCTGCCCTTCGCCGAGGGGCCCTTTCCGACCGCGAGCGGGAAGATCGAACTGTATTCCGAAGCGCTGGCGGCGCGGGGCGACGATCCGCTGCCGGCCTTTCATCCTTCTGTTGAATCGCGCCACACCTCGGACGGCCGCTATCCGCTGGAGTTCCTGCCCCGCAAGGCCGATAACTACATGAACTCGACCTTCGCCAATCTGCCCACGCATCAGGGCCTGGAGCGCGGGCATCTCGGGGTGCTCGAGATCAGCGAGAACGACGCGTCGGCCCGCGGCATCGCCGACGGGGATGCGGTGGAAGTCTTCAACGACCGCGGTGCGCTGCGCCTGCGGGCGCATGTGAACGGCGGCGTCAAGCCGGGCCTGGTGGCTGCGCGGCTGGGCTGGAACAAGCTTTCTTCCGGAGGCCACAACGTGAACCTGCTCACCGCGCAGCGCACCAATGATCTGGGCGGCGGGCCGGTCTTCTATTCGGTGCTCGTCGAGGTGCGGAAGGCCGAAGCGTCTCACCAAAACCAACCGAGCCAGGTCTGAATAGGCAACGCACAGATGCACCATCATGGTGTTCGGCGAAGAAACGCCGGTTCTTCGCTCATCGCGTGCTGTTTTTGCTGGTCCTGGCAGCGTCCGGTGCGCCGAGTGGGATTCTGGAAATGCTATTGACGCCAACGAGTCGAGTCCGCATCCGCGTTCGTAATCGAAAGCGTGGCGCGGACGCCGTCGCGCGCCGCAATTGCGCTGATATAATCGGCTTTTCCCAAAGATTGCCTGATTTTTGAGCAGTGAGGGTGTGCTTATTCATCCCGTGAACTTCTGGAGCGCAGGCTCCCCGCACGTATCATGCAGGAATTTGCGCCGCCATCCAGGGCGCTCCATGGCGTTGACTCTCTTTCTGGCTCTCCTGCTGCCGGCGGGTTCGGTGTTCGGTCAGGCGGCAACGCCCGCGGCCACTCCCGCTGCATCCGGCCAACAAACGGTCGTGGGAATCCATGTGATCGGCACGCGCCGCATCCCGCAGGATACGGTGAAGGCTCGCATGTTCAGCAAAATCGGCGAGCCGTACGATCCGCTGACCATCGAGCGCGATTTCAACTCGCTGTGGAACACCGGCTACTTCGAAGATGTCCGCATCGAGAAGGAAGACACGGCGCAGGGCGTGATCCTCGACGTGTACGTCCGGGAAAAGCCGACCATTCGCGAGATCAAATACAACGGGCTGAACTCTTTCACGATTTCCGACGCGATGGACCGATTCAAGAAGGAGAAGGTCGGGCTCACCGAGGAAAGCCAGTACGATCCGGCGCGCATCGCGCACGCGGTGACGGTGCTGAAGCAGATGGAGGCCGAACACGGCCACCAGTTCGCCACGGTGAAGACGGAAGTAAAGGACATTCCACCGGCCGCGGTGCAGCTGATCTTCCAGATCAAGGAAGGCCCCACCGTCAAGGTGGGCAAGATCACCTTCAGCGGGAATGAGCATGTCAGCTCCCGCGTGCTGCGCTCCTCGATGCGCAACCTGCGGCCGATCGGCATCCCGCACTCGATCATCCTCGAGAACCTGTTCGCGCGGACGTTCGACGCCAGCAAGCTCGATGAGGACTCAGAGCGGGTGCGCCAGGCGTATCGCGACCGCGGCTACCTGCGCGGAGGGCCGGTGGGCGACCCGCAGACGCGCCTGCACAACGAGGCGGGGTTATCGTTCTTCACCTTCCGGCCGCGCAAGGGCAAGCGGATCGACATCCACATGAATATCGAAGAGGGTGAACGCTACCGGCTGGCCGGCATCACCTTCACCGGCAACAAAGCTGCGCCCAACAGCAAAGCGCTGCGCGCCATCTTCCCGCAAAAAGACGGGGAGATCTTCAACATGACGGCGTTCCAGAAGGGACTGGAAGCGCTGCGCAAGGCCTACAACCAGATGGGGTACATCAATTTCAGCCCCATCCCGACGCCGAGCTTCGACGACACGAAGCATACGGTGACGTGGAACATCGACATTGACGAAGGCAAGCAGTTCACGGTGGCAAGAATCGAGTTCACCGGCAATACGACGACCCGCGATTTTGTGATTCGCCGCGAGCTGCTGCTGCAGGAAGGGCAGGTCTACAACAGCCACCTGTGGGAGATGAGCCTGCTGCGCCTGAATCAGCTGCAGTACTTCAACGAGCTGAGGATGGATCAGGATTCCACCATCACGCAGAATACCGAGCAGGGCACGGTGGATCTGCTGCTCAAGGTGCAGGAGAAGGGCAAGAACTCGATCGGCCTCAACGGCGGCGTCAGCGGGCTTTCGGGCGCATTCC
The DNA here is from genome assembly GCA_036521315.1 of Acidobacteriaceae bacterium. GTDB lineage: Bacteria > Acidobacteriota > Terriglobia > Terriglobales > Acidobacteriaceae > Palsa-343. The sequence continues at coordinate 19,210 of DATDHZ010000045.1, forward strand.
TGGGGCTGAATTACGAGACGAATAACTTCCTTGGCCTCGGCGAGACGCTCAGCGTTCAGGCAAATGCGGGCAGTCTGGCCAAGAATCTCCTGTTTGCTTTCAATGAGCCGTACGTGCGCAACCGGCCGCTGAACCTCGGCTTCCAGGTATTCGACAACAAGACTGACTACAACACCTCGAAGAGCTATTCGCTGACGGGATCCAGCAACCAGACGTCGGCGATTTCATCGCTGCTGCAGAACTACAACCAGTCGAGCAAGGGATTCACGCTTTCGGCGGGCTACCCGATCCGGCACTTCAATCTGTTCGGATTCTCGCGAGTGGCCGGCACTTACTCGTGGAATCAGTCATCGGTGAAGGCGTTCAGCCAGGCATCCAGCAACCTGTTCTCGACGCTGGCTTTCCGCAGCGGCATTCAGGGGCAGAACGCGCTCACCGGCATCCTCACCAGCTCGGTTCTCGGCAGCTACGAATCGAGCAACATAGACAGCAATTTCCTGCCGCATCGCGGGCAATCCCTGGCGGCCAGCGTCCAGCTGGCGGGCCTGTGGGGCAGCGTCCGCTACGTGCGGCCGATCGTGGAATACAAGCGGTTCATGCCCATGAAGACCTGGTGGTTCGACAGCCAGGGCCGCAACACGCTGGGCTTCCGCGTCCAGGCCGTCTACGTGCGCGGATTCAGCGGCGACGTGGCGCCGCCGTTCGACCGTCCGCTGGCCGGCGGCGAAAACGATATCCGCGGATTCGACGTGCGGACCATCTCGCCCTACGGATTTGTTCCAACGCGCGTCATGTTCAACCTCACGAACCCGGACGGCAGCCTGGTTCCGCGCGACCCGAGCAACCCGAGCCTGGGACCGGTGCAGATCCCCCTGCCCGTTTACGGCATCGCGACGATTGGCGGCGACGCGAATTTCACCACGAACTTCCAGTACACGATTCCGATCTATGCGCGGACGGTGGCGCTGAAGTTCTTTGACGACTTTGGGATGGACATGGCGCTGGACAAGAGCCAGTTGCGCCAGAGCCCCGAAGGCATCGACCTCCTCAACTCGCCTCTGTACGGCTGCCCCAATTACGTGAATGGCACCTGCCAGGGCGGCCAGCAGATCAAGTTCAATACGTTCGTGCAGGTGCTCCCGGGCACGAACTACGTGCCGCGCGACTCGGCAGGCGGCGAGATCGACGTGATGATGCCGATCATCAATGCACCGTTCCGCATCTATTACGCCGTGAATCCGCTGAAGCTTTACCACACCTTCGGCCGCCAGAACCTCATCACGCCAAGCATGTTCCCGGCCGGCGGAGCGGGCGCATTCTCGTATCAGCTGGCGCAGCAGTACTACAACGGCCTCTATGTGCTGCGCGAACCCAGCTCCACCTTCCGCCTGACCGTGGGCACGAGCTGGTAATTCGCGCAGACGGTTGCAGACGGCACGGGGGCATGGGATGGGGGTTTGTTTGACGCCTCCCCGGCCCGGACCTATAATTTGCCCAAGTTCCTGAGAATTTCTTTTCATCCGCGTCTTTGCATTACGGGCTCAAAAACGATGCCCGGAGCCTGCTCCGGCGATCTTCAGCGAGCAGGGATTCAAAGAATTGAGAATGCGGATCAGGCCATCCAGGAAACCCAAGGAGTTTGTGAAATCCATGAAGCGTTTGTTGTCAGTTGTATGCATTCTCGCGTCCGGACTGAGCGCCGGAGCTATCGCCCAGGCCGCTCCCGCGCAACCGGATCCAACCCCCGCCGCCCCGGTGGCGATTACCGGCGCCAGCAAGATCGCCGTTATCAATTTTGAGGCTGTCGTCCAGCAAACCAACGAATTTCAGAGGGACATTGCCGATCTGCAGAAGAAGTATCAGCCTCGCGTGGATGAGCTGAAGACGCTGAGCCAGTCCGTGGATGCGGAGAAGAAGCAGCTCCAGGCTTCCGGCGCCGGCCTGAGCGACGTCGACCGGCAGTCGAAGATGCACGACATCGACGACAAGACCAAGGACCTGCAGCGGAAGAGCGACGACCTGCGCAATGACGAGCAGGAAGCCGGCCAGGAAACCATGCAGCAGGTGGGCCAGAAAGTGTTCGACATCATGAGCGACTACGCCAAGGGCCAGGGTTTCAACCTGGTGCTGGACGCAGGTCAGCAGAACAGCGGCGTGGTTTGGGCGACGCCCGGTGTCGATATCTCCAAGCCCGTTTTGGACGCCTACAACGCGAAGTCGGGCATTCCGGCTCCCGCAGCCGTGCCGTCGGCTCCCGCCCCTCACGCCGGAGCAGCCACCGCCCCTAAGCCGTCGACCAGCCACTAAGGCCGGCAGGATCATCCAGCGGCAGCCTCTTTGCAGTTCCGGGAGGCTGCCGCAAACCCTCCCCGCTACGCGGTTACAGAATTCCACTTTCCTGTGGAAATTTCTGTGGAAGTTGCCAGCCATCTCAGCGGTTGACTTGCGGGCAAATCCCCTGCTCCTCGGTCCGGTTCCGGATCCCGCTTTCAAGGCCTTTCAAAATATGGGGGTTACAGGATATGCACCTGACTGCCGAATCCTCTGTTGCGGTCCGGTTACCCGTCAGGCAACCAATTTGGTTTTCCACATTTCCGTGTGAAACGCCGGTGAATCGCGCCGAATTCAGGTGTGGGCAAGGGTTAGCGGATGATACCGCGCTCAGCCCTTTCAATGAATTCGATCAGATAGTCTACGTCGGCGGTCTGCGCGCCTTCAGCCCTGAGTTTCGCGATGGCCGCAGAGATGTTCATTTTCGAGGCCAGCAAGACGCGGAAGGCGTGATGAATCGCCTGCACCCGTTCCCGGTCGAATCCGCGACGCTCCAGCCCAACCTTGTTCAGGCTGTAGGCATGCACCTCGCGTTTGGCCGAGGTCAGGGAGAACGGCAGCACATCCTGGGTGATGGTCGTGCCGCCGCCGATATAGGAGTGCTGACCGATACGGCAGAACTGATGCACCGGACAGAGCGCGCCGACCGTGGCGTAGTCTTCGACCGTCACGTGCCCGGCCAGCGTGGCCCCGTTCGCGAGAATGCAGTGACTGCCGATGACGCTGTCGTGGCCGATGTGGGTATAGGCCATAATGAGGCAGTGGCTACCGATGCGGGTCGTTCCGCCGCCGCCTTCGGTTCCGCGCGAGATGGTCACGCACTCGCGAATCGTGTTGCCGTCGCCGAGCGCGACGCCGGTTGGCTCGCCTTTGTATTTCAGATCCTGCGGCGACACGCCGACGCAGGCGAACGGGAAGAAGCGGTTGCGGGCTCCGGCGGTCAGCCGGCCGTCGAGCACCACATGGGAAACCAGTTCGCAGTCTTCGCCTAAAACAACATCCGGGCCGACGGTGCAGTATGGGCCGATGGTGCAGGATGCGGGAATGCGAGCGCCGGGAGCGACGATTGCGGTGGGGTGAAGGCTCACTCCTGCGCCACCAGCTCGGCCGGAGGCTGCGGCGCCCGTGCGGCCCCAGATTCCGGCGAATCACCGGATGCAGGCTCAGGCCCCGAGGCGGAATCCGATCCGGTCGCGGCTTGCCGCGCGCGTGGCACCAGCTGGCACATCACGATGGCTTCGCAGGCCAGCTTGCCGTCCACCGTCACCTTGCCTTCCATGCGAACGGCGCGCGGACGCCAGTTGAGCACGTTGATCTCGATCCGCAGCTGATCGCCAGGCACGACCGGACGGCGAAACTTTGCCTTCTCAATGCCGGTAAAGACCATCAGCTTGTTGTGCCGGTCCGGCACTTCAGGCAACAACAGCGTTCCTCCGGCCTGGGCGATTGATTCAACGACCAGAGCCCCCGGCATGATGGGGAATTCCGGGAAGTGGCCCTGAAAGAACGGCTCGTTGATGGTGACGCTCTTGATGGCCACGATGCGCTTCTTCCGTTCGACCTCGACGATGCGGTCGATGAGCAGGAACGGATAGCGGTGCGGCAGGATGTTCATGATGTCGCCGATTTCCAGCACCTGGCGTCCATCGAGAAATGGGTTGGCATTCTCCATAGCTAGCAGCCGCGATTATAAATGCGGAAGATAACCGGCTGCTTTCGGCCGAATTACCGCAATGCAAGAAGCGCCAGGGCCAGGGATACCGGCATGACGAGGGCGCCGGCCCGGAGGAACTGCCACGCCGTGATCTCTTCCTGTTCGCGGCGCAGGGTGATGAGCCAGAGGATCGTGGCCAGCGAGCCGGTGACGGAGAGGTTTGGGCCCAGGTCGACACCGATGAGCACCGCGTGGGCCAGCAATCCATGCTGAGCCGTCTGGCGCAGCGCCGACCCGGCGGCAAGGCCCACGGGCAAGTTATTCATACCGTTGGAGAGCAGGGCCACCGCGGCGCCTCCGATGAACTTGCTGAGACCGTCGGGCGTGTAGTTGAGCCAGACCAGCGCACCTTGCGCGGCGCGCATCATGCCGGCTCGGTTCAGGGCTTCGACAATCATGAACAGGCCGAGCACCAGCGGCAGCACGCTCCAGGAGACATTGCGAACGGAGCGTTGCAGCGCCCCCCTGTCTTTAACAGCGACCAAAGCCATGACGAGGAGTGCGGCCCCGCAGGTTGGCGCTCCCAGGTGGACCCCAAAGGCTGAAGCAACGAGGAGGCCACCCGCAGCAATAACGATACCGGCCAGCGCGATGCGGCCGGCCGCGCTCAAGCGGCACGGCTCCTCATCGGGAGCGGTCCGTTCGGCCAGCGGGTAGCGTGACAGAGCCCAGAGGCAGAGGTAGGTCGCCACGATGGCTGCTAGGGACGGCGCCGCAAAATGCCGCAGCCACGGGAAGAGCGGGGGCAGTCCCTTGCCGAAAACCACCAGATTGGCGGGATTCGAGATGGGCAGGACGAAGCTCGCGGCATTGGCGACCATCGCGCAGGCCAGGAGGTGCGGGCGAGCGTGGACCCTGGCGCGGCGCGCCGCAGCCAGCACCGCGGGCGTCAGAACCACGGCTGTCGCATCATTCGAGAGAAAAATGGTGACGACGGCGCCCGCTGCGTAGACCAGGAAAAACAGCCTGCCTGCCGAGCCGCGGGCGTGACGGAGGGCGATCTCCGCGACCCAGTCGAATACGCCTTCTTCGCGAGCCAGTTCCGCCAGGATCATCATTCCGGTGAGGAAGAGACAGACGTCCAGGGCTTCGTTTGTGGCGCGGAAGGCTCCGGCGAGAGGCAGCAGGCGCGTGGCCAGCAGGATCGCGGCTCCCGAGCAGATCCACACCCATTCGGCGAGGCCACGAGGGCGCACCAGCATCAGCAGGATGCTGGCGAGCGAGATGGTCCAGATGAAGGCGGGATGCATCGTGCAGGCAAGGTACTTGGATGGTTATCAGCGGTGTCGAAGCGCTCGACTAGAATAAATGCGGGCACGCCCCCCGGCCCTCGGATTTGTCTGGCCCGGCGCCGGTTCTCTGCTCCGCCAGATTGAGGAGTTCAGAATGCCAGTGGCTGAGCGGCTCTATTACGCCGATTCTTTTCTGAAAAACTTTACGGCCGTGGTGACGGACGTACGCGAAGTGTCGCGCAGCGGCGGGGCATCCGTCTGGCAGATGGCGCTGAACCGCACCGCCTTTTATCCGACCAGCGGCGGCCAGCCCTTCGACACGGGGGTTCTGCGCGCTACCGCCCCCAGCGGGTCGTCCCTTGACATACCCGTCGATTCCGTCGAAGAGGATGAGGCCGGCGAAATCTGGCACTTTGCCGGAAAGCCGCTCGCGCTGGGAACCGAGATTGAGGCGGAGATTGACTGGCGGCGGCGACTCGATCACATGCAGCAGCACACCGGGCAGCATCTTCTTTCAGCCATCTTTTTGAAGGAGCTCAATGCGCCCACAGTCTCGTTCCACCTGGGCGAGCAGGTTTCGACGATCGACCTGGCTGGCGCCGCGTTCGGCGAACACGCGCTGGTGCGCACCGAGGAACTCGCGAACCAGATTATCGCTGAGGATCGCCAGGTCGCGGTGCAGTACGTGGCGCGGGCCGAGGCGGAAGCGATGCTCGCCAGCGGGGATTTGCGCAAGCTGCCCGATCGCGAAGGCCATATCCGCCTGATCGAGATCACCGATTGCGACCGCAACGCATGCGGAGGCACGCACGTTCGATCGACCGGCCAAATCGGCGGCCTGCTGATTCGCGGCACGGAGAAAGTCAGCCGGGGGGGCCGCGTCGCATTTGTCTGCGGGCTGCGCGCGGCGAACGCCGCCCGCACCGACGCGGCGATCCTCTCTGAACTGAAGGCGGCGCTGTCGGTGGGCGCGCCGGAGATTCCCGCGGCGGTAGAACGGCTGAAGACCGAGGCAAAAGCCAGCGCGAAAGCCAGCCAGCGGCTGCGCGAAGACCTCGCTGACTATCATGCCGCGCGGCTTGCCGTCGAAGTGCCGCTCGATGCGGGTCTGCGCATCGTGGAGCGATCCTGGAAGGACCGCGATCGCGACTACGTGCGCCTGCTGGCTTCGCGGCTCACGGCAGCGGCGCCGGGAACGGTGGCGATTCTGTCGGCCGAGGATGGTCCGTTGGTGCGCGTCTTTCTGGCGCGGAGCATGGACCTCGACATCAACTGCGGCAATCTGCTGAAAGAGGTTCTGGCGCAGCATGGACTCCGCGGCGGCGGCTCGCCGGATCTGGCGCAGGGCGATGTTCCTGCTGCGGCTGCGGCGGCCATCCGCTCCGCGCTCGCGCAGGCTGTCCGCGGCATGGGCGGCTCGGCGAAGTCGGCGGGGACCAACGGCGCCGGATCCGTGCAGGAGTGATCGCGACACGAGTCCACCTGATCCCCGTCGGATCGTCGTCAGCCATGGCGCGACAGGCCGCCGATACCGTAAAATCAAACTGTTCTTTCCCGCTTGTGGGGCTATAGCTCAGCCTGGGAGAGCGCCTCGTTCGCAACGAGGAGGTCGTCGGTTCGAGCCCGACTAGCTCCACCATTTCCCGCCCCGGAATTCGCGTAATCTGAGCTCCTTCGACAGCGCATCGCTCAAGATGCGCCTGTGGATTCCCGCTGCGCTCACGCCCGCATAACCGCTGAGATTCCTCGCTCGAATCCTCGCAATGGGCGCATTCGACATCATTTTGCCTCCTGTTAACGGCACGTTCACGCGCGCGGCGGAAAGTTCGTCTGTTGTCGTCTCATCGCTTCCCCGCCGAGTGTCCCCGAAAACAATCCCAATCGCGAGGTTCGAATCCATGCTCAGAAAAGCAGCAGCCATGAGTCTTGTCGCCGGTATGCTGGCGACTGCCGCGTTCGCTCAGGAAAAACATGTCCCCGCCGGCATCCCGCATCTCGATCACGTTTTCGTGATCATGATGGAAAACCACGGCTACCAGCAGGTCATCGCCAATCCCAACGAGCCCTACCTCAACTGGTTGATCAACCACGGCCAGGTGAATCTCGCGACGAACTATTTTGCCGTCGGCCACCCCAGCCTCACGAATTATCTGGAGATCGTGGGCGGATCGAATTTCGCGGTGCGCAGCGATAACGCTCCGGATTGGGGCAGCACCTCGTGCACGCCCAACATTGCCAGCGGCGAGGTGAATGCCGACGACGGCGGCGGCAACGCGCCGGTTCCGGTGGATACCGGCACAGTCTGCCCGATTTGGGGTGACGGCACCGACGCTGAAACTCCGGCCGTCGACACGTGGAATGAGGTTGCCGGACCGTTCGTCGCGCTTGCCGATCTGGACGGCGTCAAATCGGTGGCTGCCTCCCCTGTCCTGGGCAAGACCATCGGCGATCAGCTTGCCGAAGCGCACATGGGATGGAAGTCCTACCAGGAGAGCCTGCCGCTCGCACCCGTTGCGGGCGTGAACTACAGCAACGGCACGGCGACCAACCTGTCCAGCTTCTCGCTGCTCGCGCCGCTCACGTCATCGGACGTCGTGCAGCTCTACGCGGTGAAGCACAATCCCTTCGCCTACTTCAAGAGCGTGCAGGACGGAGACGATCCGGACAACAGTCTGGCCAACGTGGTGGGATTCGGCGGTCCGAACGGCCTCTACGCCGACCTGACCAGCGGCCATGTGCCGGCCCTCGCCTTCATCGCACCGAACCAGTGCGACGATCAGCACGGCCGCGGCAATGCCGACGCCTTCTGCGCCTTCGACTACGGCCTGAACGACAGCGGCTACACCTACGGCACGCAGGTTGGGCTGAATCCCGGGCTGATCCAGCAGGGCGACACGACCATCCAGCGCCTGGTGACGGCCATCCACACGTCGCCCGTGTGGCGCGAGGGCCGCGACGCGATCGTGATTGTGTGGGACGAGAACGACTACAGCGGCAGCACGAAACCGCTCTCCGGTCTTTACCCGTCGCAGAATCAGAACCGCGTGGTCCTGACGGTCGATACGAACTACAGCAGCCGCCACGGCGTGCAGAGCTCGAACTGCTACACCAGCTTCTCTCTTCTCAAATCGATGGAAGCTGGATTCGGGCTGCCCTGCCTGAATCACGCGTGCGATCCCGGCGTCCAGGTCATGTCGGACCTGTTCGGCGACACCGATCACGGTCACGGCCCCTTCTAAACACCTGCCCACTCGACAGGACCTCTGCCGAGCCATTGGCGGAGGTCCTCGTCCACCGCGGATCAAGTTCACGGGACGATTCCGTACTTCTCTTCCAGAAATCGCTGCAGCGGCCTGGGCAGAGCCGGCGCGAGTTCCTGCCAGGTGAGCACTCCGAGCCGCGTGCGCAAGGCCACGTCCCGGACCGCCTGCATCACGGCGAACCAGCGCTCGATGAGGTCGGGTCGGCGGCGATCGCAAAGAACAAGGAAGGACGCATCCGCTGCCTGAGCTGCCAGCACGCCGCGCAGCAGCTGGTACGAATCGAGCCTATCCCCGGCCGCAGGAAGCTGCTCCGCGACGAAGACGCCCTCGAAATCGCGATAGCGCGTCAACAGGCGCAGCGGTGCGCGCTGAAAATCGCCTTCGGTCAGCTTCGCCTCCACGAACAGCGCGCCGAGCTTCATATCGATCTCGGTGCGGTCGGTGCGGCCGTTGGCGAGTGGGATTCCCGGACGAAAGCCGAACTCCGGCTGCAGGCCGGGCTCGATGGCGAGCAGCGAACAGACCTCGCGCCGCCTGAGGATGCCGGGGGAACAGAAGACATTCATCAGCAGCGCATCGGAGCTGTTGGCGCAATCCAGCTCAAAGCGGCGCCGATCGGCGGAGCGCGGGACGAAGCGGCTCGCGGTATAGACCTTCGCGAGCCTCTGCTTCCATGCGGGATTCGCCTGGATGCGCCGCCACGCGGCGGGAAGAAAATTGCCGTGGCCGCCGTCCGATTCCTGATAGATGACGCTGGGCGATTCGCCGATGGAGAGTTCGTGCGCCAGATGGTCCGCGCGTGCGCGGTTGCGCGCGCTGATCTCCTGGCGGAGTTGGGTTGCCGTCAGCATCTGCATGCGGGGCCGGGCCATGGAATCAGTGCACGCTCAGATCGCCATCGGCGTCGAGCACGATAGCGTCTCCCTGTATCAGCATGGAGTGGATCTTCAGCCGGTCGAGCGTGACCTGGTAGCCGCTGTTGGCGGTGGAGCTGGCGAGCGCCCTGCGCAGCAAATCCGCGGCGTTCACCTTCATACTCGACGGAATCTGATGGCTGAGAAACGGCATGAGCAGGAAATTCAGCTCCCGCGACTCGCTCACGTGCTCGACGCGCGCGTCACGAAATCCGATGCTCTCCCCTTCGGCCTCAGGAACCATGGAGACCTCGACCGATGGAGCCAGGGTGAGGCCGACGCAGTGGCCGGTCACCGACGTGCCCAGCCTGGCATGGATCTTCACCTTCACCTGCACGCGATCGGCCGCGAAGCTCACCTCGGGATTCTCGGCATAGACCGAACAGGCGGAGTGCGCATTGCCCTTCAGATAGTAGTGACCGTCCGGACCGGAGAAGAGCTGCTGCACAAGGGTCCGCTCCAGCGCGGCGCGGCTCACTGTGAGCTCGACCGCATGTGCCGACTGCGCCACCGCGAGGAGGCACAGGACGATGGCAGCCATCGCCATCGCAACGCCCCGCCTCACGACAGGTCGTTGCCGGGACGGCAAAAGTGGGTCGCCGGGCGACCATGCTGGAACCAGGCTGTTCATCGGGTCTAAGGAAAAGTTTAGGGGATCGGCTGTTGGATGGGTTCTATAATCAGCCGACTATGCCGTTGAGCGCCGGCACGAAGCTGGATGGCTACGAAATCCTCGGCCTCCTTGGGTCCGGCGGAATGGGTGAGGTGTATCGAGCCCGCGATCCGCAGCTCAAGCGGGACGTGGCCATCAAGGTCCTGCCCGCCTTTATTTCCAGCGATCCCGAGCGCCTGCGGCGCTTTCAGCAGGAGGCGCAGGCAGCTGCGGCCCTCAACCATCCGAATATTCTGGCCGTCTTCCATCGGGGAAGCTATCAGGGCGCGCCGTACCTCGTATCGGCGCTGCTCGAGGGCAGCACGCTGCGGGAGTTGCTGCAGCAAGGTCCGCTGCCCGTGCGCAAGTCCATCGACTACGGCGTGCAGATTGCCCGGGGGTTGGCGGCAGCGCACGACAAGGGCATCGTCCACCGCGACCTGAAGCCGGAAAACCTGTTCGTCACGCGCGATGGTCACGTCAAGATTCTCGATTTCGGTCTGGCCCGCATGGCACGGCACGACACGGCGCCCGACGATCCCGGCGCGACGGTGACCAGCGCCACCGATCCCGGCATGGTGATGGGCACCGTCGGCTACATGGCTCCGGAGCAGGTGCGCGGCGAGGCCGTCGATCATCGCGCCGACATTTTTGCCTTCGGCGCCATTCTGTACGAGATGCTGACCGGCACGCGAACCTTCCGCCGGCCCACTTCAGCGGAAACGATGACGGCGATTCTGAAGGAGGACCCGCCGCCGATCTCGCAGGTCGCTCCCAGCACGCCGCCCGCCCTGCAACGCGTCGTCCAGCGATGTCTCGAGAAGAATCCGGAGCAGCGCTTTCACTCCGCGCACGATTTGGCGTTTGCTCTCGACGCGTTGTCGGATTCGAGCCTGTCGACGGGCTCCGCAGCAAGCCAGCCGCAGAAGAAGTCCGGTGCGCGCATGGCAACAGCGGCAGCAGCCGTGGCAGCAGCAGTCGCCGTCGCTCTGTTCCTGATCTACTTCTTCACGCGCCCCGCATTGCCTCCAGCCGTCTCCAATTACGTCCAGCTCACGCACGATGGGCAGCCGAAACGGTTGATTGCCACGGACGGTTCCCGCCTCTACATGACGGTGGGAACCGTGATGTCGCACACCGTGGGTGAAATTTCCACGTCCGGCGGCGACCCCACGCCGATCGCCATGCCTTCCTCCGAGATGTTCCCGATCGCGCTGTCGCCGGACAGCTCGCAGTTCATCCTGCTTGCCTCCACCGGCGCACCGGCCATCGGGCCTTTCTGGACCCTCCCCGTCCTCGGTGGTTCCCCGCAGCGCCTCGGCGACCTTGTGGGCGACGCAGCTGCGTGGTCGCCCGACGGCCAAAGGCTCGCTTACGCCAACAACAGCGATCTGTTCCTCGCAAATGCCGACGGCAGCCAGCCTCGCCGGCTCCTCACCATGAAGGAAGGAGGATTTGTCAGCTGGCTTGTTTGGTCCCTCGACGGCAGCCACCTGCGCTTCGATGTGCGCGAGCCCAGCCTTCGCCCCAGAAGCTCGATCTGGGAAGTCGCTTCCGACGGGACTGGGCTGCATGCGCTGTCCCCCGGCTGGAAGCTTCCCGCCGCCCTGCATATCTTCACCGAGGAATCGCCCGCCGGGACATGTTGCGGCCACTGGATCGCCGACGGCCGCTACTTCGTCTTCGTCGCGAATGGCCAAATCTGGACCTTGCCTCGCTCGGGCAGCCTGTTTCGCTCCGAACCGAAACCCGTCCAGCTCACTTCCAGTCCCATGACGCTGAGCTTTCCGGTGCCCGCGAAAGACGGCCGCAAGCTCTTTGTCGTCGGGCAGACCTTCCGCGGCCAGTCGGTTCGCTACGACGCAAAGACCCGGCAGTTCTCGCCCTATCTCGGCGGGATTTCGGCGGAGTTCACCGCCTTCTCGGCGGATCGCCAGTGGGTCGCGTACGTCACGTATCCCGAAGGCTACCTGTGGCGCAGCCGCGCGGATGGCAGCGACCCGCGCCAGCTCACCGGCCCACCAGGGTACGCAATCGAACCGCACTGGTCGCCCGACGGCAAGCAGATCGTCTTCTACGAAAACCTGCCGGATCAGCCTTCCCGCGTCTTTACCGTCTCCCCCGACGGGGGCGCGGTGAAGCCGCTCATCCCTGACACGGGCGGAGCGCCATCGGGAGCGCAGTCGGATCCGGGCTGGTCGCCGGACGGCAGCAAAATTGTCTTCGCCAGCGGCCCCATGAATGCTGGCTCGGCCCTCTACATTTTCGATCTCGCCACGCATCGCATCGACACGGTCCCTGGATCGCGGGGGCTGTACTCGCCGCGCTGGTCGCCCGACGGCCGGTACCTCGCAGCCTTTCCTTCGGACGAATCCGAGTTGCACCTGTTTAATTTCCAGACGCAGAAGTGGACCGTCTTTCCCACGGGCCTGGTCGCGTGGCCGAATTTTTCCCGTGACAGTCAATACATCTATGTCCTCTCCGGACGCGGCGGTAGCGCCGTCATCAGAATTCACATCCCCGACGGAAAGATTCAGCAGGTGGCAGACCTGAAGAACTTCGTCTACACCGGCTATTTTGGAGATGGATCGCTGGCTCTCGATCCCGATGAATCGCCTTTGCTGCTTCGCAACGCAGGATCGTCGGACGTGTACGCGCTCGACTGGCAGGAGCCGTAATCCAGACCTTGCCCGTGGAGACGCTATACGGCCGCAGGTTTGATTTTTAGATTGCGCGCGAGGCGATGCAGATATTTCGGATGGATACCGAGAAGCTTCGCGGCCTCCGGATAATTTCCCCCGGCATGGCGCAGGGCTTCCTGGAGCAGCTCTTTCTTGGCGCCGTTGAGCACCGAGTAGTAGCGCGTCCCCTCCAGTTCCGCAGGCTGCTCCTCCAGCACGGCGGTGGGAAGATCTTCAGGGAGGATTTCTTCGGTCAGCCCCAGCACCATCGCGTGCTCGATCGCGTTCTCCAGTTCGCGGACATTGCCCGGCCAGCTGTAGTTCATCAGCAGCGCGCGCGCCTCAGACGAGATTCCGGTAAAAGGGCGCTTGCGCTGAGCCGCATATTTGCTGGCGAAATAGAGCGTCAGCAGCGGAATGTCGTCGCGATGCTCGCGCAGCGGAGGAACGACGACGGAGACGACATTGAGCCGGTAATACAAATCCTGGCGAAATTCTCCGGCCTTGATGGCCTGATCCAGATTCTTGTTCGTCGCCGCGACCACGCGCGCCGCGAACGCCAGGCAGCGGCTTCCGCCCACTCGTTCGAATTCGCGCTGCTGCAGCACGCGCAGCAGCTTGGCCTGCAGCAGAGGAGCCATTTCGCCGATCTCGTCAAGAAAGACGGTTCCGTCTTCGGCCAGCTCCAGCTTGCCTTTCTTCAGGGCGACGGCTCCGGTAAAGGCGCCGCGCTCGTGCCCGAAAAGCTCGCTCTCCAGCAGCGCCTCTGGGATAGCCGCGCAGTTGATGGCGATGAACGGCTTCGCTGCGCGCGGGCTGGCGTGATGGATGCCGCGGGCCACCACCTCCTTGCCGGTTCCGCTTTCACCGCGGATCAGCACCGTGGAATCCGCCTGCGCCACGCGGCCGATGAAATCCCTCACCTGCGCGATGGGCCGGCTCTCGCCAATGAGCTGGCTCGAATGAACCTGTTCCTGCATCTGCCGGTTTTCCGAGCGAAGCGCATCCATCGCCACGCGGTTCTCCAGGGTCACGGCGGCAATGCGGGAAATCGGATTGAGCAGATAAATGTGCTCCTCCGACAGCGGCACAGATTCCGGCGCCGTCAGGTAAAGCACGCCGAGCGTCTTCTCCGTCGCCAGCAGCGGCACGCACAGCACGTTCTGCGCTTCACCCGACGGCGTATCGGTGCGGCCGAGAATCGCCGTGCGTTCCCACATGGCTCGATGCACGATGTCGCGCTGCACTTTGACCGCCGGTGCGCGGACGCCGTGCCGGCTCCAGCTGCAGACGGAAGCGGCATCGTCGTTCGGATTCGGCATCAGCAGAATCGCGCCCTGTTCGGCGGGAATCACTTCAAAGATGAGCTGCAGCAGCTCGCTCTGCAGCTGGTGGAGATCGCGCACGGAGGCGATCACGTTGCTGATCCGGAACAGGACCGCGAGGTCGCGTGCCATGTGTCCGACGTCGACGCCGGACCAGCGGGGCGCGCCCTCGATGGACACCGGCTTGAGGTCGAGAGCCGTCGTTTCATCGGTCATCCCTGCGAGTGAAAGGCCGTCCTCGTCCCGCACCAGGAACAGCAGCTCGGAGCTTCCGATGCGAATCGTGTCTCCCTCAGCCAGAACTTTGCGCAGCACCGGAACGCCGTTGACGAACGTGCCGTTGTGGCTGCCCAAATCGGCCAGCTCATACAGATCGTCTGCTTGCCGGACCAGGCAATGTTTCCGCGAGACGAGGTGGTCGGCGAGGCAGAAGCCGCTCGACGACTCCCTCCCGATCAGCAGCTCTTCGCCGGAGAGGGGATGCACGATTCCCGCGAATGGACCCGATATTGCGACCAGCCGGGGCGGCATCCGATTTCTCCTGGCCGCACCAGTGTAGCCGAGCTCTTTTGCATGCGTCGAAATCGGGATACGGCTGCCCTGCAGAGCCTGCGCGCATGGACGCTTTCATCTGGGGTTGATGCGCGACCCGTGGACCGGACCGCGCGATTCGCGGCCCCTCGCCGGAGCCCTGGTACAATCAACCCAGCAAGCCCGTTCGCCGCGCGGAGGGATGTGTGAGCGGTTGAAACAGGCGGTCTTGAAAACCGCTGTGCCCGCAAGGGTACCGGGGGTTCGAATCCCTCTCCCTCCGCCAGTCATTTAGAATCAATAACTTACAGGAAGTGTTGCCATTTGCATTGCCACTTGGCCCGATTCTTCTCGCCATAAAACCGAAGTATCGAAAATGGACTGGAGTGCGAAGACGGTCAACCGGGGATTTGCGCATGGAACGAACAATGGCGGCGGTCTCACGACACAGGTCGAACAGTCCGCCACGTTTCTGGCGTTCATCCCCACTCGTGGGCCCACACGAGCGTAGTCAACAGCTGGAGATGCTGATCTACGTCGTGCGTCAGCAAGCGGAAAGCATGCGGCACGCCAGCGTCGCTTAGTCCCGAGCCGATCGGTGATAGCGCCGTTACCGGAAGAAGAAAAGGTCACGCACCTGGCCCCGGGCGCGGAGCTTCTGGGCGCCTGTCCCAATGGGATTGGCAGTCAATACATCACTGCACGGTAATGCTCAATGGCGTTGTAGCGGCGATGTTGCCGGACGTCGCGGTAACCTTCACAGCGTACGTCCCCGGCGTCGTGCCCGGATTGCCTGAGCCGCCCCCACCTCCGCCATTAGTTCCTCCGCACGCGAGAATGCCTGCCCCTGAGGCCACCAGCAACAACAGGGATGCCAGGATACTCCGCCATTTCTTCCGCCGTGCCGGAATGCCCCACAGGAAGAAACACGCCAGTAATGTGCCGCATGCCGCGAATACAGTTCTGCCGGCATTGTTCGGCATGACGAGCGCTGCTGTCGCAGGCGCGGTGGTAAAGACGGTCAGCGTTGCGGTGACCGCCGCCGCGCCCGTAATGCTCACGGGACTCGAACTCCCAAAACTAAAAGTTGGCGGATCCTGAGCGTTGGCAGGGCTCGAGGTAATTGACGCCGCGAGAGCAACACTCCCCGTAAATCCGCCGCTGGGAGTGACCGTAATGGTGGAGGTGTTCCCCGTCGTCGCACCGGCATTCACGGTGAGATTGGCGGCGCTGATCGTAAGCCCGAGTGGAGCTGCGGTTACGACAATCGTCTGCGTATTGGAACCGGCGGCATAGTTCGCATCGCCGGAGTAGGTCGCAGTCAGCGTATCGGTGCCGACGACGAGAGAGTTGGCAGGTATCGTGATACTGGCTGCGCCGGAAGCCACTTGCGTGGCGGCTGAAGTGTAGGACCCGCTGGAGAGCGTAATCGAACCGGTAGGCGCGGGAAAAGGCGATTGCGTCGCGATGGAGACAGTCACGCTATAGGGATCGGTAACGCTGATGGTAGGAGAAGTGGGACTGAAACTGATGTCCGCCGGGCCAAGAAAGGTGAGGGTGTCCGTAGCCGTACCGGCGGTATACGTGGAGTCGCCCAGGTAGGTCGCGGTGAGCGTGTTTGGACCGTAGGCGATGCCGGCATTCAGAACGAATGTAGCCGAGCCTTTAACGAGCGGCTCAATCTGGATGAGATACGCCGGGGTGCCGGTGAGGGTAACCGAACCGGTGGCGACGGGATCCCCGCTCGGGCCGGTGACGCTGACAGTTACCGTCACCGGAAATGCCGAGATGGACGTGGGCGCGATGATGGCGACGGCAGGCGTCGCCGTTCCCGATGATTTCACAGTAAACGGCATACCGGCAGTCGCGGAAGAATAAACCTTGTCACCGCTGTAAGTAACAAGCATACTTCCCGGTCCGAGAGGGAAGGTATTTGCGGGAACTGTGATGCTCGCGACCCCGTTCACAAGACTGCCGGAATAGTAAATATTAGAGGTGCCCCAACCCGCCGTGACGGTTCCAGTGGGCAGGGGCAATCCCGCAACGGCCGCGGGCGTAACAGTGAATTGCAGCGGCTGATTCACCACGATGGTCTGATTAGCAGGCGAAAAGCTCAAAGTCGTCGGGTTTAGTGAGATGGTGACCTGCGCGGCGGGTGAAGTTGATCCTGCGTAGTTCGCATCGCCGCTGTATACAGCGGTGATGTTGTTTGCTCCTTCAGGGAGCGTAGTCACGGTTAGGGAGGCGGTGCCGGAAGCGGGAGCTGTGGCTGTCGCCGCGGTCCCGACCATCGTTGCCGTACCAAGAGAAGCGGACCCGTTCATGAAGCTGACAGTGCCGGTCGGCCCCGCGCCGGCGCTGTCCACCGTAAGGGCGACGCTGAGGGTTTCATTCGCTCCCACGGACGGATCGAAGGGCGTGAAGGTGGGCGTCTTCAGGGTCGTGACGGCAGGCGCGACGGTATAGGAAACGGGAGCGCTGGTACTTGCCTGGAAGCTGACATCGCCCGGAAATACTGCAGTCAGGCTGTTAGTGCCTCCTGGAATCGTGGCCGTCTGCAGTTCGGCCACCCCTTCGCTGCCCAACGCAGCTGAGCCAAGGCTGGTCGCGCCAGCTTTGAAGGTCACAGTTCCAGTTGCACCTCCATTGGGGTTAGCGGCGGAGGAACTGTTGCCGTACGGCTGCGCATCAAGGAGGTAGATGAAGCCGTAGTAGGGCGTGCTCACAGACTTGCCGGTGGCAGGATCGTAGATGCCAGCCACCTTGAGAGTCGTCGTGCTGCTCTCCGGGTTCACGGTCACCGCTATCGCATTCGAGCCGCTTTGAGCAAATGTGTTGCTTCCGGAATAGTGCGCCGTAACCTGATAGCTGCCGCCAGGCAGTGCCGTGGTCGATGCCGCTACAGCTCCGTTCGAAAGCGCGAAAGTGGCAATGCCCTCTGCATTCGGACGCGTCGCCGGACTTAGATTATCGACTAGCTCGACCTCGCCGGAGGGAATTCCGCTTGTGCTGGTGACCGTATCACCAACCGAAACACTTTGGCCATGCGTGATAGTGAGCGGAGCGGCGCTTCCATTCAATGCAAACACAGAGCTTGTGGCGGCGAAACTGGGGCTGGACCACGACGATTCCATTGCAGCGGCGTTGACACTGCCGAGTCCGCTGGCCGTGTCGTATCCTGTCGATGCGTTGTAGCCGCTGAGATAGTACTCGTAGAGGGAGGCTGATATAACCTTGCAATTGGGCGAATTCAGAGCGCAGAAGACTGAGTTATCGCCGGTCGTGACGTCGTGAAATACCGAAGAATAGGAGGTATGGGCCAGATCATAAAGAGCATAATCTACCTGACCAAGACGCGACTCGGTCTTCTGTTCCACCAGGGCCAGCATCCCGGCGAATGCTGGTGCCGACGCGGATGTCCCTCCGACGCCCGTCAGATTGAAGTTGTTGAGAGTGGCCCCCGCTGTACAGTCGGGAACAGGATTGCCACTGCTGTCCACTTCCAGATCGGTGCAGATTCCCCACACGGCACCGTAAAAGCCATTGCCGGCCAGGAAAGAGACATCAGGCAGATTGCGTCCCGACCCGGAAGTCACCGTCGACTGCCAACTGGGCAGCGAGTACACCGAACTGACGCCCCCGCCCCCCGCCTCGATATTCATGTCCTGGGAATAGGTGTAATTCGAAGCGATGTCAGTATTCAGCAGCGTGGAGTTGTTCCATGGCTCCTCCGGGATGTACTTGAGCACGCTGCGATGATGGGCCAAGGTATTGCTGGTATCCACGTAGGTGGTAAAGCTCGCGGGAAAATTGCTGTACAGCACGTCAAAATCAGTACCGCCCACGGAGACGTTGAATGGAGTGGAGCTAATGCCGTTCACCGCGAGGCCGTTCACGGCTTCAGTTTCCGTTTTTGGGTTGTCACACCCCGCGGAGCCGCTATCCCCGGATGCAACTGTGACGGCAATGCCCTGGGCGGCTGCCTGTTCCCACAAATCGTTGACGAACTGGTTGCCCGACGATCCCAGACTCGCTTCACAGGAGCCGAAACTGACGTTCAGAATGTCGATCTGATTGTCGTCCAGTGCTCGTTGAATCGCCAGGAATAACCCTGATTGGTAGGATGTATCGGCAGCCGTGTAGAGAATGACTCTGGCCTGGGGAGCGATTCCGCCCGAAACCTGGGTATCAAGGTAGGCTTCGATCGCATCGCCGTTTTCACCGGGGTCGGCGCCGTCAATCACCACCGTAGTCGGATTTGCTCCGAGTCCGAAGATGGAGCGATAGTCGGCGTTCTGGGTCAGGTCAATGTTCGAGTCCCCGGCGATCCCGATGGTGACTCCGGTTCCGTCATAGGTAGTTCCGGAGGCATTCGGGTTCAGTGTCGTAGGCGTGTTGTAAACCGTGGCAGCGTCGGCGGGCCCGAGGAAAACATAATACCCGTTGGTTGCGTCTCCGATCGTGTAGCTGGGACGGATGGTGTGGGTCAAGGGATCGTAGGTGCCGCGCGGCCCGCGAATATACTGGGCCCTCGGCCCAAAACTACTGAGTGACGCGAAGCCGCCCACGACGGACGCAAGTGCGCTGGGAATCTGCGGATCCGTGGCGTTGGCCCAGTATCGAACACCGTTGATCGCGTAGGCGTGAAGCGAGGTATGGAATGTGCTTTCGATCTGGCCGGCATTGCCCGAGAATTCAATCACCATCCGCGACCGGGATAGCTTGTTCACGGTGAATCCGTGCTGTGCAAGCCAGCCCTGAATGATCTCCAGATCGGAATCATCGACACCGAAGCGCTGGCCAAACTGCTCAGGCGTCAGGAACCTGTGGTAATTGGCAGAATGGCGGTCCTGGACTGACTGCAGGTAACCCTTCAGATCGGCTTCCTGCTGCGTGCTGCGGTTCAGAACCAAAAACAACCGGCTTGCCGGCATCGACGAAGCCACAGGGCCCAGGTCAAACCGTGATTGTGCCAGCGGGTGGACGTTCCCACGCAACTCGACAAGCGACGATTCGTCGATTGCGGCAGAAATTCGCGGCTGAGCCGATGAAGCGATTGCCGTCTGTGCGGCAGCGACACTCACATAACTGAACGCGAAGCCTATGGCGATGGCAAAGAACTTAACAGGGCAAGAAGTACGGCTAGACATCAGGAGGGCCCTTTCCGGACGGGGTGCCTGCGTTTCGCGGGTTATCCCATGAAAACTTCGGGTTAGCGGCAGAGTCTATCACGCCTAAGCAGACAGGGAAAACAAGATAATGGCGCGACGATTGTGCTTCACGAGTTCACGATGCATAACCTCGCATCTCGCGGCCGCCGGCGCGAATTCTCATATGGAAATGCGGCGAGCCGTGCCCGGTTTGCGGATAACCGGCCCGGTTACTTCCGTGTTTCGATACGAGCGAAACTGCTCAAAACACGACAGGGCGGGAAGCATAGAGCGCACCGCGAAAAGCTGCCAGGAAGGTGATTCGCCTGTCGCGCGTGCTGTGGCAGCGAGAAAGTGAGCACCATTTTTCTCACCCTGCCCCTCGGCATCGGTCATCCGAGACTTTCGCCCTCAGCGGCTCCTCCATGCGAAAAAACAGGTGGCCTACAATCCGTGCGCCGATCCCGGCTGCACACTATTGATTCCGCCTCAGCAGTCTTTGATGGAGCGGATAGTCAGAAATGTAAACCTGCCGGACCGCCTTGAGGTGACTTCTTCATCTCGACAGCAGCACGCGCTTCGGAGTTAGGCACGTCGGAGAATCCGTCGCGGGAAACCCGTTGTGGGATTAGGATTTTCAATCACAATTTCGGACGTTACCTTTTCTGTCCGTCCCGCTTTTTGGTTATTGCCATTGTTCGGTATCTCGGTCATTGTGACCCTAAGCAAGCAGGAGGCGATCGTCCATTCTTCATGAGAGGATACGCTCGCACGCTGATTCTTTTGACCGCAGGGTTAGTGCCAGTCGCTGGGATTGCGGCGCAGGAGACAGATTTGCCAGCCGTGCCGACGCCGATCGCGACTTCTGCCGCCGTTGCTCCGTACGCTTCAACGGCTTCGACTTCGGCTGTGCCCTCCGATCCTGCCATTCAGGCACTTCGCAGCTTTCAGGAATCTCAAATCCGCTTTCGTCTTCCCGATCTCATGGCAATTCTTCGTGACCGCCGTCATGAGGGATGGATCCTCACTGCCTACCCCGATCCAAAAACGAGCCGTCCGCTGCTTGGAGCTGGGTTCAGTCTCGATCTGCCGGAACGAGGACACCCACAGCACGATCAGTTCAATCCGAACCAGTTTCTCGAACCCTCTTCGTTGGAGCTATGGCAGGCTGCCGGACTCGAACCGAAGCGGCTCCAGAGAATCCTCGACGATTATCATATGCGGATAAATTCCTGGGGCGTGCGGCGGTTCCGAAGACATCTTGCCGGCCTCGATCCGGAGATTTCGGACGCGGAGGCCAGCAGCCTCCTGCGTATTGCCGTGATTCAGGCGATAGCGAATGCTCGAGCCTATTGCCGGGACTTCGATAACCTGACAGCCTCACAGCAAATGGCGCTCACGCAACTCGTTTATCAGATGGGCGTCAATCTGGAAGAATTCACCGATTTCCTCTCCCTCATCAACAGTGATTCGGGCCCGTCACTGACGACCGCAAGCGCCTCGGTCCCAGTCGCGCCGCAGACCGATCGGAATCGCTGGTACGCCGTGCAGAAGGCCCTCGAACAAAGCCAATGGGCTCGCCTTTACCGTAGCCGCGCGGTCGCGGTCATTGCAATGCTCGATCCAACCTACAGCCAGTCGCCGTCGTTGGCCGAGCGACGCATCGCGGCTACGCTTCGTCCTGCAGTGATCCGTCGGCGTAGAGTCCGGTCAGTTTCGGGGCTCCGTATGGTCTCGACAGGCCAGCCGCGACATTCGCGTCCGCGCACGCACCGTGCAGCACGAGGCCGGAGAAAAGTGTGAAAGGTCCACTCTCTTAAGCCGCTATTCCAACCAGCACACAGTCACCGTCGTCGGTGGCGGGTCGCAGGACGTAAAGGTTTTGCCAAGCAGATCACTCGTCACGGACTGGAGCGGTCACGATATGGGAAGGCCGGAGTCGATTTGCTCCTGCTCCAATTCAGCCCGCAGCTGGAAGAGATGGAGCCGTTCAGCGACAGCGTGATTCAGGCATACACAGCCCTGCGTAAATCCGAGTCCCTTCAGCGCTTTTGGGCGTTACGCTAACCGCATAGTAACTACCCCGTTACACTGTAGTTTACATTGACACGGGACCGTGCCGCCAGTAATATCCGGGCAAGTTTCGGCACATCTCAGTTTCTTCACCTGACTCACAGTCCACGCGGCTGGGCATCCCTCCCCATTGCGATGGAGCTGAATACTTGTGCCTGAAAGAGAATTCATGACTCGTGCTGCCTCGACTCCGCTCTTTGCTCCCATCGTTCACCGCGGTGGCGTCGCCAACCTATTCATTCTTGCGGCGTGCGCCGGACTTGCCGGCGCAAGCCTGATGCAGGCTCAGGC
Organism: Acidobacteriaceae bacterium; assembly: GCA_036521315.1. Lineage (GTDB taxonomy): Bacteria > Acidobacteriota > Terriglobia > Terriglobales > Acidobacteriaceae > Palsa-343. Next base: position 41,367 of record DATDHZ010000045.1, read on the forward strand.
CGCATCTTCTGCGGCGCAGCAGTCCGGATCCCTGACCGCGGAGGCGGCGCGAACTGCCGGACCGAAGATCGCGTTTGCCCAGGCAGCGCTGACATTCGAACCCAACCTCGGGCAGGATCCGTCGCGGGCCCGCTTCATCGCGTACGGGCACGGCTACGAATTGCGCCTGGAGCCGGATGAGGCCTCGGTGGTTTTCTCCGGCCATCCGGACCGGGCAGCGGGCAAACATGCGGCGGACCCGACGATCGGGCTGCAACTGGTAGCTCCGAATCAGGACGCGGCCATGCTTCCCGAGGAGAAAGCCCAGGGGGAACATAGTTATTTCCCGAGCGGCGATCCCAGCAGCTGGATCACGCATGTGCCGCAATACGGCCGCGTGACTTACCAGGGAGTTTATCCGGGAGTGGATTTGTCGTTTTACGGCAATGCGGGCCGCCTGGAATACGACTTCATCCTACAGCCGAACGCCGATGCAAGCCGCCTGCAACTCGATGAGCGCAATGCGGTGGACTGCCTTGTTGACGCACACGGCGACCTGCACCTGAGCTCGGGCGGGGCCGCAATTCGCCTGCTCAAGCCGCTGGCGTACCAACTGTCGCCGGATGGATTGCAGCGTGTGCCCGTGGAGGTGCGGTATCGAATCCGCCGCGCCGGCGAGGGAATCGGCCCCTACCGCATCGGCTTCTCCATCGGCGCGTACGATCACCACAGGAAACTCGTGATCGATCCGGTCATGCTGTACGGGCTCGACATCCCCGGTGCTTCCGGCTATTCCTATCCGCCGTACTACTTTGCCGATACGAACATTCTGGCGATGACCGCCGATGCAGCCGGCAACACCTACGTCGCTGCTTCGGTTGGCAACAGTTATGCCAGCACCAGTATTCTGAAGTACGATCCGAACGGCAATCTTCTGCTGAACGCTTCCATGGGAAGCCCCTCGAGTTACATTTATCCCCGGGCTATTGCGGTCGACGCATCCGGCGATGTGTATCTGACCGGAACGGCCAGTGTCGGGTTGCCGACGACGGCGAACGCTCTTGAGCCGGTGATTCCATCCAGCGGCGGTGCGGCCTTTTTGGCGGTCGTCAAAGCTGACGGCTCCGCGCTCACCTACTCCAGCTACCTGGGGCAGAGCAACGAAGATACAGCGAACGGGCTGGCTGTCGACGCCACGGGAGCGGCGTATGTCACGGGTTATACCGACTCCCCGGAATTTCCCACCACCGCGGGCGCCTATCAGACTGCCTGGCCGAACCAGGGTCAGTATGCAGGATTCGTCACGAAGCTGAACCCTGCCCTCGCCGGGAATGCCGGGCTGGTCTACTCCACCCTCCTGTCGGGCGAGGGATTGTCGCAGGGGGAAGACATCGCCATCGATGGAGCAGGCGACGCGTTTGTTATTTCCTCCGCGGCACCAGGATTTCCTGTAACGCCGGGCGCCTATAACTTCGATGGGCCGTCGGATTCCGGCGCGTATCTGACCAAGCTGAATCCCCAGGGAACGGACCTCGTTTTTTCGGCATACTTAGGCCCCGCATTTCCAGCCGGAGTCGTCGTGGACGGATCGGGATCGGCGTACGTCACAGGCACCGTCACCTCCAGTAACTTTCCCGTAACAAGCGGCGCTTACCAAACCAGCTATCCGGGCGGCTTCGTCCTGAAGATGAACAGCACGGGAACGGGGCTTCTCTACTCCACCTGGCTCAGCGGGCCGTCCGGTTATGCGATGAACAACGTCCAGCCGGTCCGGGTGGCCATCGCTCCGGGTTGCGCGTCGTCGTGCGCTGTCTATGTGGCCGGCACCACCACAACTGCCGATTTTCCGCTGGTGAACCCGATTCAGTCGTTCCCCGCAGGCTATGGCCTCGAGCCCGCCACGCAGCAAGCCAGCGTCGCCAGTAACGGATTTTTAGTCGAACTCACGGGAACCGGGAAGGCGGCGGCGTTTTCTACCTATCTGGGCGGAGCCTCGTCGGCGACTAACGGCACGGCGATCGCGGTCGACGGCCACGGAAACATGTTTTTTGCGGCGAATGTTGCCGGAGCCGATGCTCCTGTCACGCTGCCGGCGGTGCAGTTTCCCGGATACGGATACCTGGCGAAAATCAGCCCCTCCAGCGCCGGGGTCGCGGTGGCCGTTCCCACTCATGTTGTGTTTGCCAACTCGCAGCCGGTGAACGCCACCACCTCAACAGGAGGAACCGTCGAGCTCAGAAACATGGGCAGCGCCGCCATCACCCTCACGCGGCCCTTTGCTGTCAGTTCGCCGGAATTTGCCGAGACCGACAACTGTCCCGCCTCCCTCCCGGGCGGTGACCTTTGCACGCTCAGTGTGAGTTTCACGCCGGCTGCCAGCGGACAGCGCTCGGGAATTCTCTCGATTGCGTCCAGCGGACTCAAATCTCCCACTCTGGTGGACATCAGCGGCACCGCCGTCGATGCTCCCGATCTCCAGCTCTCCACCACTTACCTCTTGTTTGCCGACCAGGTGGTCACCACGGCGAGCGCAGCGCAAGTGGTCACGCTCACGAATGCGGGCGATGAGCCGCAACCCATCACCTCGATCCTCCCGGGGGGAATAGCGGATTTCAAAGCGACGAGCAATTGCCCGGCGCAGCTGGCGGCAGGAGCCAAATGCCAGGTCAGCGTCGTGTTCTCGCCTTCGCAAATCGGCCTCCTGGCCGACTATCTGTACATCGAGTTCCCAGCCGGGTACGACTATGTGGACCTGGAGGGCTCCGGTGTGGCAGGGCCCACGGGAACAGGCACGGTCCAATTCTCGCCCACCAGCCTCAGCTTTGGCAGCATCGTTCTCGGTCAATCAGGCACGAGCCAGGAACTGTTCCTGATGAACACCGGCGACGCTCCGGTCACTGTCAACGCGCTGACCATCACCCCGACCGCAGGCCAGGGCAACAGCGGAGACTTCAGTCTGATCGTGCCCTCCTACGGCTACTCCCCGCTCTGTCGGAGCGGCTATGCCGTGGGCAGCAATCAGCCGTATGCCACGCCGTTCGAGATCGAGCCGCAGGGCTCGTGCGCGATTTACGTGACCTTCCAGCCTTCCATTGCCGGCCAGGAAGCCGCCACACTCTCCATGTCCGACAGCGCTGTGGGCAGTCCACACACGCTCGGGCTCAGCGGCATCGGCCTCAGTTCGCAGCAACCGCTGGCCATCAGCCCCTCCACCGCCACATTTCCCGCGCAGCCGGTGCACGATCCCAGCGCCGCGCAGACCTTCACCATCACCAATCCAGGTGAGGACTCCGTGGCCATCGATCGCATCTTCACCACCGGAGATTTCGGCATCGCCTCGGGAGGCAATTGCAGCGGGTCCAGCCTCGGCCCACAGACCACCTGCAGTGTCAGCGTGCTGTTCGATCCCGCAGCCAGCGGAACGCGAACGGGGACCCTGACCCTGACCGACTCCATTTCGGGCACGCCGTCCGTTTTCAATCTGTCGGGAACGGGAATCGCCGCAACCGGAGCGCTGGTGCTGGGCCAGTCCTCCCTCACCTTCGGCACGCAGGATGCGGGCAGCACCAGCCAGAGTCTGGAGCTGCTGGTGAGCAATCCGGGAAACTCACCCGTCACCATCAACAGCATCGAGAGTACTCCTCAGTTTGCGGCCACTTCACAGCCTGGCTATTACAACTCCCCCTCCTTTTGCGGCGGCATACTCTCTGCCGGAAGCACGTGCGCGATCGAGGTAGTCTTCAGCCCCACGCAAGCCGGCGGCGCGGTATCGGGATCGCTGATCATCCACAGCACCGCGGGAACCATCAGAGCCGGTCTTTCCGGAACCGCGACGGCTTCGGCGGAGGCCATCCACATCACGCCCACGACCATCAACTTCGGCGGCAGCCTCATCGGCGGAACGACCACCAATCACAACGACGCGGTGACGGTTTACATCGACAACACCGGCGGCGCACCGGTCACGTTCTCCACGGCGCCCTCCATCACGGGCGTTGCGCCAGCGCCGGCCGCGGATTTCCAGTTCCGAGACTCCACTTGCTACCAGTACCTGCCGCTCTACGCCAATTCCACTCCTCCTCCGCCCATGCCGCCAGGAGCAAGCTGTAGTTTTACGCTGACCTTCGTGCCCAGTCTGCCGGCCACCGAGAAGGCGACGTTTGTGCTGACGGATTCCGCGGGCAAGCAGACCATCGCGCTGAGCGGGTTGGGCATGACCTCCAGTCCTCCCATCAGCCTGGATCCACCAGTGCTCACCTTCGACCGTCAGGCGGCCGGCGCATCGACGCCCGTCAATTATCAGAATGAGATCGGCCCCTTCAACACGGGATCGCAACCCGTCACCATCAGCAGCGTGGCCGTGAGCGCCGGAAGCGCCGACTTCTCCCTGGCATCCGGCGATGGCTACTGCGCGGGATATACCCTGAACCCCGGCCAGGGTTGTGATGCTGTTTTCCAGTTCCATCCCTCCGCAATCGGCTACCGGACAGGAACCGCAACCTTCACCGACAGCGCGGGGAACCAATACACCGCGGCTCTTGCGGGCTATGGGGTTACGCCGCTCGACGCCGCCCAGGTCACTCCGCAGGTGCTGGTCCTGCCCGACGCTCCCGTGCGGCCAGCGCCTGGCGCGACCCCTCAGGGAGAGATCACGCTCAATAACACCGGCAACACGCCGTTGACGATCGGGACGATCACCGGCACAAACGTTGCCAGCGGCGACGATTTCCCTGCCGTAACCTCCTACTGCAGCGGAGTGACGGTGCAAGCGGGCAGTTCGTGCTCGGTCGGGGTGTCGTTTCAGCCGCTGGCGACCGGGCAGCGAACCGGCAGCCTGACGTTTCCAGTCACCTACTCCGATCAAACCACGGCCACGCTCACGGCGAACTTGTCCGGGCTGGGGCAAGCGCCGGTCCACTCCGCCACGCTGACGCCATCGAGCGCAACCTTTCCGTCTGTCGTTGCGGGAACGAGTCAGTTCAACTACCAGAATTCGATTTCGTTTGTCCTGACGAATACCGGCAATGTGCAAGTGGCGGTTGGAACCGTTACCGGCACCGACCTGACCACCACGGCCGGAACCGGCGGCGACTTCTACGAGTCGAATACCTGCTATTACGACAATCTTGCCCCTCAGTCCGAATGCGTGGTCACGATCACCTTTTCGCCCCTGACCACCGGGCTCAAGAGCGGCTCGATCAGCGTGCCCGTCACTTACAGCGGTGGAGGAGCAGCCACCGTTACGGCCACGTTCACCGGGCAGGGCGTGGCCCAGGCGCCCGCCGCGCAGGTCACTCCTGCCGGACTGGCGTTCAATCCTGAAGTCACAGGCACCACCGACAGCACCAACGCGCAGGCGGTCACCGTCGCCAGCACCGGAAACGTGAATCTGGTGATCAAATCGATCACCACCAGCCCGAACTTCACGGTCGCGAATAATACCTGCTATTCGCCCATGGAGAACGGGTGGTCCTGCTCGGTCTCAGTCGGCTTCACTCCCCTGGCCACGACCGCTGCCGGAAACGTCACGGGCACGCTGACCATCGTCGACAACGCACCCAACAGTCCACAGGTCGTGCGACTGTCAGGCAAGGCTATCTCGGCATCGCAGGAACTCGCGCTTTCGCAGGCGACGGTAACCTTCGCCAGTCAGAAGGCAGGCACGGTGAGCGCCGGGCAGGTGGTCTATCTCACTGACCTGGGCGCGGGCAGCAATTCCGGCTCCCCTTCACGAATCCAGATCAACAGCATCGTTCTCGCAGGAGCCAACGCGAGCGACTTTAGCGAGACGCAAATGTGCGGCGGCAATCTCGGCTTCACCATCGAGGGGCGCACCGATTGCGAAATTACCGTGGCGTTCGCGCCGGGCGCCAACTCTTTCGAGGCGCGCACGGCCACCGTCACCATCACTCCCGCCAAAGGTCCGGCTCTGGTGATTACGCTCAAGGGCAATGCCTACGGGCCGCCTGCGGCGCTGGCCGCCCCGAAACCGGGATCCGTGCTGGCCGGGCCCGATGTCGCCTTCTCGTGGGCGCCCGAAACGGGAGCCACCGGCTATGCTCTCCACCTGGGATCGGTGGCCGGGGCCAGCGATCTCTATAGTTCAGGAACCATCACCGCCGCCTCGGCCGAGCCCACAACTCTGCCAACCACCGGGCAGGCGATCTACGCAACGCTGATCACGTATTACGGAACCGTAGCGGTTACAAATAGCTGCAAGTTCACCGAGGCCACGGCGTCCTCGCTGATCCAACCCACGGCCGGCGGCACGCTGGCCAGTCCAACCCAGTTCTTCGCGTGGACATCCGGAGTCGGCGCGACCTCCTGGTCTCTGCAGTTGGGAAGCGAGGGCCCGGGTTCGAGCGACCTGTATACCTCAGGGAACCGAACCAGCACATCCGTCACGGTTCCAGGATTGCCTGCCACCGGGACAACCATCGACGCCCGGCTCACGACCGGCTTCCACGGGGCGAGCGTCTTCCGCGACTACACCTTCGCAGCAGCGCCGCCTCGGCTTCGAACGGCTCCGGTGAAGCTTCCTGTCTCTCCGGCAACGAAGTAAAGGAGCCTGCGCTTCAGCTTGGCGCATCTTCATCGCGGCATCGGGCATACGCCGCTCGCCGCCGGCCATCCTGTGCTTCCACTTCCATGGGGAACGGGAACTCGCTGGGCGAAGTTGTCGAACGCCAGACGGTCGCCGCATCGAGGCAGAAGGCGTGCCCCACGGGGCGGCGCGATGGAGAAGACGCTTCGCCGCCACGCTCATTGCCGCTTCCAGCGAAACACCTGGTTGGCGTTCACGCCGTTCGCCAGAGCTATACCTGCTACGCGCGCGCTCGGCTCCAGCGTCAGCTTCACGATCCTCAGCCTCTCTTTTACCCGACGAAACACACGCCGCTTCCGCCCTGAGACGACTGCCCCATCCATGCCACCTATCGTGGACTGTCGCTCACTGGCTATCCAGATGGGAAGACCGGACGCTTACATGCGCCAAAAGAGTAGCGATTCAATTCCAGAGTCTGCGTCAACCTGTCAGGCGAAGGTCTCCGACCATTATGGGATTGGTGTGGACCTGTCTGTGCGTGCCGCGGTTTCTGCAGCTTCCCCACCCACTGTTCCCTGTCCGATCGTGACAATCCGGTCAAGACGATCGCGTATCGCGCGCGTGATCCGCCACTTGGGAATGCCGTGCTGGTATTTACCGAAGATCTCCTGAATTCTCCGCGCGGATCCCGGCGATTGCTGCAGCGCGGGCAGGGCTGCTTCCACACTTTTCAGGCGGCGATTGAGTAAGCGGATCAGCAGAGCGACTTTCACGAGCGCCGGCACATAGCCAACCAACGGCACCATGGATGCTGTGCTGAGGATTACCCCATCCCAACGCCTGCGCTTGAAGTCGAAGGCAATTGCTGCAACCGCGCCCACTTCTCCGGCAGGGCCCGGAGCGAGAGCGGCAAGAGCTAGCCCGATTGCGATCATTTGGGGATCGATATCCTGCAGAATCTGTTCGACCGATTCATTGGGGGCCAATTGAGCCTCAATCTCTTGATACCGCGAGCACTCTTCGAGCAACATCGGGATTCGAAAACATTGCGGCCGGGGCATATACCCTTCGTATGGGTCATCGAGCTGCGAGAGAGGCGCGAAAAACCCGCTTCGCACCCCTTCCTGGGAGTCACGATCTCTGGCGAATTGTTCCGCACTGCTCTCCTTCCACGACGTCATCTATCTGCCGAAGACGGCCTGAGCGGATCGACTGGAAGATCCGATGGCTCTGCGGGAGCCGTCCAGCGCCCAGGATAACGGGCATCCGGTTGTGGACCTGCACGGTCAGTTCGTTCGGCTCCGTGGTGATGATGGAGTAAGTCTCGAGCGGCTCGGGCCATGATTCTGAGTCCTATTTGGGCAAACGACATCAGCGTTCAGCGCAAGCGGTCTGAAACGTGCTGAGATTCTCACACGCTATTGTCGCGCAACTCATTCGACAGTAGGCCGCCGCCGGGGAATGGGTCCGACCGGCGGTCTCGCCTCATGAGGGTGCTCGAGGACAACGGTAGCGACGTCATCTGGAGGTAGGCCAGCGGGCATCGCCGGAGGAACCCCCGGAGACACGTGGGAGATGGAAAACCGTACCGAAAATTGACCGTCGGGCGGGCAGATTTTGTGTTGCCATTTGTCGCCACTTGGAGGCGATTTTGACCTTCCCAGTGGTTCCTAATGGGGTATAGTGGGGTGCAAGGTAGGTGCACGTAAACTATTACCAATCAAGGGGATGGATCGGTTTTTGGCGTGGACTCTGAGGCGAGCAAAAAGGCCCGGAGAGGAATCCCTCTCCCTCCGCCAGCTTTTTACCCCAGCAACACCTTCAGCGCCGCGGCGAAATCCACCGCCGGCTTGTACTGCGCAGGCAGAGTGACGCGCAGCGCGTCGGGGCCTTGCTTCCACCGCAGCCGTTCGCCGGTGCCGATCAGTTCGACATTCGCGACCTTGCCTGGCTGCGCGGCATTCGACGTGCCCAGCGACTCAATCGCGATCTCGCCCGAGGGCCAGCCGAGGACCATCGCATACACAACCTTGCCTGCCTTGTTGCGCGTGAAGCGAATATCTTTTTCGCCGAGAGCGCTGACGCTGTTGCCCTGGAACGATCCGGCTTTGATTACGTTCGGGCCTTCGCCGTACACCTTCCACGGCCGCGTCTCGTAGATGGCCTCGCCGTTCACCTGCATCCAGTCGGTGATGCGATCGACAATGGCCATCTCCTTCGAGTCGATGGTGCCGTCGGGCAGCCCGGGCACGTTGAGGATGAAGGTGCCGTTCTTGCTCACCGTATCGATGAGCCAGTGGATCACGTCCCGCGGCTGCAGATAGCCCCCGTATTCGCCAGGCTTGTTGTACAGAGCGCGGTCGTAATGCCAGTCGCCGATGCAGGTTTCCGACTGCCACGGAAACTCCATGATCTTGTTGGTGAGACCGCGCTCGTAATCGACCACCGCGCATTTGGCCCACTTGTCGGGCACGTTCTTGATGGTCATCACGGCTTCCATCTTGCCGCCGTTGGTTGCGAGGCTGTGGTTGTAGTAGTACGCGCCGACATTCATGCCGCCCCATCCCAGCGGCAGCAGCGGGTTGTCGAAGTAGAGCAGGTCGGGATCGTGCTGTTCGATCAGGTCGCGCGTGCGGTCGTAGAAGTTCTTCACGTAAGAAGGATCGGGCAGCGCATTCGCCGGATGCTTCGCGCCGTAGAGGCGCTGCGGATCGAGGCCCTCCCACCACGTATTCTTCCCGTCAGCCTGCGTCATGCGGCCATCGTAGGGAACACCCGCGTAGGGTCCGGTCTTGTCGGCTCCGTGCGACGACTGGAACCACCACCAGTTGCGCCCCTGATGCACGGTCACGCCCAGACGAAGCCCCTGTTTGCGCGCTTCGGTTGCCCACGTGCCGACCACGTCCCGATGCGGACCGTAGTTCGCTGCATTCCAAGGCTGATGTTTCGAATTCCAGGTGTCGAAGCCGTCGTGATGATTCGCCAGCGTGATGAAGAGCCGCGCGCCCGCCTTCTTGTAGCGCGCGATCAGTTCCTCGGGCTGCCAGTTCAGCAGCGTCCACTGCGCGCACAGGTCCTTGTAGCCGAAACGCAAAGGATGCCCGTAGTGCGCGAGCTGATATTTGTAATCCTTGTCGTTCTCGAGATACAGGCTGCGGCCGTACCAGTCGCCCGCTTCGGCCACGCATTGCGGGCTCCAGTGCGCCCAGATGCCGAACTTCGCATCGCGATACCAGTCGGGAACCTCATACTGCTGCAGCGACTCCCACGTCGGCTGGTACGGGCCGTCGCCGCCCAGGCCAGGAACCGGAGCGGTCATCGGCACGCCGTCCCACGAGCCGCCCGCAATGGGCAGTTCCGGCGGTTCGCCCCAGCCGGTCGGCTCCCATTTGGAATCGCTGAGCTTCTCGCTGACGATTTTGCCGTCGACCAGCGCGTAAAACGTGCGCTCGTTTTCGGGCGTCGCGCAGAACTGCGCGTAATCCTGCGTGAGCTTGTCGAACCCGGCTGGTTCGGGGATGGGATTCGCCGGGCTCTCGGGGAAGTCCGGCTGTTTTGCCTGGGGCAGCGCAGGAACTGCAGTGGACGCGGCCGCAGCCGCCATCAACTTCACAAACTCACGCCGTCGCATAGAAAGCCTCCCGTGCATCCGATTGAAAGCAAACCGCAGTATAAGCGGAGCGGGCCAGCCGCGGGCCGGACGCTACTTTCGGGAAGCTGAATTTCTCGATGGAATGCTGCGAAGAAAGCGATCGATCTTCGGATTCGAGGGCGAGCTAGGAAAATCGCGCTTCAATCGCAGGGGACGGACTACTCGTCGTAATGCAGCAAACTGAACACGTCGTAGTCCTTAAACCGGTCGCGGCCCTTCAGGAAATCCAGCTCCACCGCGAAGCCAAGTCCGGCGATTTCTCCGCCCAACTGCTGCACCAGCTTGATGGTCGCCTCCATCGTGCCGCCCGTAGCGAGCAGGTCGTCGACCAGCACGACGCGCTGGCCGGGCTCAATGGCGTCGACGTGGATCTCCAGCGTGTCGGAGCCGTACTCCAGATCGTAGGTGACGCGCGCCGTTGGTCCAGGCAGCTTTTTCGGCTTGCGCACCGGCACGAATCCCGCATTGAGCCGATACGCGAGCGCGGGGCCGAAGATGAACCCGCGCGCCTCGATCCCCAGCACCAGATCGATGTCCTTGTCCATGTAGTACTGCGCCAGCGCGTCGATGAGCATGGCGAAGCCCTTGGGATCCTTCAGCAGCGTGGTGATGTCATAAAAAAGGATGCCGGGCTTGGGAAAATCCGGAATCGTGCGGACGAGCGCCTTGAGCGGTTCGCAGTCGGTCGTGCAGGGAATCATTCCCATTACCAGGCTCCTTCAATTTGAAACGGCCCCAGAGATTCGGCTTCTTTGTCATCGAGGTCGTGCAGGATGACGGCGTCGACCCGGCTGCCACGTGACCCGTTGTGCAGCGCCTGTGCCAGGCCGGCCAGCGCCTCGGCGTCGCCCGACGCTACCACTTCCACATGGCCTTCTTCGGTGTTGCGCACCCAGCCCTTCAGGTCGAGAGCAGCAGCCTCGCGATGGACAAACCAGCGGAATCCAACGCCCTGCACGCGCCCTTTGACGAGGTAATGACGAACCATGGGAAGCAGATTCAGTGTTGCAGAGGAAGTGCGAGGGCGCAAGATGACCGGTGGTGCCAGCGCTCCCCCTATAATCGGCTGCAATGGATGACGAGGACCTGATTTCGCTCGAGGGGCCCGTAGAGAAGGTCGGTGGGCAACTGATGCTCCTCATTCCGCTCCATGCGGGCGGGGACCGGCTGATCGAGTGCTCCCGAGGAGTGGCCGAGGTCGAAGCGGACTACCTCAAAGTCGTCATTCCTGACTGGCTTGCGGACCAGCTCGGAATCAAAGAAGGCAGCACGGTCACCGTCGACAACAAGGCCGGCAAATTCAACATTCATCCGCTCGATCCGCTGCCGCTCCAGTAGAAATTGATACGCGGCCCAGGCATCGCCCCATACGGCGCAAACATCGCAACCCTCGGTGTCAAATGGGGTTCCGTTGAGTACCTGCGTGGGATTCCTGCGTTTCGGCGCAGGAGAGCCGCACCTATAATCAAGGGTGTCTTCGGCGGCAGCCCGGAATGGAACGACGGCTCCCGCGCGCCGCGCGAGAATCCCGGCCAATTACATGCAGCGCGCTGCCCCAGTTTTGACGTCCCACCACTCGCCGTTACGGCGCGGCCGATGGATCGTCACCGCATCGCTGATTCTGCTCGGCGCCGGCGTGGCGCAGGCCGCAAGTCCGCAGAATGGCCCCGGCCGGTCGACGCCGTTTGCCCGCGCCGAACGCCTGCGCGAGGCGCTGGAAGGCCGCCCGGAACAGCAGCGGAGTCGTCTCCAGTATGAGCGCGTGCTCGACGCCTATCGCGCCATTTACCACCAGGATCCTGGCTCACCGAAGGCGGATGCCTCCATCGCCGCCGTCGCCGATCTGCTCGCCGAAGAGGGCCGCGTTTTCCAGGACCCGAAGCTGCTGCGCGACGCCATCGGCCAGTACGAATTTCTGCGCCACCAATACCCGGCCAGCCGCTTCCGCTTTAGCGCCCTGCTGACCGAGGGCGAGATTGAGCAGCGCGACTTCGGCGATCTGGAACAAGCGAAAGCGACGTATCTAAGCTTCCTGAGAACCTATCCGGAAAGCGCTTTGGCGGTGGAGGCCCGAGCCGAGCTGAGGAATATCCATCGCGACCAAAGTGCGGCGAATCGTCGCCATGCGACGACTCGGCAGGCCTCGAAGGATGAAAGCACAACGGGGAGCCGGACGGGGAGCCATCGCAACACTATTCTGACGGCGGCGATTGAATCGCAGACGCCCCAGCCGCGCCGCGAGTTCTCGACCGCGCCGGGAGAGTCCTCTCTCGGCTCCGAGTCCGGGACAACGAGTCGCTCACCCGCTCGGTCACGAAGCCGGTCGGCCGGAATGGAAGAAAGCGACATTCCCCCGCTGGTCCCCTCGTCCGCCGAATCCTCACCCAGCACGGTGCGAAGCACGGGAGCCGAACCGGCCACCGAGACTCCCGCCGCGGCCGACCTGAACGCCCCTCCGCCTCCGCGCCGCAGTCCGCTGCCGCTGATGACCGGGATCCGGCACTGGTCGACGCCGGTGTACACGCGCGTCGCCATCGACCTGCAGCAGGAGGTGCGCTACACGGCGGCGCGCTTGCCCGATCCCGACCGCATTTTCTTTGACCTGTATGGAATCCGGCTTTCGCCGGAGCTGGTCGGGCGCTCGCTCGAAGTCACGGATGACGGCTTTCTGTCCAGCATCCGCGTGGTGCAGGTGGGCAGCAACATGGTGCGCGTGGTGCTGAACGTGAGCAGCGTGAGCGACTACTCGGCCTTCTTTCTCGCAAATCCCTCGCGGCTGATCATCGACGTCCACGGCCGGCGCGGCGGTCCGCCGCCGATGCAGACGGCACAGAACGGCGTGATCGGCGCCGGCATCGGCATCGGGCCGGTCGAGGCGCAGCCGCCTGCCGGGAGCGCGAATCCCTTCCGCTCGGCATCGAGTGCAACCGCGCCCGCGCGAACGCAGCGCACTTCTGCCGCAGAGGGACGTCCAGCTTCCCCGCTCGCGGATGTCGCCACGCTGAGCCAGCAGCCGGATGAGGTTCGCGCCACGAAGCGACCCACCACGGCCCCGGTCGTTGCGTCCGTAGCCGGCACAACACCGGCAGCCCAGCCGGATGCCGACCCGCCGAAACCGGTGACCCGGCATACGACGCGTAGCGCCAGGCCATCCGCAGCCCGCGTCGCCGACGATGTGCCCCCCGCTGAAGCCGGAGAGCCAGGCATTTCCGCGCCCGAGCCGGTATCGACCCAGCCCCGCGTGCCGAGTTCGATGATGCGTGCCCTCGGGCTCAAGATCAATCGCATCGTCATCGACGCCGGCCACGGTGGCCATGATTCCGGCACGCTGGGCCCCGGTGGCATCGAAGAAAAAGACGTGGTGCTCGACGTGGCGCTGCGCCTGGGCAAGCTGCTGAAGCAACGGCTGGGCGCGAACGTGATCTACACCCGCAGCGACGACACCTTTATCCCGCTTGAGACGCGCACCGCCATTGCCAACCAGGCGCAGGCCGACCTGTTCATCTCCGTGCACGCGAATTCCAGTCCTGATACGGCGGCGCGCGGCGTCGAGGTCTACTACCTCAGCTTCACCAGCTCGGCCGATGCTCTGGAAGTGGCGGCGCGCGAAAACGCCGTCTCGAATCAGTCGATCCACCAGCTCAGCGACCTGGTGAAGAAGATCGCGCTCTCAGACAAGATCAGCGAGAGTCTCGCTTTTGCCCAGGACGTGGACCAGAGTCTCTACGCCGGCCTCGAAGAAGGCAATCCCGGGCTGAAGGATCGCGGCGTGAAGAAGGCGCCCTTCGTGGTTCTGATCGGCGCGAATATGCCATCGATTCTGGCGGAGATTTCCTTCCTGACGAATTCCAGCGACGCCCAGGAACTGCGCGAGCCAGCCTACCGGCAGCGGATCGCCGAGTCCCTCTACCGGGGCGTCTCGCGCTACGTTGGCAGCATGAACGGCATGCGCGTCGCCCAGGCCGGAACCCATTCCGGGACCACCGAATAAGGTCCGCGCCGGACCCTCCGCCGGGCAATCAGCGGAACTCTGCTTCCCACCGCGGTGTCTTACACTCTAAAGAAGAGCGATGCCCCGACTCCTCCTCTGTCTTCCGCTTCTGCTTTCGTCGCTGGCGCTCGCTGCGCCTGCGCAGAACGGGGCCGTGCCCCTGTTGCCGCAGAGCTTTGCCGGATGGTCAGTGACCGGTTCGCCACCGCCTTCGCATGATGCTGAGAATTTCGCAGTCCTGAAGGAAGACGGAATCAGCCGCTCTGAGGCTGCGACCTACAGCTCGGGCGCGAACCGTCTCACCGTCGAGACCTGGCAATTTACAGACGCCACCGGCGCGTACAGCGCTTTCACGTTTTACCTCCAGCCGCCGATGCATCCTGAGGACATCGGCTCCGGCGCTGCCTCGGCCGGCGATCACTTCGTCTTTTGGACTGGCGTCACGGTGGTGGACGCGTCCTTCGCGCATCCCGCGAAGGACGAGCCGGCCACACTCGCGGCGCTGGCCGCGGATCTGCCAAAAGTCGGCGGGGGCGCGGGCGTTCCACCGTCGCTGCCGCATTATCTGCCGCAGGCTGGTCTCAATCCGGCCTCCGTGAAGTACGCCATCGGTCCCGCAAGCTACGCCGCGATGGGCGGCACGCTGCCGGCCAGCGCCGTCGATTTCAGCCAGGATGCCGAAGCGATCACCGCGCAGTACGGTCCCGCGCAGAGCACGCTGACGCTGGTCATGTATCCCACGCCGCAAATGGCCGAAGCGCATTTGAAGACGCTCCAGACCTCGGCGCAGAACGGCGCGAGCCTCGGTGCGCTGGCCAAACGCAGCGGGCCGCTGCTTGCGGTGGTGCGCGGCAGCGCCGGACCAGAGAGCGAAAAGAAGCTGCTCGGTGCCATCCGCTTCAACGACACCGTCACCATCAATCATCCTGAGGGTTACGTGCCCGAGACGGTCAAGCTGTACCGGCTCCTCACGGGCATCACGATCCTGACGGTCATCCTGATCGGCAGCGCGCTGCTGCTGGGAATCTTTCTCGGCGGCGGCCGCGCTTTGCTGCGCGTCCTGCGGGGCAAGCCGGTTTCGTCGGTATCGGAAGAGGAGTTCATCTCGCTGCATCTGGGCGGCTAAGCCTCGCTCTCCTTCTGGGACGGCTGGAAATCGCCCGATTTTCCACACACCGTCGGCTATTTCCTACAAAGAGAATGGATTATGACGTGTTTTCGCCGGACGTTTGGCGAATAAAAGGAGAATTACCCGTTTGGGGAATTGCGCTCCATCTCCCTTCTCTCCCCCTTTTTTTTCATACGCTTACAGCTTCTCAGGATTTTGCCTTGACACCCCCAGCGGTGGCCCATAGTATTTCGCCAGAAAGTTCTGATGGCTTTGCCTCCGTTGGAACTATTCTCCCTGAAGAAAAGGCTGCCCTGTTGCCGGGCGGCCTTTTCTCGTTCTGGAAGAAGGATTACCGCGCGTCCGTGGTTGCCGGACCGAAGACCGGGTTGCCGCTCCATTGCGCACCGCATTCTTCGCAAATCCACGAGTCGCTCGGGACGACAGACTCAAGAGTGGGATCGGCAGCGCCGCATTTCGGACAGACAGGCGGAACAAAATCTTCGGGTTTCTCGCGGGACTGATCGATGATGTCCTGCGGAACGGGCTGGGCGATCACTGCTCGCGCTTCATCGAGCTGATCGGCTGCGACGAGAATGCGTATCGGCTCCGATGGTGCTGTCTCGTTGCCAAATGTGTCGCCGGGGCGATCGGGCCAACT
Source organism: Acidobacteriaceae bacterium (assembly GCA_036521315.1). Taxonomy (GTDB): domain Bacteria; phylum Acidobacteriota; class Terriglobia; order Terriglobales; family Acidobacteriaceae; genus Palsa-343. The sequence goes on from DATDHZ010000045.1 coordinate 57,302, forward strand.
CTCAATGCCGGCGCGGCGCAGCATCTCCGCGACCTGCCATGCTTCTTCATGAGTGTCGCGAGCGCATAAGTCCGTCTTCCACGTGTACGTCGAACGCCCCTCCGTGGTGTCGTCGCCCGAATCGTCGGACGGCGAATCATCTTCATCGCTCTTCTCGGACGGTGCGGCCCTCCACCCACCAAAAACGGGCCTTGCCGATGCGGGTGGTTGGCTCGCTGACGCCGGATCACCCAGACCCCGCTTCTTCATTTCATCCCGCAAAATCGGCTGCGCGGTCTCCGTGAGATTGCCGAAGTCACTCGCCACTTCTTCGAGTTCGCCGTCGCTCATCTCGCCGTAGAGTTTGGTGAGACGTTGCCATTCTTCCGCAGGATTGGGACGCATCGCAGAGCAGTATAGACCCGATCGCAGCGTTCGGATTTGGCGATCCCGGAACCCTAACGATAAAATCGACAAAGCGAAAGCCGACGTAGCTCAGTTGGTAGAGCAGCCGATTCGTAATCGGCAGGTCACCGGTTCAAGTCCGGTCGTCGGCTCCAGAATTCTGGCCCTCCGCTCTCGCTTCCCCGCCCTGCTCAGCGCCCACTCCTCACTTCTGCGACTGCAGCGCTTCCAGCCTCCGCTTCAGGTCCTCCAGCTTTTGCCCCGCTTCGGCCAGCTTGCCCGCCGCCGTGAGGCTCTGGTAGTCGGCCAGGTCATGCGCGGCGGCTGCGATCAGCGCGGCGCGATCGGGTGCCTTTCCAGCCGGTGCAGTTCCGGTCGCGGGCTGCGCCGTCTCCGGCGGCCCAGCCGCGGCCGTGAGCGAAGAAGTCTCGCCCCCAAACAGCGAAGCCATCGCCGACTCGAACGTCGGACCGTACGCCAGGCGATCCTGCAGAGCCAGCACCACCAGCCGCAACTCCGGCATGGGGCTTTGCTGCGCCTGCAGGTAAATCGGCTCCGCGTAGAGCAGCGCGCTGCCGCACGGGATCACGAGCAGCGTGCCGCGCCGCACATGCGAGCCCTGCTGATTCCACAACGTCAGTTGCCCGGAGAGCTGCGCGTTCTGGTCGATGCGCGCCTCGATCTGCATCGGCCCGTCGATCAGCTTCGTCTTGGGAAAGTCGTAGACCACGGCGCTCCCGTAATGCTCGCCGTCGCTGCGGCCGGCGATCCACCCGATGAGGTTGTTGCGATTCGCCGGCGTGAACGGCAGAATCTCGACGAACTCCACGTCCGAAGCCCCGGGCAGCTTCATCAGCACGTAGTTGGGCTCCATGCTCTGTGCCTGCTGATCGCCGCCGCCGCTCATGCCCAGCTCCGAAGCCACCGTCCACAGATCCTCGCGGTTGTAAAACACCTCGGGATCGCTCATGTGATACAGCCCGTAGACCGCGGCCTGCTCCTCCAGCAGCAGTTGCGGATAGCGGATGTGCCGGCGCAAATCCGATGGCATTTGCGACTCATCGCGAAAGAGCGATGGGAAGATGCTGCGCCAGGCGGCGAGGATCGGATCCTGCGGATCGAAAACGTATAAGGTGGTGGTCCCGTTGTAGGCGTCAATCACCACCTTCACGCTGTTGCGCATGTAGTTGATCGACGAGTCGCCGAGCGCATAATGGCTCGAATCGGGGTAGCTGTCCGATGTGGTGAAAGCGTCCAGCATCCAGTAAAGCCGGCCATCGTCGCTCAGAACGATATAAGGATCGGCGTCCCATGTGAGAAAAGGCGCCAGCGTCTGGACGCGATTGAGGATGTTGCGCCGCATGAGCAGACGGCTCTGGGGCGTGATGTCGTCGCTGAAGGGCAGCTTCCACAGGTCGCCGCGGTCGGCGGCAAGGAAGATCCGGCGCAGAAAGCCGCCGAGAACGATGCCGCCGCTCCCTTCATACGAGCTGAGGTTGTTCGTCTGCCCCTGCGGGTAATTGAATTCCTGCTGCCGCGTCTTCACGTAGACGTCGGTGTTGGTCATCTGGCCGTAGTAGATTTCCGGCCGGTTGACGGCGAGCTGCGAAACCGTGCTCTGCACCGGCATATTGCTCAGCATCAGCGTGGGCAGCCCCTCCGTGGTGAATCCATTGACGGGATTCATCGTGATGCCGTAGCCGTGCGTGTAGATCAGCTTCTCGTTGATCCAGTTGCGGCTGCTCTCCGGCAGCTTGTCGACGTTCAGCTCGCGCGCGGCCAGCATCACCTCGCGCAGTTCGCCGTTCAGCTGATAGCGATCGATATCGATGTCGGGGAAGTCGTAGTACGTGCGGATTTCCTGGATCTGCCGCAGCGTGTCCTGCAGCGCGCGCCAGTCCCACAAACGGATATTTTTCAGCGTCGCCTGATTGTCAGCCGGATCCGCTGCCTGTACCGTGGGCTCGGCCGGAAACTCCTGCTGCGTCAGGCGGTCCAACCCCCACGCCTGCCGCGTCCAGCCGATATTCCACGCGATATAGCTTCGCTCGCGCTCCAGCTGGTTCGGCTTCACGATGAAGCTGGTTACATACCAGCCGACCACCTGCATCCCGATATAGCAGACCAGCGCCGGAAGCACGGCCGCCACCAGCCGCCCGGCACGCGGCCGCTTCACCGCGTTGAAGAACGCCAGCGCCGCTCCGGCCACCAGCGCAATCGTCACCAGCAGCAAGCCTCTGACGGTCACATGCGCATCGGTGTAGTTGATGCCGCTGAAGATGGTGTGCTCGTCGAGCAGCGTGCCAAACCGGCCGAGGTACACCTGCACGGCCAGCATGAGCAGGAAAAACGCGAACGCGAGGGATGCGCCCCGCCAGGGCCGCGGGAGTTTCAGGCCCTCCTTGCCATTCGTGATCGCCCGTCCGCCTCCGGCGATGAGCAGAAAACAAACCGCGCCGATGCAGACGATCACCGCCAGCGTCAGCAGCCATCCGGCGACAAGTTGCAGAGCCGGAAGCGTGAACAGATAGAAGCTGAGGTGCTTGCCAAACACGGGGTCGCCGGGGCCAGCCGTGGGCGCGGCCCGGAACAGCGCGAAGGTCGGCCACTCCTCCATCATCGTGGCGCCGCTGATCAGGGCAATGGCAGCGCAGGCTACAAGGCCGATGATGCGCAGCGCGCGGCGCAGCGGGAGCCCCACCTCGCGGCGCCCAATGTAGAACACGCGGTCGTGGGGCAGATCAGGCTGGTGCATCTGCCAGAACGCAAGGAACCAGCCATAAAGAATGAGAAATGTCGCAACAAAAAAGACCGCGAACGAGCCCCATCCCAGACCCCAGCTTTTCCAGAAGACATCGTGATAGCCCAGCGAGCCGAACCACAGCAAGTCGACGTACCAGGACAAGGCGGTACTGCTGCCGAAGAGAACCACCGCGATGGCAGCGACAAGAACGAAAAAGATGAGCCGCCCCGGACGTCTCGTCCGCGTACGAAAATCAATGGTCTGGTGCAAGTCTCTTGCCTCTTGGTCACTGCGAATCGGACGCAGCGAAGCCGCCCGTATTGTACGCCGCCATGGATTCCCGGCTGCTCCACGCGCGAGGCTCTCGAGCGAGTGCTGATCGGATCGCCGCACCATGCGTGATCAATCTCACATTCTTCCGCCCGGGCTTCTGGCATCGTTCCTGTAACGAAACCCGCAAAGGAGCGTCATGGAAGACTTCTACACGCTGGCAAAACTGCACCCCGACGACGTCTCAAACCACGCCGTTTCTCTAGCGGTTCTCGCCTGGGCGCTGAACGACGCCTTCGAGAGCCGAGGCTGCCTGGACCGCCACGCCTTGCATCGCGCTGCCGATCTGGCCCTCGCCGTCTACCGCGAGGAACAGAAGCGCTTCGAGTCCATCGACTCCCCGGCGCGCCTGCTGGACACGCTTTACCTCAAGGCCTTCCTGTCCGACGAACCGCCGCAAGAGCAACCGGAATCCGCCAGCGAGGGAATTGCCGCGCGCTTCCACTTTGAGCTGAATCGGCTCCTCTACCAGCGCATTTCAGCACCGGGCGCGGCGAACGCCAATCCAGTATCGCGTTCGATCTGAGCGCCAGCCGCTATTGCGGGCGCCAGGTCAGGTCAATCGTCACCGGAATCTCGTTGTGGATGGGCACGGTGAGGAAGCTCGGCCGGTCGATCTTGAAGTCAGAGCAGGTGGCGGGAATCGAGCCGGCGATCTCAACGTCGGACCCATGCTGCGTTCGCGTGAACGGCACCTGGCTGTAATGAACGGTCTGCCCGGAAAACTGAATCTCCAGATCCGCATGAATCGTCGCCGCGCTCAGCTCTGCCTGCCGCACATGGGTGCGCACCACCACCATCGGATACTGCGCGCCGCGGACCACCTGCAGCATGTGCAGGTCGCGATTGCTGTCGCCGGAACTGAACGTGTTGAGCGGCACGGCGATGAGGAAGTCGCACGCGCCCGCCGCGCAGTTGCCCTTTCCTTTCGCGGCATGGCTGGCGCCGTCCACCTCATGCACGGGATGCGTGATGTGCCAGGTAATGGAGGATTGCTGCAGGACCCACTGATTCTGCGCGCGCGTGGGAATGGTGGCTGCCAACAAAAAAACCGCGACGGCGAGCTTCATCAGTGTTCCCAGAATTTGAGGTGAAGGGGCCAGGAAATGGAGACGGCGGACGCCGTGTACGCCGCGACGGTGGTCCAGGCCACCACCGCGTGCGCGGACGCGATGCCGTGGACCTTCTCGTTATTGTTTTCCTGGTCCAGCGCCATCGCCCCAAGGATGGGCGTGAGCACCATGCCCGGCGCATGAATCCAAACCAAATCGCGATGCAGCCGGATGGCGCCCTTCGGCCTGACACCAGGAATCTTCGGAGCGCGCATGGCATACCACGCCGTGGCCGCGTACATCACCACCGTGGTGGAACCGAGCGCGACGTGCAGATCGACTCCCGTCGAGCTGGGTCCGACCACAGGCGAACCGGGGACATGGTGCTCGTGCTTCTCCTTCGCGCCGCTGGAGACAGCAACGGTTGCCGCCAGCGGCGCCAGCGTGATCAGGCCCAGCGTCTGGTGCACCTTGAGGTCGTGCGTGCGCTCATTGAGCCGCGCCTGCAACTGCGCGTTCGCCTGCGTCTGCTGGGGCGTAAAGCCGAGATCGCCGAGCGAAGGCTGATTGCCCTGGGCGGGAGGCGTGGTCTGCTGCGCCGGCTGCTGTTGGGCCGGCTGCGCAGGTTTCTGCGTCTGATTTTGCGGCGGCGCACTTTGCGCCCAGGCGGGAGCAGGCGCATCGGGGAGCGCAGCGGCGGCGGAAGCGGAGACGGGGCCCGCCGACTGAGCCAGGGCCGGGAAGGAGAAAATGAGCAATGCGGGCAAGGCAGCGGCGCTTCGCAAAATGCTGAATTTCAAATGCAATTCCTTCTCGCGCGCGGACGCGAAAAATAAGATGCAATCGATCGTCTGATCGCATCCAGCATGGCACACAAACCAAAGACATGTCGACGCGAGCGCCAATCAGGCTGTCTTCGCATGGCCAGTTGTAGGATCGTAGCGCGCGCATTTCCTTTCGCGAAATCGCCGCCTATCCAGTGACCCCGAGGTGTGATGCATGAAAATTTCACGGCTGCTGCTCGTGCTGGTCTGCATTCTCCCGTTGTGTGCGGCGCGCGCCGACGTGCGTCTGCCCCACGTGCTCAGCGATCACGCCGTTCTGCAGCGCGGCCGGCCCATTCACATTTGGGGATGGGCAACGCCCGGTGCGCGCCTCACCGCGCGTTTTCATGAGCAGACCGCCGGCGCTGTGGCCGACGATTTGGGTCAGTGGAGCCTGTGGCTCGCTCCGGAAACCGCCGGCGGCCCTTACACGCTCACGATCGGCGGCGACGGCCCGGCTGTCTCCGTGACAGATTTGCTGGTCGGCGATGTCTGGTTCGCCTCCGGCCAGTCGAACATGCAGTTTCCACTGCAAGGATTTCCCGGCAGCGCAGTCCTCAAGGATCAGGACCACGAAATTGCGGCGGCCAACAATCCAAAGCTGCGGCTGCTGGTGGTCGACGACAAGAGTTCGGATTTTCCGCTGAACGATGAGCCGGACATGTGGACCCTGTGCACGCCGGACACGGCGCGCAAGTTTTCCGCCGTCGCGTACTTCTTCGGGCGCGAGATCGCGGCGAAGGAGGACGTCCCGGTAGGGCTCATCGATTCCTCGTGGGGCGGAACCCCTGCCGACTCCTGGGTCTCGATGGATACGCTCGGCACGCATCCGGAATTGCTGCCGGCCCTGGCGAGCCGCGCGCGCTTTGCTGACGATCTCGCAGACCGCGCCGCCCGCATCGCCGCGTGGAAGGCGGAGGACGAAGCGGCGCGAGCGGCGGGGAAGACTCCCGAACATCACCCCTGGCAGCCGGACGAGGTCTCGTGGTCGCCCGCGGGCCTGTTCAACGCGATGGTGGCCCCGTTCACGCCGCTCACGGTGCGCGGATTCCTCTGGTACCAGGGCGAAACGAACTCAGCGCACGATCGGGCGCTGTATTACGAGACGCTGATGAACGGTCTCATCGGCGACTGGCGGGCGCACTTTGCCCAGGGAAATCTGCCCTTCTTCTACGTGCAGATTTCCAGCTTCGACTCGCCGGGCGAAGATTGGGGACGCGTGCGCGATGCCCAGCGGCGCACACTCGAGATCGCCAACACGGGGATGGCCGTCACGCTGGATGTCGGGTCGGCCGACAACGTGCATCCCCCCGACAAGCAGACGGTGGGTCACCGCCTGGCGCTGGCCGCGCGCCACCTTGTCTATGGCGAAGACATCGCGTACGCGTCGCCGCTGTATCGTGAGGCGACGGCAGAAGTGCAGCCGAACGGCACCACGGCGATGCGCGTCTGGTTCGATCACGCGCAGGGACTCACGGTGAAAGGCGCTGCGGTCAGCACGGCGTTTGAGCTGGCCGGCCCGGATCATCATTTCGTCCCGGCGCAGGCAAAGATCGAAGGAGACACAGTCTTAGTCCGGTCCAGCGCGCTGCCGCATCCGGCCTATGTGCGCTACGGCTGGATCGGCGTGATGCCCGACAACGTGGTCAACCCCGCCGGCCTGCCTATGTCGACCTTCACCTCCGAGACCTTTTTGCTGCCTCCGGGAACCGAGTAGCCGTCCAGCGCGTCACACGTTCCAGCCCTTGGCCCGCTCCACGGCATTCTGCCAGCGCGCGTACTGGCGATCGACCTCGGCGCGCTCGGCCCGCGGCGTAAACACGCTGTCGGCGCGGGTCTGGGCAATCTCATCGACGCTCGACCAGAATCCCGTCGCCAGTCCGGCGAGATAGGCCGCGCCCTGCGCCGTCGACTCCAGAATCGCCGGCCGATGCACCGGGATGCCGAGCAAATCGGCCTGGAACTGCATGAGCAGCGCATTCGCCGCCGCGCCGCCGTCCACGCGCAACTCGCGGCACGGGATGCCGGTGTCGGCGTCCATGGCGCGCAGCACATCAGCCACCTGGAACGCGATGCTCTCGATGGCCGCCCGCGCAATGTGGCCAATCTCCGTCCCGCGCCGGATGCCGATGATTATCCCGGCGGCATAGGGATCCCAGTGCGGCGCGCCCAGGCCGGTGAACGCCGGCACGAACACGACACCGTCGGAATCAGCCACGCCCGCGGCAATCGCCTCCACATCCGGCGAGGCCGCAAAAAACCGCATGTTATCCCGCAGCCACTGCACCACAGCGCCGCCGATAAAGATGCTGCCTTCGAGCGCGTACTCGAGCTGGCGCGCCGTGCTGGCGGTTAGTGTTGTGACCAGGCGCTGGTTCGAAACGCGAAAATCCGCGCCGATGTGCTCGAGCAAAAAGCACCCCGTCCCGTACGTGCATTTGGCATCTCCGGGCGCGACGCAAAGCTGCCCAAACAACGCCGACTGCTGATCCCCAGCGATGCCCGCGATTTCCACGCCCGCCGGACCCAATGCCGCGGTCACCTTGCCGATCCTCTCGCTGGACCACACGACCTCCGGCATCATGCTCGCCGGAATGCCGAAAATCCGCAGCAAATCCTCGTCCCATCGATCCTCAACGATGTTGTAGAGCAGCGTCCTCGACGCATTCGTTCGATCCGTCACGTGGCGCTTGCCGCTGGTCAGGTTCCAGATCAGCCAGCTGTCCACCGTCCCAAACGCCAGCTTGCCCTGCTGTGCCCGAGCGCGCGCGCCTTCGATGTTGTCGAGCATCCACGCGATCTTCGTCGCGGAAAAATAAGGATCAAGCAGCAGCCCCGTCTTCCCGCGAACCGTCTCTTCCACCCCCTCATCGCGCAGCCGCGCGCACATCGGCGCGGTGCGGCGATCCTGCCACACAATGGCGTTGCCCACCGGTTTGCCCGTGTCGCGATCCCAAACGATGGTGGTTTCGCGCTGATTCGTGATGCCCAGCGCGGCGACGTCCCGCGGTCCCACGCCCGCCTTCCCCAGCACCTCCACCGCGGCCGAAAGTTGCGAAGTCAGAATGTCCAGCGGATCGTGCTCCACCCATCCCGGCGCAGGAAAAATCTGCGGAAACTCGTGCTGCGCCACGCCCGCAATCTGCCCCTGGCAATCGAAAAGAATCGCGCGCGAGCTGGTCGTACCCTGATCGAGCGCCAGCACAAAGGGCATCGCCGTTACTCCTCCTGCTGCGGGTCCGCCGGGACCACCGGCAGATCGATGAAGCTGGCCGTCCCCGGCGCGTGCCACACCCGCTGCGTTGCCTTCTGGTAGTCTCCCGGCTTCGCGTCGAAAATGTTCGTCACGTACTTCTGCGGATTGCGATCGTACAGCGGAAACAGCGTAGACTGCACCTGCACCATGATGCGATGCCCGGGCAAAAAGACGTGGTTCACCGCCGGCAGGCCGAACCGGTAGAGCAGCGGCTTATCCGGCGTGATCGGTTGCGGGGCGGAGAAACTGGTGCGATAGCGTCCCCGAAAGATGTCCGTCGCAATCGGCAGCTCGTACCCGCCCATCGGCGGATCGTCCGGCACCATGCCTGGGTAGACGTCGATCAGCTTCACCGCCCAGTCGCTGTCCGTCCCGCTGGTCGAGGCATAGAGGTTCACCTCGGGAACTCCGCTCACGCGCAGCGGCGCCGTCATCGGCGCGGTCTCGTAGGTCAGCACATCCTGGCGGCCATCGACGAAGCGCTGATCGTGCACCAGCCATGTGGTCCACGCATCCTGGTCTGCCTCCCAAAACGGTCGCGGCGTAAAGGGCACAGGCTTCGCCGGATCGGAAACGTATTGGTCGTACTGATCCCCTCCGGCCGCCGGTGCGTCGAACGCAAGTTTGGCCTCCGCTTCCAGATACAACGGCGTGGACCGATTCCCGCACCCCTGATCGCACGCCAGCGGCCAGTGCGCCAGCCGGTCCCAGTGGTTCTCGCCCGTGTTGTAGATGAAGACCGGCGGCGTGTTCGCCTTCGGCGCGCCATCCACTAAGTATTGGTTGAAGAATGGCAGCAGCACATCCCTGCGCCACTGCAGCGCCGTGTCGCCATCAAAGTGCAGCGGGCCAAGCTCCGAGCCGTTGTAGTTGGCTCCGCTGTGGCGCCACGGCCCCATCACCAGGAAGTTCCTGTCGTTGTTCGTGTTCTTCGGTTCCAGCGCCGCCCACGCGTGGATGCCGCCCCACATGTCTTCCTGATCCCACAGTCCCTGCTCCCACATCACCGGAACCGTCAATGGCAACTTCGCCAGCAGCTTGTCGAGCGCCTGATCCTGCCAAAACTCGTCGTAAGCGGGGTTCTCCTCGATTTTGCGCCAGAAAGGCAATTGCGCCTCGCCGCCATAACGCGCAAAATCGCCCGCTGAGCCAAGCTCAAGAAAATTGGTGTAGTCGTCGTAGTTCAGGCGCGGGATCGCTTCTCCGCTGCCGCGCACCGTGGTCTGCTCGGTAATGTAGTCGATGTTGATCTGGCGGTACGCGCCGTAGTGGAACCAGTCGTCGCCCATCCAGCCATCGACCATCGGGCTCTCCGGCGCGGCCACTTTGAGCGCCGGGTGCGGATGGAGCAGCGCCATCACCACCGTGAACCCTTCATACGACGAGCCGAGCATGCCCACCTTGCCGTTCGACTCCGGCACATTCTTCACCAGCCAGTCGATCGTGTCCCACGCGTCGGTCGTATCGTTCGGGCCGTTTGGGTTCAGCGGGCCGGTAGGCGGCGGCGTCATCACGTAGTCGCCTTCAGAACCATATTTGCCGCGCACGTCCTGCCACACGCGGATATAGCCCGCCTTCACGAACACCTCGTCGCCCTCGGGCAGCGTGCCCAGCATGGTGGCCGATTCCGGCGTCGCGCGTTCTGCGCGGCCCGCAGCGTCGTATGGCGTGCGCGTCAGCAGGATGGGCGCAGCGTGCGCGCCCTTCGGAATCACGATGACCGTGTAGAGCTTGACCCCGTCGCGCATGGGGATCATGACCACGCGCCGGACATAGTCGTAACCGTTCTCCGGCGGCGCAAAGTGCGGCGGAATGTCGGGCGTCATCGGAGCTGTCTGCGCGATTCCGAGCGCCGGCAGCGCGGCCATACCCAGGCAGGCTGCGGCAACGGCAATGATGCGGCGGAGCACTTTCATGGGGACTCTCCTGGCGCAACAAATTGTAACCGACCCTCGCGCTCTCCATGCCCCCGCCGCCTGCCGCCGGCATTCATCGCCGCAGACCGGAGTGCCGTGAAAAGCAATCACCCGAATGGGTCATAACCGGAACCAAATGTGGCACCAATTCACTCACACTTCATGATGACTTCGGGAACTTTCTGGGTATAAATATTGCTAACAACCCTCTCGTTACCAGGAGTACGCCATGGCCCTCCCCGCGCCTCGCAGGATAGTTCTGTCTTTGCTCTTTGCTTCCTGTCTCACCGGAATCGCCTGGGCCCAGGATGTTCCGAAGTCTTCTCACGTATGGATCATCAACGAAGAGAACAACGGCTATGAAGAGGTCATCGGCAACGCGCAGATGCCCTACTACAACCAGCTCGCCCAGCAGTATGGCCTGGCCGCGCAGTTTTATTCCGACCAGCACAGTTCCCTTCCTGCGCTCATGTGGTTCGTCGCCGGCGCGCCGGTAGAGACGAACAACGACACCACGTCGTGCGATCACAACCAGGAGAATGTGGTGCGGGAGCTTCTGAAACACGGAGGATACAGCTGGCGGTCATACCAGGAGGACATGCCGTACGCCGGATATCAGGGGCTGTATGGCGGCACCGGCGGCAACTACTATCGCCGCCATAATCCACTCATCGACTTCTCCGATGTCTGCCCAGGAACCAGCCAGGCCGATCAGAGCGTTCCTTATACGCAAATGGCGGCTGATTTCGATGCGGGCACCACGGTGAATTTCGCCTGGGTCACCCCCGACGCCGTCGAAGACGCCCACAGCGCCAGCCTGCAGGATGCCGATCAGTGGCTGCAGGCGCACGTCCCGGCCATCCTCGCGCGCCCTGAATTTCAGAAGGGCGGCGACGGCATTCTCTTCATTGTGTGGGACGAGAGCGAGCTCTATAACGACAACCGCTGCTCCGCCACGGTCTCTCAGGGATGCGGCGGGCGCACCGCGACGCTGGTGATCGGGCCGAACGTGAAGAAGGGCTATCTCTCCACCGTCACCTATCACAACGAAAATGTCCTGGCGACGGTGTGCGCCGCGATGGGCCTGCACCCGTGCCCTGGAGCCGCGCACAAAGCGGCTCCGATGGCGGACTTCTTCACCACGTCGAAAGGCTCAGGAGGCCAGGATGGCGTGGTGATTTCCTCTCCGGGCGACGGCGCCACGGTCACCGGATCCGTCCACCTCATCGCAAGCGCAGCGGAGAATCAGGCGATCAGCCAGACCCAGGTTTGGGATAACGGCAAAAAGCTTGGCGTTTACGGCCCGCAGGTGAACGAAATCTTTAACCTTGCCCCCGGCGCCCACATCACCACCGTCGAAGACCTCGATTCTGCCATGCGGCCGATCCACAAAACGACGGTGACCTATAACGTCGAGGAACTCGTGGATGGCGTGCAGATCGTCGCGCCTGGGCCCAATCAGGTGATCGACAACTCGCTCACGGTTCACATTGTCGCGCAGGCGACGGAATTGGAGCCGATTGATCAGCTGCAGGTGTGGGACAACGGCGTGAAGCTCGGCTGGTATGCGGGATCGAGCGTCAATCAATACTTCTCGCTCGCGCCTGGCGTGCACACCCTCACGGTCGAAGACCTGAACGACAGCAATCAGGTGATCCATCGCTCCGCGGTGACGTATGAAGTGGAGACCTCAGGCGTGCAAATCCTCTCTCCCAGTGCCAGCCAGGCGTTTGACTCGACGCAGGTCAGGATCGTCGCGCACGCCAGCGAGTCGGTGGCCGTCAACCAGATGCAGGTGTGGGATAACGGCGCGAAGCTCGGGTGGTATCGCGGCGCCGACGTGAACCAGACCTTCACGCTCGAGCCCGGCAGGCACGTCGTTACGGTGGAAGACCTGAACGACGGCAACGACGTCATTCACCGCAGCAGCGTCACCTACATGGTGAAGTAACCGCCGCAGTGCCCAACCGGGCGCGTCCAAATGAATGCGCCCTCACCCATCTGTCGGCAACCGGCAGATGGGTGGCGCCGCTTATGCGGGCCGCGCCCGCGCTCCTCGCACGAAATGCACGATGAGGAACAGCACGAACAGTCCCAGAAGGATGTGAATCGCCGCCACCGCCACGTGGAAAGCGAGAAAGGCGATCAGCCATGCGATCAAAAACAATATCGCGAGTGCCAGCCACATACCAACCTCTTTTCAGAAAGCGCCGAATGGAAGCGCCTCTCATCAGTCGGATGGCAAACAGGATAAAGAGTTTGCTCCTCAGAGGTTAGCCTTGTAGCTGGGCCGCGATTAACCAAGCAGCGACTGCACGACCTGCGGCGCGGACCGGAGTGCCGCATCGAGCTGGCTCGCATCCTTGCCGCCGGCTTCGGCCATGTCGGGCCGTCCGCCACCGGAGCCGCCGACCAGCTTCGCAATCTGGCCGACGATTTTCCCCGCCTGCACCCGGCCCGTGAGATCCTTCGTCACGCCGACGATGAGCGCGACTTTGCCTTCCTCCTGCGCGCCGCCGAGCACCACCACCCCCGACCCCAGCTTGTTGCGCAGATTGTCGATGAGCGTCCGCATCTGGCCTCGGTCGAGCGCGTCGACCCGCTGCGCCAGCACCTTAATGCCGGCGACGTCGACCGCCTGGTCGGCCGCGCCCGAAACGCGCGAGGCGGCTGACTTCATCCGCGCCTCGTCCAGCTCCCGGCGCAGCTTCTTCAGCTCATCTTCCTGCGCCGCGATGCGCTGCCGCAGCGCATCGGCAGGGCTCAGTTCCGGGCTGGGCGCGATCTGCGCAGCCAGTTGCGCCACCTGGTAGTCGCGGCGAAATTCGTTCAAAGCACCGAGGCCGGTGACCGCCTCCACGCGGCGCACGCCCGACGAGACGGAGTTTTCGCCGAGCAGTTTCACCACGCCAATTTCGCCGGTTGCCCCGGTGTGCGTACCGCCGCAGAGCTCGGTCGAGAAATCGCCGATGCGGACCACGCGCACTTTCTCGCCGTACTTTTCCCCGAAGAGCGCCATCGCGTGATACTCGTTCACCGCCACGTCGATCGGCACATCTTCCAGCGTCTCGACCTTCGTGTTGTGCAGCGTCTCCTTGTTGATCAGGTCTTCGATGTCCTGCAGTTCCTCGTCGGCAATCGACGCGAAGTGCGAAAAGTCGAAGCGCAGCCTTGCCGGTTCCACCAGCGAACCGGCCTGCTTCACATGCTTCCCCAGCACCTCGCGCAGCGCGGCATGCAGCAGATGCGTCGCCGTGTGATTGCGTCGCGTCGCGTTGCGGTAGCTCGCATCGACGACGGTATCGACCTTGTCCCCCACGCCAAGCGGCTGCCGCACGATCGCGCGATGAGCGAAGATGCCCTGCACCGGCTTGGTGCAGCCGGACACCTCCGCCACGACAGAATTGTGGTCGTCGGAATAGAGCCAGCCGGTGTCGCCGATCTGGCCGCCGGAGTCGGCATAGAAGCTGGTGCGGTCGAGAACGATCTCGACGGCATCGCCCGGCGCGGCCGCAGGCACCCCCTGGCCGTCCTTCACAATGGCCAGCACTTCGGCGCCGTCGGTGCGTATCTGGCGGTATCCCTGGAAGTCCGTCTTCGGCAGATCGCGAAACACCGGCGCAGCGGATTTTGGCGATCCCCCCTTCCAGGAAGCACGCGCGCGCGCCTGCTCCTCGGCCCGCGCCTGCTCGAAGCCTTCCAGGTCGAAGTGGATTTGGTCGTCGCGAGCCGCATCGACCATGAAGTCGAGGGGCAGTCCGTAAGTTTCATAGAGGTGGAAAGCCTCGCGGCCTCCGAGCTTCCCGCTCCTGATCACCTCGTCCAGCCGGGCTGAGCCAATCTCCAGCACCCTGGCAAACTGGTTTTCTTCCGCCTCGACAACTTTCGCGACGCGATCAGCGCTCTCCTTCAGCTCGGGATACGCATCCTGCATCTCATCGCGGACGGCGTAGACCATGTCCCGCATGAAGGGCTTTTCCTGGCCGAGCAGGCGCCCATGCCGAATGCCGCGCCGGAGGATCTTGCGCAGCACATACCCGCGTCCTTCATTCGAGGGCAAAACGCCGTCGTTGATGAGAAACGTCGAGGCACGCGCGTGGTCTGCGATAATGCGCAGGCTGGCATTGCCGAGGTCATTCTTCACGCCGCAGAGTTCGGCCGCTTTTTGTATCAGCGGCGTGAACAAATCCGTTTCGAAGTTGCTCACCACTCCCTGGAGCACGGCAGCGGTGCGCTCCAGCCCCATCCCCGTATCGATTGACGGCTTCGGCAGCAGGGCCAGCTCGCCCTGGGCGCTGCGGTCGAATTGCATGAAGACCAGATTCCAGATTTCGACGTAGCGAGCTTCGTCCTGCCCGAACGGCTTGTCGACGCCAGGCTCCTCGGCCGCCTCCATCCCCATGTCGTAGAAGATCTCCGAGCACGGGCCGCAGGGGCCGGTGTCGCCCATCTGCCAGAAGTTGTCCTTCATCCCGTACTCGTGGATGCGCTCAGCGGGCACGTGCCGCAGCCACAGGTTGTAGGCTTCCTCGTCGCGCGGCACCCCGTTCTCGCCCTTGAAGATCGTCACGTACAGCCGATCCTTCGGGATCCCATACCACTCTGCCGACGTGACTAGTTCCCACGCATACGCAATCGCATCGGCCTTGAAGTAGTCGCCGAAGCTGAAGTTGCCGAGCATCTCGAAGAACGTGTGGTGGCGCCGCGTAAAGCCCACGTTCTCGAGATCGTTGTGCTTGCCGCCGGCGCGCACGCATTTCTGCGATGTGGTCGCCCGCGCGTAGTCGCGCTTCTCAATGCCGAGAAACACGTCCTTGAACTGGTTCATGCCCGCGTTGGTAAACAGCAGCGTGGGATCGTTCGCCGGCACGAGCGACGACGAGTGGACGCGGCGGTGCCCCTTCGACTCGAAGAATTTCAAAAAAGCTTCGCGAATGGCGGAGCCGGTCCACTGCTTTGCGTCAGATTGCCTGGGCATACTCCCTGAGTTTACCGGACCAGCTCTATTCGCCCGCGCCTTCCATCACCATCGGACCGGTTGGCGACGGCATGCCGCCCAGCGGCTCCTCGGTCACCGCAAAGGCTTTCGCTTCCATGCCCGCCGGGACGTGCATGGCCATCGGCTCGTTCCATTCCCCCGAGAAAACGCGCAGGCTCATGGGCTTTCCCTTCATCGGCACCAGCCACAACTGGTAGCTCTTTTTCGGAGGAGCGGCCGGCAGCCATCCGGCGCAACTCACCATGCCCATCTGCGCGTTGTAGAGAACGCCCACGCGCCCGTCGTGCATCCCCGTCATCGGCTTCAGCCCAACGCGCACCGTGCCCGGCATGCCCAGCAGCTTGTCGGTATCGGCCGCCGTCCTGGCGATCTCCTGGGACTGCGTCTGCACCGTCGCAAGCTGCGCCTGGAGCGAGTCGATTTGGCGCAGGTACGCGGCATTTCTCGCCCACAGCCAGACAGCGAGCGAGGCGAAAGCGACCGTTGCGGCGGCCAGCACGGGCGTGAGCCAAGCCATGCGGCGCGGACGAGCCGGCGCGCGAAGTGGGGACGCCTGCCCCGACGCCCCCGCACCCTCCGCGCGAACGCGGCGCAGCAGCGCGTCCTTCACCCCAGCGGCAGGCGCAGCCACGGGCGCGGCCAGGCCCATGAGCGCAACCCGCTCGCGCGCAGCGTCCAGCTCGGCGGCGCAGGCCGGGCAGGCGCGCACGTGTGCCTCGAACGCCTGCTTCTCCTCACCATCGAGCGCCCGAAGGGCGTAGAGGTCAGGATCTTCCGGATTGACGTGTCGTTCCATCATCAAAGATCCGCCGCAGCGACTGCATCCCTGCCCGCACCCTGGATTTCACTGTACCCAGCGGGCTGCCTGTCCGCGCCGCAATTTCGCTCTGTGTCATCCCTTCAAAATAGGCCAGCTCCACCGCCTCCCGCTGCTCGCTCGGCAGCGACGCCATCGCCACTCTCATCTTTCCCATCAGCAGAGACCGTTCCGCCTCGTCTTCCAGAACCACGGGCGAGGCAATTGCATTCGCGGGAAAGGCGTCGATATTCTCCGAAAATTCGCGGTATTCGCGTTTGCGCAGGCGCGAGAGAGCGCGGTTGCGCGCAATCACCATCAGCCACGCCGGCAGCGAGCCGCGGCTCGCATCGAAGCGCGCGGCGCCCCGCCACAGCTCAAAGAAAAGATCCTGCAGAATCTCTTCGGCCGCCTGCCGGTCGCGCAGCATACGCACCAGCATTCCGAAGATCATGGCGGCGTACCGGTCGTACACCGCGACCAGCGCGCTTTCGTCTCCCGTTATCATGCGCTCGACCAGGGCCGAGTCCGGTGCAGGCTGCATCGACGCAGTCACGAGGCCTCGCTTCGGCCACACAAGATGTACGCAGAATCGGTCATGCGTGGATTGCCATCGCAGCGGAAACGAGCGTCCTGCACGATCCGGCGAACTTGCGCCGGCGCCGGCTGACGTCTCCGATCATAACGTCCCCGGGAGCCTTCTGCCACGGCCGATGCTCGGAAGCGGCAGCCCGCAAATCTTTTGTTTCAGCCCACCCCTCCCCCGTGGCCGCGATGCGACGCTGACCTGCTACACTCATCCCGCGCGTCCAGCGTGCACTTCCCTCACAACCAATTCAGAATGGAGAGACACAGCAAATGGCCACGGCAACCCCTGCCCAGGTAACCCCGGAACGGATTATGCAAATGGCGTGGGGCTACGTGCCGCCCCTGGTGCTGGAGGCGGCCATCCGTCATCGCGTCTTCGACGTGCTCGACGGCGGCGCCATGACGATTGCCGAAACCGCGAAGGCCACCGGTGCGTCGGTCCGCGGACTGACGGCGATTATGAACGCGCTGGTCGGGCTCCAGTACCTGAGCAAAGAGGCGCAAGGCCGCTACGCGCTCGCGCCGGAAGCTGCCGCGTTCCTCGTCAGCACGAAGCCCACCTTCCAGGGCGGGCTCATTCGGCACTGCAGCGAGCATTTGATTCCGCGCTGGCTGCACCTGAACGAGGTGGTGGCCACCGGCGATCCGGTGAGCGAGGTGAACGAGGAGAAAAGCGGCGCCGAATTTTTCCGCAACTTTGTGACCGACATCTTCCCCATGAGCTACGGCGCGGCGCAGTTTCTGGCCCATCACCTGGCCTTTGGCGCGAGCGGCGAGGCGGTGCGCGTGCTCGACCTGGCCGCCGGCTCGGGCGTGTGGGGCATCGCCCAGGCGCAGGCGTCGCCCCGCATCCAGGTCACCGCGGTCGACTGGCCCGAGGTCATTCCGGTGACGAAGAAGACTGCGGAGCGGTACGGCGTGGCAGGGCGCTTCTCGTTTGTCGCGGGCGATCTGCATGATGCCGACTTCGGCTCAGGCTATCAACTCGCCACGCTGGGGCACATCCTGCACAGCGAAGGCGAGGCGCTGAGCCATAAGCTGCTCGCGAAGACTCACGCGGCGCTGGCATCCGGCGGCACGATCGCGATTCAGGAGTTTCTCGTGAACGCGGATCGCACCGGCCCGGTCAACGGCCTGTTCTTCGCCGTCAACATGCTGGTGAATACGCGCAACGGCAACACCTGGAGCTTTGAGGAAATTTCCGGGTGGCTGAAGGACGCCGGATTCACCAACGCGCGCCAGATCAACTCGCCCGGACCGTCGCCGCTGATATTGGCAACGAAGGCATAGCGGGGAGCGGATAGCAAAGGCACAGGCTCGCGGAAATCGCGGGCCTCTTGCTTTTGCAGGCAGATTATCGCTGCGCCGCGACGATCCTCTGTGAACCAAGCCGCACGCGCCGTGGTGAAAGCAACTGCATCGTGATCACCACGAGAGGAACCAGAAACACCGTCGACCCCAGCACCCACATAAACGCCCCGGCCGCGATCTGATCGTTGAGCGCGCTCAGCCCAAAAAGGCGCGGCACCGCTCCATAGCTGGGGTAAAGCAGCCGCCCGGAGAAGCACAACGACGCCGAGACCCCGGTGTTCACGAGATCGGCCAGCGCCAGATACGGCAGCAAGATCCAGCGCGAATAGCCTTGCCGGAACGGCCACGGCGCAAAGACCGGCCACCAGAACATCAGGCTGGTGAAGAAGAAGCAGGCGTGCTCGCAGTTGTGCCAGTTCTCTGAGGCGAGCGCAAATTCATAAGCCTTCGGGATGTGCCAGCAGACGTAGGCAAGGTTCATCGCCAGCCACGCCACACGGGGCCGCGTAAGGAAAGCCCCGATGGGTTGCAGCACCCCGTGCGCGAAGAGCGGTCGCACGGCGCGGATCACCCCCCGCGGCAATCCGCGCAGTATCGGCACCACCGGCGCTCCCAGCACGATGAGCGGAGGCGCTACCGACATGAGCACGAAGTGCTGCGCCATGTGCATGAACAGCAGCGATTCCGAGAAAGTGTCCAGCGGCGAGGCCACCGCGACGAAGAGCGCCAGAATCCCACCGAGAAACGCCGCGCAGCGCCAGGCGGGAAACTGCTCCGGACGCGTGCGCCGGATGCGATTCCAGCCGCGGATGTAAATCGCAGCGGTGACGAGCAGCGCCGACGTGACGGCCCACGGAATGTCCCACGCCGTGATCAGCGCGTCAGGCGTCATCGCATCCCCGAAGTCATGGCGCCGCGCTCCCGCCCACCGGCGGAGGCGAAGGATTCGCTTCGATCCGATGCTGCGACGCATCGAAGGCCGGAGGCTCGCCTTTGGGATGGAGCGTCTCAAGAAACGAAACCAGCGCTTCGATCTCCGGAGGCGAGAGATTCTTGCCATACGCGGGCATGTTGCCGCCGCCCGTCACCACTTTGTAGCGCAGCTGATCCGCCGTCATGCGCGTCGCCACATCGTCGAGTGCCGGCCCGCGCTCCCCGCCATGGCCGCCGATCGAGTGGCAGTTGCGGCATTGCTTGGCCTGAAAAATAATCGCTCCCTGCCGCACCACCGGCGTCGCCGCTTCAAGATACCGCGCCGGCAGCGTATCGCCGCTCCATGCGCTCATGTGCGGCGACCACGGCGTGTACGTGGCCAGATGCGTGAAGACTCCCCACGCCACGGCAACGGTCGCCAGCGCCAGCACCGCGACCGGTCGCCGGTGCCAGCTCTTCTCGCCTTCGCTCGCGACAAACGGCACCGCCAGCAGCCCCGCAATCATCAGGATCGGTGCAATCAGGATGAACGGCGTCTCCATCGACGGCGGCAGATAGGAGAGCACCGCGTAAATCCAGAGAAACGGAAAGTCGGGCTTGGGAACCGTCTGCGTGATGGCGGGATTGGGCTGGCCGCCGGGACCGTACGGCCCGAACACCGCGGCGCACACGGCGACCGCCGCAAGAATCGCCGCGGAGAAAACCAGATCCTTCCAGAACGCGCCCGGCACGAACGGAATCCCGTCGTCGTGGCTCAGCTGGTTGTACTCCGCGACATAAGTGGATTTCCGCACCAGCCGGCCAGGCATCGGCCACTCGTTGATGCCGAGCTTCAGCACCATCCACACGTGCAGCAGCGCCAGCCCCAGCAGCGTGCCCGGAATGACGAATACGTGCAGCGTGAAGAAGCGCGAAAGCGTCGCCCCGGCAATCACCGGGCCGCCCAGCAGCAGATGCACGAGCCCGCCGCCCAGCCACGGCACGCGGCTCACAATGAAGACGCCGATGCCGAGCCCCCAGTAGGCGTCCTGATCGAAGCGCAGCACCTGGCCCGTGAAAGCCATGCCCAGCGTGGCCAGTAGCAGAAAGACGCCGACGGTCCACGTCAGCTCCCGCGGAAACTTATACGCGCCGAAGAGGAAAACCTGCGCCATGTGGATGAACACCACGGCGACCATAAAGTTCGATCCCCAGCCGTGCAGCGCGCGCAAATACCAGCCCAGCGGGATCTGGTGGTTCAGGACGTTCAGGCTGTTCCACGCTTCCGCCCCCGACGGCACGTAGACGAGCGCGAGCAGAATCCCCGTCACGATCTGAAACAGCAGCAGCGTGAACGCCGCGCTGCCGAAGACGTACCACCAGCTCGCCGTGTTGCGCGGCACCTTGTGCAACACGGCGTCCTTCACCGGGCCTTCGAGCTGCACGCGCCGCTCGAACCAGTCATAGATCGACTTCAGCCGCGGCATGGGCAGTCTCCGTCTATCCCGGGCGTGGAGATGTTCACCAGCCTGGCCGTATTCGAGAGCGTCGGCATCTGGCCCGCGTTAATTTGTAACCGTCCCCCGGCTATTTGGTAGTCGTACGTAAAGAGCCCGCGCTCCGGCGGTCCCGAAGCGCGCGATCCGTCGGCATAGTAAACCCCGCCGTGGCAGGGACACATAAAGAGCTGCGACTGCGGAAACCACCGCACCGGGCAGCCCAGATGCGCGCAGTTGATCGCGAACACCGTGAACTGGCTCGATCCTTCGCGCCGCACATAGCAGGCCACATTGTCGGTCTCTCCATCCCATGACCGCGTGAAGGGATTCCTGTAGGTCGTCAGCCGCGTTTCGCCCACAGGAAAATCGCTGACATTCCCCAGCGAAACCCACGAACTATACGAAGAATCCTTGCGCACCGGCGCGAACAGATACCGCACGATCGGCACCGCCAGCGCCAGCCCCACCAGGCCGTTGAGCGCAACGCCGGCTTTCAGCAGCAGCCACCGCCGCGAAACGAGAGCCGGGCTCTCCTGGTCGCTGGCCTGTTCGCTCGCGGCGTGAATCTCAGGACCGGTGCTGGGCTTGTTCGGGCTGTCGCTCTTTTCGACCACGGCTTATCTCCCCGGTTTTTCAGATGTCGGTTTAGCGGGTTGCTGTGCAGCAGGTGTCATTGCAGCGGAAACCGCACCGGGATTCCGCAGCGTGTGCAAATACGTCACAATGTCGGTTACATCCTGCGGCGCGAGGGGCGTCGAGGACACCGCATGCTGCCCCGCCGCCGTCCCAGCCGGCTCCAGCCGCCAATCTGGCTGCCCGATATCAGGCCGCCCAGCAATGATGATGCTGCGAATCGCCTGGTCGCTCACCAGCGATAGATAAATTGGGCTGGCGATCTGCTGCCGCGCCGGCTGCTGATGGCACGAAGCACACCGCGCCTGATAGATCTGCTGCCCGTGCTGCGGATTCCCCGCCTGATCCTGCGCGAATGGCGGAGGCGCCGCGCCCCCAAACGCATTCGGCTTCGCCCACTCCCGGCGCATGCCCGCGATGATCGCGTCGATCTGCTGGTCGGTCAGCATCCCTCCCGCTGATTGCGCCCACGCAGGCATCTGTGTCCCCGGCAATCCGTTGGAGATGATCCTGCGCAGCGTATTGTCGTCCACCAGCGCCTGGAATTCAGGATTGGCCAGGTCCATCGCCGGGCCGTTCTGCCCATTCTCTCCATGGCAGGCGCGGCAGTTCGCGTTATAGAGCGCGCGAAAATCCGTCACCTGATCGGGACGCGGCGGCGTTCCCTGCGCCGCCACCTCGCCTGGCAGATGGCTGCACCCAGCCAACACCGCGGCCAGCGGCAGCGCAGCCAGCGCAACCAGAGCGCGCAGCCGCATCAGTGTTTCCCCCTGTCGCGCGGCTCATCGAATTTGCGGTGGCCCGCCACTGGAGGCCCGGCATGCGGATTCGACTCCATCAGCCCCGGAGCTTCAATCCCCATGCGCGCGAAGAAAGGCACGCGGCCGCTGGTGCGGATGCGTCCCTCGCGCGCCACCACAAGCCCGGCCACCAGCCCAAACACCACCTGCGAGACGACAAACCAGCCCCAGCGAATGCGCGCGTCGAGCGCCGGATTGATGATCCCCATGGTGGAATGCAGCAGGCCGGTCCACAGCAGCGGAGCCAGCACGCCGCCCAGCAGCACCGGGCGCCGCGGCAGCATGGGCAGCATCGCGCCGTACAGCAAACCCACCAGCAGGCAGGTCACCGAGTGAATCAGAATCGCGACCAGCAGCCAGCTCCAGTGGAACGCATCGATCTCCGCCGTCGTGATGCTGCCGGAGACCGCGCCCGCTCCGCCCAGCAGGTTCACCGGATACCAGAGGCTGTGCTGCGCGATCAATCCATAGAGCAGCGCCGGAAAAATCATCGCGATGCCGCCTGCAATGCCGCCCTTCAGCCCGCTCAGCACCGGATACGTCTCCACCGGCAGATACGCGCGTTCCTCCGGCCCAACTTCCAGGCGCCGAACCGTGCGCCGCGTCGTGGCGACGACCACCGGCTGCACCACCACCGGCAGATTCTCGTGCGCCTCATGCGGCAGCACCTGCCGGAACCACCCCACGCACCCTGAAACGATCAGCACCGCGCCGAACGCCGTCACCCACAGGCTCGTCACCAGCCCCGCAGCCGCCAGCATGCAGCCGAAGGCCAGAATGATGGGCCAGTGCGTGGGCGCAGGCAGGTGGACCATCTCGCCATGCGCCGCTTCCGTTTTGTACTGGGCCGTTTCCCTCATGTCACCGCCCGACGATGTACACCACCGTGAAAACCACCACCCACACCGCATCGACAAAATGCCAGTAGAGCGCCAGCACCTGAACGCGCTCGCTGTGCTCCTCGCGGATGCGCCCGGTCAGCGTGAATACCAGCACCAGGCCGAGCATCAGCAGCCCCACCACCACGTGCGTCGCGTGCAGGCCCACCAGCGAATAGAACGTGGTCCCGAACAGATTCGTATGGATCGTGAGCCCGTCAAGATAAATCAGCTTGTGCCACTCGACGCCCGTCCCGGCAAGGAAGATGACGCCGAGCAGCACGGTGAGCCCCCACAGCGCGGCAAAGCTGCGCATGCGGCCCCGCTCGATTTCCCGCTCGGCCAGCCAGATGGTCACGCTGCTTGAGAGCAGTGCGATCGAATTGAACCAGGGCACTTCCAGAATCGCCGGCGTCGGCCCGTAGAGGGTTTTGCCGATGTAGTAGACATACGCGACGACAAAAATCGTGAAGATCGCGCTCTCGCCGATGATCAGCGACAGCATGCCCACGCGGCCCTTCGATGGCAGCGTCCACGGCTCGGTGAACGCGGCAGCCTGGCCGGGAGTGACAGGAATCGCGCTCATTGCTCGTACTTCCAGTCCGGATCTTCCGGATGTTTCAGGTCCCACAGCGGGCGGCGGCTGTGCACCACCGGATCGGCTGCAAAGTTATACACGGGCGGCGGCGATGGCGTGGTCCACTCCAGTGTCCATGCGTCCCAGGGATCGCTGCCTGCTTCCCTGCCTCGCAGATACGAATGGACCATGTTCCACGCGAAGACGAGCACCGCGATGCCCTGGATGAGCCCGCCGATGGAAATGATCAGGTTCAGGTGACCCCAGCCGCGATCGGCTTCGTAGGTGTAGATGGAGCGCGGCATGCCCATGAATCCTACCCAGTGCATCGTGTCGAACGTGACGTGGAACCCGATGAAGAACAGCCAAAAGTGCCATTTCCCAAGCGTTTCGCTCAGCATCCGGCCGGTCACTTTCGGATACCAGTAGTAAATCGCCGCGAAAATGTTGAAGACGATCGCGCCCACCAGCACGTAGTGAAAGTGCGCAATCACGAAATAGGAATTGTGCAGCTGCCAGTCCCACGGAGCGACCGACAGCATAATGCCCGTGAGCCCCGCGATCAGAAATTGAAAGAGAAAAGCGAGGCAGAACAGCATCGGCACTTTGAATCGAATCTTGCCGCCCCACACCGTCGCCACCCAGTTAAAGATCTTGATGCCGGTGGGAATGCCGACCAGCATCGTCGAGAGCACGAAGAACGTATTGCCCACCGACGTCATCCCCACCGTGAACATGTGGTGAGCCCACACGCCGAGGCTGACGAACGCGATACCTACCGAAGCCGCAACCATCGCCGGATAGCCGAAAATTGCCTTCCGCGAAAACACGGGGATGATTTCGCTCGCGATGCCGAACGCCGGCAGTACCAGCACGTAGACTTCCGGATGGCCGAAGATCCAGAAGAAGTGCATCCAGATCACCGCCGAGCCGCCCGCCTGCGTGTCGAAAAAGTGTCCGCCCAGATAGCGGTCGATCACCAGCATGATCTGCGCCGCGGTCAGTGGCGTAATGGTCACCAGCGTCAGCCCGCTCACCACCAGCATGAGCCACACAAACAGCGGCATGCGCATCAGCGTCATGCCCCGGCACCGCATCGAGAGCGTGGTGGCGATCACGTTGATCGCCGTGCCCAGCGTACCGAACCCCATCACGATGAGCGCCAGCGCCCAGTAGTCCGTTGCGTGTCCTGGCGAAAACGCCTTCGCCGTCAGCGGCGCATACGCCCACCACCCCACATCCGGGGCCGCGCCCATGCCATAAAGACCGAAGCCGCCGATGAAGCTGTAGTACAGCAGCAACCCGCCAAAGGCAGACATCCAGAAGCTGAACGCATTCAGCCTCGGAAACGCCATATCGCGCGCGCCAATCATGAGCGGCACCAGATAATTGGCAAACCCGAAGATGATCATCATGCCCACCAGAAAGACCATGGTGGTGCCGTGCATGGTGAACATCTCGTTGTAAATCTCCGGCGAAAGGAAGTGACTGTTCGGCCACGCAAGCTGCAGGCGGATGGCCAGAGCTTCGGCGCCCGCAATCAGCAGAAACACGATGGCGTAGACCACGTACAGAATCCCCAGCCGCTTGTGGTCCACCGTGACCACCCATCCGTGCAGCCACTCGAGCAGCCTCGTTCGCTCCTCGCGCCGCGGAGGCGTTACGTCGAGCGATCCGGCAATCGGTATGCTTTGGTCTGCCATCCCCGTCCCTAGTGGAGAGTCGTCAGGTACGCGACCAGCTCATCGATCTGCTGATCGCCCAGTTGCATCGCCGGCATCAGAGCGCCGGGTTTAACGTGGTCCGGATTCTGGATCCAGTCGTGCAAATCCTGAGGCGTATTCATCGCGGCGCCGGAGGCAATCGTGGCACGGCTCATCAGGTGCGTTAAGTCAGGCCCAAACGTGCCGTTGGCCGCCGTTCCCGCAATCCGGTGGCAATTCGTGCAGGCTTCGGTCTCGAAAATGTGCCGCCCCGCCGCTGCCTGCTCCTCCTGCGCGCCGGGCTCCTGCTGCTCCTTCACCCATGCGGCAAACTGCTCCGGCGTCTCCACATAGACACGCAGCAGCATCTTTGCGTGCTCCACGCCGCAGAACTGCGCGCATTGCCCCACATACAAGCCGGTTTGCTGCGGATCCATCCACGTTTCGTTGGGATGATTCGGGATCAAATCCGTTTTGCCGGCCAGTTGCGGCACCCAAAAACTATGGTCCACATCGGCAGAGAGCAGGTGCAGATACGTTGCCGATCCCACCGGAACGTGCAGCTCGTTCGCCGTCACAATGCCGAGTTTCGGATAGCGGAATTCCCACCAGAACTGGTGGCCGACCACCGTCACGTCGAGCGCGTCCTTCGGTTTGGGAGCGTCCTGGATAGCAAAGATAATGCGTGCCGTGGTGAGAAACAGCACCACTACGATCAGAATCGGGATCACCGTCCAGGCCAGTTCCACCTGCGTGCTGCCATAAATTTGCGGAGGCTCGCTGGTGTCGTCATCGTCGCGCGCGCGGAAACGCACCAGCGCGAACGCGAGCAATCCGCCCACCACCAGGAAGATGCCCCCCGTGATCGTCAGCACGAACATCGAGAGACCAAAAATACTGTGGGCCGGTGTCGATGCCGGAGCGAAAATGCTGGGAATTCTCTGCGGCCCATCGGCCCGCGCAGCCGGCGTGCTCGCCACGCAGACGCCCAGCCACAGGCTCACTCGAATTGCTGGCGCAAACCGCTCCCGGATCATGGATTTCATCTGCTTCTGCGTCAATGAATCTCTGATGCTGCTGCAGTTGATTCGGAGTCACAGATGGGGACGCGCGCGAACAAGGCCTTGAAACGCCCGTCTCGGTGTGGGGGCCCGGGGCACGCACAGGCTTCCGCAGCGCTGCTCGTGCTCAGAATTGGATCGAAGTTTGCATTGGATCGAAGTTTGCGACTCCGTCCGAAACTCAATCTTATCAGCAAAGTTCAGCGCTGCCAGACCCCCGGCACGCATCGTGCAATTTCCTCCCGCCCTCTACGCACCGCCACTGGAGATGTGCGCAAACTGCCGCACCGCCCGGGCCAACCCTGCGATCTTCGTCCCGTCGGCGAACGCGCCGATCATCGCCCGGCGCAGCAATGGGACGGTCAGAATCCGAAAACTCAGGTCGAGATTGCCATAGAACCACCGCGCTCCCGAAGCCGCCACCCGCAAATCCTCGCGCAGCGGAGCGGTGAGAGCCACAAAGCTCCGATGCGCGGCATCCCCGCCCCGCAACGCTTCGCCGATCGCCTGAGCCGCGGCCTGTCCGCTCGCAATCGCGCCGTAAATTCCTTCGCCCGTCAGCGGATCGGCAAATCCGCCGGCATCGCCCACCAGCAACACGCGCCCCTCGGCCGCTGGCGCCCCGTCCGCCCCGAAACCCAGGTATTGCCCCGTCACCCCTTCAATGGCCGCCTCGCCGAATCGCTCCTCGATCCACCGCAGCAGCCTTCCCCGATCCAGCTTCTCCGTAGCCGACTGCGTGTAGAGGCCGGCATTCAGATGGTCGCGCTTGGGGAAAACCCACCCGTACCCGCCGCGCACCGCATCGAACGCGAAGGCGAGATCCGAGGCGCAGCCGCGCTCCGGGCGAACCTGAGCCTCCAGCGCAAACCCGCGCCGGAACCACGCGGGCTCCGGCCCATACAGCAGTTGCCGCACGCGGCTGTGCACGCCATCCGCTCCGACGAGGAAACGGCCCGCGAAACTCTGTCCCTCGGTACGCACCGTCACGCCATTCGCGTCCTGCTCGATCGCCACGATCGTGCCGATCCGCGCAAACTGCGCCCCGCGCGCCTGGGTCTGCCGCAGGCAATACTCGTCCAGCTCCTGGCGCACCGTCATGGCGCAGACCGGATTGCGGCTCTCGAGCCGCGTCAATTGTCCCGCTTCACGCTCGACATGAATGGCGCAAGGCGTGGCGCGTGTCACCGCGTCCACCGGGTACCGCAGAGCCCGCAGCGTCTTGCGCGTCAGTCCGCCCGCGCAAGCTTTGTGCCGCGGAAATTCGGCCCGGTCCAGCAGCAGAACGCTTCGCCCCGCAGCCGCCAGGTCGTACGCCGCGGCACATCCGGCCGGACCCGCGCCCACCACGATCGCGCCCCATCGCTCCATCACTTGTCCAGTATTCATTATGGTGCGCAGCGGAATCGAGGGCCGGGAAATCCGGCAGGAACTCCGTGCCACGAAGGCCGCCTAAGTCAGCCGCCGGGGTGCAAAGGAACCATTCGGCTCGCATTGCGAGCTCGCGTCGATCCGCCGGATGGCCAGCATCACGCGAACCGGATCGCCGGCCGTCTGCTCCAGCGTCTCGCGGGTGCACTGGCACAGTGTGGCCAGCATGCGGTGCGACTCCGCGCTCAGCTCCAGCCCGGCCGCGATCAGAATGCTGTACATCTCCACGCAGGTGGCGCGGACAAATTCAAATTCGATGGCCGCCCGGTCTCCGGGATCGTACCGGCGCGACAGCACGCATCCGCCGCATGCCATCACCGCGCCCGTCAGAAAACGCACCGTGCGTTGCGCGTCGTCGGAGCACAGCGCGGTGAGGCTCAGGTCCCATCCTCCCGCCTTCGAGCCCGGCTCTGCAATCTCGATCACACTGCTTCCATCGGATCGCCCGCACTGAACCATCAGTGGGCATTCTCGCCACAAGCTGTTAATGCTCATCGCTGTGCTACCGTTGCCTCATGCTCGTGGGCACCGGAATCGACCTGGTGGACGTGCCGCGCATCGCCCGCTCCCTCGAGCGCTTCGGCGAGCGGTTCCTTCACCGTGTTTTCACCGATCAGGAAATTGCCTATTGCCGCGCCAGAGCAGGCGCTGCGGAGAGTTATGCGGCCCGTTTCGCCGCCAAGGAAGCCGGCGCCAAAGCCCTCGGCACCGGCATCCAGCACGGCGTCGCCTGGAAGGAAATCGAAGTGCGCCGCGAGCCCGGCCAGCGCCCCACCCTGCACTTCTCCGGCCGCGCCCGTGCCATCGCCGGACAGCTCGGGGTGACTCATGTCTCACTTTCGCTCACGCACACCGCAGCCCTGGCGATGGCTACCGTCCACCTGGAAGGATAAGACCCCGGCGCAGGCTGCGATTTAAGGCTCGATCGGCTCCGGGTGTTCCCGGTCGGCGCGCGCCGCAATTTCCGCAGGGCGGGCTGCCTGCTCTTTGAATGCGGAGTATACGAAGGACCCCAGCCACCATCCATCCATAAACTTGTACGGCGTCTCGCCCGTCGTGTAATGCCCGCACGGCAGCACCTTCGAGACGAAATCGATGCCATTCGCGGCAAAGGCGTCGAGCACTTGCTCGGAATACTCCGGCAGAAACGTCAGATCGTACCGGGCGTGGACGACCAGCACCCGCTTTGGATTCGCCGCAAAGCGCTGCATATAGGAGACAGGGCTGACGGCGCCAAACAGGCGATAGAGTTGCTGATGGGTCAGTCCCGCATCGGCAAACGCGGCGCGAATATGCCGCGTGCTTTGCCCTGTCCACACCACATCTCCAAACGCCATCGACGCATGGTTGAAGGCGTTCACCCGCAGCCGCGCATCGTGCGCGCTGGCGATGAACGCGTAGCACGAGCCCAGGCTGGTGCCCAGGATGCCGAATTGCTCGTACCCCTGCGTCTCGAGCCAGTCAAGACAGCAGCGCACATCGATAACCGCCTGGCGACAGGCTGTGATATTGCGCCCGACGTTGGAACTGACCGCGTAGTCGGAGCGGACAATCTCCGCCGGTCGCCGGATATCGTGAAACGGCTTGCTCAGGCGCAGGGCGGAAATGCCGAAGCGATTGAAGAGCGAGCAAAGAATGTTGTGGCTGAAAGCATCGGCATTCCACTGCGGCATCACGATCATCGCCTGTCGCGGCTTGCCGCGCTGCTTCCCCGGCGCCGCAGGAAACCAGCGCGCATTCACCAAATCGTTTTCCGGATAAGGCGTCCGCACCGGCGACGTGAAACGCAGAAACTGCGCCCTCTTCAGCTTTCCTTCGACTGCCATCTGCGCCAGCCGCGCATCGCGGCGCAGCGTTTCCGGCCGCAAGTTGGTGGGAAACAACTGCGGCGGCCGTTCTTCCAGCCGAAAATCGCGCGGACGCTCGTATCCGAAAAACCCCTCGCTGTTCCGGACAATCGCGTCATTCACCTCGAGCATCGCCGGCTCCGCCGCAGCAGGATCGCGCTCCGCCCGCTCCACTTCTCCGCGCAGTCCGGCCGCGCCGATGAACTCCTCGAGCCAGTCGAAGCCCCATTCCATCGGTCGCACCACGCGGTTCTCGTCGCGCGTCGTCAGCGCCGTCTCCCACGCAAACATCCATCGGCGATACCAGTCGCTCAGCATTGGCCTGCTAGTCCACCATCACCCGCGGCACACGCGCGCCAATCGCGCACAGCACCTCGTAGGCGATCGTTCCCGTCGGCTGCGCCAGATCGTCTGCCGTGATCGTCAACCCATCCTGCTCCCCAATCAGTGCCACCTCGTCCCCCACCGCTACGCCTGGAATCTCCGTCACATCCGCCATCGTCTGATCCATCGAGATGCGGCCCGCAATCGGCGCTCTTTGTCCGCGCACGAGCACCGATCCTCGGTTGGAGAGCCCCCGATCCAGACCGTCCGCATAGCCCACCGCCAGCAGCGCCAGCCGCGTCGGCCGCGTCGGGCGAAAGGTCGCGCCATAGCCGGCAACCGCGCCCTCGCCAATCTCCCGCAGCGAAACCACCCGCGTCTTCCACGCGAGCACCGGCTGCAATCCGTAACCTCGTCCGCCCTGCGGCGCGTAACCGTAGAGCGCCAGCCCGCTGCGTACCATCCGCCGCGCGCCGTGCCGCTTCGCCAGCTCCGTGATTTCCCCCGTGCTCTGATCCAGCAGGTCCGTCGAACTCCCCGCGCTCAGAAACTCCGGAGGCGCGCCGCCTCGGATCATCAGCTCCACCGCCGCGCCGAATCGTCTCATTTGGTCGCCAGTTGCCTCCGGCTGATCCGGCGAGTGAAAGTGTGTCATGGCCGCCTCAACTCGCAGCGGCGACCCACTCCCAAAACCCTCCAGCAAGGCCGCCAGGTTCTCCACCTGCACGCCCTGCCGCGACATGCCGCTGTCAATCTCCACATGCACCGGCAACTCGCCCGGCCCAATCCCGCGCCGCCTGGCCGCATCGCGCAGCATCTCCACATGCGCCCGATCCCACACCACCGGCGTCAGACGGCCGTCGATCACCGCGTCCGCCTCACCCTGCCATGCCCCGGACATCACGAGAATCCGCGCCTCCGGACAATACCCGCGCAGGCGAGCCGCTTCTTCCACGCTGGTCACGCCCAGCCACCGCGCCCCATCGTCCGCCAGCGCGCGGGCACACGCCTCCAGCCCATGGCCATACGCATCGGCCTTGATCACAGCGACCAGCTGCGCGTCAGGTCCGGCAAGACCCTGTAGAATCCGATAATTGTGAATCAGTTTGCGCCGTGAAATTTCAGCCCATACGGGTCGTGTATGCGTCATCGCTTCCGGATCGTCCCGCCTGACACCTGGAGTCTGAGCATCCCGATCCTAGCGCGGCTCCGGCGGGGTGTTTCCCTCGGCCGTCGTGGACTCGGTCGAGTCCGCGCCTTTGTGGAACAGCGGAATGTGGAACGGCAGCGGCGCATCGCTCTTCTGCTGCGTCTTCTGCTTGCCCGGCGTCAGGTCCACCACCGCCGTGCGCTGCGCGTTCACGCACGCCCAGTGGTTGCGCTGCCGCTCGTACACATGCGTGAAAATGCCTCGCTCCTCGCGCGCATTTCCGCCCGCCTTCCACTTCACAATGTAGGTTCCGCTCACCAGGGCAGTATCGCCAAACGTCCGCACGCTCGCCACCCGCTGCTCCATGCTGAGCAACGGTTCGCCGCCCTTCTCAAACAGATCCGCGATCTTCTGGTTGCGCGTCGTCACCTCGCCCGTCGACGAGATGTCGACATAAAGCGGCGACAGCAAATACTCCAGCTGGTACTGGTCGGCTTTCACCAGCGCCGTGCTCCACTGGTCCTCATAACCCTGAAATTCTTTCACTTCCGGGGGCTGCGCCTGTCCCGGCGCAACGGATTCGGCCTGCTGCGCGGCCAGCGTTCCCATTCCACAAAGCGACAACACAAAGACGGCAATCGATACGGATTTACGCGACATGAAAACATCCACTTCTGGGGGATACCCCTATGATAGACGTTCGGCCCACCCAAAGGCCACCGATTCGCCCGGGCCGCGGGGCGGGTTTTCAAAACAAGTCGCCCAGTTTTCCGCCATCCCGCGCAGCCCGTTTCCTCCTAAACTTGAATTGCTGAAGGCCGCCTGCGGCTGAGCGTTTTTAGCTGACCGTTCCCCCGCTGACCGCCTCATCGCTGACCGTTTCATCGCTGACCGTTTCAACGCTGACCGTTTCACCTTTGACCGCCTTTTTCCTGACCGTTTCATCGCTGACCGTTCCACCGCTGCCCCATGGCCACCACTCCCGATATCGAATTTGAGCGCGGACTCCCCGCCTCCCTCGACGCAGAACGCACCATCCTCGGCGCTGTCCTCCTCGACAACAACGCCTGGAGCGAGGCCTCCAGCAGCATCCGCCCCGAAGACTTCGCGCTCACCGCCCATCAGCGCGTCTTCGCCCGCATGGGCGAGCTGATCGACACCGGCCACGTCGTCGACATCGTCACCCTCAGCGAAGAGCTCTCCCGCCGCAAGGAAATCGAGTCCGTCGGCGGCGTCGCCTGGCTCGCCTCACTCACCGAAGGCCTGCCCCGCCGCCTCTCCATCGAAGAGTACGTCCGCATCGTTAAGGACAAGTCCCTCCTTCGCCAGCTCATCAACATCTGCTCCAGCGCCATCACCCGCGCCGCCGACCAGAGCGAAGGCGCCATCGATGTCCTCAACGACGCGGAAAGCTCCCTGCTCGAAGTCACCGAGAAGGGCATCACCCGCGGCTTCTCCAGCGTGCACGAGATCGTCGCCGGCTCCTTCAAAACCATCGACAACCTCTATAAAGAGGGCCGCGAGGTCACCGGCCTCGCCACCCACTTCGACGAATTCGACCGCATGACCAGCGGCCTCCAGAACTCCGAGCTCATCATCATCGCCGCGCGCCCCTCCATGGGCAAAACCGCGCTCGCCATCAACATCGCGCAGAACGCCGCCATCCAGGGCGGCAAGGTCGTCGCCGTCTTTTCGCTCGAAATGTCGAAAGAGTCGCTGCTCCGCCGCATGCTCGCCTCCGAAGCCCTCGTCGACTCGCAAAAAATCCAGAAGGGCTTCCTGCTCCGCGAAGATCGCGACAAGCTCACCAACGCGCTCGAGCGCCTGGTCGAAGCTAAACTCTTCGTCGACGACACGCCCGGCATCTCCCTCACCGAAATGCGCGCCAAAGCGCGGCGCCTCCGCCAGTCGCAGAGCGGCCTCGACCTCGTCGTCATCGACTACCTCCAGCTCATGTCCGCAGGGACCATGGGCCCCGGCGCGAAGCGGTACGAGAATCGCACCCAGGAAGTCTCCGCCATCTCGCGCGGCCTCAAAGCTCTCGCCAAAGAGCTCAACATCCCGGTCATCGCGCTCTCCCAGCTCTCGCGCGGCTCCGAGCAGCGCGCCGGCGACAAGAAGCCGCTGCTCTCCGACCTCCGTGAATCCGGCTCCATCGAGCAGGACGCCGACGTCGTCGCCTTCATCCACCGCGAAAGCTACTACAACCGCGACAAAGACGATGCCGATCCCGACAGCGACAACAAAGCCGAGATCATCATCGCCAAGCAGCGCAACGGCCCCACGGGATCGGTGCAACTCGCCTGGGTCGCCCGCTGCACCCGCTTCGACAACCTCGCCTACGGCAACCAGGGCGGCGAGTTCTGACCAGCCCCATCGGGGTCGTTCGACTTTCGCCGTTGTATCAGGGCACGACCTCGGTCGTGCGGAAAACCGCTAAGAACAAAGAGGGTCTCAGCCCTTGAGTTCGGGCCGGATGAAAGGACAAAGCGCACCCAGTGCCGCAAAGCGGCACGACGGTAGAAGCCCCGGCCTTCAGGCCGGGGAAACAGGCCGCAGAGATGAAAGGGCTTCAGCCCCGGGCTTGCATATCAGAGCACACCCTGGCCGAGAT
Source organism: Acidobacteriaceae bacterium (assembly GCA_036521315.1). Lineage (GTDB taxonomy): Bacteria > Acidobacteriota > Terriglobia > Terriglobales > Acidobacteriaceae > Palsa-343. The sequence continues at coordinate 90,930 of DATDHZ010000045.1, forward strand.
TCGAATGAATGCGGACATCTTGGTGGAATTCCATATCCGCGAACACCGCGCCGAAATGCCGGTGAACCACCAAACATCGCTGAGGCGGATTGCCCTCTGCTGACATCCCCGCGAATCCACGGGGAAACAAAAGCATTGTCATCCTTGTATCTCTAAATAAGCGGCAGTTTCGGTGAGACTGTTGCAGTGGGGGAGCCGAGGCATCGGCTCCCCCGCGGGCGGACGGCTCCCGTTCATCCTGCGGTCTTTGACGACCGCCGCTCAGCCCAGGGACCGCTGCCCAGGTCACGCACGACCGAACAGTCGCATGATTTCAGTCGCACATACAAGGCAGGTTACCGTGACACGAATCATTTGTGGAGTGGACGTTGCATCTTCTTCTCTGGCCGCGCGTTTCGTTGCGCCCGTTTTTGGGCGCAACAATCGATGCAGACGCGAGTCGAACGGACCTGCATTTCCTCCATTTCGACTGCGATTGTTCCGTATAGCCCGTGATACGCCAGCGGCGGCCCCAATAAGAAATCGGCCGAGAGTGGCCTTATACCTTGCTGCCGGGTGCCCCACATCTGCGCGGTATTCGCAGATGGATTATTCCACCAATATGCAGTGCATGTCGTTTTTGCTTTTGTATCAGGGCACGACAAAAGACCTAAGGCAGATAGTTTATCGCGTACTCTGTGTGCACACTTGCGGCGTTATACCCGGAATAAATTACCATCCCATTTCCGTTAGGTTCCACGGCGGCGGCTTCCGGTGAGATATAGCTGAGGGGTCCGGAGATACTGGCTGGGGCGCTCCAGGTTCCTGTCGCGGAAGCTCTGGTAACCGCGTGGACTGCCGGTGTACCACTGCTGGATAACCAGGTGGCCAGCGAAGCGCCATTGGGAGCCTGAGCGAAATATACCTGACCGACACTGGTATCGACGCCGGACAGAACCACAGGGGACGACCACGCGTTATTGGCAATGGCGCCGTTCACCGCAAGCGCCTGCGACGTTGGGTAGGTGATGCACTCGTAGACCAGCGTCACCTGGCCAGCATCGTCACCAGCCAGATCCGCAATGATGACCGAGCCTTGAGGATTGACGGCGGCTTTGAACGCGCTCCATGCACCGCCGGAATTGCCCTGCGTGGCGGAGGTGTAGACGCCCGAACTGCTGTGCGCCAACAGGATCGCTCCTCCAGCGGAATCCAGTTCCACGCGAGCGTCATGCGCAGTTAAATCGGGCCCCTGCAGCGAGCCCGAATCGGCCCAGGCACCGCTGCCGGTATTTTGCCGCGATGCATGCAGGAGATAGTTCGTCTGCGAGCAACCATATCTTTGGCAGACTGCGGTATAAGTTTCCCAGGTGACAATGACCTCGCCCGAGTCTCCGATTCCCGCATGATCGACGATGAGATGCGCGCCGCTGGCAACCGTCTCTTGTGCACTCCACTCGCCCCCTGCGGGACGAAGGACCGCCATGACCGAACCGCTGGTGCTCCTGGGACCGCCGCCCACGCTCCAGGCTATGGCCGCATCCCCGCGAGAATTCATCACAAAGATCGGATTTGCCGAGCCGGGGATAACCAGCTGAGCGGCGTCCCATTTTGAACCGGACGGGCGATCAGCGGTCCACACTCCATTTGAATCGCTCCACACTGCCGTAGCGAATCCAGCCGTCGTGACTCGAACCGCGGGGAAGACGGAGGTTGTCTGGAGTGCGGGGGAGACCTCCGTTACGCTGCCCCAATTGGCGCCATTCGCCTTCGCGCGCGACCACAGTTGGCTCTGCGTTGTAATCTCTTCCCAAACTGCGAGCGAGTTGCCGTCTCCATCAATGGCGGCCCCCGCTTCCCAGCCCTGGCCACCCGTGCTCAGCACAACCGGTGCCGTCCACGTCTGCGCGGACACCTGCGCTGCCATCGCAACTCCCACTGCGATACACATCCATCGCGCTGTCTCGATCATGGTTTTCATTGAGGACCTCCTGAGTCGTCTGCCGCCGGCGTCTTCCCCATGGGGCTGTCGCGGCCAAACCGTTCTTGTGATTTAGTGATGGGTTTTCCGATTCTGAGATCGCCGAGCGCCTGAATCGACCGGGCGCCCGCAGAGGGAGAAGGACAGCGATTCTCGAATCTCGAACTCGGCTGAACGCGTGAGTTAGGGCCGGGTTGTCCGCGCACGGTCACGGACGGACAGGGGGCCTTCCGGCCACGGCATGCGCAGCAGGACGGGAAATCTCTAAAGCACAACCTGCGCAACCGTATTTCTGAGCATGAGCATGGTGACCCTCAGAGATGTCACCAGCGTGTCATCCCTTCGTAAATGCTTTTACCGGGAGACCCAAACAGCGCAAGGACCGATCGCGCCAACCACAACGCGGCCCCTGCGTCCACGCCAATCAGCGGGATAGATTGCATGCGAATAACCGGTAGATCAGAAATCATCATTTCGCGAATACCGAGCCAACTATTGCCCGAAAGCGTATTTTCCGAATTGCCGACCTTCCAGACCCTACCGGCCCGCGCCCCGGGACAAAACACGGTAATACCCGCAGGGTATTACCCCCGAGAATCCGCAGAATCAACGACTTGCTCGACACCCATAGAAAAAAATGGGCCGCCCGGCGCGTCACGGCTACGCCTGGAGGTCTGATTCCTCCAGTGCAGGCTCGAGATCACGGGGTACGCTCCCCGCGATGCCAGGGGCATCCGGCAGCACGCCCCGGCCGATGAGGTGCAGCATGGAGATGCCCCACCGAATCGGCGCAGGAGCCGTACCGTCGGGCCATAAAGCGCTCAACGGCCGGCACAACCCATCGGCGTCGGGATGGTAGACCCGGTCGTCCCACTTCTGTGAGCCGGGAGGGAACTGCGGATAATGCCGGACTGCATCCAGGGCCGAACGCAGGATCCGGTGCTTCCACGGCTGCGCGTACTGCGGCATGAAAAGAACCACGCTTCTCCGGTCGCGGCGAATCTCAGCGACGAACTCCTCGAATGAGGACGCGTTCGTCAGGTTCAGCGCTGCATTGGGCTCTGCTCCATGGCGGTCCCCGCCCGAAATGAGAACCATCCTCCACGTTTCGGCCAGCCGGATTGCCTCGCAGTTCTCCTTCTCATTGCGCAGGCCGTTCAGTTCAATCGCGTGAATCCAGCTGCGGTTCTCGCGCAGGAAGTCGTTCACCATGCGAAAGTGCGTTTCCTCTCCCACTCGATACAGGTCCCACATCGGATGATTGAAGATGACCAGCGCTTCGGGCAGCTCGTGGAGCGCGGCGAGGATCTCCTTCAGCCGCCTCCGGCCTGGACGTTCCGTAAATCCAGCGAGAATCTGCATCCATTCCGACGCTGTCGAGGCAGGCAGGTTATGCACTCCCAGATGGAAGGCCTGCGCGCCCCAGGGAACCGTCCATTCAACGGAAATCGGGCTGCGCCGTTCACCCATGACGGATCGCAACAGGAGCGGAGCTTCTATATTGTCGTGATCCGAAAGGGAGACCATGGGCGCCAGGCCCAGCTCCCCGATCTGCCGGCTTTCCAAATCCAGCGCAAGCTTGGGCGACAGGGGCGGTGTCCAGTAACTGCGCCCATAATCCACCTGCATTCCATGATTGACCGCAGCGCGTCGCTCGAGCCGGTGCATCAGTCGGCGCATCAGCCGGTAGCGAGCGCCCAGCACCGCGAGGAACTTCAGCGTCTCTCGAGACTGGTTGGTATGACCGTGGAGCGAGATTCCGGTCCCAAAGCCCTGACATACCCTGGCATTGCGCCAGAGATAGAAAACCGACGTATGTTTCACTGGCCCCCTTTCCACTGCGCGTGCTCAGGCTTCTGGATTCCGCGTTCGCAGACATTGCTGCGGCAGTTCAGCATCTTCACTACGCGCCGTGCGACCGAATCAGAGCATGACAAGAAACCAAAACAGGCTATCAACCGGAAAGTCTGAGATTGACGAAAAACCCGGGGAAACGGAGGGTGCCGGTTCACGCCGAACCGGACCCCACACAAAGCTAGCAGAAGCGCGCCTCTTCACGTCATGGAAACCACTGTTTTTCCTTCGGGATGAAGAAAATGAACGATTTGTAATTCTTACTGGCGCAATTGAACCTGCGCCGCCCCGGTCGCATGGCGAAATCCATCCCGTCCTCCCACCAAACGTCGACAGCGGCGCGCCATTTCTCGGCGTCGGGATGTTACTCTCGGTTGAATTCCTGCACGCCGCGCGCATGAGAATCGCCTTCTTCACCGAGACATTTCTGCCCAAGATGGACGGCATCGTCACGACACTGTGTCAGACCATCCATCAACTGCGGCACCTGGGACACGAGGTGCTTATCTTTGCGCCCGATGGGGGCATCGCAGAATTCGAGGGCTTCCGCGTTGTAGGCATGACGAGCCGGGCATTTCCGCTCTACCCTGAGCTTCGTCTCGCACTTCCCCGAGCTTCCATGCGCAAGGTTCTGAATGAATTCAGACCGGATATCCTGCACGTCGCCGACCCTGCGCTCCTGGGAGTAGCGGGCCTTTACTATGGAGGCGGCAACGACGGGGGCGCGCTGCAACTCCCGCTGGTCGTCGCCTACCATACCGACTTGCCCAAATATCTTCACTACTACCGGCTCGGCTTCCTGGAGCCTTACGTATGGAAAATCCTTCGCACCCGCCACAACCGGGCGACCCTGACCCTGTGCACATCGGACGCGATGGTGAGCCAGTTGCGCGAACATGGCATCGCTCCGGTGGCGCTTTGGCCCGGCGCCGTGGATGCCGGCCTCTTTCGCCCCTGCCGCCGATCCGACGCGATGCGCCGGCGCCTGACCCAGGGACATCCCGACCAGCCGCTGCTGCTGTATGTGGGAAGGCTTTCGGCGGAAAAAAACCTGGAGAGCCTGCGGCCCTGGCTCCACGCCTTTCCCCAGGCGCGCCTGGCTCTGGTCGGGGGCGGCCCACACCGAAAGGCGATCGAGAAGCACTTCGCGGGACTGCCGGTCTTCTTTGCAGGCTTTCTCTACAAAGAAGAGTTAGCCAGCGCCTACGCCTCGAGCGACGTCTTCGTGATGCCTTCCCGAACCGAGACCCTCGGTCTGGTCGTCCTCGAGGCCATGGCTTCCGGTCTGCCCGTCGTCGCTGCTCGTGCCGGAGGCATCCCCGAAATGATCCAGCATGAGGTCACCGGGTACCTGGTGGAGACGGAGAGCGAGGCAATCAATTGGGTCGGAGCGCTCCTGGGTTCGCAAGACCTTCGCCAGACGATGGGACAAAACGCCCAGGCAGAAGCCGCCAGCCGCAGCTGGAAGTACGCAACCCTTCAGCTCATCAGCCAATATGAGGAGGCCATTGCGATGCAGCGGATCGGCCCGGGCGCTGGCAAGGTCCCCTCGCATCCAGGTTGGCGCGAACCCGCAAAGCGCGCGCTTCGCCGCTCGATCCTCTTCGCCGCGAGAAAGCTGCTTCCCTGACATCAAGTCGGCTGACCGCTTCTTACCTGACCGCTTTTTACCCGGCCGCTTTTTAACTGACCGCTTCCCGGCCAGCCGCCCGCTTCGCCAGAATCCCGATGTACACGTTCACCAGGCTCAGCGCCGCCGGCGTCACTCCCGGAATCCGGCTGGCCTGCCCCAGCGTGGCTGGCCGCACGCGCGTCAGTTTCTCCTGCATCTCGCGCGAGAGCCCGCTCACCTGCGTGTAGTCGAACCACTCCGGAATATGCCGCTTCTCGGCCTTCTTCAGCTTGTCGATCGCCTTCTTCTGCTGGTCGAGGTAGCCGGAGTACTTGATCTCCGTCTCGACCGACTTCAATTCGTTGCGGACATGTGCGGACAGATGTTTATGCCCGGCCTCCGCGGCCCACGGCGCAAACACCGGGTCCGTCAGCTGGTCCCGCAACAAGGGCCAAAGCGTCTCAATCGTCACCTCCGGACGCTTCAGGATTTGAGCCCACGTCTGTCCCTTCGGCCACCCTGCCGACTCAGGGACAGCGCTTCCCTCGTCGCATTCCTGCGCGCGAAGCGCGCCTCCGCCGGGACGGCCCGTCCCCAGCAGCTTTTCCAGCGCCACCGCTCGCGCCTGCTTCGACTCGTACTCCGCCCACGCTGCATCGCCGATCAGCCCGAGTCTGCGCCCGTGCGGCGTGAGCCGCCGGTCCGCGTTATCGATCCGCAAATGCAGCCGGAATTCCGCCCGCGACGTGAACATCCGATAGGGCTCGTTCGTCCCCTTCGAGATCAAATCGTCGATCAGGATGCCGGTGTACGCTTCGGTCCGGTCCAGCGTGAACGTGCCTTCGCCCTTCACGCTGAGCGCCGCGTTGATCCCGGCCATGATTCCCTGGCACGCCGCTTCCTCGTAGCCCGACGTCCCGTTGATCTGGCCCGCCAGATACAGCCCGCTCAACTGCTTCACGCGCAGCGAGCGGTCCAGTTCCGTGGGATCGATCGCGTCGTACTCGATGGCGTAACCCGGCCGCAGCATCTCCGCGTTTTCGAGCCCGGGAATCGAGCGCACGATCTGCCACTGCACCTCCATCGGCAGCGACGTCGACATGCCGTTGACGTAGACCTCGTGCGTGTTCAGCCCTTCCGGCTCGAGGAAGAACTGATGTTGCTCCTTATCCGGGAATTTCACCACCTTGTCCTCGATCGATGGACAATACCGCGGCCCAATCCCCGTGATCTGCCCCGAGTACATCGGCGACCGGTGCACGTTCTCGCGGATGATCCGCAGCGTCTCCGGTGTGGTAAACGCAATGTGGCAGGAGACCTGGCGCTGCGGCAGCGTCTTCGTCCGAAAGCTGAACGGCGTGGGGTCCGCGTCGCCCGGCTGTTCCGCGAAGCGCGTCCAGTCGATGGTGCGCCCGTCCAGCCGAGGCGGCGTGCCCGTCTTCAACCGGCAGCCGCGCAGCCCCAGCCGCTTGAGCGCCTCGCCCAGCAGCACTGACGGCGGCTCCCCGCTCCGGCCCGCCGGATAATGCTCCTCGCCGCAGTGGATCAGCCCGTTCAGAAACGTGCCTGTGGTGATCACAGTCGCGCCTGCCAGTATCGTCCGCCCGTCACGCAGCTTTACCCCGAGCACACGCGGCACTTCCTGAACGCTGATCGCTGAACGCTGATCGCTGACCGGTTCCTGACCGCTGTCCGCTGACTGCTGACTGGTGGACGTCGTGCTCAGCACGATGTCCGTCACCTCGGCCTGCTTGATAAACAAATTCGCCTGCGACTCCAGCACCTCGCGCATCTTCACCCGATACTGTTGCTTGTCGCACTGCGCGCGCGGCGACCAAACCGCCGGACCGCGCGAAGTATTGAGCAGCCGGAACTGAATCCCCACTGCATCCGCCACTTCTCCCATGATGCCGCCCAGCGCATCGACCTCGCGTACCAGATGGCCCTTGGCGATGCCGCCGATCGCCGGATTGCAGCTCATCTGCGCGATCAGATCGAGGTTCAGCGTGAACAGAGCCGTGCGCAGGCCCATGCGCGCCGACGCCATCGCCGCTTCGCAGCCGGCGTGACCCGCGCCCACCACCACCACATCGTATTGTTCGGTGAAGACCATTCCACGGACGTCTATAGTTTACCGGCTCGACCGACATCCGCGATCCCGCCCGGTCTGCCCCATTCCGCAAAAGCAAAGGGCTCCCCCGCGGGGAGCCCCGAGTGAAAGACAGGTGAGCCTCAGAACAGCAGATGCAGCGACATCTCCACCAGCCGCTGGCTTCCGATGGAATGCGTGACGAGTCCCAGGTTGTTACCGCTGCCCGTCGGGGGGTTATACATCTCCCACGCGCAGTTCGTGGACGAGCCCTGGCACGTTGCGTTCGCCGACGTAGGCGTGACCACCGTGCTCGAGGCATAAGGCTGCGCCTGCGTTCCGTTGGCATATCCGCCCGGAGGATTGGCGATCTCCTCGTAAAGCGGGCTGAGCTGGATGTCGTTCGTCGGCACGTCGAAGCTCGGCGTGTTCGTTACGTTGAACACTTCGAACTGGTAGCGAACGTTGTAGCGTTCCGTAACGTGAATATCCTTCTGCACGGTCATATCGGCGCGCTTTTGCACCGTCTGGCGGAAGATGTTGCGCTGTCCCGGAACAAACGTCGTCTCGTAGACGTCGCACAGCGGCCCGCCTCCCGGTCCCGCATTGCCGCCGGCCGTGGTCGTATCGCAGGGCGGCACACCGTTCTGGCCCGGAGCCAGCAAGGGAACGTAAAAATCCTGCGCCTTGAGCGCAGGAGTGAGGTAAGCGCCGGACTGGCCCGTCTTCACCGCTTTGGGCGACAGCCCCGGCTGAATGGGAAGAATCGGATTCATCAGCTCAATGTTTCCGCCGAAGTATTCGCTGCCGACTGACCCGGAATAGTCATAGATGCTGTACGGTTCGCCGCTGGTCAGCACGGTGATGCCCAGCAGCGACCAGTTGTTGGTCAGCTTGCTCAGCCAGTTATTGTCGTTCTTGAATGCATTGGGAACGGTGAGAATGTAGTTGAACGTGAGCGTGTGCGTCTGGTCGAAATCCGCATCGGCGTAGGACGACCGCAGGTCGTTCGGATTGTCGCCGGTGAAGAACAGCCCGATATCGCTCTGCTCGTCCAGGGTGTGTCCCCACGTATAGGACATGCCCAGCTGGATGTCGTGCGACATCCGCTTCGTCACCTGCGCCTGCAGCGCGTCGTACGAAGAGATCCCCACCGTCGAGAAACTGGCGGAGTTGGGGTCATAGCCCACGTAAGGCACGCGCAGGTCCACGTTGCCTCCGCTGTACGAGTCGTATGGCTCCGTGGCCATGGCGTACGGGTTGCCGCTGGTGTCGTAGGTGTTGCTCAGCACCTGAACGCCGTAGGAGTACGTCTGCCCGTGAATCGGATGCGACGACGTCGCGATGCCCGGCTCGTTGAACGGAATCGGAATCACTTCGTGCTTGCCCCGATTGCCCACATAGCCGATATCGATCGACATATCGCCGCGCGGCTGCCACTGGATGTCCAGCGTCCAGTTCTCCGTATACGGCAGCACATTGTTCACGTTGTAGTTGCCGATGACCAGCGGACCATCGGGCGCTCCGTCGTTGCAGCTGTACGGGATGAGATCGACGCCATTCCAAACGTTGGCCGCGGTGCAGGTGGCTTCAATCGAGTCGACGGTCGGCATAAAAGAAGCAAGGTTGGCCGGCGTCGTTGGCGAAACGTAGCTGGTAAAAGGATTGCTCAGGGTTCCATTGGCGCTGGTGTAAGCGGCAAATGGAGCTTCCTGCGTCACGCCGAAGGGTCCGCTGATCCCGGAGCCGGCCGGCGGGGAAAGATACTGGAAGTATTCGCCGCGGTCGTAGTAGAGCCCTGCCCCGGCCCGCACCACGACTTTGTCGTTGAACATCTTCGGCGACCATGCCACGCCCAATCGCGGCGCGACGCCCCACTGCCGCCCCTTCAACGTGGAATTGCTGACCCCCGGCGTCCCAAATTGCTTGTTATTCCCCGCGACGATAAAGCCCGTGTCGGTGACTGCGCTGTCCGTAGCCGAATAACGGGCGGGGTCGAAGTTGAACAGATCGCCGTTCTTTTCCCAAAAGGGCCCGGTGTAGTCGTAACGCACGCCTGCGGTGATGCTGACATTCGGCCGCACCTGCCATTTGTCGGCCGCAAAGGCCCCGATCTCATTGGACCGGTAGTAGCGGTTCGAGGCGCCCTGCAGCACCGTTCCCCCGTGCAGCTTGCCCTGAAGGAAATTGTTAAATCCCGACGTCGTCAGCTGCGAGTGGTTTGCGGCTCCGTTCCGGATATTGAGCTGGTTGTAGTCGTAGTCGGCGCCCACGCTGAGGGTGTGCTTGCCGAGCGAAAAGAACGCCGTCGACGAAGGCGATACGCGGTTCTCAAAGTATCCCTGGTCCACAAAGCCGTCCGCATTCGAGGGACCGATCTTCGCGGTGCTGTAATTGGAGTAGGAGTCCACTCCAAAATACTCAGCCGTGATGCCGGGCAAATTGTTGCCGGGAGCATCGAAGTTCAGCGCCGATCCAGAGAAGGCGCTCGAAAATCCGCTGTACACCTTCTGCCGCGAGAAGCCGAGCTGCTGCACCCAGTTGATCCGCTGCCCGATCATGATGGAGTTGGTCAGCGATGCGGTCTGCGCCCCCGTGTCTTCCCTCTCCGGAAATCCAATCGTGTCGGAGGACGCAAAGGGACTGGTCGTCGGCGTGTGCTGGTAGAAGTACTTCGCGGCAAGGTGGTCTTTGTCGGTCGCGTTGTAGTCCATCGATCCCGTGCCCCAGTCTCCCTTGAAGACCGAAGTGCCCTGGACGTTCACGTCGGGCAAACCGTTTGCCAGCTGTGTTTGCGCGTTGGCGCCGGCAGAAGGAATCAGATAACTTCCGTTCGGCAGCTTGGCTTCGAGCAGCGCCACAGCAGCAGGATCGAAGGTGGTTGGGCATTTGCCAAAGCCGGAAGCGGAAACGTAGCTGGCACACGCCGCCGCGATCCCGGTGGGGCTCCGATCGTTCGTCAGGCCCCAGGGCACTTGGTATTGCGCCAGCGCGCCCGTCTGGTCGGAGTCGTAGAGATGCTGGTAACCGAGGAAGTAAAAAAGCTTGTTCTTTTGGATCGGGCCGCCCAGCGTCGCACCCGCGAGCCAGCGGTGCAGCTGCGGATTCGCCTGGGAAGGTGTCAGCTCCCCAAGCCCGACATCCTGCTTGTAGAAGAACGGGTCGGCGTTCATGAAGTTGTTGCCGAACTGCCCGTAAACCTGCCCGTGCATCTCATTCGTTCCGGTGCTGGTGCTGATCGTCACATGCGCGCCGCTCGTCTGTCCCTGCTCCGCGCCATACATCGACGTGGTGACGTTGATTTCCTGCATGAACTCCGGCGGCGGCGAGGCCATCCCGTTGCCGTTCGAACCGTAAACCGAAACGTTGTCCTGCGTCTGTCCCCCGGTTGTGCTGCCTTCGCCGATGTTGAACTGATAGCGCTGCGAGACGTCCTCGCTCGAGGTTTTGCCGTTGAACAAATTGGTCACGCTGATGCCGTTCACCGTGATCGTATTGCTCGTGTCGCGCTGCCCGTTCGCCCAAATCGGCTGATTGCCGAGGCCGGAGTCGGTGCCCACGCCCGAGAGCAGCTGCGAACTGACGCCGGGCGCCAGAATTGCCAGCTGGGTGAAGCTGCCCGTCGCCAGCGGAGTCTCCGATATCTGCGTCTTGTCGAGTGTGTAGCCGTTGGTGGTGTCGGTGGCGTTCAAAAGAGGGTTGGCTGTGACGGTGACCGACTCTGTCACTTTGCCCGGCTTGAGCGTCGCGGGAATCGTGGTGGCGTGCATCTCCTGCACGGTGATCGCAGGAAAATTCTGCGTTTCGAAATTCGAGGCCTTGATCGTCACCTTGTACGTGCCGATGGGCAGATCGAGAATTTCCCAGTACCCGTTGTTCTTCGTGGTCGTCGCCCGCTGCAGTCCGGTCTGCTCACTCACCACCGTGATCGCCGCCCCGGATACGGACGCCCCGGAGACGTCTGTGACAGTTCCGTTCAGGCTGCCCAGCGTCTGCTGAGCGCCGGCAAAATGCGCTGTCAGGAAGAAAGCCGACAGCAGGCACAGAGCCGCCGGAAGGTGACACCAAATCGAACGTTTCATGTATGGCCTCAAAAGGTAGTACTTGTTGATCTGCAACACTTTCAGAACTTGTTGTTGCCGCCCCGAGCGATCTGCGTGGATTTGGCCCGTTTAGGGTTCCATATTTCAGTAAATTTGGGGTTAATTACAGCACGAATAGGTGCACCTGGACGGCACAAATTCCACGCGGCCCGTGGAAAACGCGGTGCGAAATCTGAATATTGCTCAGAAATTCAGCTTGACGCCGGCCTGGATTTGCCGCTCCCGGCTGATGGCTCCGCCATTTGTATTCGTGCGGTTGCCAAATGCCGCTGTCGGATCCCACGCATATTGCGGCAGCTTGCTGCCATTCACCAGGGTGGTTGCAATCGCCGGCCGCTCCCCGCTCTGCCACACCAGGTTCGCCATGTTGGCGTAGCAGGGCTTTGCGTTGGAACAGTCGGTGAACTCGTTTTTCACGCGATAACCCACCGTCTGCATATCCGTCACGTTCTGGTGATTCAGCGCGTTGAAGGCCTCGCCCAATACCTCAATGGAGTACCGCTCGCTGAGACGCACATGTTTGGTCAGGCGCAGGTCGAGATTGGCTGCCGCCGGATACCGGAACGTGTTGCGCCCGATCCCCGGAATCAGGTCCTCGCCGCCCGAACCGTTGAGGCTCGCGCCCAGGCTTGGGATCGGAATCCCCGGCCCCCCGGTGATCACCGCATCCGGCTCCGTCACCGCCTTCAGGCAATTCGCGCCGTCTCCCGTCGCCCCGCCGGCGTTCAGCCAGTCGTGGTAAGAGCACAGCGGCGTGGGAACCGACCCAAGCGTGCGCATCGTATAGGGCAGGCCGGTGCGCCACTCTCCGGCGCCGGCCAGCGAATAGCCTCCGAACAGCTCCTCCGCCGCTCCGCGCATTCGCCATGGTTCCCGCAGAACCATGCCGCCGGCCACCCGCTCGCGCAAGTCGTAGTTTGACGTTCCGTGTTCCAGGCTCAGGTCGGCGGGATCGTAAACATCGTCGCGATCCGCAAATGTCGCCTCGTTCTGGTTGTTGTCGATCGCGCGCCCCCTCGTGTAACCGGCATTCACCGTCAGCGTCCGCGACATCCGCCGAATGAGCCGCACCATGGCTCCGCGATAGCTGGAGCTGGTCTCGCTGAGGATGTCCGTCACGCTGCCGTACGCTGGGTTGAGCCGCTGATAATAAAACCGCGCCGGCATGAAAATCGGAAACGCGGATCCCGCCATCTGCGCGCTCGCCTTCCCCAGCGGTCCGACGTTTCCCTCGTTCCCGGGAGCCGTCACAGCATAAAACATCGTCGCGATCGTGCTCGTATCGATATTCGTGTCGACGAACTGCGTCAGATCGTGGCCGCTCGTCGCCATGCCCGTCAGCGTGAGCAGCGTGCGTCCTCCCAGCGACTGTTCCAGCGACACCTGCGCTTGCCCAATCTGAGGATGGCGGAAATTCCGGTCGAAATACACAACGTCCGGCGCACTCGATTCCTGATCCGGCGCATGCGGATCGGTGTACGGCGTCTCGTTGCTCCCAAAGACGTAAGGAAACGTCGGCGCGCCCAGGTCCAGCGCACGCCATCGGTAGGCCCGCGGCGATCGGACTGTTCCCGTCGAAGTCAGCGCGCTGACGACCGTCGCGTTCGGCACTCGCCCGTAATACAAACCGTAGCTTCCGCGCAGCACCGTGCTCCCTCGCCCGAACACATCCCAGGCGAAGGCGGCGCGCGGAGCGAAATCGTCGCGGTTGCGCGGCAACCGTGCCGTCTGCGGAATGTCCTCGTTGACGAGCGCGGAATTTGTATCCGGCAGACGCTCATATTCCCAGCGCCCGCCCAGCGTCAGCGTCAGGCCGCGCCCAATCTTCCACTCGTCGGCGGCAAAAACCGCGTAATCGGCGGTGTCGAACCACCAGTTCGTAAAGCCCACCGTTTGCCGGTATCGCGTGTAGCACGGATACGCCCCCACCCCGGTGCTCGTCCCGTCGCAACTGTTCGGCGCCAGCATGTCCGATACAAAATCGAGCACGCTCGCATACGAATAAGCGCCGTTCTCTCCACGCAGGCCTTCCAGCGAGTCCGTCACGTGGTTGTAGTCGTAGCCAAACCGCAGAGCCTGACGCCCGCGCAACCAGGAAACCGCATCGACCGCCTGCTGGCGCGTTTCCGCGGGAAACCTCCGCTCATTCGCGGTTGCCTGCGTCCCGAAACTGAACCCCGCGCTGCGATCGACCGACACCTCTGCGGGCAGTCCCCACGCATTCTGCGCGAACTGCTGCTCAAACGCCGACGATGTCCCAGGCGCCTGCGCCAGCACGTTCTGGCTGTACTGGTAACGTGCGCTGTTCAGCAGCCACGCCCGGGGAAACCACTCCCAGCGCGCCACAGCCGCGTCGTCGCTGGTGGAGCTGTTCCCAAAGCTTCCCCGCGCTTCGGTCTCTGACGCTCCCGCAAGGGCCCCGTGCGGCGAGGTGCGGCGCATGGCGTTGTACTGAAGCACCAGCTGATTCCGCGTGTTCACCCGCCAGTCGATCTTCGGAAAAAGAATCGTCTGCCGTGTCGACCGCGGCACGCTGCCCAGCATCCCGCTCATTTGGTTCAAAACCGCGGCATAAGCACACGCCGCCATCGCCGTCGAACCGCCGCCGGGCACGCCCGTGCCCGCACAGCTTTGTGCGATCGGGCTCGTGCTCTTCTGGAGCCGCGCCTCCAGCGTCGTCAACGCCGGCGCCGACGGCGGAAAGAAGAACACCTCCGGCTCGCTCGCCCTGGCCACTGCCGGATCATTCCGCTCGTGCTGCTGCCACGCAAAAAACCACGTGACGGCGTCCCGGCGAATCGGCCCGCCAGCCGACACATCCCACTCCTGCCGGCGGTCCGGCGCGTGGTACGGCTGCTCCATGTAGGTAACAGGCTGCCCGTTCAGATACATCACCGGCAGCCCTGTCGCGCTCACCGTGGTTCCCGCCGCTTCCACCTCCATCACCTTGTCATACGCGTTGTACGTCTGGCCGATGGCGCCGCGGTCGTAGAAGGTCGCCTGCCCGCGCATATGTCCGCCGCCGCTCTTCGTCACCGTCGTATACCCGCCGCGTTCCGGCACGCCGAACAGGTCGCTCCCGCTCGCGCGGAATTGCCCCACCGCCGACTGCGCCACCGCGAAGCCATTTCCTCCCGTACCTGTTCCGCGTTCCCGCCCGCGGAACGCCAGCTGGTTCTCGGTCCCGTCAACGGCGATGCTGTTCATCAGCGGGCTCAATCCGCCATAGTTCAGCCCCCCGTCCTCTCCCGGCGCAGCGGCTCCAAAGAGCGCAGCCAGCGTTGCCCAGTGCCGGCTGTTGTTCGGGAGCTCGTTCAGATCCATCGCGCTGACATCGGCCGAATCCGCATCCCTGACCGCCGTCTTTCCGTCCACCAGCACCGTGCGGTGCAGCGTCAGCGGCGCAAGATTCGCAATCAGCCGGACCGGCGTACCGAGTCCGACTTCCAGATTGTCGGCCTCCCAGCCGGAGAGTCCCTCGGCGTAGACCCGCATCCGGTAAGCACCCGGCGCCACATCTGCAAAGCTGAAATTCCCGCTCACGTCCGACGTCAGATCGCTGTGTTCGCCGGTCGCCGGGTCTTCCATCCGGACCAGCGCCCCGCCCAGCCCGCGTCCGTCGGGACCAAGCACCCGGCCGCTCACCGCGCCCGCCACGTCGGACTGGGCCCACAACGGGCCGGCTGCGCCCGCCAGCGCCGGCAAAACCGCGAACACGACCCACTGGACCCGCAAAACTCCCTCGCAGGAAGGCCCCGCCACTGGCCGGGCCGGAGGATGATTTCTGGAAGGTGATCTGAGCGTAGAACATTCGTTAAACTCAAAGCAGCGAATGTTTATCGATGAGGCCAAAATCCGCGTGAAAGCCGGTGACGGCGGTAATGGCTGCATGGCTTTCCGGCGTGAAAAATTCGTCCCACGCGGCGGACCCTCCGGTGGCGATGGTGGTCACGGAGGTAACGTGATCCTGGAGTCCAGCCAGCGCCACAATACGCTGATCTTCTTCCGCTTCAATCCCGAGCACAAAGCCGAGCGCGGCGAACACGGCATGGGCTCCAACTGCACCGGCCGCGACGGAAAAGACGTCGTGCTGAAAGTCCCCGTCGGTTCCATCCTCTTCGACGCCGATACCGGCGAGATGATCCACGACTTCACGCAGCCCGACGAGCAGATGGTCGTCGCCCGCGGCGGACGTGGCGGACGCGGCAACCAGCACTTCGCCACTTCCACCCATCAGGCGCCCCGCGAGCACGAGCTCGGGCGCACCGGGGAAGAGCGCCATTATCGTCTCGAATTGCGCATTCTCGCCGATGTCGGACTCGTCGGCTACCCCAACGTCGGCAAATCCACCCTCATCTCCCGCATCTCCGCCGCGCGCCCCAAAATCGCCGATTATCCCTTCACCACGCTCGAGCCGCAGCTCGGCGTCGTCACCATCGGCGAAGCGCCCTATGAAGAAAGCTACGTCGTGGCGGACATTCCCGGCCTCATTGAGGGCGCGCACCTCGGCGCCGGGCTCGGCATCCAGTTTCTGCGCCACATCGAGCGCACCCGCCTGCTCGTGCACCTGGTCGATGTGTCCGACGGCAGCGGCCGCCCCGATCCCGCCGAGGATTTCCGCGTCATCCTCGCCGAACTGAAGAGCTTCGGCCACGGCCTCGACGGCAAGCCGATGATCGTCGTCGCCTCCAAAGCGGACGTAGCCAATCCGGCGAAGCTGAAGAAGCTGGAGACGATGGCCAAACGCCGCAAGCTGCCCTTCTATGCCATCTCCGCGGTCACCGGCCTCGGCGTCGACAAGCTCAAGTACGCGATCGGCGAAAGGGTGCGCGAACTGCGCAGCGAATCCGCACCGGTTCGCGCCGCGATCTGACGCGTCCCCATGCTGGATCGACGTTAGCGTTTAGAAATCTGCTGTATTCAAACAGCCTGTCATCCTGAGCGAGCTTTCAAAATTCATTGCGCCCGCTGTTGGCGCAAAGACCAAATCAGTCGCGAGTCGAACGGACCTGCATTTCTGTGTTCCCCCTCAGGACTTGATTTCCGTATGACGCTGCTTCCAGGTCGAGAACCCCTACCCCGTCATACCCGGTAAACTCGCCAGGCAGAGCCCGGCCTGCGCTGCCAGCACCACTCCGGCCATCCAGAGAAACGCCTTGCGCTGCCGCGTTTCCAGCGCATCCGCGAACACGCCTCCGGCAAAAGCGATCAGGAACGGCAGCGCCCACACCCAAGGCTCCGACTGCACGCCCGTCGTCACCACCAGCATCAGCGGAACGCCCACCAGCAGCGGCGTAGTGTTGCCGAAATACCGCGAACGGCGCGAAATGGCGTAGAGGATCAGGGCGCCGAGCAGGGCGAGAGAGAACGCGGAGTTCGCGGGATTGGCGAAAAACCATCGAGCGTCTTCCGTCGAGAACCAAATCCGCCCGGCGGCGCTGCGAAAGACGTAGCTGAACGCATCCGGCTGGAAGGCGTACGACGCGAACAGCAGGAAAAACGCACCCAGCACCCACACGATCAGCAGCGTCGGCAGCACCGCGCGGCGCCCTTCCGCCACCCACGCCATGAACGCGAGAGCGACCACGAGCGCCACCTCGAAGGCCGCAATGTGCGCAGCCGCGGTGAACCCAAGGGCCAGCGCCAGCAGCAAAATCCTCGGACGCCACTTGCGCCGCGGTCCCTGCAGCGCATGGGCAACGCCGATGGCCATATAGATCACCGAAAACACGCCCAGCGCCGCCAGAATCTCGTTATTGGGAACTGTGGCATCGCGCACGATCGCCGGCATGAAACAGTAAAGCGCCAGCGAAATGTAGCCGCCCGCGTCTCCATACAATCGTCGCGTGACCCACCAAAGGCACGCTCCCAGAGCCAGCGCAGCCAGCATGAACGGCAGCCGCAGCAGCAAGTGAATGGCGCCCACCTCGTGACGCATCTCCCACGTCGACGTGGTCGCCGCCTGTCCGGCAAGAATGCGCTCCACCGTCAGCGGCAGTCCGGCCGCGCGCCACGCCAGCGTGCCGTCGTGGATGTTGCCGCAGGTGGTGAAGTATCCCGCCAGCGGCGACGGGCGTTCCCACATCTCACGCCCGCAGCGCGCAAACTGGTAATCCGTATCGGAAAACGGCTTCCGCGCGCTCACCCAGAGACACTGCCCCAGCAGCAGCAGCAACAGAGCCGCCGCGATCTTCTGGGGCCGTTCGAATCGAAATTTGCGGAGTCGGTGCCGGGTGGGTGTCGCTGCCATCGTGACCGTTGTCAGTGTACCGGACTGCGCAATCAGAAACCGTCAGCGCCCGGTCCCCGCGCCCGGCTGTGCTATCGCGCGAGTGCCGCGCCCTGATGACCGCCCCTGCTCTGCCGATAAAGAGAAGTGCAGCCGAATCGCGCTCCGCCATCCGCAGCAGGCATGGGGATTCGTCTCCGAGGAACAAGCATGACCACTCTGGCCCAGGGCCCGACCGTCCCAATCGCCGACATTCCCGCCGCCCCCTCTGTCGCCCCTGCCCGCTACCTCGGCCGCCAGCCCATCGTCGACGAGAAAAGCCGTCTCTATGGCTACGAGTTGCTCTTTCGCGCCACCACCGATAACTGTTTCTCGGGCGACCGCGAACAGGCGACGCAGGAAGTCCTGGACCATTGGTCCATGGTCCGGCCCGAGGGGGATGAAACGCCGGCGTTTGTGAACTGCACTCGCGACGCCCTCACGCAGGGACTGGTTTCGGTCCTCTCTCCGCTGCAGACCGTCCTCGAAATCCTCGAAACCGTGGTACCCGATCAGGAATTGATTGCGGCTTGCCGCAACCTGAAACAACACGGCTACCGCATCGCCCTCGACGACTTCATTCCCAACCCCGCGCTCGCGCCCCTTATCGAAATAGCCGATTTCGTGAAAATCGATTTCCGCGCTCTCTCTCCGGCGGTGCGCCGCGATATCTACGCCATGCTGGCAGGCAGCTGGGCTCTGCGCATCGCAGAGAAAATCGAAACCGAAGAGGAGATGCGCATGGCGCGCGCCGAAGGCTGCATGCTCTTCCAGGGCTACTTTTTCTCCCGCCCGGTCCTGCTGTCCTCCCGTGTCATTCCACAGAACCGCCTCGTCTACCTTCGCCTGCTTGCCGCTCTGCACGATGTCCCCGCCGACATCCGGCAGATCGAATCTCTGATCCTGTCCGATTCCACGCTCTGCTATCGGGTTCTGCGTCTCGCGAACTCCGCGCTCCAGGGGCATGCCGGCGTCATCGGCAGCGTCCGCGAAGCCCTGCTCATGGTGGGCGACGACGCCGTTCGCCGCATGGTCACCGTGGCTCTCGCCGGCCTCCTCAGCGGCCATCGCCCACCCGCCCTGGTTTCCATGGCCCTCGTGCGCGCCCGGTTCTGCGAACTGCTCGCTCCCTCGCTCAGCCAGGCTCCCCAGATGCTCTATCTCCTCGGTTTGCTCTCGCTGCTCGACGCGCTGCTCGAGACTCCCATGCCGCGCATCCTGAAGAGTCTGCCTCTCACCACCGAGATGAAAGCCGCACTGATGGGCGATGGCGGCCCGCTCAGCCCGGCTCTCGAGCTGGCCCACGCTCTCGAGTCCTGCAACTGGCAGCATTGCGAAACTCTGCGCCAACCCCTCAGCCTCTCAGAAAGCGAGATCGCCGCGAGGTATGTCGATTCGCTGCGCTGGGCTTCCCAATCGCTCCGAGCCTGACCGGTTCCCCCAGGGCCGGAAACCTGCCACATCTCCCTCGCTCCGCCCGCTTCTCTATAATCGGCACTGATGACCAGCCTGCGCAGGGCCAAGCGATTCGTCTTTCCGCTGCTGGCGCTCTGGGTGTTGCTCTACGCTTCGTTCTCCATGGTCAGGCCGCCGCTGCTCGACGGCGACGACGCGCTCCATGCCGAAGTCGCCCGCGAAATGGTCACTGCCGGCCACTGGATCACTCCCTACGCGAACGGCATCCGCTTCTCCCAGCATCCTCCGCTCCTCTACTGGACGGTCGCCGCCAGCTTCCGCCTCTTCGGCATCAGCGACTGGGCGGCGCGGCTGCCCATCGCGCTCGCCACGCTGTTCCTGTTCGTCGCCGCTTTCTCCCTTGGCCGCCGCCTCTTCTGTTCGCCCGCTGCGGCGTTTTATGCCGCTCTCGCCCTCCTCACTTCTTACGGAGTTTTCCTTTTCGGCCATCTTCTCCTGCGGGATGTCTTTCTCTGCCTCTGGACGACCCTCGCGGTCAACTTCTTTTTCCGCTCGCTGAGCCAGGAGAAGCACCGCCTCGGCACCGCCCTCGGCTTCGGCGCCGCCTGTGCGCTCGGCGTCCTCAGCCAGGGCATCGCCGGCGTCGTCTTCCCCATCGTCATTGCCCTGATTTATCTCCTCTGCACGCGCAATCTCCGGCACGTTCTGCGCTGGTACCCCATCCCTGCGGTCCTCATATTTCTGCTGCTCTGGCTCCCGTGGCACATCGCTTCGCGCATCGCCTCCGGCCATGCGCGCCTCGAAAGTCTCATGCCGTCCCTCTCCGGCGGACGCGTTCCTCTCCTCGCGTTCTGGCCGCTGCTTCTCGTCGGCATCCTTCCCTGGTGCGTCTTCTCCATCCGCGCGCTGCGCATTGGCCCGTTGTCGCCGAATCCGGACTGCCGCGCTCATGCCCGCCTGCTCTGCATCATCTGGATCCTTGTCGTCCTCGTCTGGTTCAGCTTTACCGCTCGCCTCGAATTCAACCTTCTCACCGCTCTCCCGCCCATGGCGCTGCTCGCGGGCGGCTGGCTTGCCGAGGATGAGAGTCTGCCCCATCACGAGGGACGCGGCGCCGCATGGATTCTGTTCTTCATCGGTCTCGCGGCCGCCGCCCTCGTTGCATACTTCCTGTTCACGGCTCCCCAGCCTGCGCCCGGCGTCGATATCGCGACACTCCTGCGCCCCCATCCCGGCCGCCGCCCCGTCTTCTTCACGTATCTGTTCGATCTCACGCACAACGCGATGGGTCTCTTCAGGGTTCCGCTGGGTATCGTGCTGGCGGCTCTGGTCGTCGGCGTCTCAGGTGGTCTGTGGTATCGCCTCCGCGACAACGCCCGCATGGCGAATTGCTTCCTCGCCGGCATGACCGTCGCCATCCTCATCGCGGCCCACCTCGCGCTCAACACCTTTTCGCCCATCCTCTCTTCGCAGATCCTCGCCGAAGCCATCAAGCCCGAAGTCCAGCCCAGCGACGTCCTCGTCATCAATGGCCCCTTCGATGCTGCGTCCTCTTTTGTTTTTTATCTCGAGCGCCAGGCTCTGGTGCTCAACGGGGACAGCGGCCGGGAGGATTCAATTCCACCCAACACGGTGAATCCGTCGCTCTTTGTGAATA
Source organism: Acidobacteriaceae bacterium (assembly GCA_036521315.1). Classification (GTDB taxonomy): domain Bacteria; phylum Acidobacteriota; class Terriglobia; order Terriglobales; family Acidobacteriaceae; genus Palsa-343. Next base: position 111,889 of record DATDHZ010000045.1, read on the forward strand.
ACAGCGACGTGGCCGCCCTCTGGTCCGGCTCGAATCGTGTCTGGCTGTGGACCAGCGCCGCCGGCGCGCCAGCCTTACCCAGCCCGGTCTACGTCATCGGCCGCAGCGGCGGCAAAGAAGTGCTCAGCAACCAGCCCAACTTCGGCGGCGCAACCTTCTAAGCGTCCCGAATGTGATGTTCGTGATAGAACGAAACTGTCATCCTGAGCGAGCTTTCCGAATCGTCGCGCCTGTATTGGGCGCAACGATAATTCCAGAAGCGAGCCGAAGGACCTGCATTGGAGCGTCTCAGATTTGCAACGAACTTGAGACTCAGGCCACTAGCCGGGCTGCGACCGCCTCACCGTTCAAACGCGCGTGAGACATCAATCGCCTTCGCGCTGACGATGCCGCTGCCTTCCTTCACGGCGATGAACTGATTGGCCGCCACGTGCGCCAGCGACTCTTTGCGCCCGCTCGGCCATGCGATCTCGAGGTTGACCGTCTTCCCCGGCGCCGGCTTGCCCAGCCCGAACGTCAGCGGCAGCTCGCTCTGCGACAGATAGCTCGACCCGGTCTTCACCATTTCCATCATCTTCGGGCCGCTCGCGGTCGTCACCGTCGCGCGCGCGCCAATCGCATCGCGGTTCGACTTCGTCCCAATCAGCTTCACGCGCAGCACGTCATTCTGATTGCCATTGTTATTGCGCAGCAGCCGCGCCGGACCGTTGTTGTCGTTGACCACGATGTCCAGATCGCCGTCGTTGTCGTAATCCAAATAGGCAGCGCCCCTCGCCACCATCGGCTGGCGCAGCGCCGCCCCCACCTTGTCGGACATATTCTCGAATTTGCCGCTGCCAAGGTTGCGAAACAACATCGCCGGCTCGGCGTAGTGGAGTGATGGCTGCAGCACGCTCACGTCATCGGCCACGTGCCCGTCCGCCGCAAACAAATCAGGGCGCCCATCGAGGTCATAGTCGAAGAAGAATAACCCGAACGTCAGCACCCGCTGCGTCGGCTCCGCCAGCCCTGCGGGAATCGCCTGATCCACGAAGAGCCCTCCCCCCTGGTTCTGATAGAGCGATAGTCCCTCATTCGTGAAATTCCCGATCGCCAAACTCTGCCGCCCCGTTCCGTCGTAATCCGCGGCATCCGTGCCCATGCCAGCGCGCGCTTTGCCGGCATCGTTGTAGGCCACGCCCGACGCGAATCCCTCGTCGGTGAACGTCCCGTTCCCGTGGTTCTTCCACAGCTTGTTCGGCTGCGTATCGTTCGTCACCAACAAGCTCAACCAGCCATCCCCGGCTAAATCCACGAGCGCAACCCCCAGCGACTTGCTCGACGGATCGTACAGCCCTGCCTTTTTCGTCACATCCTCGAAGCGCCCGTTGCCCAGGTTGCGATACAACCGCGCGCTCTCGCCCTGATACCGCTCCGGCGTGCAGTAGGATTTGTGCGTCCCGTCGAGCGTGCAGAACTGATCCGTCGCCGCCGACCACTGTACATAATGCGCGACGTAGAGATCGAGCCGCCCGTCGTGGTCGTAGTCGAACCAAACGGCGCTGGCGGGAAACCCCGCATCGGCCACGCCCGCCTTCGCCGTCACATCGGCAAAGCGTCCATTGCCCAGGTTGTGAAACAAGTGGCTGCCGCCGATCGCGGTGATGTACGCGTCGTCGTAGCCATCGTTGTCGTAATCCCCCACCGCGCAGCCCATGCCGTACATTTCCACGTCGAGGCCCGCCTGCTTCGTCACATCCGTAAAGGTCCCGTCGTGATTGTTGTGGTAGAGCACCGGCGTGGTTCGCTTCGTTTTGTGCCCCGGCCAGTCCGCCGAATTCACAAACAGGATGTCGGGCCATCCGTCATTGTCGTAGTCGATCACGCACACGCCCGACCCCATCGTCTCCGGCAGATATTTCTTCCCGAACCCGCCATTGTTGTGCCGGAAATGAATGCCAGCCTGCGTCGTCACATCCGTAAACGTGATGGGGCCGGAGGGCCGCTGCGCCTCTGCCGGCGCGGCGGCGGCCGCAGAGTGCGCTGGCGGCGCTGTCTGCTGCGCCGAACTGGGTGCGGACGATGGTTTCGCCGGCGCAGCGGGCTTTCCCTTACAGCCAGCCGGCAGGAGTGCTGCCGCGAGTGCCAGAGCCGTTAGCGAAGAAATCGCAGAATCACGGAACCGGGAGCACAGCATCCTCAATGCGCCGGCTCCGGCCGCAGCGCAGGTGTCGAATCGGCTCTGCGCTTGCGCCGCGCATCCAGGGCCATCTCCACCAGCAGCGCGGCCGGCCCCACCCAGCACAATGCGTAAAGCGGCGCATAGATGCTGCTGTCGAGCCTCATGAAGAATTCCACCACGGCGACGATGACGGCAACGGCGCACTGCCCCCCGCGCGAACGGACCGTCGTCCTCGGGTCGGTGATCATAAAGAAGATGAAGAGCTGATACATGGGACCGGTGATCGGCGAGACCTCCGACTGCCACGGATCGCCGGTGATGTGGGCGCGCAGCAGCGCCAGCAGCAGAAATGACACGACGTAGCTAGCGGTGATGTGAAAGCGTTTCGCACGCCACAGAATGAGCGAGCCCAGCACCCAGATCACCACCAGCGACGCGAAGTTGTTCCCCCACTGGATGCTGAGGCCGGAAACCGAATCCGACCCCAGAAACAGCAGAGCGCAGATCCCGAAGTTCGATGGATTCCAGATGTGGCGGCCGCGGACGCGCAGCGCGTACTTTGACGCGATGGAAAGCGCGGCGCACAGCGCGAACGTCCAGTAGGCCGGCGACCGCAGCAGGATGCCCACGCTGATCCCGGTAATGTACGCGCTGGCCGGATGCGGCCACTTGTTGAGGAAGATTCGGCCCAGCGCCATTTCTGCCACAATGGCGGTGACAATGGCCAGCAGCGTCTTCTGGTAGCTTTCCAGAATCCCGAACGAGAGGTTGCCCGCCAGCAAAATCAGCGTGATGAACACCGGTGGCGTGAACCGGCTGTCAAGCACACGCTTCCACAGCACCGGCCGCGCTGCGCTCTGCTTCACGCCAGTCGAGGGCCCAGCAGTCGTCGACGGCGTCATGCCGGCTCCTTTACATGAACCAGCTGATTCGGCGTCAGATTCTCGAGCGTCTGCACCGCACCCGACGGCCAGCGAATGACAGCCTTTTCAATCCGTGGATTCTTCCCCAGCCCAAAGTGCAGCCGCCGGTCGTTCTCCGATGCAAACCCGCTGCCGCCCATCACCGCCTGCACCTGCTCCGCGCCATTCCAGTAAAGAGTCACCTGGGCCCCAATCGCGCTCCCGTTGCTTTTGGTCGCCTGCAAATCGAATTCAATCCAGTCATTCCCCGGAGCTACCGTGTTTTTGTAGATCAGCAGAGGCCCTCCCTGGTTGGCCACCACCGCGTCCAGCCCGCCCGTGTTCCACAGATCGGCCAGCGCCACCGAGCGCCCGTCGTACCGATCCGTCACGCCCACCGCCTGCGCCACATCGTTGAACTTGCCCGCCCCGTCGTTCATCCACACCCTCTTCTGCTGATAGCCCGAGAGGCTGCGCCCGTCGAAAGCCGGCCAGTGCGACGCGTCGCTGATGATCGAGCTGTTCCCGCCCGCCACTTTCGAGAAGTCGTACCAGTAGCTGCGTGTCTTCGACGCCGAGATATATCCATTCTCCAGATACAAATCGAGCATCCCATCGTTATTCAGATCGCCGAACTGCGCCCCGAAGCTCCAGCCGCCCAGTTCGACCCCCATATCGCGCGCCATATTCTCGTACCGAAGCGTCGCCCCATCCTGCGGCACCCACAAATTGTTCCCCTGAATCAGAACCCCTTCCTCCGAAATGTTCGACACGTAAATCGCATACTTTCCCAGGTTGAAAATATCGCCGAACGCCGCATTCATCCCGCTCTTGGGCGCAAACCCCACGCCCGCCTGCTGTCCCGCCTCGCGAAAATGTCCGTGATCGTTCAGGTAGAGTTCCGAAACACCGTAGTCGTTCGCGACGAACAAATCCGGATACCCCGTCCCCCGCAGATCCGCCGCAGCGCAGGCCAGCGCCCATCGCCGGCTTTTGATCCCGGCCTGCTCGCTCACTTCCTCAAAATGCCCATCGCCTAAATTGTGAAAAAGATATTTGCGGCCGCCGTTGTTCGCGTATTCAAAGCTGTTCGGCATCATGCGCGTGTTCGCCAAATGCCACAGGTTCACGTTCTCCGGATAATACCCGCCCACAAACAGATCGAGCTTGCCGTCATCGTCGTAGTCGAGCCAGGTCGCGGTGTTGGCGTTGATCCAGTCCGGCAATCCCGCATTCTCCACCAGCGTGAATCCATGCCCGTCATCGTTGTGGAACAGCATCGGCTTGCCCCACTTGATCAGAAACAGATCCTCATAGCCGTCGTTGTCGTAATCCCCCCACACCGCGCCCATCGAGACGCCGGTGCCCGGCTGGTTCACGTCGGCCACGCCCATCTGCCCGGCGACATCGGTGAATGTGCCATCCTGATTGTTGCGATACAGATGGTTTTTGCTTCCGGCGCGGCTGTTCGTCACATAAATGTCCGGCCAGCCATCGCGATCGAAATCCACGATCGACACGGAAGCGCCCATCGACGCCACTTCCGGCATGATGCCGGCCAGCTTCGCGTCCAGCTCCGGCGGCTCGTGGACGAAGTGAATCCCAGCCTGCTGCGCCACCTCCGTGAAGCAGAATCCGTAGCGTGCCAGAGCCGTCTGGCAATCCGCCGCACTTGCCTGCACGGCGCTCCTGCGCGATGCCACCCGCCGCATCATCGCCGGCGTCGCCAGCATCGCCAGAAATATGATCCACAGAACCACGCGCCCAACCCATCCACCTCTCATCGCAGCGGCACTCCCTCAGTCAGCGCTTCGCGAAAGGGCTGCGGCGTCACGTACCGCGTCTGCCAGATGAGCCAGTCCTGCGGATGCTGCCGCACCACCCACTCATCTTCCAGCGGTCCCGCCGGCGCGTCATACTCCGTCTTCGCGTGATACGGCAGCGGCTGCACCGTCGCCGAATCGGTCGAGTTGTAATCGCCGTCCTTGATCCACCCATCGCCGGCCAGCACAAAGTCGCGCACCCAGCCCGCTGGCGGCGCGGCCGGCTCCGGAAAGCGCAGCGCCATCTCGTCCCCCGCATTCATGATCACGTACCGATCGTCCACTTTGCCCAGCAGTTCCCGCACGTCGCCATACCGCGTGTAATACCCCTCCAGATCGCGCCAGATCTGCGTCGTCGATGCCACGTCGTTGTAATCCGGAATCTCCGGCGAGGACGCATTCGCCTGATGGATTCTCGAATAGCCGCGATAATGCAGATCCGCCAGCGACGGCGCGATCCGCGTAATCTGCAGCGGCGTGTCCGGCAATCCCCGCGCCCACTGAATTTGGTCCCAGTAGACTTCAAGATTGGTCCGCAGCCGCACTTTGCGCGGCGTTCCCGGGCGAAACACGCCGGTCAAATCGATCAGGCAAATCTTGTTGCGGCCCGCGGGAAAGCCCAGATTCGCCCGCGCCGTCACCCATCCGCCATGCCCGTCCTCGACCTCCAGGCTCAGCGGCTTCGGCTGCTCATGCTGCCCCTGGCTCAGCGCCACGTTGATCGACGAATCCGACGGATGCACCCAGCCGCGCGCGATCAAATACAACGGACCGCTCGCCGGCACGCCATCGCCCAGATCGATCTCCACGTAATGATCGCGGGTGATCCCCTGATACTGCCCGCGTCCGAAGGTATCCAGATACCGCCCATCCAGCGCGCGCAGAATCTCCGTCACATCGTTGCCCCGATCGTCCACACCCCGCGCAATCGCATGCGGCTCATCGGTCGCGGTCACGGCCAGCTTCACCGGAGGGACAACGAATCGCTCATCCGTGAAGACCTCGGTCCCCGCCGGATGATCCACCGTCATCATCTCCAGCCAGTCGTAGTAATACGTCTCCCACAGCTCGCCCGTGATGCGCAGATCATAGGTGCCGTCGCGCGGCGCAAGATCGTTGCGCGGAATCTTGTACCACTCCTCGGTCGCCGCGATCCGCGCCGGCCCCAGCGCATTGATCCGGAGCCCGATCGCCGATCCCCACGGCACCGTATCTTTCACAAACTCCATCGCATGCCCGTTCCACGCGAACAAAAACGGGCACGATCCCTTCAGCCGCTGCTGCGCCAGAACCTCCTGGTCATCCCCAAGCTCGAACTCTGCATTCACCGTCCCATTCGGCCACAGAATGCGCGCCACATCCGTCTCCGTCCACGTCCCCAATCCAAAATGTTCTTCCGGACCCCTGATCGGCTGCGCCTGCAGCAGCAGTCCGGACCGCAGTTCCACTTCTCCGCCCACGCCGAACGAATTGATCCGCTGATCCCCGGTCGCCTGCACCGCGCGCGTGCGAATGTCCTGCCAGTGGTAGTGCTGCGTCGGGCGATTCACGAACTTCACCGGCTGGCTGTTCGCGTCGAGGCCCAGCAAATCGAGGTGGCCGGTTCCATCGACATCGGCGGCCTGAAATATGCGATCGGGACCAGTGGGATGATCCATCGACACATAGGAGCCATCCGGCTTGCCGAGCCAGATCAGCGAGCCGAGTTCATCGCTCGGAACGCCCACCTGCGCCAGAATCAGATCGACCGCGCCATTGTTATCAAAATCAGCGGTGAAAAGACGAACACGCTCGGCGAGGTGCGAAGTCGGATGAGGCATCTGCGCCAGTTGAATCTTCGTCCACGCCCTGGTGCCGTTTTCCAGCCGAACAATCGCACCCTCTACCGTGACCGCCAGCAGGTCCAGCTTGCCGCTGTTCCGCGTGTCTGCTGCGGCAAGGTCTGCGACATCGCCCAACTGCGGCAGCCCTGCCACCTCAGAGAAATTCCCCGCCCGTTCGTTGCGAAACACATGCAGCTTGCCCGCCCCATCGATCAGCGCGGCATCGGGGTTTCCGTCGCCATCGAAATCCGCCCACACAAACTGCCGGACCCCGGCAATCCCCGCGAACGGATGAATCGCCGCAAACGTTCCGTCGCCGTTGTTGCGCAGCACCGTCGGCAGACCGCTCGCCGCGCCCAGCACAATGTCCAGATCGCCGTCCGCTTCAATGTCCACAGCCCACGCGCCGGTCCAGGCGGCATTCACAATCGACGCAGGCAATTTCGTTTGCGCCGTCACATCGGTGAAGTGCGGAACCGGCGCAGCCGTGGCATCCTGCCGCAGGAAGCGCACACCCCCCGCCCCCGCCAGCACCAGGTCGGTTTTGAAGTCGTTGTTGAAGTCCATCGGCAGCACCGACTCCGGACCCGGCGCCACGTTATCCTGCCCGCCCGGAAACGGATACGATCTCCCGCCCTGCAGTTGGACGGTTTTGGCGTTTGCCAAAACCACCAGCGGCCTATGCGTATCGTCGAGTGACACTGCGCCGATCCAGTCCCACTTCCCCGCCGGTGCGTTCGCCAGCGGTTTCGCCGCGAACGTCATCGCCGTATCCGGCGCCGCCGGTTGCGACCGCGGCGTCGCCAGGCGCAGGAATGTGCCAAAGGGTGGCGCTTCTTCGCCAGGCTCCGCGTGAATTGCGCCCAGCTCCAGGCGAAACCACGGCAACTGCATCAGCACATTGCGCAAAAAGATGCTGCGCGTCGCCGCTGCCTGCGCCGGCCCACTCCCCGCCGCGGCCTGCAGATCAGCCAGTCTCTGCTTCGCGTCCGCCGGCCAGTTCGCCGACAATGCGGCAATTCGATCGACGGTCGCGTGCAACGTCGCCGCATCGCCGCGTTTCGCAGCAATCCGGCTCACTTCCAGCATCACGGCCAAATTCTTCGGCTGCCCAGCCAGCATCTGCTGCAGGATCTGCTCCACCTGCGCCTCGCTGTCCGTTCCCCCCTGCCGCTCGATCTCCTGGGCCAGCGAGTACGCGACGCGCGGATTGGCCGGCATCAGCGCCGCCGCCTTGCGAAAATCGTCGATGGCCGCTCCCGAATTCCCCCGATCGCTCTCCAGAATCCCCAGCATGGACTCGATGCTGCCACTGTTTTTCTCCAGCGCACTCGCCCGGTCCAGGCGCTCTTTCGCAAGGTCGTAATTCCGCTGCCGCAGCGCCAGCAATCCCCAGTCGGCCCACGCCGCGGGTTCGCCCGGCGCCAGTTGCGTCGCCTGATGCAGCGAATCGTCGGCCCGCGCGTCATTGCCTACCTGCATCGCCGCCAGCCCCACATAAAATGCCTTCACAAACTGCTGGTACTGCGCCGACTCCGTCTTCGGCAAATCGGAATGACAGCCCGAGGCCGCCAGCACGACCGCGCCGATACATGCCGCTGAAATCCGCCGCGCAGCTGTCTGCTCTCCGCGCTTCGCGGTTGCCTGAATCCTGAAGTGCCTGCTGAACAAGGGTAGTCCGCCGCTCGTGTGGGGATGATCTATTGTATGGACTCGGCGCGATCTCCTGGGCCCCTTGTTTCTTTCCGTCCGTCGTCGGAATTCACTCTATCGACACCGCCCCGCGCATGTCTTCCCCATGCGGTTGGAGACCACTCTCCATCTTTGGGTGGAAAATCGCGCGGCCCGGACAGGCCGGCGCGCAGAAATCCACCTTTAGTTGGTTGACCCCTCCCGCCCCTTCACGCAATGCTGCTGAAATCTATGCTCAAACCCACCGCGGGGCTATTCTTCGTTCTGTCGTGCGCGTGTGTCGTTAGCGCCCAAAACTTCATTGCCGATCAACCTCTCACCGCTGCGCCCTTCGTAGCGCAGCCTGCCGCCGCATCTCCCGGCCCGTCCCCGGCTACGGCTCATCCCGTCAACTTCTCTCTCTATGAGCGTGCCCGGCTCGATGCGTGGGACTGGTTTGCCGCCCCGCCCTACAAGAATGAATACCGCTACCTCCAGTCCCTCTTCCGTGCCGGAATTATGCAGCGCATCGACAAGTGGGACTGGCAGCTGGAGATGGAGCAGGCAACGGTGGTCGATGCACCCAGCGGCTCCGTTTCGGCGGTGACTGCGCAGGGTCAGCTCGGCGTTGGCGCCTCCTACTACGCATCGAGCGGCAATAACGCATATCCCACAGCCGCCTTTCTCAAGCAGGCCTTCCTCCGCTACAACTGGGGTCCCGGCAAAAATCTCCGCGTGGGCCGCTTCGAGTTCTTCGAAGGCGTGGAGATGCACCCGAAAGACCCCCAGATGCTGTGGCTGCAGAACAATCGCATGCAGCAGCGGCTGATCGGCAACTTCGGCTTTTCGAATGCCCTGCGCAGCTTCGACGGCGTGGACGCGCACTACGGCTCCGGCTCCTGGGATGTGACGGCCATGGCCACCCGCGCCGATCAGGGCGTCTTCAACATGAACGGCAATCCTGAGCTGAACGTCGACGCGCAATATCTCGCCTATACCCGCACCGCCGCGAACGGGCATGTCCTCTTACGCGCATTCGCCGTCGGTTACCACGACGGACGCACCGGCGTCACCAAGGGCGACAATCGTCCCTTGCCCGTGCGCCAGGCCGATCACAAAAACATTCGCCTCGGCACCTACGGCGGCGACCTCATGGCCACGGCTCCCGCCGGACCCGGCGCCTTCGACTTCGTTTTCTGGGGCGCTTACCAGAACGGAAGCTGGGGCACACTCGGCGACAGCGCCGGCGCCGCCGCGGTCGAAGGCGGCTACCGGATCAGCGCGCCGTCGCATCCCTGGCTGCGCGCGGGCTGGTTCCGCGCCACTGGAGACAGCAACCCTGCCGACAATACGCACAACACCTTCTTCCAGGTGCTGCCCACGCCGCGCGTCTACGGCCGCCTGCCTTTCTACAACTTCATGAACAACACCGACGAGTTCGTCCAGCTCATCGACGACCCTGCAAAGAAGTGGGAACTGCGCAGCGACGTGCACTGGCTCGACCTCACCTCCGCCAATGACGCGTGGTATTCCGGCGGCGGCGCCTTCGACAACAAAGTCTTCGGCTTCACCCCCAAGCCGTCGAACCATTTCAAATCGCTGGCTTCCGATTGGGACATCAGTTCCGACTGGCAGGCCAGCAGCCACTTCAACTTCAATCTCTATTACGGCTATGGCTGGGGCAAGAGCGTGGTGAAGGCAATCTATCCCGCGGGATCGAACATTCAGCTCGGATACGCCGAGCTCATCTACCGCTGGGGCGGCCCGATCGGGAAGGCAAAGGCCAAATGACCAGCCTCTATCCCGCCCAGTAGCTCCGGTCCAGCGTCCGGTACTGAATCGCCTCGGCAATGTGCGGCAGGGCGATCTGCGCATCGCCCGCCAGATCGGCAATCGTCCGCGCCACTTTCAAAATGCGGTCGTGCGCCCGCGCCGTGAGTCCCTGCTGCACCATCGCCCGCTCCAGCAGCTTCTCGGCATCGGGTAAAAGCTCGCAGAAGGTGCGAATCTGGCGCGTCCCCATCTGCGCATTCGAAAAAATCTTCTCCTTTGCCGATGCAAACCGCTCGCGCTGCCTCCCCCGCGCTGCCAGCACGCGCGCGCGAATCACGGCCGAGCTCTCCGCCGCGGCTCGGCTCCGCAGTTCCTTGTACTGCACCGCCGGAACCTCGATGTGAATGTCGATGCGGTCGAGCAGCGGGCCGGAAATCTTCGCCACGTAGCGCTGGATCAGCGGCGGCGTGCAGTGACATTCCCGCGACTTGTCGTTGAAATACCCGCACGGGCACGGATTCATCGCCGCCGCCAGCATGAACGAAGCTGGAAACGTGAGCGACATCGAGGCGCGGGCAATCGTCACATGCCGATCCTCGAGCGGCTGCCGCATCACCTCGAGCACATTGCGAGGAAACTCCGGCAGCTCGTCCAGAAACAGCACGCCGTTGTGCGCCAGCGACACTTCTCCAGGCCGCGGAATCACCCCGCCCCCAATGAGCCCCGCATCGGAAATCGTGTGGTGCGGCGAGCGGAACGGCCGCTGCGTCACGAGGCCGGCCTCCGCATCCAGCACGCCCGCCACCGAGTGAATCTTCGTCGTCTCCAGCGCCTCATCGAACGTCAGCGGCGCCAGAATCGACGGCATCCGCCGCGCCAGCATCGTCTTGCCCGATCCCGGCGGCCCGATCATCAAGATGTTGTGCCCGCCCGCCGCCGCGACCTCCAGCGCGCGCTTCGCCGCCTGCTGGCCCCGCACATCGGCAAAGTCGAGAGCGAAGTGCTGCAGCTCGCCCAGCACCTGGGCCGCTTCCACGCGAAACGCCGGCGTCGTGATGCCCCCGTTGCCCGCCTGATTCAGAAGGTCGCGCACCTGCAGCAGCGAGTCGACCGGATAGACGCTGACTCCGTCCACCACCGCCGCTTCACGCGCATTGGCCTTCGGGATGATCAGGTTTTTGATTCCCCGCTCCCGCGCCGCCACCGCAACCGGCAGCATTCCCGGTACCGGCCGCAGCGCGCCGTCGAGGCCCAGCTCGCCAATCAGCAGAAAGTCGTCGAGCTCGCGCAGTTGCAGCGCCCCGTACGCTCCCAGAATCCCCACTGCCATCGGCAGATCGAAGCCCGACCCCTCCTTCTTCAAATCGGCGGGCGCCAGGTTGATCGTGATGTGCGTCGGCGGCATGTCGAAGCCGGAGTTGCGGATGGCCGCGCGCACCCGGTCGCGGCTCTCGCGCACCGCCGCATCCGGCAGCCCGACGGTATTGAAGTGTTCCTCCTGCGTCTTCATGGCGGAGAAGTCCACTTCCACGTCGATAATGCTGGCGTCGATCCCGTACACCGCGGCGCTGCGTGCCTTGAAAAGCATGCGAGAGTGATTCTGCCAGGGAGTGTACCAGCGGGAGCGAGGAAATCTCTGTGATGCCGGCGGCTCCGGGAAACGTCAGTAACGGCCCTTCGCGAGCCGGCTCATCGGGCGGAATTCACTGTGGCAGAGGTACGCTCTTCTTCCAGGTCCATTTCCATATCCGGCTCGGTCCAAAGCAGGATCGCCTGCGGCAGCGTCACGGCCAGCACAATCGCAGGTAACACCAGGGCGTAGAGCAGAAACGGCAGAATCTCCGGCCGCACGAAGCGCGGCGGGTGCATCTGCCACGTCGAGAAGAGCCAGATGCAGCCCAGCAAGCCTACCATACCCTGATACGCCTGGTAGTGGACGCGGTCGCGCCGCTCGAGCTCCCGCTCGTCGTTGCGATATTCCAACCGATCCGGCGCCGGCAGATTCCCGGCGGCGCGCAGCTCCAGCTCCACCAGGTTCGACGGCATCGGCTGGTTCCGCGGCCCCTTGCCGGTGAATGGCTTAATCAGTCCTCCGCTCCCATATCCGCCGAGGATGCGCCAATTCACCAGCATCGCAGCGAAGTACACATAGATACCGGTCTCGTGCAGGTGATCGAGCCTCCAGCCGCCCAGGATCAGCAGAGCAAAGAAGGCATAAACGGCGACCACCAGTCGCCTGCGCGCTGTCTGCCGCTCCATGTTGATTCCGAGCAGGGTCGTTTTACGCATGATGAGAGCTCCTATGGAACGGCGCGGTAGACGGTTTGGAATCTCGGATCTTCCGGGTCCGGTTCCTGGTCCGGTTCGGTCCAAAGAATGATGGCTTGTGGCAGCGAAAGAAACAGAACGCAGAAAGGGAAACAGAGGAGCGACACCAGCCGGGCAAACACCCCGGGGCCAGCGGTACTGATCATGAGCGGAGCAAAGAGCGCAAAGAGCACAATTGCCCCGCGGATCGCGGCGTAGGCCTTGTAGTGGGCGAGGTCGCGTGCGTGGAGATCGTGCTCGTCGACTCTGAGCTGCGACGGCCGCCCCGTGGCGGCGCGCAGGCGGCGCGGATCGATGCCGTACGCGGATCCGTCGGCGAATTTGCGCTGCCACGGCGAAAAGAGCCGAACCGGACCGGCAGCTGTGATGCCCCCGAGGAACAGGGCGCAGATCACGGCGAACTGCAGGAGCTTGTCGAGAGACGAGGGCCCCCGCCACAGCACCATCGCGACAGACAGGGCCGCGAAGAAGCCGTAGTAGGCCACGACGAGACCGCGGCGGCGGCTCTGCGTTTCGACGGAAAAGAAAAGGAAGGCACGCGGGGATTTCATTGGGCGGCTCCAACCATCGGAGAATTGGCGCGTGTTTCCGGATCGAGGCCCGGCTCGGGCTCCGTCCAGAACAGGATGGCCTGGGGGAGGGTCATAGCAAGGATGAAGAGGACGTAGGCTCCCAGGCCCGCGAGAGCCGGCAACCCAGGCAGCCGGAGATCGACGACGAACCATACCGCCAGCGCGTAGGGTCCCACCAGGATGCGCACAATCCTCATGGCTCGGTAATGGGCCCGGTCGCGGACGGCGAAGTCGCGTTCGTCGAGAGGCATCTCCCCGAGCGGACCTTTGCCGCCCGTGAGGGAGCGCCTGGTGAGGAATCCATCCCGCGCGGTTCGTCCCCCTGGTTGCCCGTAGTAGCGTACCGGCCCGCCGGGGCTGATGCCGCCCAGCAACCCGGCAAACGCGGTGAGGAGCGGGAAGAATGCCATCACCGCGATGTGACCTGCGAATCGCCAGCGCATCGCCGCGATGCCGATGACGGGCAGGGCGGCTGCCCCGGCGTAGTAGCCGATGACCATCCACCTGCGCCTGCGGAGAGTGAGTTTGCGATTATCGGTCAGCATGGGTTTCCTTATTTCTCATCACCGTTGCGGCGGTACACCTGCTCGCTCAGCGGACGAAGCGGCTGGCGGGAAAAGATCGCTTCGATGGGCAGGCCGAAATAGTCCGACAGTCCGAATGCCAGAGTGAGCGACGGAGCATAGTCCCCGCGCTCGAGGAATCCGATGGTCTGGTAATTCACTTCCAGCGCGTCGGCCAGGTCCTGCCGCGAGAGTCCGCGCTCGGCCCGCAGCACGGCGATCCGGTTGAAGAGCTTCTCGCCATTCGGATTCGCGCCGCCGTTGACCATTTGATCGGATTGTTTCGCAAACGAAACATTCCGTCAAGAAGAAAAATATTTTCAAGGGGGCTGAGCGAATCCCCTCATCCCTATCCCCGAAATCCCGACATGACCTTCGTACCCTGCCCCACGCCAATTTCCCTTGCCCCATTCGAAGGCGAACCTTATCCTGAGAACAGGAAAAGCTCTGTTCGGCACCATCCGCGAACGGGGCTTTTTTCTTGCACCGCTCAGGCGGCTACGCGACCGGGTCTTTGAGAACTTTGGCCTGGATCACAAACGGCGCTCTCTCGGTCTGGGATGCTCCCCGCAAGCTCTGGAAAATCAAATGCTTGACCGTAAATCAACTGGATTCAACACTTAGCCTCCCTCCGAGGGCTTCCGGCCTTTCCTTGCTGCGACTTCGCGCAATCCCGCATGAACAAAATTTTCTGGCCAACGCTGTTCGGTCCACCCCCGAGGAAGCTGATTTCCGAATACAGCGAACCAGAGATGCGCTAGTCTGGCTCCGCTATGAGAAATCTGAAAGCTTCGTTGGGACTGATGGCGTGCGGGCTGACTTTGGCGGCGTTGCCGCTCGCAGCGCAGACAGCTTCTCCGTCAAGTTTGGCCGGTCAGTGGAAGGGCACCCTCGGCGGACAGCTCCCGCTCGTTCTCCACCTGGACGCGGACTCCAAAGGCGCACTGACGGCGTCGCTGGACTCGCCGGCGCAGGGAGCGAACGGCCTCGCCTGCACCAACGTCAAGCTCGACGGCGCCGCGCTCTCGTTCGACGTTCCCTCGGTGGCCGGCAATTATGCGGGAACCGTGAAGGCCGACAACAAGACGATCAGCGGTACCTGGACGCAGACGGTTCAGGGGCAGCAGCACACGGCGCCGCTCGAGTGGACATTCGCCGGAACGGCGGCGCAGGCGGCCGCAGCTCAGGCGGCGGTGAAGCCCTCGCCGATTGACGGAAACTGGGCCGGGGCGCTGAACGCCGGCAGCCAGACCCTGCACGTCGTCTTTCACTTCAAGGCCGGAGCCGATGGAATCCTGTGCTCGATGGATTCGGTGGATCAGGGAGCAAACGGGATTCCCTGCGGCGACGTGAAGGTCGACGGCAACAAGGTGAGCCTGACGGTCAAGGCCGCAAACGGAACCTACGCGGGCACGCTGCGTCCCGACGGCCAACACATCGACGGCACATGGACCCAGAGTTCGCCGATGAAACTGGATCTGACGAAACAGTAACGCAGAGCACCTCCCGACTTCAGTTCGCCCGCAACGTCACCATCGGATTAATCCTCGCCGCTCGTCGCGCCGGCAGATAGCCGGCCAGCAACGCGACGCCGCCAAGCAGCACCACCATCGCGGCGAACGTGAGCGGATCGGTCGGTGCCGTGTGAAACAGCAGAGAAGCAATCAGGCGCGAGACGGCGAACGACGCGACGACTCCGACAGCCATGCCGGCCAGCGCCAGACGGAGCGTCTTCCAGATCACGCCGAGCAGGACGCGCCCCTGCGTGGCGCCGAGAGCCATGCGGATCCCGATCTCCTGGGTCTGGCGCGTCACAGAGTACGAGATCACGCCGTAGATGCCGAGCGAGGCAAGCAGAAGGCCAAGCGCCGCGAAGGTTCCGACCAGCAGGACAAAGAACCGGCGCGGCGAGGTGGCGTGGTCCACAAGGCTCTGGATAGGGATGAACTCCGAAGCCGATTGCGCGGGGTTCATGGCGCGCAGCGTGCGCATCACGCTGGTCGCAAGCGAGGCGGGAGGCAGTTTCGAGCGCACCACCAGATACGAACCCTCCGGCCCAAATTGCTTCGTCGCCGGCAGGTACATCTGCGCCGCTCCATCGTCTTCCGCGCTGGTTTCGCGTACATCGGAGATGACGCCGATCACCTCCGCCAGCGCTCCGCCGGCAATGGCTATCCGGCCAATTGGATTCTGGCCGGGCCATAGCTTGTGCGCGACCGTCTGGTTGAGGACGACGACGCTGCGATTGTTCACCAGGTCTTCCCAGCTCAAGTCGCGGCCCGCGACGAGGCGCATGCCCATCGCCCTGAGGTAGCCGGGCGAGACGATGTAGACGAAGACGGGGATGAAATCCTGGGCTTTGGGTGGCTCCGCGCCCTTGGCCGCGATTCCCCAGCCGCGGTTCCGGCTCATGGGCAGGTTATCGGAGATTCCTGCGGCTTCCACGCCGGGGATCTGCGACGCGCGCTCCACAACGTTCTGCCAGATGGCGGCCTGTTTCGCAGGACTGCCTCCCGCGTCGTAATCCACGCTGATGGCGGCGGCGCGGCTGGGCTCGAAACCAAGATCGACGTCGAGGACGCGGAGGAAGCTGCGCAGCAGCAGGCCCGCGCCGACCAGCAGCACGCACGCAAGCGCGATCTCCGTCACCACCAGAGTGGAGCGGAGCCGGTCGTGCCGGCGGCCCTCGCTGGCTCCATGGCCGCCGTCTTTGAGGGTTTCCTGCAGATGGGTGGATGACATGCGCAGCGCGGGCGCCAATCCGAAAAGCACCGCAGTTCCGATGGCGAAGAGAAGAGTCCATGCGAGCGCGGTTCCATCCAGGCGCACCATGTGCAGCATCGGCAGGGCGATCGAGCCCTGATGGGCGAGCCACGCGACGACAGCCCAGGCCATGCCCAGACCCAGCACCGCTCCCGCGAACGCCAACACCAGGCTCTCAGTGAGGAGCTGGCGCGCGATGCGGCCGCGCCCTGCGCCCAGAGCGGTGCGCATCGCAAATTCTCTGCTGCGCGCGGCGCCGCGGGCCAGCAGCAGGTTCGATAAATTCACGCAGACGATGAGCTGAATCAGCCCGACCGCGCACCACAGCACAATGAGCGACCGCCGCAGTTTGCCGCTGACGTACTCTTTCAGCCCGATCACCTGAGCCGTGTACCCCTTTCCGTATTCCGGGTGCTTGTGCTCGAACAGGAACTGCGGAAACAGCACGTCGGCCTCGTTCTGCGCCTGGGCCATGCTCACGCCCGGCTTGAGACGGCCGACCAGTGCCAGATCGTTTCCGTCGCCGCGAAAATCATCCATGATGTACGGCACGAAGAGATCGACCTTCGCCCCCGGCGAAAACACCGAGCCAAAATCGAACGTTTCCGGGAGAATTCCTGCAACGACGACGGACTTGTTGTTCAGGTCTACCTGATCGCTCAGGTCAACCGTCTTTCCGATGATGCTGCGATCACCGCCAAACCGGCGCATCCAGAACGGGTAGCTCAACAGGGCCGCGGGCTGCGCGTGATGGACGAATTCCTCCGGCCTGAAGAGGCGTCCGGCGTAAGGCTCGACGCCCAGCGTCTCAAAAAATCCCTGCGCGACCAGCATGCCCGTCGCCGGCTGCGGCTGGCCCGTGCCGGTGAGCTTGAAGTTGTTGGGGCCGCTAAAGGCGAAGTACCCGCTTACCGACTGGAAGGCTCGGTTTTGTTGCTGAAAATCCTGCGTGGCATCGGCGGTGTACGTTCTGCCGGATTCGTTGCTGCCAGCGTTCTTCTCGACAATGCGCACGAGCTGCCCCGAGTCGCGGAACGGCAGCGGGCGCAGCAGAATCGTATTCACCACGCTGAATACGACGATATTGGCGCCGATCCCGAGCGCGAGTACGACGACAGCAATGGCGAAAAATGTCGGGTTGGCGAGCAGGGTCCGCACCGTGTAGCAAGCATCCTGCACGCAGTCCGAGCAGTAATCCGAAATCCCGCGTCGCAATTCCATCTGCCCTCCTATTTGTTCGCCAATGCGTTGCAAGTCGCGAAGGTCACCGAGCTGGCGTTCCGCCTCGGCACGGGCCGCTTCGGGAGTCCAGCCGCGGGCGATCAGGTCATCGATCGTCGATTCGATGTGGAAGCGCAGCTCCGCTCGGACGTCCGCGGCACGATCCGGGCCGATCAGCCGGTCGTAGCGGCGCCACATGGGGAGCTTGCTCATGCCGTCTCTTCCTGCGCCGGCTGCACCGTACTCAATACCTTCGAGACAGCCTCCGCGTAGGCTTCCCAGGTCTTCGTGCCGTCGCGCAGATGACGGCGGCCACTCGGGGTCAGGCTGTAAAACTTGGCCTTGCGATTGTTCTCCGACAAGCCCCACTCGGCAACCACGAGCTGCTTGCTTTCCAGACGCCACAGCGCGGGATACAGCGTGCCTTCTTCCAGAACCAGCGCGTCGTCGCTCTGCCGTCGAATCAGCCCGGCGATGCCGTAACCGTGCTGCGGTCCCCAGACCAGCGCTTTGAGGATCAGAACATCCAGAGTTCCGCGCAGGAACTCCAGTTTCGCGTTGTCCATGCACGCCCCTTGTATTGCAAGGGGAAGATTCTCACATTTCCCCTTCGAACGCAAGGGGAGCGTTTTACCAGCCAGCAGAAGCAGGAACGCCGAGATGGCTCTCGGCGTTTCCCCTTGACCCTTCCGCGATCGGGCCTGCCCGTCGATTACAGGAAGTCGGTCTTGCGCGACTGAATGAAGAAGGTCAGCCCCAGCAGCAGCGGCACCATCAGCAACTCAGCGAAGAGCACAGTCCAGGCGGTTGGCGTCCAGTGCACCCGGTTGCCCCACATGAAATTCGAAATGCCGTGCAGGTGCGCGAACACGTAGCCCAGAACGTTGATGCCGAGACTCGAGCAGAAAATGCCGACCGTGGTCCACGCCTGGGATTCGGTGATGATGCCCGCCACCACAATCAGCGTCGTCGTCACCAGCATCTCGACCGCCATGATCGCGGTGAAGGGCACCAATCCGTGCGTGGCGCCGGGCAGAAGCAGCACAACGATCGCACCGGCGGAGAGCAGCAGCCAGGGAATGAGGAAGAGGATGAGGTTGGCAAGGATCTTCGCGGCGGTGTATTCGCGGAAAGAGACGGGCAGGCTCATCACGAAGGCCAGAGTCTGCTCCTTGCGCTCGCTGATCGTCGTGACCATGGCCAGTTGCGCCCCGACCCCGACGATAATCATGCAGAGCAGGATGATGCAGAGCATGAACGCCACCGGCTTGCCTGTCAGAACAATGGCCAGCGACGCCAGGCCCAGCGGAATGGCGCTGACGATCATCCAGCGGTTGAGGTACCAGTCTTTGAGAATGAGGCGGCGGACCAGGTCGTAGTTCATGCGGGCTGCAGCTCCCTTCTGCTCTGAACGTTGGCGACAAAGATTTCCTCGAGGGTCATGGGATCGACGGACTGCACAGTGGCGCCGCCATCCTGGCAGAGCGAGACCACGGCAGGATTGAACTGGCTGGTGGTCAGCACAGGCAGGCGCTCGGTGCCTCCCACCTCGACGACGCCCGGAAGACTGGGCAGCGCGGTGCTCGGCGGAACGACCAGGCGGAGCCGCCTCCAGCGGTCGAGCAGGTCTTCTTTCTCTTCCAGCGCGATGATGCGGCCGCGATCGATGAAGGCGATGCGGTCGGAAATCTGCTCGACATCGAGCGTGTTATGCGACGAGAACAGAATGGTGCGCCGCTCGTCGACGAGGACGGCCATCAGTTCTGCCAGCACTTCCCGGCGCGCCACGGGGTCGAGGCCGGTGGTGGGCTCATCGAGCAGCAGCAGCCGCGGCTGCCGGGCCAGCGCCAGCAGCAGAGCCGCTTTCACGCGCTGCCCGTGCGAAAGCCCTTTGATCTTCTGTTGCGGCTTCAGGTCGAAACGCTGCAGCAGCTTCTCGGCGTAGCTCTGGTTCCATTGCGGGTAGATGGAGGCAATGAAGTTCATGTGCCATGCCAGCGTGGGCGCGCCATAGAGGCGCATGTCCTCCGAGACGAAGCCGATGTCGGCCTTCGCCGCGGTCTGCCCGGCCGGCATCGCGTGGCCGAGCACCTGCACGCTGCCGCTGTCCTGGCGCACCAACCCCATCAGGATGCGGATGGTCGTGGACTTTCCCGCTCCGTTGGCGCCGATGAAGCCAAGGATGCTGCCCTCGGGCAAATCCAGGCTGACGTTGTCGAGCAGGAAGTGTGGGTACCGCTTGCTCACGCCTTCGAGGCGAATGCAAAGATCGTTCATTGTGACTCCTTCGCGGACTTCGAGCTGTCCGGACGAGAATCGTCGATTTCATCGAGAGCTCTGCGAAGGCGCGAAACGATTTCGCGCTCGCTCATACCGAGGTTGGCGCTCAGCCGAGCCGCTTCTTCCAGGTGGCCGGCGAGCTTCTGCTCATACAACCGAGGGCCGATCGCCACGCCGGGCGCGATAAAGGATCCCTTGCCGTGCTGGGTGATGATGAGGCCCTCGCGCTCCAGTTCGAGGTAAGCGCGCTTGACGGTAATGACGCTGACGCGCAGATCGGCGGCAAGCTGGCGGATCGAGGGAATCTCCTCGCCGGCCTTCCATTCTTCAACGGCGATCTTTTGCTTGATCTGGTCCACGATCTGCTGATAAAGAGGCCCGCCCGTCTGAGAAAGAACGATGCTGGAAGGACCGCTGTGCATAATGAATATACTGAGTATACACAGAGAACATACTGAGTCAAGAAAAACTCGTCTGCAAAAAGCTAACCGGAGCTGTGCTCGGAAGTCTCCAGGAAAAAAGGCGGCGAACGATTCCATTTTGTTGCGGCTCGGCGGGACGATCGATCAGGTGGCCTGCGTCGCTCTTGGCCCCTCCGAGGGGTCGGGCAGGCGCAACTGGACCGCTGCCCCGCTGCGTTTCAAACGGATGCGCTCATGCGCCGGCGATTCTAACAAATACCACGCAAGCGCCATGATGCCGAGAAGCGCGAGCACGACCCACAGCAGGTAGCGGGTGACGTGTTTGGGGGTGAACGGGGGCACCGAAGCTCCTGGCAGTGAATAGGATGCGACCTTCGGAAGGCCTTTCACGGAATTGTGGATTTCGCCAGAAGCCGGCTGCAGTTCAATCTGCCGGGAACCTGCACGGCCCCGTCGCATCGAATCTATTTATAGATAGAGGAAAAATGAACGGGTCCCCGAGTTGAAACACGTAAGGCAGTGGGGGTAAACTCTGATATAGGACCGCTTTAGTCGTATATCGGCTGCGCGCAGGGCCCGGCGCACTCTCAGTTCGCCACGTTGGCCGCCGTTATTCGAATCCAGAAATTTCGCAGGAGAGCCGCATGAGCACCGACATGAACATCGTCCACGACCTGGCCACGCGGGATTACGAATGGGGCTTCATCACCCAGATCGAAGAAGACCGTATCCCCAAAGGCCTGAACGAGGACGTGATCCGCATGATCTCCGCCCGCAAGAGCGAGCCGGATTTCATGCTGGAATGGCGGCTGAACGCCTACCGTTACTGGGCCTCCCAGGAGAAGAAGCAGGCGGAGCCGAAGTGGGCCAATGTGACCTTCCCACCCATCGATTACCAGGCAATCACGTATTATTCCGCGCCGAAGCAGAAAAAGAAGCTGAACAGCCTCGACGAGCTCGACCCGGAGATCCTCCGCACCTACGAGAAGCTGGGCATCCCGCTCAGCGAGCAGAAGCTGCTGGCTAACGTCGCGGTCGATGCCGTCTTCGACAGCGTCAGCGTCGCCACGACCTTTAAGGAGAAGCTCGCGGAGAAGGGCGTCATCTTCTGCTCGTTTTCCGACGCCGTCAAAAACCATCCCGACCTGGTGAAGAAATACCTCGGCTCTGTTGTTCCGCACACCGACAACTTCTACGCGGCCCTCAACGCGGCGGTCTTCAGCGATGGATCGTTCGTGTACGTGCCGAAAGGCGTCCGCTGCCCCATGGAACTGTCCACTTACTTCCGCATCAACGCTGCGGAAACGGGCCAGTTCGAGCGCACGCTGATCATCGCCGATGAAGGCTCGTACGTCAGCTATCTGGAAGGCTGCACGGCGCCGATGCGCGACGAGAATCAGCTGCACGCCGCTGTCGTCGAGCTGGTCGCGCTCGACAACGCGCAGATTCGCTACTCCACCGTGCAGAACTGGTATCCCGGCGACAAGAACGGCAAGGGCGGTATTTACAACTTCGTGACCAAGCGCGGCAAGTGCGCGGGGCGCAACTCTAAGATCTCGTGGACGCAGGTCGAGACGGGCTCGGCGATCACGTGGAAATACCCGAGCTGCATCCTGCAGGGCGACAACTCGGTCGGAGAGTTCTACTCCGTCGCGCTCACGAACAATTATCAGCAGGCCGATACCGGCACGAAGATGATCCACCTGGGCAAGAACACGAAGAGCACGATCGTCTCGAAGGGCATCTCCGCCGGCCACGGCCAGAATACCTACCGCGGGCAGGTGAAGATCCTGAAGGGAGCCGAGGGCGCGCGCAACTACACGCAGTGCGACTCGCTGCTCATCGGCGACAAGTGCGGCGCGCACACCTTCCCGTACATCGAGGTGAAGAACTCGACGGCGCGCATGGAGCACGAAGCGGCAACATCGAAGATTGGCGAAGATCAGCTCTTCTATCTGCAGCAGCGCGGACTCAAAACGGAAGACGCCATTTCGATGATCGTGAACGGCTTCTGCAAAAAAGTCTTCAAAGAGCTGCCCATGGAGTTCGCGGTGGAAGCGCAGAAGCTGCTGGCCGTGAGCCTGGAAGGCAGCGTGGGATAGCTGCGCGAACCGCGGCTGCAGCTCTCGCGGTTTTTGCTTTTGCATCAGGCGCCGCGCAGCGGCACGACGCTAGAAGCCCCGGCCTTGAGGCCGGGGACAGAGAGTATCGAGAAAAGGGGCTTGAGGCCCTGCGGCAATTTTGGAGAAGAGGGAACGGATGAGTTTGCTGGAAATCAAGAACCTGCATGTGCGGGTGGATGGAAACGAAATCCTGAAAGGCATCGACCTCACTGTCAATGCCGGCGAGGTGCATTCGATCATGGGCCCGAATGGTTCGGGCAAGAGTACGCTGGCGCAGGTGCTGGCGCGGCGCGATGCCTACGAGGTTACTGAGGGCTCAATCACCTACAACGGCAAAGACCTGCTGGAAATGAAGCCCGAGGAAGCGGCCTGCGAGGGCGTATTCCTCGCCTTCCAGTATCCCGTCGAAATTCCCGGCATCGGCAACACCTATTTCCTCCGCTCCGCCCTCAACGCGCAGCGCAAACATCGCGGCGAAGAGGAGATGGACGCGATGGACTTCCTGCCGATGTTCCGCGAGAAGCTCGCCCTGCTCGAGATGGACGACAAGCTGATGAACCGCTCTCTGAACGAGGGCTTCAGTGGCGGCGAAAAGAAGCGCAACGAGATCCTACAGATGGCCGTGCTCGAGCCGAAGCTCGCCATCCTCGACGAAACCGACTCCGGCCTCGACATCGACGCGCTGCGCATCGTCGCTCATGGCGTCAACTCGCTGCGCAACCCCGAGCGCGCCATGGTCGTCGTCACCCACTACCAGCGCCTGCTCGATTACATTGTGCCGGATTTCGTCCACGTGCTCGTCGACGGGCGCATCGTGCGCTCCGGCGGCAAGGAACTGGCTCTCGAACTCGAAGAAAAGGGCTACGGCTGGACCGACACTGACGCGCACGCCGGAGTGCTGGCGTGAGGGAGACTGCGGTGATGGCCGTCGAACAAGTCGAGAACTGGCTGGAGAATTTCACCGAGGCGCAGAAAGACGCGCCCGGACGCACCCTGCCGTGGCTGCGCAAGCTCCGCGAAGAAGCCTTCGCGCGTTTCTGCTCGACCGGCTTCCCCACCACACACGATGAGGATTGGCGCTTCACGAATGTCGCCGCAATCGCGCGGACGGCCTTCCGCCCTGCCGCGTCTGACCAGACGTCGCAGACCGGGGTTGGCGCCTTCGCGCTTCCGGGAGCGGCCGCGCAACTGGTCTTCGTCAATGGCCGGTTCGTAAAGGATCTCTCTTTGCTGGCGAATCTGCCGAACGGCGTAACCGTCGCCAGCCTGCGCGAGCAGATCGAGCAGCATCCGGAGACCCTCGAGAACCACCTCGGCCGCTACGCCAGCACGGAACGCGATGCCTTCGTCGCACTAAACACTTCCTTCCTCTCCGATGGCGCGTATGTCCACGTACCGCGCGGGGTCGCGCTGCACGCGCCCATCTTCCTGCTCTATCTCTCGACCAAGGAAGATGCGCCCACCGTCACCCATCCCCGCAACCTGATCGTTGCGGAGGCGGAAAGCCAGGTCGCTCTCATTGAAGACTATATCTCCATCGGCGGCGAATCGGTTGTCCTCTCCAACGCCGTCACCGAGCTGGTCGCCGGCGACAACGCTATCGCCGAGCATTTCCTCATCGAGCGCGAGCACCACAAAGCCTGGAACATCACCACCCTGCGCATTCAGCAGGGCCGCACGGCCAATGTCGCCTCTCACTCGCTGCTGCTCGGCGGCGGCCTCGTCCGCAACAACGTGCATCCCGTGCTGGCCGGCGAGGGCGGCGAATGCCTGATCAACGGCCTCTTCCTCGGCGCCGGACGCCAGCACCTCGACAACTACATGCACGTGGAGCACGCCGCGCCTCACTGCGGCAGCCGCCAGTTCTACAACGGCATTCTCGACGGCCACGCGCACGGTGTCTTCCACGGCCGCATCGTGGTCCACAAAGTCGCGCAGAAAACCGACGCCAAGCAGACGAATCGCAACCTGCTGCTCAGCGACGACGCGCAAATCGACACCAAGCCGCAGCTCGAGATCTACGCCGACGACGTGAAGTGTACCCACGGCGCCACCATCGGCCAGATCGAGGAAAACGCCCTCTTCTACCTCCGCTCGCGCGGCATCAGCGAGAGCGAAGCGCGCCGCCTGCTGCTGATGGCCTTCGCGGAAGAATGCGTCGAACGCATGCACGCCGGCCCCGCCCGCGATCACGTCGAGAAGCTCGTCCGCGAGCACCTGCTCTCCCTGGAAAGCGCCCCGCAGGATGCCGTTGCTGCTGTGACCGAAAGAAGCTGGGAGGAAGTGGGATGACCGCCAGTCTTGCCGTGCCCGACGCTACCACGCGCTCCGCCCTCGACGTTGCGAAAATCCGCGCCGGCTTCCCCATCCTGAGCACCAAAGTCCACGGGCACGACCTCGTCTATCTCGACAACGCCGCTACCTCCCAGAAGCCCCAGGCTGTCATCGACGCCATCGTGCGCTACTACGAATCCGGCAACGCGAACATTCACCGCGGCGTGCACTATCTCTCGCAAATCGCCACCGAAGCGTTCGAGGCCGGCCGCGAAGCGGTCCGCAAGTTCATCCATGCGGCGCATGCCAGTGAGATCGTCTTCACCCGCGGCACCACCGAGGGCATCAACCTCGTAGCGCAATCCTGGGGCCGCGTGCACGTCGGCGCCGGCGACGAAGTGCTCATCACTGCCATGGAGCACCACTCCGACATCGTTCCCTGGCAGATGCTCTGCGAGGAAAAGGGCGCAAAGCTGCGCGTGCTCCCCATCAACGACGCGGGCGAAGTGAACCTCGACGATCTGGAGCGGCTGCTGTCGCCGCGCACCAAAATCGTGGCCGTCGCTCACGTCTCGAACGCACTGGGCACCATCAATCCGGTAAAGAAGATCGTCGCGCTGGCCCATGCGCGCGCCATTCCCGTCCTCGTCGATGGCGCACAGGCCGTTCCGCACATCGCCGTCGACGTGCAGGACCTCGACTGCGACTTCTACGCCTTCTCGGCGCACAAAATGTACGGGCCCACCGGCATCGGCGTGCTGTACGCCAAATCCGCGTTGCTCGATGCCATGCCGCCGTACCAGGGGGGCGGTGACATGATCAGCTCGGTCACCTTCGAGAAGACGACGTATAACAAGGTGCCCCACAAATTCGAGGCGGGCACGCCGGATATGGCGGGCGTCGCAGGCCTGAAAGCCGCCATCGAGTACATGCACGCCATCGGCATCGGCAAGATCGCCGCACACGAGCACGATCTGCTCGAGTACGCCACGCGAGCGGTCACCGCGATTCCCGGCATCCACATCATCGGCACCGCCGCTGAGAAAGCCAGCGTCCTCTCCTTCGTCGTTGAAGACGTGCATCCGCACGACATCGGCACGATTCTCGACCAGGAAGGCATCGCCGTGCGCACCGGCCATCATTGCGCGCAGCCGGTGATGGAGCGCTACGGCATTCCCGCCACGGTCCGCGCCTCGTTCGCGGTCTACAACACGCGCGCGGAAGTCGACGCGCTGGTGCGCGGCCTGCGCAAGGTCCGGGAGGTCTTCGCGTAATGCCGGAACTTCGCGATCTCTACCAGGAAGTCATCCTCGAGCACAGCAAGGCTCCGCGCAATTACAAGCAGCCAGCAGGCGCGAATCACAAGGCCGAAGGCTACAACCCGCTCTGCGGCGACCGCTTCACGGTCTACCTTGAAATGGATGGCGAGACCGTCCGCGATATCGGCTTTCAGGGCGCGGGCTGCGCGATCTCGAAAGCCTCGGCCTCGATGATGACGCAGAGCGTGAAAGGCAAGACGAAAGCCGAAGCGCACCGCATCTTCCAGCAGTTCCACGACCTGGTCACTGGCCATGCGCACCCGAGCGAGGCGGAGTTGGGCAAGCTGGCCGTCTTCTCCGGTGTCTCCGAGTTTCCCGTGCGCGTGAAGTGTGCAACGCTCGCCTGGCATACGCTGGAGGCCGCGCTCGAAGGCAAGCAGGAAAAGGTTTCCACCGAATAGGCGAGGACGCCACGCGCAAAACGCTGAACGCTACACGCTACACGCTACACGCTAAGCAATGATCATCACGAACCAAACCGTCAGCCTGAAGCGCGATTGCCCGGTGATCGAGATCCCTGCCGGCACGCACGCCGTCCTGTCTGCCGGAACCTCTGTGCGCATCACGCAGGCGGCCGGCGGCAGCTACACGGTTTCCGCGCATGGAGCGCTCTATCGCATCGAGGAGAAAGACGCCGACGCGCTCGGTCTCGCCGGCCCGTCCGAGGAATCGCATACGCCGCCTACGTTCAGCGAACGCATGGTGTGGGATCAGCTCAAAACCGTCTACGACCCTGAAATCCCCGTGAACATCGTCGATCTCGGCCTCATCTATGCGTGCGCCATCACCGAGCACCCTGAGAGCGGCAAGAAAATCGACGTGCAGATGTCGCTCACCGCGCCGGGCTGCGGCATGTCCGACGTGCTGAAGGCCGATGTGGAAACGCGGCTCCGCCGTTTGCCCGAAGTGAAAGAAGTTAAGGTTGAGGTGGTCTTCGATCCGCCCTGGAACCCCGGCCGCATGTCCGAAGCCGCCAAACTCCAGCTCGGCTTCGATCTCGACTACGGCAGCACCAATTCCTGGGGCAATTCTTCCGGCCCGTTCCCTATCCTGCGATAGGAGCAGCTGGTAGCGTGTAGCGTTTAGCGCGCCGTATTCGTAACCACAATTTCAGAGTCGCCCGGCGGCAAACCGCCCCACTGCCAGAAGCCCACATACTCAGCCTGATTGATCCATTGCGACAGCAGCGCGTCAGGGAACCGCTTCACGTACGGCACGGCCCAGCCGATATCCGCGCCGGAGTAGGGCGGCCTGGTGTCCTGCTCCACGCCGGTGGCCTTCGCGAACAAGCCTGGATCGTGCATTCCCGCGATGCAAACCTTCACCAGCCGATGAATCGCGCCGTTGTCGTAGCTGTAGAGATCCTGCCCGTTCGCTTCCGCCAACTCCGCAATCATGATGAGCGGCGCCAGCGCATAGAGGTGGTAGTGCAGCGCACGGCCGGCACGGTTCATCTCCAGCGGCAGCACACCGTTGGGCTGAATCTGATCGACCCCCGCCTTATACGAGGCGATCCCCCACGCGAAATCGCTTTTGTCATTCAGCGCGATGCCCGCCGCGCAGACGGCGAGTCCCGACCAATAGCGATGGTTGTTCCACGAATCGCTGCCCGGAATATTCTTCTTGCTGTCCACGTAGTCCGTTACGCGATCGGCCAGCGAGCGGAACCAGCCCAGGATGGCTTTGTCCTGTTCGGGCGTTCCCACGCCCGTGTGGCGCACTTTCAGGTAAGCGATCGACGCGCCGGCCAGCAGCCACTTCTGCTCGTAATGTCCCTGCCCGGTCGGCATCGTGCCGGTCCACGCTTTCGCTTTCGCCGCGGCGTCGAGCAGCGAGTACACGCAGAGTGCGGCGGCGCGGCTGCCATGCCTCAGGTAGCTGTCGGCGGCTTGCGTCGCCCACTGGCCCAGATGCGTAGGGCCTTCTGTGGCTTGTTCTTCGGCGGCCTTTTTCGCCGGATCGATCACGGAGTGGTGCGCGTCGACATAGTAGCTCTCGGCGTTCAGCGTCTTCGCGAATTCCGGAGGCGCGGGGCACGCATACGGCGCATCGGTCAGCGCGATCTGCTGCCCATCCCAGGGCGAGTGCAGCGGCTCTGCCGCACCTGCGGCCACCGGCGCCGCCAGCAGCAGCACACATGCCGAGCTCAGCCACGGCTTCATCGTGCGAAACCCTCCTTGCGGCCTACGGCTCAACCGGCTCGACGTAGAACATTTCGTTCGTGGTGCGGAATCCATTCGCTTCGTACAGGCGGCGGGCCTCGTCGGTGGAATGCAGCGCCACCACGCGAATTCCGCGTCGCCGCGCTTCCGCCAGTGCCAGTTCGATCAGATTGCTGGCCAGCTTGCGCCGCCGGTAGTCCGCTTCGACGTACACGTTGCACAGGTAGCCACGCATGCTCGATCGCGGATCGAGCGGATGGGGAGGCCAGTCCAGCAGCAGCAGACCCGCGCCCGCCGCCACCTTCCCGTCGTCCTCGGTAATCCAGCCCAGATAGCGGCCGTCGGTGATGGCCTTCGCCACCCACGGCTCATGGGCCTCCGACATGATCTGGAGCACCTGATCGTCGCGGCGGCCGGCGTCGACAAACATGCGGCGGCGATGACGCGTGATGAGAGCAGCGTCGGAAGGGGTAGCCAGCCTGGTTCTCAGCATGTTGAGCAGTATAAGTCTTAGCATGGAGTCGTGACACTGACGCCGACCCTCGATCGCAGTTATCTGCGCGCCGGTATGCGTGTGGCCGTTGCCGTCTCGGGCGGCGCGGACTCTGTGGCCCTGCTCCGTGTGCTTGTGGATGCTGCGCCCGAAATCGGGCTCGTGCTCTCCGTCGTCCACGTGCATCATGGCATCCGCGGCGCTGACGCCGATGCGGACGCAGAGTTTGTTGAGACGCTAAGCGAGCGGCTGGGGCTGCCATTCCTCGGGCACGATGTCGACACGCCGGCCACCGCGCGTGGCGCCAGGCAGACCCTGGAAGAAGCCGCGCGCACCCTGCGCTACGCCTGGTTTCGAGAATTGCTCGCGGCCAACCAGGCCGACGCCGTCGCCACGGCACACACGCTCGACGACCAGGCCGAGACAGTCCTCCATCGTCTCCTGCGCGGCGCGTGGACCGAAGGCCTCGGCGGCATCCATCCGGTGATTCTTTGCGGGCCGCCCCAGCGAGCCGCATCGTCGGCAGACCTGGCGACCGAGCACGGCTTGATTCTGCGTCCGTTCCTCCGGACACGCCGCGCGGATGTCGAAGCCTGGCTGCACAGCATCGGCCAGCCCTGGCGTGAAGACGCCACGAACGCCGACACCGCCTTCACGCGCAACCGCATCCGCCATGAGTTGCTGCCTCAGCTCGCCGCGTTCAACCCGCGCATTGCGGAACAGCTGGCGCACATGGCGGCGATTGCGCGCGACGAAGAAGTCTGGTGGGACGCGGAGCTCGCGCGTCTGCTCCCCGGGCTGCTGCTGCCCGGCAAACCGGTGCGCGGCGGCGGACGCGCCGTCAGCACCCATCCCGATGAGGGCAGCATGGGCATCGAGCTTGAGCGTCTGCGCGCGTTGCCTCTGGCCGCGCGTCGCCGCGTGCTTCGCGACGCCGCCCAGCAGCTCGGCTGCGCACTGAACTTCGACGAGACAGAGCGCCTGATGGCGATGGTCGCACCCGACGAGCCCCGCAAACAGCAATTTGCCGACGACCTGCGCGCCGAACGCACCGCCCGCGAACTCCGCCTCATCCGCGAGCGCTCGCCAGGCAAAGAGCCGTCCACACCCGAGACCTTCCTGCTGCCCATCCCTGGCGAAATCACCGGCCTCGGCGTCACGCTGCGGGCGACACTGCGGGATGATGCCGCTCCTGCGTCCAACGTGGGATCGTCGATCCCGCCTGCCATCCTCCGCACGCC
>DATDHZ010000046.1:0-2527 GCA_036521315.1 Acidobacteriaceae bacterium
TTCCCCGAGTTGCAGAAGTACAACAGCCAGCTGGAGCCGATTTACAAGCGCGTTTCGGCAGCGATCCGCGAAGTCGACAAGCATCATGTGCTGATCCTGGGCGGAGCGCAGTGGGATACGAACTTCAATGTCTTCGGGCCGCCGTTCGACAGCAATGTGCTGTACCAGCTTCACCTGTATGAATTCAACACGCCATGGAATGCGGAGACGGCAGCGAAGACGGAAGCGGACCTGGCGCGCTATACGGCGTTCCGCGACAAGTACCATGTGCCGATCTGGCTGGGCGAATCGGGCGAGAACGACGACGCGTGGGTGCGCGGCTTCCGCGAGATGCTGGAGAAGCACAGGATCGGGTGGTGCTTCTGGCCGTACAAGAAGATGGACGCTAGCTCTTCGTTTGTCGCATTTCCCAAGCCGGACCACTGGGATGAGATCGTGAAGTACTCGACGGAGCGGCGCGGCGTGGGAAATACGGAGAAACAACTGAAGATGCGGCCTTCGCCGGAGATTGCGGCGGCAGCGATGCAGCAGTTGCTGGAGAACGTGAAGCTGGCGAGGTGCCGTGTGAATACCGGGTATATCGAGGCGCTTGCGTTGACGATTCCTGCTGGCGGAATACCGGTGAAGTAGGTTACGAGCCGATGGTTCGGGTCGGTAGGGCTGCGGGATCGTTTGCCCGGCGGGCGAACAGCAGATCCCTCCACTGCGCGGTGGCGCCGCGCGCCACGGCTCCGGTCGGGATGACTCCCGCTTTATTTGTAGATTAGGCGGATGTCGGTGGTGGTTACCGGACAGGTCACCGGGATGGTTGCCTTTTGGATCGGCGGAGCGACGAGCAGAATGCGGGGGTTATTGGCGAAGCCGAAGCCTTCCTTGGGCACCATGAGCATATTGCGATCCAGCTTCTGGTTCTCGTTCTCGTCGTGCAGGACGACCACGCCGTATTTGCCGGCCGGAATGTGGTCGAAGCGCGCCGTCGCGTGATCGCCCTCGATGGGAAAGCTCTGATGCCGGAAGGACTTGGCCACATCCTCCGGCCAGCCGGCGGATGAGGTGAAGAGCTCCGCGCCGAGAAGACCCTTGGTGTTGCGGAAGCCGGTAACGTGAATGACGAGCGAGCAGTTGCCCGCAGCAGCGGGCGACTCCGCCAGAGCGGGCTGCATGACCAGCACGATCGAGAGCAGGAAGCAGGCCAGCAGCACTCGGCGCGGGCGAAGGATCATCCGAAATGAACTCCTATGGATTGGACTGGAGGGGAATTCCCTGCGATGGTACAGGCGATGTGTTGCTGGGTGGGACGTTGCGGGCCGCGCGGATGTTGCCTCCGAAGTGGATAGTGGGGCCGATGGACCAGCGGAAGTCCCACCTGCCGTCCTTGAGCAGGTCATTGAAGACATGGAAATAGACGATGTCGGTCTGCATGCGGATGGCGATGTGTTTGGTCGCGTTCAGGTCGTAGCCGCCGCCGAAACCGTAGAAGCCGGTCCAGTCAGTCTTCTTGCCGGCAGGGACGAGTTCCTGCGCGATGGCCGCGGTGACTTGGTCGTGTGGGTGCGGGGTGGCCGTCTCGCGCACCGCTCCGAATGATGGGCGGAGAAAGAACGTGACGCGCTTGAATTTGCGGTAGTTGAAATTCGGGCCGGCGGCGAAGGTCTGGGTGGTGGAGTCCACCGGCACGTAAACCTGGTAAGTGGGCGGGATGACGCCGGCCTGGATGAGCGCGAGGATCTGCTGCGCGAGCTGCTGCTGCAGCGTGGTGGGTAGCAGATCTGGTGTCAGCTCGGTGTGACCTGTGGTGACGGAATAGTCGAAGCCGTTGGCTATCCATGGCTTCCAGTTCCGGCCGACCTGCAGGTGGTAGCCGCGCGTCGTGAGATCGATCTTCGGAGCGATGAGGTTGGCGTAGCCGTTGTAGATGTCGTAGCGGCCTACATAGTCCTGCTGGGCGTGTGCTCTGTTGAGTGTGAGGAAAATGAGCGAGGCGAAGAGTACAGAGACGATGCGAGCTGGGGAGCGAAACATGTGGGGGGTACCTCCTGGGCCGATTCAACGCGCAACAAACAGGAGCCGGCGCGTTGCAAAAACAGCCGAAGACTAATGATTTCCAGGCACGGTTGGCAAACGAAATGTTACTGACTGGTCAGAAACTTATTCGCCCGTTGCGGGCTCCGGGGGAAGGGTGCGAAGAAAGCCTTTGATGTGCTCGAGGACAATCTCCGGCTGCTCGCGATGCGGGGTGTGGCCGCTGTCAGGCAGCTGGACCAGATGCATCTGGGGAGCGAAGCGGCGAAGGGCTACGGCCTGCTGATCGGTGGCGTATTCGTCGTGCGCGCCCTGCAGCATGAGCAGCGGACAGTGGACGGGCGGGAGATGCGCTTCGAGCGGTAGCGAGAGCAGACTGTCGGAGCCGCGGATGCTGAGCCAGGCAGCGAAGACGGCATCCGGATCGCGATGGTGGCGCGCGAGGCGTTCGCGGAGATCGGTCTCGCGCCATGCCCGTTCGGCCATGGCCATGCCTGCCGCTGCT
>DATDHZ010000047.1:0-59237 GCA_036521315.1 Acidobacteriaceae bacterium
ACTGGCGCGCGGCCGCGAGTATCTCGATAATCTCGCCCAGATTGACACCAGCGGGATGACCGATCAGGAGGCCCTCTCGAAAGACCTGATGGTGCGCCAGCTCATCGAGCAGCAGGAAGAATCGCAGTTTAAACCCTGGGAAATGCCGGTGAACCAGTACAACGGTCTGCAGCTCGATCTGCCGCAGCTCGTGCCGCAGCTCAGCTTCTCCACGGCCAAAGATTACGACGACTACATCGCGCGCCTCGGCAAAATTCCGACGGCGTTTCAGCAGATCACCGACAACATGATGACCGGTATGGACGACCACCGCGTACCGCCGAAATATCTGCTGGAGAAAGTGCTCGTGCAGGTGAATACGCTGGTGGGACAAAAGCCCGAAGACAGCCCCTTTGCGCTGCCGCTGAGGAAATTTCCCGCCAGCATCGGGGCCGCCGACCAGAAGCGCATTCATGATGCCGTGATCGCGGCCATCACGAAGCAGGTCTTTCCTGCGTACCAGCGTTTCGGGAAGTTCCTCTCCTCGCAATACATTCCCGCCGGCCGAAGCGATCCCGGAATCTGGTCTCTGCCCGATGGCGACGCGTATTACGCGTTCCTGGTGAAGAAGAGCACTACCACCGACCTGACGCCCGCGCAAATTCATCAAATCGGACTTGACGAAGCAGCGAAGGACGAGGCCGACATGCTGGCCATCGCGAAGAAGCTGGGCTACGCCGATCTCGCTTCCTTTCGCGCCGCCGCCGCCGCCAATCCGAAGCTCCATCCGGCGAGCGCCGAGGCCCTGCTCGATGCATACCGCACCCACATCGACCAGATGCGCACCAAACTCCGCGACCTCTTCGGCCGCCTGCCCAAAGCGCAACTCGTGGTCGAGGCCGTTCCCGACTACATGGCGAAGGATCAGGCCGCGGCCTATTACGAGCAGGGATCGCCCGACGGCAGCCGTCCGGGCAAGGTCTTTGTGAATACCTACGAATATGCGACGCGCTCCCTCACCGACGCCGAGTCCACCGCCTATCACGAAGGCCTGCCAGGCCATCACCTCCAGATCTCCATTGCGCAGGAGCTGACCGGACTGCCGGACTTCCGCAAGTACCTCGGCTACACCGCCTACACCGAGGGTTGGGGCCTCTATGCCGAGCGGCTCGGCAAAGACATCGGGTTCTACCAGGATCCGTACTCCGACTATGGGCGGCTCGATGCCGACGAACTGCGCGCCGTTCGCCTCGTGGTGGATACGGGCGTGCACTCCATGCACTGGACCCGGCAGCAAATGATCGACTACTTCCACGGGCATCTCGACGACAACGACGCCGACACCAACGCGGAGGTGGATCGTTACATCGCGTGGCCGGCGCAGGCGCTGGGCTACAAGATCGGGCAGCTGAAGATTCTCGAGCTGCGCGCTCGCGCGCAAAAGGCGTTAGGCACGAAGTTCGATCTGCGCGCCTTTCACGACCAGGTCGTCGATTCGGGCGCTCTGCCTCTGGACGTGCTCAACGCGCGGATCACGGCGTGGATTGCCAGCCAACAACCGCGCACAGCGAGCCAATAAGAAAGCTGTGCCTCAAAGGGCAAGCCTGACCAGCTGCGTGCTGCTGTAGTGCCGGTCAGATCCCCGCGTACCAGGCGTAGCCGCCCTCGGCGGCCGAGCCGCCCAGGCCTTTGCCGAGTTTCTTCACGTCGTCGATTGCCGTCACCCGGGTTAGGAACTTGATGCTCTTGTAGCCGATCTGCCGTGGCACGCGCAGGCGCAGCGGTCCGCCAAAGCCCACCGGCAAATCGCCGCCGTTCATCCCTGTCGTCAAAAAGGTCTGGGGATGCAGCGCGTCCGCCATGTCGATGGTCTCCCACCAGTCGGGCTCGATGGAACGGTAGACGAGGTAGCGCGCGTGGGGCAGAATGCCCGCTTCGTGCAGCACCTCGTGGAGCGGAGTGCCGATCCACTCCGCGATGTACGACCATCCCTCTTCGCAAGCTACTTCAGTGATCTGGCTGCGCTCGGGAAAGCTGCGCAGGTCGGCGAGCGAGAACGACGTGGGCCGCGCGACCATGCCGTCGACCATCAGCCGCCAGCCGGAAAAACCGCAGGCCTGGAGGCGTTTGAACTCGGCGCCGGGAGGCGCGATCTCATTGGCAAACGGCGACTGCGAAATCATGCTGCGGGGGAACTCCCGCGCCGGGGCGCGGGCCCCGATCAGCCGCTGTGCAGCATAGGTGAGGGTCTCGCCGGGGCCGTAGAGCACGCCGCCGTCCGGCGGAATGAGGCCATAGCGGCGGCCGATGCGATCTGCGGCGCCGAGGCCGGCCAAACCTACGCCGGCGACCGCGCCCCCTCTGAGCAGGGCCCGTCGAGAAATCGGAGTCATGCGTCCTCCCCCCTGTCATCATCCGGTCCCACTCGGCCCGTAACCATCCCGCGCATGCGGTTGCGGAACCCCGAGCGCGCCACCATGACGACATGAATGACGAGAAACAGGAGAAGCGCCCAGGAGAGGAAGAAATGCAGCGTGCGCGCCGATTGCCGGCCGCCCAGCACGGCGACGGCCCAGGGGAAATCCCCCTCGATGGCCAGCGACATGGCGAGGCCGGTCCAGATGGTCAGCGGAATCAAAACGAAAACCACCGCCGCGTAGGCCGTCCGCTGCAGCACGTTGTAGGCACGGTTCTCCTCCGGATCCGGCGGCACGCGCCGCAGATACTGCGCGATCCGCTGCCAGTGAGCCCGCCACGAGCGCTCGCCGCGCTGCGGCATCAGGCGCCTGCGAAAATGCCCGGTCCAGAAGCCGAAGATGGCGTACACCAACCCGCAGAGCACCAGCAGCCACGCCGCTTCGAAGTGCAGATACCGGCTCCAGCCATTTTGGTCCGGCATCACGTACTTGTAGCCCGTCGGCACCGTGTCGCGCGACGAGGGAATCGGGAGCGTGAATGCGGGCCGCATGTTCACATTGCCCGTCTCGCCCCAGTAGAAGCGCGGATGCGAGATCACGATTTCGCCGCCCGTGATCAGCAGCGCCAAGAACGCGACAAACGTGATCCAGTGCGTGACGCGGACGATCGCGGCATGCCGGGGCGTCCGCAATTTAGGCGCTGCAACAACGGTGGACACGCGGGGAGGATAGCACAGATCGCCGGTGCTTCAGCCATAGCCAGGGCGGTTTTCCGGGGGCGAAGGCCGGGCCCAGGAGGGCACCGGCAGGACGCAACTGCAGCGCCCGCCCCGCGGCAACCCGCCATCAATACGGGTAGGGCCGCGCGACGCGCCGCCGCCACAACCGCGCCGTCAGCGCGCCAAACACGAATCCGCCGACGTGGGCCAGATACGCCACGCCGCCCGTCTGCACCCGCGCGACAGTACCCGCGTCGAGCACCTGAATGAGGAACCAGACGCCAATCAGCAGCACGGCCGGGATGTTGGCGATGCGGATGAAGATGAAGATGATCAGCAGCGAACGGATGCGGTCCCGCGGGTACGTGACGATGAACGCGCCCATCACCGCGGCGATGGCGCCACTGGCGCCCAGGCACGGGACCGTCGATGCCGGGTTGCCCGCAATCTGGGCCAGCATTGCGACCAGGCCGCCCAACAGATAGAAGATCACGTAGCGCCCCCGGCCCATGGCGTCTTCCATCTCAGGCCCAAAGGCCCAGAGGAAGACCATGTTGCCGATGATGTGCATCCAGCTCCCATGCAGGAACATTGCGGTCAGGATCGTCACCCACGCGTGACCCGAAGCGATGACCGCCGGGATGACGGCCCACTGCGCCACAAACGCATCGCCGTGCTCCAGCTCCTGGATGAACACCAGGGCGTTGATCACGATGATCGCCAGCGTCATGAACGGAAAGATCCGCCGCCGCGGCGTCGCATCCCCCAGCGGGATCACTGTTCCCACGCCGGCCCTCCATCCCGCGCTCCTGGCGCGCTGCCCATCATCGCGATCTTTCCCGCGCATCCAAGGATCGCCCGCGAATCCGCAGGAGCAGATACACGACGATCGCAACATTGATCGCCAGCACAAGCATCTTCATCGCCGTTGTATGGCGGACGATCTCGTAAATTTCCAGGGGCACCAGCGAACCCGTGATGATCACGGTCAGCCACTCGGCCCAGTGTTGCAGGAGCCATAAACCAATCCCCTCGGTCAGAAACAGCGCAGCATAAAGAAAGCTGGCGAGGCCCAGCTCTTTGATTTTGGCCGGAGAGAGACTGGTGACCTTCTGAATTCCCTGGCTGACGTAGCGGCTGCCTGGATCGAGGCCCAGCATGGCGATCCAGTGGTCCAGTTCGCCCGCAATATCCTTGTGAATCAGCTTCAGGATGCCGACGCCGGTGGCGATCAGCAAAACCACCTTCACAAGTTTGAAAACCGCGATCAGCCGGATCAGTGTGTCCCGCGAAGATTTCATGCGTGTATCGATCTTTACCATGAATGGACCGGATGGGATGATCGGGTTCAAATGAGGGGGCAGGCCGGGGCGCTTCCTCACGCTATCCTGAGACCATCATGTCCGACACCACGAACGATCTCTCCAGCCTGCGCGTCGCCGTCCTCGGCGCGGGCAAAATGGGCGGCATCCTGCTCCAGGCCTTTCTGAAGCAGCAAATCCTCTCGCCCGAACGCCTGTCTGCCACGGTGGCCCACGCCGAGCGCGCCCAGGCCCTCTCGACCCAATGGGGCATCGACGTCTCGACCGACAATCTGGCCATCGCCAGCCAGGCCGACGTGATCCTGCTCGGCGTGAAGCCGCTCCAGGTGCCGGCGCTCGTCGAGGAAATCCGCGCGGCGCTGACGCCGGAGAAGCTGCTCATCTCCTTCGCCGCTTCCGTCCGCACGGAAGCCATCGAGCGCGCCGCGGTCGAGGAAGTCCCAGTCATCCGCGCCATGCCGAACACGCCCTCGATGCTGGGCGCAGGGATCTCCGCCCTGTGCCGCGGGCGGTTTGTCGAGCCGCGCCACATGGCGCTGGCCGAAAGCCTCTTTACCGCGGTCGGCCGCACCGTCGTCGTCGATGAAAAGCACATGGATGCTGTCACCGGCCTGAGCGCCAGTGGCCCGGCATTCATCTACATCATTCTGGAATCGCTCGCGGAAGCCGGCGTCAAGGTCGGCCTGCCGCGCGATATCGCCACCCTCCTCGCCGCCCAAACGACGTTCGGCGCCGCGAAGATGGTCCTCGAGACCGGGTACCACCCCGCGCTCCTCAAGGATGCCGTGACCACCCCCGCCGGCTGCACGATCGATGGAATTTTGGAATTAGAGGAAGGCGGATTGCGCGTAACTCTCATCAAAGCTGTCATGCGCGCAACCCAGCGCGCGAAGGAGCTGGCAGCCGGATAAGGTCGGCTGCAGCCGACAACATGACTCCACAGCAAGCTGTGGTTCCGCAGGCTGACCCTGCACCTTTATTGGGGCCGGTCCTTGTTACGGAACCCGCGGCCATTCCGGCGAAGGTACTGCAGTTTCCTGGGGCCGGTCTGCCCGCTGCCGAACCGGCGGTTCTGCCGGCGGCTGTTCCGGCTCTTACACGAGCCGCCCTGCTGGCTGAGTTTCTCCTCTTTTTCGGCGCTGTGCCGCTTCTTCTGCAACTCAAGATTTGCGCTTCGCTGCCTCAGCTTCCACTTCTGTGGATCGCCGCCGCTTATGTGCTGTTCCGGCTACAGCGCGACCCCACCTTCGATCATCGGGAGCTTTGGAGCACCGCGGCGGTGCGCCGCCAATTGCCGCAAATTGTAGCGCTCTTCGCGGCGGGCGTCGTCGTTATCTCGGCTCTGGTGTGCGTCTATGCGCCCGGTCTTTTTCTGGCGCTGCCCCGCATGCACCCCCAGCTTTGGCTGGCTGTGGTGATCACCTACCCCCTGGTCTCGGTATGTCCCCAGGGATTGGTTTTCCGGACGTGGATCCTGCACCGCTATCGGCCTCTTCTGCAGCCGGACTGCGGCGGGGAGCCGAAGATGCTGATCCTCGCCAGCGCCGCTGCCTTCGCAGCGATGCACATCATCTTTCATAACTGGATTGCGGTTGCGCTGACGTTTCCTGGCGGCGTTCTCTTCGCGCGGCACTATCTGAACAGCAAGTCTCTCATCGTGTCTTCCATCGAGCACGCGCTGTACGGGTGTTTCCTTTTCACGATTGGGCTGGGACCGTTTTTCGGTCTGACCATCCACTAACAGGACAACCCACCGGCGTCTGCGCGCCAGCCGCTGTCTGTTAACCGCTTCGGGCTACGCGGGCGGGCTGAAATCGAGGCCTGCCTGCTGGGCGGCCTGCTCGGTCGCGGGCAGATTCAGATCCGAGAGCGGTATGCGCTGCTGCCGCCCGGTATCGGCATTGTCGAGAACAATGACCGAGTCCCCGGTAAGCGCGTAATTCCGAATGGCCTCGCGACGGCCGTCGTTGAAGATGAGCGTGAGCTGCGGCTCCGACCCGAGCGCCGTGGAAGGCGCGCTGAGGCGAGCCGGGATATAACCAGACCCGGCGCTACCGTTGGGTGCCGCACCGTAGTCCGACGGATATCCGTCGTCCTGAGGAGCGCCCGCATCCGCGGTGTCCTGCTGAGCGCCGGCTGCGGGCTGGCCTGAATCGTCGCCGTAGCCAACGTCGCTGCCGTAGCCCAGGAAGTCGGGATACCCCAGTTCCCACGGGGTAAGTTCCCACGCATACCCGGCCGCATACGGATAGCCGCCGTAGCCGTAACCGCGATACCGTCCGCGATCGCCGTCGCGTCCTCGTCCATGCCACTCGCCGCCGCGTCCCGCCCAAGAGCGCCCGTCTCTACCCCGGTATGCGGAGTTGAAGCCGCGCGAGGGGAAACTGTAATTCATGCGCGGGGCAGTGGTGAAGGATCGCGGAGCGCGGTAGGAACCGAATCCGCGAGCGCCGGAGAACCCGCGGGTGCCCGAGAATCCACCAAAGCTGTGCCCGGAAAAGCCGCCACCGAAGCTGCCACCGTGATGGCCGCCGCTGAATCCACCCACGTGGCCGCCGCTGAATCCACCCACGTGGCCGCCGCCGAAACCGCCAGCGTGGCCACCCGCTGCGTGTTGCGCGAAGGCAGCCGGCGCAAGGGTGAGCAGGGCTCCCAGCACCAGCGAGCCCATAAGCCGGGGACCGCCGGTCCGATGGCCCATCGGCTGAATTAAGGAAGACGCGACTGCCGATACCCGCCGCATAGCCACGATCCTACTCCTGTTTCGATGCGGCGGAAGCGCGGCCGATCCACCGGCCACGCGCCGCTGCCTATTACGAGACGCGCGAGCCGTTAAATTAGTTCAGTACCCCACAGATCGTGCAGGTGGAGGACGCCTTCGACCCGGTTTTCCGGGCCGACCACGATGAGCGAGGTGATCTTCCGCTCTTCCATGGTGTGCAGAGCGCGGACTGCCAGTTCGCCGGGAGTGATGGTCCGGGGTGAAGGGTTCATCACGTCACCGGCCGTCTTGCGCAGGCCGTCGGGGCCATCGCGCTCGAGGAGCCGCCGCAGGTCGCCGTCGCTAATGATCCCGGCAAGCTGCCCGTCGCGCTCGACCACCGTCATGCCCAGCTTCCTGCGCGACATTTCATAGATCACGTCCTTCATGGGCGTCTCCACCGTCACGCGTGGGACCGCATCGCCGGCGTGCATTAATTGCCGCACGGTCGCCAGCCGCTTGCCCAGCTTGCCGCCGGGGTGCAGCGCAGCAAAATCCTCGGCGCGAAAACCGCGCCGCAGAGACACCGCGATGGCCAGCGCATCGCCCAGCGCGAGCATCGCCGTGGTCGACGCGGTGGGAGCGAGGCCCAGTCCGCAGGCTTCGCCGGGCACGGAACAGTCGAGCGCAATCTCGCTCGCCGTGGCCAGCGTTGATTGCGCATTGCAGACAAAAGAAATGAGCGGATTTCCCAAGCGATTGAGCGTCGCCAGCAGCCGCAGGATCTCCTCGGTCTCTCCGCTGGCGGAAAGCGCGATGACCACATCCCCCTCAGTGATCATGCCCAGATCGCCATGGACGGCTTCAGCAGGGTGGAGGAACAGAGCCGGGCTGCCGGTGGAACTGAGCGTGGCGGCGATCTTCTGGGCGATAATGCCGCTCTTGCCCATGCCGGTGACCACCACGCGGGCACGGCTCTGCCCGCACTGGAGCACGCGCTCCACGGCGCGCTCGAAGTCGCCGGCCATCGGGCCTTCGAGCCGGCCGGCCAGCGCAAGGAGCGCTTCCGCCTCAATCCGGACCAAGCGCGACGGAACAAGGCGCGACGGCGTGGAGGGTTCATTCATGCTCTGAAACACCTGATGCTATCACCCGGAAACCAGCGGGACGCCCCGGCGACGGCTAAAATGAGAGGGGCGGCAAAGGACGGCGGGCATTGCGACGCAACATTCTGGTTTTGGCAGCGATGGTGGCGGCTCTGGCGCTGATGATCTCAGCGGGGGTGGTGAATTACATGCAGCGACAGCGCGCGGAGCAGGCGCGCCTCGACGCCATGAAGAACCCCCAGGTGCAGCTGGTCCCTGACGGCAGCCAGGCGAACGGCGGGGCGGACGCAGACTCTGCAGCGAGCAACTCGGCGGACGACGAGATGCCCGGGTCGCAGTTGAACGGCCAGCAGGCCCCGAACTTCCAGCTCGAGGATTTGAGCGGCAGGAAGGTGTCGCTGGCCAGCTACAAGGGGCATCCGCTGGTGGTTGATTTCTGGGCTACCTGGTGCGAGCCGTGCAAAGTCGAAATTCCCTGGTTTGAGAAGCTCCACGACCAGTACGCCGGCCAGGGACTCGAGATTCTCGGCGTCTCGACCGACGACCTCGACCGGAATGATCCTGCGAAACTCTTTACAGAGAAGCGCGATATCTCCGATTTCGCCGCAAAGATGCACATGAATTATCCGATCCTGCTGGGCATGGATTCGGTCGAGGATCAGTATCAGATTGACGCCACGCCGACTACGTTCTTCATCGATCGCGCCGGCCGCATCGTCGCCTCGACCATCGGCCTCGTGCCGCGCGATCAGATCGAGGCGGATATTCAGAAGGCGATCAGCGGAGCCAAGTCATGAAACTCGCGAAGATCCTCACGATGGCGGCGGCTCTGGTCGCGATGAGCGCTTCTGCCCAGAAGCTGCCGTGGCAAAACGCCGCGAACTCCGCGAGCGGGCCGAACCAGCAGCTCGTCCATTTCCTGTATCCGCAGCAGGTGACGGTGAAGGCAGGCCAGCCGCAGACGATCGAGCTGCATTTTCGCATCGCGGATGGGCTGCACATCAATTCGCACACGCCGCGGCAGAAGAGCCTGATCCGCACGGAGCTGATCGAGGCTGAGCCGACGGGCGTGAACATTGCGGCTGTCGATTTTCCGCCGGGCTCCGATTTTGCGTTTCCCGCCGATCCCTCGCAGAAGCTCAGCATCTACAGCGGCGAATTCGTGCTGACCATGCACCTGGTGGCGCAGAAGGGCAACCACCTGCTGCAGGGCTCGCTGCGTTACCAGGCGTGCGACAACAGCACCTGCTTCCCGCCGCGCAATGTCCCGGTGCCGGTGGACGTGATCGCAAATTAGCGAGCCAGCCAGTCAGCCTGCCTGCAAGTTTGCCAGGGCCATCGCAGTACCCGGATTCCGGGATCGAGACACTATGCTTTCCTTTGGAGGTTACAGATGAGACGCATCGGGTGCGCGCTGCTGGCGGCCACGTTGTTCCTTGCAACGGATCCTGGAAGAAGCCAGCAACCGGCGGCACAGGAAACCATTGCCGTGGATGCGCACGCTGCGGGCACGCCGTTTCCGCATTTCTGGGAAGAGATGTTCGGTTCGGGCCGCGCCAACCTTTCCATGCGCGCCAATTACCGCACCGATCTGCGGCTCGTGAAAAAGGTGACGGATATCCAGTATGTCCGCTTCCACGCCATCCTCGACGATGAGAACGGGGTCTACAGCGAAGATGCGCAGGGGCGCCCGGTCTACAACTGGTCCTATGTCGATCAAATCTACGACGGGCTGCTGGCGAACGGAATCCGGCCCTTCGTCGAGATCAGCTTTATGCCGAAGGCGCTGGCCGCCAAGGTGCAATACCATGCGTTTTGGTACAAGCCGATTCCGTCGCCGCCCGCCGATTACGCGAAGTGGGATGCGCTGATCACGGCATTTGCGCAGCACCTCGTCGAGCGGTATGGCATCGAGGAGGTCTCGCAGTGGTACTTCGAAGTGTGGAACGAGCCCAACATCGACTTCTGGATCGGGCGGCCGGCGGAGTCGACCTACTTTGAGCTGTACGACCACACCGCGCGCGCCATCAAGGCGGCGAACCCGCGGCTGCGCGTCGGCGGACCGGCCACGGCGCAGGCGGCATGGGTGGGCGATATGATCGCGCACGCCACCGAGAACCATGTGCCGCTCGACTTTGTTTCGACCCATGTCTACGGCAACGACACGGCGGACAATGTGTTCCACGACAACCGTCCCGTGGCGCCGCACCAGATGGTCTGCGCCGCGGTCGATAAGGTCCATGAGGAGATTCAGCACTCGGCGCGGCCCGACATTCCGCTCCTCTGGAGCGAGTACAACGCGACGTACATGAATCAGCAGGAGATCACGGACTCCATCTACATGGGGCCGTGGCTGGCGGACACGATCAGCCAGTGCGACGGCAAAACGGAGATGATGTCGTACTGGAGCTTCTCCGATGTATTCGAGGAGCAGGGCGTGGTGAAGACGCCGTTCTACGGCGGCTATGGCATCATCGCCGAAGACGACATTCCCAAGCCCGCCTATGACGTCTTCGCGTTGCTGCACGAGCTGGGCGATGAGCGGCTGCCCGCGCCGGTCGACGAGGCGCTGGTAACCCGGCGCGCCGATGGAACCCTGGTGATGGCGGCGTGGAACCTGGTCGAGCCGGGCGCATCCGGCTCGGACAAAACGGTCACGTTCGACCTAAAAGGCGTCGCCGATGGCGCGTACGCGGAGATTCGCCGCGTCGACGCAAGCCATGGCGACACGCTCGATGCGTGGAAGAAGATGGGTAGTCCGCAGGATCCGACGCGGGATCAGATTGAGGCTTTGCGCAAGGTGTCGGACCTGGGACCGCCGGAGGGCGTACCGATTCAGGATCATGAGTTCACCCTGACGTTGCCGCCCATGGGGCTGGCCGTCATCGAGATCCGCTGACACGGGGCGGTCCGCATGGGTGGGTCATGACGAGAGCGCGGCCGCGCTGTAAGCCCGATCCAGCGAGGCCCGCCGGAAGGCGTGAGCGGCAATTCTGCTTGCAATCTCGCCGGCCAATGGGCGAAACTGGCGCTCTCCGATCATCTCGGCATTTCGTCCGGGGAAGGCCTTCCCCTCCCTTTCCGGAATTCGACAAGGACCGCCCTGACCGCAGGCGTTTTTCTTATGGATACAGTTCCCTTCTTGCCGCAGGACAGCCTCGAGCAGCAGGTGGCGCGGCTGCAGGCGCTGCTGGAGGCGGCGCGCCAGGTTCACTCGACGATTCGCGCGAACGAGGTTTTGCTGCAGACGGCGCGCATCATCGTCCGCGAGCTGGAGATGAAGGGGGCGCTGTTCCTGGCGGCGGGCACGGGCGAGATGCTCGTCAGTTACGGCGAAATTCCACCGGCGCCTTATGAGGGATGCGGGCGCTTTCCGCTATTCTCGCGTGAAAAC
Organism: Acidobacteriaceae bacterium; assembly: GCA_036521315.1. Lineage (GTDB taxonomy): Bacteria > Acidobacteriota > Terriglobia > Terriglobales > Acidobacteriaceae > Palsa-343. The sequence goes on from DATDHZ010000047.1 coordinate 11,639, forward strand.
CACCAGCTTCTGGCCGAATTGGTCGTGACCGCACCCGACTGCGGCGAGTTTTCGCTCTACGAGCAGGATTTTGTCGAAGGCCTGGTGCTGCAGGCCGCTGTGGCGCTGGAGAATGCCACGCTGCATCAGCGCGACGTGGAATGGGCGCGCGTGCAGCAGGATCTCGAAGCGGCGCGCACGCTGCAGAGATCGCTGCTGCCCAAGTCCCTGCCGGAAATCCCTGGATTTTCGCTGGCGGCACGCTCGACCACCTGCTATGAGGTAGGCGGCGACTACCTGGATTCGATTCCCCTGGCGGACGGCACGCACCTGATGGTGGTGGCGGATGTGGCGGGCAAAGGGCTGGCCTCGGCCATCGTGGCCACCAGCTTCCGCGCGGCTCTGCGCTCGCTGGCCGGGCAGGCGCTCAAGCTGGACGAAGTGGCGGCGCGCCTGAGCCAGCAACACTGGGACGAAGGCACCGAGGCGCAAAAGCGCTACATGACGGCGCTCTTTCTGCGCCTCGATCCAGGCACGCAGCAAATTGAAGTGGTGAATGCCGGGCACAACCCTGCCGCGCTGGTGCTGCCGGATGGCGCAGTGCAGATGATTGAAGCTTCGGGCACGCCGCTGGGCATGCTGCCGGGGATGGGGTACACCGCCGAGCACTTCGATTTTCCGCCCGGATCGCGGATGCTGATGTATACAGATGGTTTGACGGAGGTATTTCGGGGAGACGAGGAGTTCGGGCAGGACCGCCTGATCGACACGTTCCGAGCGACAAAACAGCCTGAGGCCGAGCGCGTTCTCGATCTGCTCTGGGAGACGCTCGGGACTTTTTCCTACCACGAAGCGCAAACCGATGACATGACCGCGCTGGCGATCTGTCATCTGCCCCCGAAGAGCCTCCGGGCCGGAGACCAAACCTTTATGAAGAATGGAAGTTCGGTGCAAGTCCGCCTTCCTTCCGAGCTGGGATTCGAAAAAGTCGCGATGAGCACGGCGGCGAGCATGGCCGGGCTGATGGGCTTTACCGAAGACCGCATCGAGGACCTGAAAACTGCCGTGGCCGAGGCGTGCATCAATGCGATCGAGCACGGAAATCAGCTCAACAGCACTCTCAGCGTTGGGGTGGTGCTCTCGACCAGTGAGGACGAACTGGAAGTGAAGGTGATCGACGATGGGGCCGGTGTGAGGCAGTCGCCGCATGCGCCGGATATCGATCGCAAGATGCACGGAGAGGAAGACCCGCGCGGCATGGGCATGTTTCTCATCCAGAATCTGGTAGACGAAGCGGAATGGCACCAGGGCCCCCCGGGAAAGAGCTTCGTACGACTCGTCATTCGGCTCGACAAGGAGAATCAGTAATGCAGGCTACGACCAAAGTGAGCGAGCGCAAAGCGGCGGGAGCGTCGGGCAGCGCGGTGACCATTCTTGCGTTTACAGGAGATATCTCGTCGGCATCCAAAGATGCGATTCTGGGCGCTTATCACGGGCTCAACGGCTCGGCGTCGAAGATCCTGCTGGATTTTACGGGCGTGGACTACATCAATTCGTCGGGCATCGCGATCATCATCCAGATGCTGCTCGAGGCGGGAAAGGCAGGGACGCAGAGCATCGGCATCTTCGGGCTCAGCGCGCATTTCCAGAAGGTCTTCACCATGGTGGGCATCAATAAATACGCGGCGCTGCATAAGGACGAAGCCTCAGCCCTGGCTGCTGCCTAACCCGCTGCCTCTATTCGGTCGCAGGGCTGGCCTGAAGAATCTCCACCAATGTTTCGGCGGCGTGGCCGGCGTCCGAGGAACGCATCTCCGGACCCAGTTCGATGATGGCTGCCTGGGGAGCCCATTTTCCCAGCGAAGCGCGCGCTGATTCCTGCCACGATCCCGGCCCCAGCAGGATGAACCCGGCGGCCTGGCAGCGGAGCAGCACGCGCGCCTCGTCGACAGATCCCGCCACGCGCACTTCGACGCCGTGCTGCGAAAGCACGGCGCGGATGAAGACGCCAAAGTCGGCCGAGCGGTCGATGAGCACGACGCGTGCGGCAAGGCTGCCCGATGCCCCCTCAGCGGCTTCCGCGGCGAAGGACGCCGCCGCTTCCAGTTCCGAGGGAAACACGCGGAGAACAGAAGTCAGCCGGGTGACGGCGAGCAGGTCGTTTAGCCAGGGCTGAGGCGCGGCCACACGAAGATCGCCGCCGCGGCGGCGCAGCCGGCTCATCGAGCGGACGATCAGGCCCACGCCGCTCGAGTCCAGGCGGGTCAGCCGATCCACAGTCAGCACAATATGGCAGAACTCGCGGGAATCCGCCTCGAGGCGCGACAGAAGAGACTGCGTCTCCTCGCCGAGAACGATCTCGCCTTCGCAATCCAAAACGAAGACGTCGCCGAGGACTTTGGATGTGAGGTTCAGGGGCATGAGGCCGCCTCGCCGGAAGGATGGAAAGGAGTACATTCCAACAACTACCACAGGCGGGTCAACGGAGGGAGAACAGCCGGGAGTCAGACTGCCGCGTTTCGCGCCTGGAACAGGTTGATGAGAACTTCGGCGGCGCGCTGCGCGTCGAAGGTGCTGAAGTCGGGCCCCAATTCCAGCGCTTCCGCGCCGGGAGCGATCTTGCGCAGCGTCTCCAGCGGAGAGGCGGGAGCGGTTTGCGGTGTGCCGGGCCCGAGCAGAATGAAGTCCACCGCCTGGAATTGCAGCAGGGTGCGCGCCTCGCGAATCAGGCTGGCGGAGTTGACTTCGAATCCGTGCTGGGTGAGGACGGCGCGGACAAAGGCGGTGAGGTCGGGCGAGCGGTCGATGACGAGGACCCGGCGCCGCTGCCGGCTCTGCCCTGCCGTCTGGCTGACAAAGGATTGCACGGCGTCTGCCTCGGATGGGTAGTTATGGAGTAACGTGATGAGACGCGTCGTCCTGAGCAGATCCACGAGAAACCGCGGGGCGCCGGCCAGGCGCAGATCGCCTCCGCGCTTGCGCAGGTTGCTCATGCAGCGGACGAGCAGGCCAAGGCCGATGCTGTCGAGGCGATCCACTTCACCCATATCGAGAACGAGGCGACAGGACTCGCGCGATGCCGTTTCGAGCTGGGTTTCGAGAGCGCGCATGCCCTCTCCCAAAACAATCTGGCCCTTGCAACGAAGAATGCAGACATTCCCGCTGAAGCACCGCTCGAGATGCAGAGGCATGGGGTTCCTCGTTTCGAAACCACGAGTAGGAATGCAGGCAGCCGGTTGCCAGCCAAATTACCACAGGCGACGGCTCTCCTGGGCCGAAAAGGGCCGGAACCGAGGCAGAGACCTGACCGTCAGGGTAGAACGCGCCGCGTTTCAGGGAATTGGTTGCCTCCGGTAAAACGCGGTCTGTACACTGGTTCCCCATTGATGGGTGCAAAGGGAACACAACCGGGCCGGGGTTGCCACGAGCCCGCAGGACGGACGCGGCGATTCCCGGGGCTGTGGCTCAGGGTGGCATGGACCGCGCCGATTCTGGCTTTCGCCCTTGCGTGCGTCGCGCCGCGTTGTCCGGCGCAGACGATCGACGCCACGGACTGGCACCGCGGGGCAGTGGAGCTGACCCAGGGCTGGGTGACGCATGCGGGCGATAACCAGGCATGGGCAAAGCCAGGCTTCGATGACAGCGGATGGACGCGGGTCGAACTGGACGATATCGGTGCGTCGCGGCCCGGATGGCGCTGGTTTCGGGTGCAGGTGAAGCTATCCAAATCCCACCCCAGCGTGTACCTGTTCTTCGACGGCGGCGACGGCGCCTACGAGCTGTACGTCGATGGACAGAGAGTCGATGGACCGGAGCTGCGCTCGCGCTTTGCCATGAGGCGGCCGGTCGAACGAGTGGTGCCGATCCCCTCCAACAGCGATACCCTGGAGCTGGCATTGCGCACGCACCCGGGACTGAGCTATTCCGGCTGGCACCTGCCGCTCTTTCTCGACTGCAAGCTCGGCACACGCGACGCCATCGAGACCGCCCGTGAGGCGGCGCAGAGCCAGCGTCTGTATCCGGCGCTCCCGTCCATCGCCATCAACCTGCTGCTCGTGCTCGCGGGCCTCGGCGCGCTCGCGCTGTTCCGCAGCCAGCCCACGCACCGCGAATATCGCTGGCTGGGGCTCTATCTCGTGCTGCTCGGCATCTCCAATTTTCTGCTCTTCTCCGCAACCGACGGGCTGCTGCCGCTGGACTGGAACGATCTGGTCGGCGATCCGCTGATCTATTTCTTCACCATCATGCAGATCGAGTTCACCTTCAGCTTTGCCGGCCAGCGCGTGAGCCGCGTATGGCGGGGCTATGAAGTGCTGCTCGTCGTGACGTTGAACCTGAACTGGATGGCGGGAGCCGGCCTTCTCGCCACCACTCGCTACGTCATTGTCGAGGCGCTGGTCATCCTGCCTGCCGCACTGCTGCTGCCCATTCTGCTGCTGGTGTGGTACCGCCGCGGGAACCGCGAGGCGGGATGGCTGATCCTGCCGAGCCTGCTGCCAGCGGCGACCGAGGCGATCTTCGACGTCGGCACCGCTTCGATCTTCGCTGGATGGGGCAAGCTCGACTTTCTCGCCGATCCCATTCCTCTGGGGCCGGTCCCGCTGCAACTGGCCGATCTGGGAGATTTTCTTTTCCTGCTCGCCATCGGCATCGTCATTTTCTTCCGCTTCACCCGGGTGAGCCGCGAGCAGGCACGCGCCGCCGCGGAACTGGAGGCGGCACGGGCGATCCAGCGGAGGATGGTCCCGGCGACGCTGCCGGAGGTGGCCGGGTATGCCATCCAGGCCGCATACTTCCCCGCAACGGAGGTGGGTGGGGATTTCTATCAGGTGCTGGAACAGAGCGACGGCGCGACACTCGTGGTGGTGGGCGATGCGAGCGGCAAGGGCCTGCAGGCCGCGATGACGGGAACGCTGGCGCTGGGCGCGCTGCGCACCCTCGCCGCGGAAAACCTCGGTCCAGCCGAATTGCTGGGCCGCCTGAACGGGCAAATCGTGTCGGCGCATGAATCAGGCTTCATTACCTGCGTGTGCGTGCGGATTGCGCCGGATGGCCGAGCGTCTGCCGCGAATGCGGGGCATCTGATACCGTACCGCAACGGCGAGGAGATTCAGGTGGATTCGGGATTGCCGCTGGGCATCACGGCCGATGCGGAGTATGTGGAGGCGGCGCTGAGGCTCGCTCCCGGCGACCGGCTCACGCTGCTGAGCGACGGCGTGGTGGAAGCCATGGGCGAAGGGGGAGAGCTGTTTGGTTTCGAGCGCACGCGCTCGATGAGCCGCCGGCCCGCTGCCGAAATTGCCGAGGCGGCCCGCCTGTTCGGGCAGAGCGACGACATCACCGTGCTGACACTGACGCTGACCGGGATTGGAGTCGTGCATGCTTAGGCGGTCTCTCCTGGCGCTGACCTTCCTGGGCCTCGCCGTTGCTGCGTGCTCGCAAGCGCCCCTCGACGATGGCCAAGGCGCCTATGCCACCGGCAAATACCGCAACCTCTTCCGCGAAGACGGCCACTCCGAAAAGCAAATACGCGCGAAGATCGACGCGGCCTGGCAGCAGCTCTTCCACGGCGATCCGAAAACGCAGGCCGTCGTGTTTGCCGCCGGCGAGAATGCTGACGGTCCGCTGATGTACCTCACCGACTGGGCGAATCACGATGTGCGCACCGAGGGCATGTCGTACGGCATGATCATTTCCGTCGAGCTGAATCACAAGGCGGAGTTCGATGCTCTGTGGAACTGGGCAAAGACCTACATGTACATCAGCGACCCAAAGGCGCCCAGTTATGAATTCTTCGCGTGGTCGTGCAAGACGGATGGCACGCACAATTCGGAAGGCGCTGCGCCCGATGGTGAATCGTACTTTGCCATGGCGTTGCTGTTTGCGGCGAACCGATGGCCCGGCGGCCAGGGCATCTACAATTACCGCGCCGAGGCGGAGAAACTCCTGACCGCGATGGTCCATCGCGAGCGGATCACAGCGCCCGGCAGGTTTGGGCCGCACACGGGCGGTCCGGAGATGAACCAGGATCCGCCGATGATCCTGTTCGTGCCGGATGTGATGCCGCATCCGTTCACCGATCCGTCGTATCACCTGCCGGGGTTCTATGAGTTATGGGCGCGCTGGGGACCAGCTGAGGATCGCGACTTCTGGGAGAGTGCAGCCGAGGCGAGCCGAGCGTTTTTTCCGAAGGCGGCCAATCCCGAAACCGGTCTCGCTCCGGATTACGCAAACTTCGACGGCACGCCGGTCAAGAGCCGCTTCAGCCAGTCCGACAAATTCGGCTACGATGCGTGGCGGACGGCGAGCAACTGGAGCGTGGACTGGTCGTGGTGGCACAAGGCGCCGGAGGAGCAGACGCTCAGCGATCGCATCCAGAATTTTTTTGAGTCGCAGGGCATCGACACCTACGGGCCGGTCTACACGCTCGACGGCAAACCGCAGGGCTCCACGCCGGGGCTCACGAAAGAGGAGCATCCCGAGGGTCTGGCCGGCACGAATGCGGTCGCGGGATTAGCGGCGACCGATCGCCGGCGAGCACGGCTCTTCACCGAGGCGCTCTGGAAGACGGCCATTCCTTCCGGCCAGAGCCGCTACTACGACGGGATGCTCTACCTGATGAGCCTGATGCACGCCGGCGGGGAATTCCGGATCATTCTGCCACAGCGTGGAGGACGCGGTCCTGGTTGAGGCTGCAAGCGACGATGATGCAGGTTCCGGTGCGGGCCAGTCCGCAAGATGTCGAGCACCCGTTCGCACGGGGACAGAGACTCGACGGGAAGAACCGTCCGGGAGAGTGCACCTTCGATGAATATGGATAGTAACGACCCGCAAATTTCCAGTTCACAGGTTGTATTTCGCCGTTAACTGCTTTTCAGCACAACGTTTTGCGCGTTTCTGCGTCGGATGAGCAGCGTGCATGGTTTTGCGGCGGTGTGTGCAGCCGTCTGCGCCTAAAATAGTGACTGACATGGCAATTCGATTCCTTCGTACCTCGCTTGCGGTTTTGTTGTCTGTGACAGCGATTGCATCGGCGCGCGCCGATGCCGCGCCGTTCGATCTGGCCGGTCCGAAACTAGAAGTCAAAGTGACGCGCGCGGGCAAGACCCTCCCCATCTCCGAGGTCCCGAACCTCTCGGCCGGGGACCACGTGTGGATCAGGGCCGATCTGCCCGAGGCGCAGTCCGCCCGCTATTTGATGGTCGCGGCATTTCTGCGCGGATCGACGAATCCTCCGCCGGAGAACTGGTTTTTCCGGCAGGAGACATGGGATGAGAAGAGCAGGGAGAAGGGCCTCACCGTCACGGTACCCGAAGGTGCGCAGCAGGTGCTCATCTTCCTGGCGCCCGAAACCGGCGGCGATTACCGGACGTTGTTGAACGCGGTGCGCGGCAAGCCTGGCGCATTCGTGCGCGCGTCGCTGGACCTGAATCAGGCCATGCTCGACCGCTCGCGGCTCGACACTTATCTCGCCGCGATTCGCACTCTCAATGCGGAGGACCCGTCGAAGCTGAAGGACGCGGCGCCGCTGCTCGCGCGCAGCCTCGGCATGAAGGTCGACGAGAAGTGCCTGGACAGGATGCCGGAATTGCAGGCGGCCTGCCTCAGCCAGGGCCAGGAAGCCCTGATCCTGAACGACGGCCACAGCCAGTCCATCGTGGACGCGCTGACTTCGGGACCGGCAGGCGATCTGGCCACGCAGCTCAGCTACACGCCTCAGGCGAATTACGGGTTCTACAGCCCGTACATCGGGTCGGTGATGGACATCGCGCGCATCCTCGACACGTTCCACACCGCGCAATACCAGTACATTCCGGCGCTGGCGACGCAGCAGGGCGATGCTCTGGGCCTGATGCTGAACACGCCGCCCTCGTTCCACAATCCAAAATCGGTGCTGGTGACATCGCTGCCGGCCGTGGAAGCCTCGCAGCCCCCGCCTCTCCATCCGGTTGACTCGAAGCAGAATTACTGCGCCGAGAAGAATTCGCTCGTGCTCGCCGTCGACGGCGCGCCGCTGGTCTTCTCCACCGGGTATGCGCACGAGATGACGCTGCGCCTGAAGACGAAATCCGGCAAAGAGCTGGACGAGGTCGTGAAGCCGGATGCCGTCGACGGCGGGCTGGTGCTGGAAGCCAAGGACCTGAGCGCCACCGACTTCGGCAATTCCATCGACGCTTCGCTGCATGGCTACTGGGGCTTTGAAAAGTACGACGGCCCGCAGTTCCGGCTCGAAAACACGCACTCCCAGCACTGGGAACTGGCGGCCGCGGACCGCGAAGCGTTGATTGTCGGGCGCGAAGACACCATCCACCTTTCCACCGACGACGCAAGCTGCGTGGACACGATCCTGGTGAAGGATTCGACCGGCAAAGAAATCAAGGCCGTCTGGAAGGCGACGAGCCCCGACGAGGTTGCGGTCAACGTGCCGCTGAAGGAGACGCATCCGGGAGCTCTGCTGCTCGAGGTCAAGCAGTTCGGCACCGTCACCGCACAGACCATTCCGCTGCGCGCGTTTGCTGAAGCCGGGCATCTCGACAGCTTTACGCTGCATGCCGGCGATGAGCAGGGTCTTTTGAAGGGGAGCCGCCTGGAGGATGTGGCGTCGCTCACGCTCGATGGCGTGACGTTTACGCCCGGCAAAGTGAACTCGACGATGGGCAGCGATGAGCTGCCGATGGTGGCCAAAGACGCCAAAGCCGCCGGGAACCTGAGAGCGGGCATGGAAGGACACGCCGAAGTGGCGCTGGCCGACGGCCGCATGCTGAACGTGGACGCCACAGTGACCGATCCCCGGCCTGGCGTGGATCTGATCGGCAAGAGCGTGCAGTCGTCCGCCTCGAGCACGGGCAGCAACATTCAGCTTGCCAACCAGGATGAGCTGCCGCAGGACGCGAAGCTGACCTTCTCGGTCCGCGCCGTTTCACCCAAGTCATTCTCGCGCGGCGAGCAGATTGAAGTGGCCACATCGGACGAGGCGTTCACCACGACCCTGAGTCTCGACAAGGGCACCATGACGCTGGAGAACAGCAAAGTCGCCGTGGCGACGCTCGATCCGGCGAAGGCATTCGGCGGATCGGCGTTTGGCCCGCTGAAGTTCCGCGTGGTCGATGATGGCGCGAACGGAGACTGGCAGCCGCTGGCGACGCTGGTGCGCCTGCCGGTTCTCGAGACGCTGAAGTGCCCTGCGGGAAGCGACGAGCAGTGCCGGCTGAGCGGGTCGAATCTATTTCTGGTCGACTCGGTTTCGAGCGATCCGCAATTTGCCAACGCGGTGCAGGTTCCCGATGGATTTCCGGGATACGTTCTGCCCGTGCCTCATCCGGCGAGCGGCGAACTGTACGTGAAGCTGCGGGATGATCCCTCGGTGGTGAACGAAGTGACGCTCGCGGCGGAAAAGCTGCCGCCCCCGCCAGGCGAAGTGGCTTCGAAGCATGGACCGCGCTCCGCCTATCATGAGGGCGAGCAGGCTCCAGCGCCCGGTACGGGCGCAGCCGCTCCTGCGCAGCGGCCTGCAACGCCGCCGGCTGCGTCGCCGTCGCAGCCAGCCTCGCCCGGACAGGCTGGATCTGGCCAACAGGCGCCCGCAACAGCTCAACCACAGGCCCAGCCACCGGCAACCACGCAGCCACCTGCGGAACCGCAGGGCGTGACGGGGCAATCGCCGGCATTGCCGCAGCCGGCGAACCACGGCGCCGCGACGCCAACCAAGGCTGCTGCGACGCAGCCGCAGAGTACGTCTGCGCAAGCCGGTCAGCAGGCCAGTGCGCAGACCCCGCCTGCGTCTAATTCCGTTCCTCAGCCGTAATCCTTTCAGGGCAAGCACGCTGCCGGCCATGGCATCATGGTTGGCGGCTGTTCTGTCAGCCGAGAGGGAGGTCGCTGTGAGGATCAGGAGTGTTTTCTGTCTGGCAGTGGCAAGTGTGGCATGGGGAGCCTATGGGCAACAGACGGTAGCGCCGCCGCCGTCCTCGGTTCAGACCCCGCCTCCGGCGCAAAAGGGACCGTCGGTTCTCGACGTGGTGGTCACCGATAAAGCGGGTCACCCGGTGCCGGGCCTTACGAAGGACGACTTTACTCTGTTCGATAACGGGCAGCCGACGCCCATCACCGGTTTCGGCGCAATCGCCCCCGCCTCCAGTACGGCGGTTTCGCCGCAGTCCATACCCACGCAGGCTGTGATCGTCGTGGATGAAGTGAACACCGCGTTCATCGCTGTCAGCGTGGAGCGAACCCAGCTGCACAATTTCCTGACGGCGAATCAGGGACACCTTCCGTTTCCCGTCACGATCCTTTTCCTGACCGACACCGGCATCAAGCAGGTGAACCAGCCGACGACGGACGGGAGCGCGCTCGATGCAAAGCTGCAGCAGGAGCAGGGCACGCTGCGTGAAATCCCTCGCTCGGCCGGCTTCTATGGCGGAACAGACCGTTTGGAGATTTCGCTCAAATCGCTGCATTCGATCATCACGACTTTAGACAACGAACCCGGAAGAAAGCTGGTCATCTGGATCAGCCAGGGATGGTGGATGTTTAATAATCCCAATGTGTATGTCACTGAATCGCAGCGGCACGCGTTCTTCCAGACGGTGGTCGCTTTTTCCGCTGGGCTGCAGCAGGGGCAGATCACTCTGGATTCCGTCGATCCGCTGGGAACCGAAGACGCCAGCAACATGCGCAACTTCGAGTGGCAGGATTTCCTGAAGCCGGTGGCGGCCGCCAAGAGAGCCGATCCTGGCGACCTGGCGCTGCAGGTGCTGGCGACCCACAGCGGCGGCCAGGTGTTCTTCGGCAACAACGACGTCGCCGCCGAGATCAACAAATGCATTGCGGATGGGACGGTTTCCTACCGGCTGGAATTCAATCCGCAGCAAGGCGATGCTCCGGACACGTGGCATGGCCTGCAGGTGAAGCTCGACAAGCCGGGGCTGAAGGTCCGCACGCGCAGTGGCTACTATGCGCAGCCGTAACGGCACTGCGTGGGATGCGCAGGCGAAGCTTCAGCGTTTCAACACGCGATGATGGAAGGACGGCGCAGCGCGACCGCGGAGCGGGTGGCCATGAGGCGCGCCGCGCATCAGCTCTACGATGAGCCAGTCGTCTTTGATGACCCGCTGGCGCTGGCGATCCTCGGAGAGGAAGCCGCGCACCAGCTTCGCGCAGGAGCCGAAGAGGAAAACCGCAATCCGCGGGCACGCGGATTACGTGCCTTCATGGCTGTCCGCAGCCGCTTTGCCGAAGAGGAGCTGGCACGATCCGTCGCGCAGGACTTGCGTCAATATGTAATCCTCGGCGCCGGCCTCGACACCTTCGCCTATCGCAATCCACACGCTGGTGTAGCCGTTTACGAAGTGGACTTTCCTCAGACGCAGGCATGGAAACGCATGCGGCTGGAGCACGGCTGCATCGCCATTCCAGACTCGGTCCGCTTTGCGGCAGTCGACTTCGAGAAGCATTCTCTCAGCGACGGTCTGGCCGAGGCAGGATTCCGCCGCGATGCTCCAGCGTTTTTTTCGTGGCTTGGCGTGGTGCCGTACCTCTCGCGGGCGGCGGCCTTCGCCACTCTGGGTTACATCGCATCCCTGCCCAGAGGCAGCGGAGTGGTCTTCGATTACGTGGTTCCTCGCGAGCTGATGGGCGAGCGCGAGCGTGACACCTTCGATGCGCTGGCGGCGCGGGTTGCGCGGGCCGGAGAGCCCTTCCGGCTGTTCCTCGATCCGGCGCAGCTTGCCCCAGATCTGCGCGGTCTGGGATTCACCCGGATTGAAGACCTCGACATGGCTGCGATCCGTGCCCGCTGGTTCCCCTCCGAGGGAGCAGCACAGCGGCTGCACGGGCGTTCCGGCCGCCTGGTCTGCGCGTGGCTCTAACCTACGGCTCGTGGGCTACATATTTGTATGCCCGGCGCGCATTTCCTCGTTGAACGTGGGGCGCGTGACGGCAAGCGCGGCATTCAGCTTCGCGCGATACTGATCCGCCTGCCCCATGAGCGGTGCTGCCGCTGCAGCATATTCGCCATCGAGGGCGAGCAGCCCCTGACGGGAAAGATCGGCTGCCATGCGCGCCAGCTCGTCAGCCGTCGTGTTCAGGTACTGGGCATCGCGCGGATCGGCGATCCAGACCGGCTGGCTGCCGCCGAGCACGCCCGAGAGCCAGTAGACCTTGAGTGCGAGAAAATCCATGCGGCTCTTGTCGTCGGTATCGGTAAAGAAGAATTTCTTCTGCCAGCGGCTGTAATAGCGCGTCGTCACGGGAACCGGCTGGCGGTTGCCGCTTTTGAGCAATTCGAGCTGCCCGCGGTCGAGCGTCTTGCGGACGGCGTTGTAGATGAAAGTTTCGGCGTACGGCTGCTCGGGAGCGGGGACAATCTCGGCAAAGGTGACGGTCATGCTCGCCGAAACCAGCGCATGCAGCGGCGATCCAGCTCCGTCTTCCAGATGTGCCGTGCCGTGAACGATGAACGTATCGGCGCCCGATGTGGAGCGGTGAAATGGCCAGCCAAAACTCCTGAAGCTGACAGGCAGCCCCGCCAGCGTCACATAAGCATCCGGGCGCGGATTGCGCAGGCGGCGGGCAGCATCGCGCAAGTGCGCGGTCATCTCCGGCAGCAGATCGGGCTTATGAAAGTCAAAGGCCTCGCTCAGCTCGAGCAGCAGCGTGCGATCCGCCGGCGCATCGGGCGCAGCGGCCAACCGAAACTGCGTGGTGGGGTGGCCGTTGAAGTCTTTGCCGATACCCGTGGAAAGAACGCTGAGGCCCGCCTGACGGGCGGCATTTTGCAGATTCGCAACGAGGGTGGTTTCCAGTTGGGGAGTCATATCTATAATGGAGAGGAACTTCCTCTATTGTAGCGACGAGATTCGTTTTCGCGTGCAGCGAAGGCGAATTTCAGCGACGAAAGGGTAGCGGAAAACCGGTCCGAGCCGCTGCGATGTTGACGCTCTGTGAAACCGGCTGTGCCGCTGGCTGTATAGTGTGGCGCAGGACGCAGACTGGCTCGCTCGCACGCGCAACTTCTTTGGCGGGATATCGTCTGGAAGGTCGTGCGGCGGTTTTTGAGAACCATGAAGGCAGGAGTACCTGTGCGAAATTTGAGACGTTTCCTTTTCGCGGCATTCGCAGCGATCGAATTGCTTGTGCTGCTGGTCGCCCTGGCGAAGCCGGCCTATGGCTACGTCGATCCAGGCTCGGGACTGCTGGCCGTGCAGGTCGGCGGTTCCATGCTCGCAGGAGCCCTGTTCGTTCTGCGCTCCAAAATTCGGAAGCTGTTGCGGATGTCGCCGCCCACCAGCGAGGCCTCGCCCGATGAGAAGGGCGCAACGAGCGAAGCTGAGAAGGAATGGCAGTAGCGGATCTCCAGCGGGAGACGTTCCGTGATCCGGCGGGATCGCTGCGCATCAGCGGCGACCGCGTGGTGCGGCGAGTGCATTCGGAGCAGGCCAGGGCCGCGCTTCAGTTCCTCGAGTCAGATCTGGCCCAGGAGTGGGTGCGGCAAGGCCGCCTCATTGCGACGAACTTTGTTCCCGGGGCCGATGGCGAGCTGACGCTCGAACATCCGCGCGTGTTCTTCCCTTCCTACCCCTGGGAGTGGGCGCCCAGCGCCTGGAAAGCCGCTGCGGAGCTGACCCTCGATCTCTGCGACGCGCTGCTGGAACGCGGCCTGATCCTGAAGGACGCCACGCCGCTCAACGTCTTGTTCCAGGGCACGCAGCCGGTCTTCGTCGACGTGCTGTCGGTGGACGCGCGCGATCCGGAGAGCCCGCTGTGGCTGGCTTACGGACAATTTGTCCGTACCTTCCTGCTGCCTTTGGCCGCCTGCAAGTATCTGGGCTGGCCGCTGTCGGCCACGATCCAGAGACGCGACGGCTACGAACCTGCGGATTTGGCTCCGCATTTGAGCCGCTGGCAGCGCTGGCGCGAGCCGTTCCGCTCCCTGGTGGCGCTGCCGCTCATGCTGGAAAAGAACGCGGGGCAGAATCCGCAGAGCACAGCGAAGCTTCGCCAAAGGCCGGCGGCCGCGCTGACGGTGTTGCGCCGCAACCTCGCCGCATTGCGGGCGCAGCTAAACCGGCTCGATCCGAACCAGCAAACAACGCGGTGGAGCGGGTATGCAGATTTCGCCGATCACTACAGCGCCGAGGATCGAAAGGGCAAAGAGCAGTTTATGCGTGAGGCCCTGGCGAAAGTACAGCCCAGCCGCGTGCTCGATATGGGAGCCAATTCCGGGGTCTATTCGCGCATTGCTGCCGCAAGCGGAGCCGAGGTGGTGGCGTGGGACACGGATGTTCCGGCAACCGAGCAGAACATGCGCGAATCGCGGCAAGCGCATGCGCGGGTGCAGGCGATCCTCGCCAACCCGGCGCGGCCCACGCCCGCCGTGGGATGGCGCAACGCCGAGAGCCTCGCGCTGCTCGACCGCGCGCGCGGACGCTTCGACTGCGTCATGATGCTGGGATTCATCCACCATCTGCTGCTGGCAGAACAAATTCCTCTCGCGGAAATTGCCGCGCTGCTGCGCGAACTGACGACGCAATGGGCCATTGTCGAGTGGGTTCCGGCCAGCGACCCCCGCTTTGTCGATCTGCTGCGCGGTCGCGACGAACTCTATGGCCATCTGGACGAAGCGGCGTTTCGCGCCGCGGTCGAGAAACACTTCTCCATCGTCCAGCGCGAAGCCTTGCCCAACGGACGAGCCCTGTTTCTGGTTCAGACCAGGTAATTACGCGTGGGGACAAGCGCATCAGCCAATCCACAACTCCGCGCGCCGCAGGGCCGCACGCCATGGTCCCGCTGCTGGCTGGAGGGCGCCGGCGCAGCCATCCTGCTGGCCCCGGGGCTGATCTGGACCGAGCTGTCGCAAACTCACATCGACCAGTTCCATCGCCTGCTTCCACTCAACACGGTGGCGCAGGCTCTCGCGGTCGATCTGGTAATCCTGTCCCTCGTGGCGATGGTCGCGCTCCGCGGCATCGAGGCGCTGGTTGCGCGATGCCGCGGGCGCGGCCCCTCCGCCTTCCGCGACTTCATCCTGCTCGTGTGGGCGCTGTGGTTCGGACTGCTGGCGGCGCGTGCCGTCGCGGGGCTCATCACGGCGCAGCTTCTCTGGTGGCAGCAGATCACCACACGCCGGGGGTTTATCATGGCCGCCGGACTGCTCCTGATCCTGTGGCTTGCGTTGCCGCAGTTCTATCCCCGCGCGGTGCGCGCACTCCGATGCGCAGTCATGCTGCTCGGGTTCTGCATCTTCTGGATGGTCCCCGCGCTCCTCGTCGCCAGTCGTGCTCATCAGCCTTACGATCAGGCCGCATTTCGAAAAGCCTTACCGGCGCAGCCCAGGCCGCACCAGCGGATCGTCTGGCTGCTGTTCGATGAGCTGTCGTACGACCAGGCATTTGTCCATCGCTGGGGGGGCCTGAGCCTGCCGAATTTCGATGAGCTGCGCGCGCGCAGCGTGACCTTCTCCGAGGTGCAGCCGGACGGGTACTACACCGAGGACGTGATTCCGTCGCTTTTCCTCGGCAAGCCGATCGCCAATGTGCGGGGCACGCCTTCCGGCTGGATGATTTATCAGTCGCAAAAGCATGGCCCGTGGCAGTCCTTCGACGGCGGCCAGACGCTCTTCGCCGACGCGGAGCGCGCGGGCTGGACCACCGGGGCCATCGGCGAGTACAACCCCTATTGCCGGGTGCTCGAGGACCAGCTCGATTTTTGCCGGATGGCCATGCCGCCTCTGCCCGACCACTTCTCGCGCGACAAGTCGACGATCGAGAACGTCATCGCTCCGCTGGCGGCGAACTGGAACCGGGCGCGGGATCGCGGCCACGCGATTAAGTCCGCAGCTTCCGATCAATCTGTGGATGCGATGGGAACCGTCCGCGCCGGCGGCGATCTCATCGGCGACACGGGCATCGACTTATGCTTCGTGCACCTGCCGTTTCCGCATCCGCCGGGGAACTACAGCCGCAAAACCGGCAAGGCCGGGCCCGGCGGCAGCTACGTTGACAATCTCGCGCTCTCCGACAAGGTGCTTGGCATTCTGCTCGCGCAGATCGCGCAGAGCGGCGACGCCGATCGTACGACGATCATCGTCTCGTCGGACCACAGCTGGCGCGTTTGGCTCTGGCGGTTCGCCTATGGCTGGACGCGCGAAGACGAACGAGCGTCGCGCCACGGCCAGTTCGATCCGCGCCCGGTGCTGATGGTGAGCTTTCCCGGCGAGACCAGCGCCTTCACCGACAACAAGCCGGTCCCGCTGCTCGCGATGCACGATCTCGTAGAGCGCATGATGAGCGGCCAGATCGAGAACGAGCAGCATCTGGAGGCTTGGGCGGCCCAGCGGTAACGTCGAGGCCGCGCCGCGAATCTCGGCGCATCTAATGCAGGATCGGCGTTTCCCCCGCCGGCAGCTTCCATTGCGCTTTCGGCCGCGCCACGGCGTACATCTGCGCGGCAATCTCGTCGAACATCGCCATGCGATCGCCGTTCTCCTCATAGAGATCGAAGTGGGTGCGGTTGTCGCGATAGGTGAAGTGCGGATCGCCGCCCAGCCGGCTCAGCACCGCCTCCAGCCGATGCGCCGCGCCATCCAGATAGAACGTGTCCGCGGTCCCGACAATCAGATGGACTTTCCCCTTCAGATCCGCTCCCCGCGTTGGCCAGGTCGCCTCCACAAGGTGCGCCAAATCGTAGTGGTCGTGCCAGTAAGCGACGACCGCCGGATTCACATCGCCGGTGTTCCGATCGAACATCTGCAGCGGCCGTCCATCGGCGCCCCGCGGCGAAAACACCCACTCGAATGACGCGATTTGTCCGCCATACTCGCCAAACACGCGCTCCTGCAGCCCAAAATCCTTCCATGTGGCGATCACCTTGTCGTGATCGCGCACAATCGGATTGAGGCTGCCATCCGCCCGGTGGTAGATATTCGCATGCGGCGCGTAGAGATCGATCGCGCTGAAGTCGTGAAAATCGCTCGGATCTGGCGAAGTCGACCACGTCCCGCCAAAGATCTTCGGATAGTTAATCTGCAGCTGCAGCGTGGCCCACCCGCCCGATGAGTGCCCGTTGAGGAAGCGCCCGCTCACCTTCGCATCCATGCGGTACTTCGACTCAATCCACGGCATAAATTCCGTGGTCAGCGCCTGCCCCCAGGGCCCGTTGTTCACGGAGTCGGCGAACTCATGCGTGCCGGTGGCCAGCGACTCGTCCAGAAACACCCAGATCATCGGAGGCATTTTCCCCGCGATCATGCGGCCCGCAATCATCACCGCGCTGGGCCGGATCGTGTCCAGCTTCGCGCCAAAGCCGTGGGTCCACCACACCGTGGGGTAGCGTACGTGCGGGTGCTCGGCATAGCTGGGCGGCAGCACCACCCACCCCCGGATGTGCGTCTCGCGCCCGGAAAACGCCGTCAGCGCGGGGCTGACGAAGTCCGCCGGCTCGATGCTGTGCTCGGCCGCAGCGGACGCGTCCCCGCTCAACGACATCGGACGCGGCATCCGCGCCGGAGCCACGGCATCGAGCGTGAAGGCCGGCTCATCGCCAGATCCCGGCGTCCAGTTCGGCAGCGCGACCACGCCGCTTTGCAGGTCGCCCGGCTGCAGCCCGTCGTACGCCCACGTGTGATTCACGTCGAGAAAGGCCTGCGCCTCATACGTCCCCGCCTTGAGCGACGAGAACGGCCCGGGATACGCAAGACCGTCCACGTCCACGTCAATCGACGAGCCTGCCGTCAAATCGGAAACCTCGCGCGCCGCGACGTATGTGGCTGCCGGCCGAAACTCGTTGCCCGCAACAACTTTCGCCCCGCTGCCTTCTTCCAGGAAGATCAGCACGCGCCCCGACACCGGTCCCTGCATGCCCGAGCCAAGCGAAACGCGGAAGAAAAGATGGGGAGACGCCGACTGTGCGCACGCGCACGCAACCAGAAACGGCAGCAGAAGCAGCCGCAGGAACTTGCTGAGGATCATGCCCGCGAGTCTACCAGCGACTGCGCCGGCGCGGGAACCATCGAAAGATGGAGCTCCGGAATGCAGCCGCGACGTTCCATCCAGGCTGCGCTCGCGGGTGAACCCTGGCCGCGGCACTCTCGTTCACGGATGCAGCACTCGGGCCCGGCCGCCGCTCGCGTCCTGCACCTTGATGCGCTTCGCCAGCCCTATCCAGCCCAGCAGGCGAATGCCCCAGTAGTTGAAGTCCACCTCATACCAGGCCATGCCGTGGCTTGCGCTCACAGGATGCGCGTGGTGATTGTTGTGCCAGCCCTCGCCGCCGGTCAGCAGGGCAACCCACCAGTTGTTGCGCGAATCGTCGCGCGTCTCGAAGCGCCGGTTGCCCCAGATGTGCGTCGCGGAGTTGACCAGCCAGGTTACATGGAGGCCGAGCGTGACGCGCAGCAGGATGCCCCACAGCAGCCACGACCATCCGCCAACCAGGAACAGCGCAGTGCCCAGCACCGTGACAGGAACCCAGTGCCAGCGCGAGAGCCAGACGTAGAACGGGTCGGAGGCGAGATCGGGCACGTAGCGCGTCAGCAGCGGATCGCGGTTATGCAGCGAGCCGTGCAGAATCCAACCCATGTGCGACCACCATTTGCCGTCGCGCGGCGAATGCGGATCGCCGGGGCGATCGGTGAGCTGATGGTGCATGCGGTGCACGGCGACCCAGTAGATGGGTCCTCCCTGCAGCGAGAGCGTCGAGCACACGGCCATCGCGTACTCGACCCACTTCGGCGTGGCGAAACCGCGATGCGTCAGCAACCGGTGGTAGCAAATCGCGATGCCGATGTTCTGCCCCAGCACCCACAGCACGGCAAAGACGACGAGGGCGCTCCAGCTGAAGAAAAAGAGAGCGGCAATCGCGCCCAAATGAAACACCGTCAGCGTGACCACGAAAATGACGTTGAGCCGGGCAGAGCGCGTCTGGCCCAGCGCCTCCGAGTCGGCGCGAACGGTTTCGGCGGGGATTTCGGCGGTCTGCACAACAGGGATATCAGCGGCAGCGGACATGCTTCAGCAACTCTCCATCTTCGACGCTACCCGAAGGCGCGCCCCAATGAGTGTAAGACTTGCGTAATCCTGCCGATCGATCCGATGGGTACCCGTTCAAGGCTGCGGTTGGCTTGCGCGGGCCTGTGGGCCGATGTCCACTCTTCCTTAACCACTAGTTGCTCGTCATCTCCACCTGGCTGCGCACCGCCTCGGGTTTTGGCGTCTCGTCGAGCTTGCCGAAGATCATCTTGCCCGACGCGGTCTGCAGCACCGAAGTGACCGTGATGTCGACAGAGCGTCCAATCAGCCGGCGCGCATGGTCGACCACCACCATCGTCCCGTCGTCCAGGTAGCCGACTCCCTGGTCGTATTCCTTGCCTTCTTTCATCACGACGACGCGCATCTTCTCGCCCGGCAGGACGACGGGCCGCAGGCTATTCGCCAGGTCGTTAATGTTGAGCACCGGCACGCCGCGCACCTGGGCTACCTTATTCAGGTTGAAGTCGTTGGTGACGATTTTGGCCTCGAGATGCCGCGCCAGTTCGATCAGTTTCAGGTCGACTTCGCGAATGTGAGGGTAGTCTTCCTCGGCGATCTGCACCGTAAGCTGCGCATTCGTGCGCATGGCCTGGAGCACGTCGAGGCCGCGGCGTCCGCGCTGCCGCTTCGACGAGTCGGACGAGTCGGCGACCATCTGTAACTCGCGCAGGACGAACTCCGGAATGATGAGCGTGCCTTCGAGGAACCCGGTTTCCGCGATGTCGGCAATGCGGCCGTCGATAATGGCGCTGGTGTCGAGAACCTTGGTGTTGCGCCGGGTCCCGCGTTCGCCGGCAAAGAGGCCGCCGAGCGCCGCCAGGTTCAGCAGGTCGCCTTTGCTCGCGCCGACCACCAGACCGATATAGGTCATGAGCAGCAGGACGGCCAGCTGCAGCAGGCTGCGCTCGCGGCCGACGGGCAGGCTGTATCCGAGCACGAGCGCGAACAAAAACGCTCCGGCAATGCCGAGGAGGCTGCCGATGACGGCTCCGAAGAGCCGGCGCAGTGTGAGCGCCCGCACCCGCACTTCGAAGAAGATAAACAGGCCGGCAGCGACCGCGCCGCCAACCGCTGCTATCCATCCATGAACGCCGAACGGGCGGAAAAACCAGCAGGCTACGGCAAAAATCAGGATGAAGAGAAAACGCAAAGCAAATAAGTCCATAAGAGGCCCCCGAATCGAACGACCCGGCCATACGGAAGAGACAACTGGAAAGCGAGGAGGAGGATGGATTGCCGGGCAAACGGAGTATACCCACGCGCCGGAACCCAGGCAAAGGGAATTTCGCGCCGCGCAAGCCAATTGCGCCGCTGGATCGCTTTCGGGAAGCGAGCCGCGCGGCCCTGTTCCGTAATCCCTATCCCCTGTCCTTCAGTACTTCCTCACCGACGGATCCACCTCGTTCGACCAGGCCGTGATCCCACCCGCGAGGTTGTGCACCCTGGCAAAGCCGTTCTTTGCGAGGAACTCCGCCGCCCGCTGGCTGCGTCCGCCGCTCTTGCAGTGGATCACGATTTCCTGCTGCGGGTTGAGCTCGCCGACGCGCTGCGGCAGCTCGCCGAGCGGAATCAGCTTGCCGCCGATCTGGGCAATCTGGTTCTCAAAGGGCTCGCGCACATCGAGGACAAATACCTCTTCGCCGGCATCGCGGCGGCGCTTCAGCTCCTTCACGGGCATTTGGGGAATGCCATTCACTACGGACGAGGGTGTTTTGGGTTCAGGCATAATTCCGCAAAATTGCTGGTAGTCGATCAGCTTCGTGACCGTGGGATTTTTCCCGCACACCGGGCACTCGGGATTCTTCCTCAGCTTCAGCTCGCGGAAGCGCATATCGAGCGCGTTCACCAGCAGAAGCCGCCCAATGAGCGGATCGCCCTTGCCGAGGATGAACTTGATGACCTCGGTAGCCTGGATCACGCCCACCAACCCCGGCAAAATGCCCAGCACGCCGCCCTCTGCGCACGAGGGCACCAGCCCTGGCGGCGGCGGCTCAGGATAGAGGCACCGGTAGCACGGTCCCTGCTCCGTCGCAAAGACGCTGGCCTGCCCCTCGAACCGGAAAATCGACCCGTAGGCATTCGGCTTGCCGGTCAGCACGCAGGCATCATTCACCAGATACCGCGTCGGAAAATTGTCCGTCCCGTCGGCGACGATGTCGTATTGGCTGATGATATCGAGCGCGTTGGCGCTGGTGAGCATCGTTTCGTGCTTCACCACGTTCATGAACGGATTGAGGGCGGTCAGCTTCTCCGCCGCCGAGTCGATTTTTGGGCGCCCCACGTCCTTCGTGCTGTGGATGATCTGCCGCTGCAGGTTGCTGGAATCGACGACGTCGAAATCAACCAGGCCCAGCGTGCCGATGCCGGCCGCGGCCAGATAGAACGCCAGCGGCGAGCCGAGGCCCCCGGTGCCCACGCACAGCACTCTGGCGGCTTTCAGCTTCTGCTGGCCCTCCATGCCCACTTCGGGCAGGATGAGGTGCCGCGAGTAGCGCGCCACCTCGTCATTGGAAAGCTCGGGGAGGGTAATCAGTTCCGCAGTCGTAGCCATAGCGATTCTTTAAGGATGCGGCACCCCGCCCTCCGGGTGCAAGGGGACTGCCGTCGAGGCGGATGCGACTTTGGCGCAGACCCCTGCCCGTGAGGTAGAGTGGACTGCCCGAGAGGTCAGGAATAGCTCGTCTTATTCCGCGCGAGAGGCAGTCTTTGGCGGCAGCAGCCACAGCACCGCCACCACCGCGATCAGCGCCAGAGAGGCGGCAGGCCGATACCAGGCTGCGGGAATGGCCGCCGCATACAGCAGAATGGACGCCGCCTGTTTGCCCCAGCTGATCTGCGAGGCCCCGCTCGTGCAGCGGATCTGCGTCCACAGCGCCATATAGCCAAGCCCCGGGAAAATGCTGACCGCGGCGTAGAGCGCGGCGGTGAAAGACGAAAGGCCTTTGACGCCAATCCACTCCATGGCGAACGGAAACAGGGAGAGGCAGAACAGGAACATCAGATTCGCCCAGAACATCCCGTGGGTCACGGTCTCCGCCTCGTCGACCAGATAATGGTGGTTCACCCAGTAAATCCCGATCTGCACGAAGGTGAGCAGATAGAGCAAGATGGTCGGCAACACCGCCACCAGACCCGCTGCGCCCTCGGGCGCGGGCACCTTCAGTTCGAGAACGAGAATCGTCATGATGACGGCGATCACGCCGTCCGAGAGTGCCTCGAGACGCCCTGTGCCCACGCCTTTTCCGCTCATTCTGCCCCCCAACGTAGCACACTGCGGCGCAGGGGCGGCAAGGGGGCAAGGGCAAAGCCCGAAGTAAGTACCTCGCCGGACTACTCGCTGCGGAGTGCAGCGAGCGGATCGACTTCCATGGCACGGCGCGCGGGCACGAGGCACGCGAGCACCCCGGTGAGAACGACGACGAGAATGGCGCCGGCGAAGCTCCAGGGATCGTTCGGCTTGACATGCCAAAGCTGGTTGCGGATGAATCGCGTGATGCCCCACGCGCCGAAGACACCGGCGCCGACCCCGCAGGCGATCAGGATGACTCCTTTGCTCAGCACGGACCGCAGGATGTCGCCTCGCTGCGCACCCAGGGCCATGCGAATGCCCGTCTCGTGCGTTTGCAGCGAGACGTTATAGGCCATCACGCTGTAGACACCGATCATGACCAGCAGCAGCCCGATCGAAGCGAACGTCGCCAGCATCACAAACTCGAATTCCGGCTGAGCGAAGGCCTGTTGGCGGAATTGGTCGGCTTCCGACACGGTTTCGCCCTTTTGCGGATCGCCCGTCTGGATTTGCGGATCCATCGCCCACACCTGTTGAACGAGAGCCTCCACGGACCTGTCGGCATTGCCGCTGGTCCGCACCGACAGACCGAAGACCATGACCGGCTCGACTGTCCAGGGAACAAACGCGTCCGGCTCGGGTGGATTGTCGGTGCCGGTCCAGGGATATTTCTCGTCGGTAATCACCCCCACCACTTCGAACCAGGCATGCGCGGGAGGCCTGACGGCCGGTGGCGCGCTGCCGGGATTGGCCAGCTCCGGGTGCTGCAGGTAGTCATCGTAATCGGCGAAATCGATCTTTTGTCCCAGCGCGCCGCTCTTCGGCAGAAATTTCCGGGCGAAGGCCTCATCCACGACGGCGATCCTGCGCCCGGCGAAATGGTCTTCGGGGGTGATCGCGCGGCCCTGCAGCAAATGCTGGTTGTGGATGGCGAAATACTCCGCGCCCACCGTCTGGATCACCGAGCGCCAGGGTTCCGAGTGGGTTGCGCCGCCGGTGACGCTGATGGTGGTATAGTCACCGCCGTTCGCGCTCGCGTACACCACCCCGGGCGTCGCCTGCGACCGGCGCAGCAAATCCTCAAAGAACTCTTTCCGCTGGACCGCCGAGGCATACTGGTTCGCCGGAAAATTCAGGTTGAGGCTGACGACCGTCTTCGGATCGTAGCCCAGGTTCTGGTGAGTGAGGCTGAAGAAGGAGCGCAGCATGAGGCCGGCGCCGGTCATCAGCACGACGGCCAGCCCGATTTCCGCGACCACCAGAGCCGCGCGCAGTTTGGAGTGGCGGAGGCCCGCGGCCAAGCCTGTGCCCGCCCCCGCAAGCCGCGGCTGCAGCTGTCCGGCGACGGCATGAATCGCGGGAACCAGCCCGCAGAGCATGGTCGCCAGAAACGCCACTCCCATCGAAGCGGCCAGAACGGTTCCGTTGAGCGCGATCACGGATTCCTGGGGAAAGCTGTTGTAGGGAATGAGCGGAACCAGTTCGCGGATTCCCAGCCAGGCGAACAGGCATCCTGCGCCGCATCCGGCGCCGGCGAGAACAAAGCTTTCCGTGAGCAACTGGCGGATCAGGCGCCCGCGGGTTGCGCCCAGCGAGGCGCGCACGGCGATTTCGCGATCACGAGCGGTGGCGCGGGCAAGCAGCAGGTTCGCCACGTTGGTGCATGCGATGAGGAGCAGCAGACCGACCGCGCCGAGCAGCGGAGGCAGAAGGTACGTGAACATCGGCGTAACCCGGGCCTGGAATGACCGCGCCGTGACCCGAAAGCTTTTCGGGTAGCTGTCGGGGTAAACCTTCGCGAGCTGGTGCGCGACGATATTCAGGTCGGCGATCGCCTGGGAAATCGTCACCCCGGGTTTCAGCATCCCCAGAGGCCACACGTATCCGTCCTTCAGGTTCGGATCGTTGGCGACGGCGGCGCGATCCATGGGAAAAGCGATGAAAATGTCCGTCCATCCCGGCCGGAACCGCGGCGGCATGATGGCGATCAGCCGATACGGGGTGCCGTCCAGGTCGAACATCTTTCCGATAATCTTTGGGTCGCCGTTGAACTGATCCTTCCAGACCTTGTAGGTCATCATGAAGACGGGCTGAGCGCCGGGCTTCGTGTCCGCTGGCGTAATCAGCCGGCCGAGGAGCGGCTTCACGCCGAGAAACTCGTACCCATTGGCGGTCTCGTCCGTATCGGTCCATTGCGTCGTGACCCCGTCGTGGCGCCAGTGCAGCGCCGGGATCATCGTTCCGCCTTCCATGTCCGCGAAGACGCCGTTGGCCTTGCGGTAATCGAGAAATTCGGGAATGGAAAGCATCTCTCGCCCGTTGCCCGCGCGCTGGCCAATCGGATCGATCGAAAAGCTGACCATGCGGTCGTAATGCGCGTAGGGGAAGGTGTCGATCACGATGCCGTAGACGGCACTGAAGATCACGGTGACCGAACCGATGCCCAGCGCCAGGGCGAGCACCGCCAGCAACGTGAACCGCCGGTCTTTGTTGAAACTGCGAACCGCGAACCGCAAGTCACGGCCGATTCCCTCGGGCAGATCACGCATCGCTACACCTCGCCTTTCCCAGCGCAACGCCGACAAGGAAAGCCTGAGCCAAGTCTGTCCACTTCGTTGAGGCTCAGATCATCATCCCATCCAGGGGTGAATAACAACAGACGCGGCGGCCAGAAGCAACGTTCGCCGCAAGAGAGCACCGATGAACGTGCAGAGTGGCTGGTAACTCGCTCACAAGGAATCCCTTCCCCAATTGGCTTCGGAAATGCGCCCACAGCCTCGGCCTGCGGCTCATGGAGCGTCTTGCGCGCTAAAAGGCGGCAGCTACAGCCCGCATTACCGACGGCGTCCTTTCTTTCTCCGAGCATCCTGCATCCAAGCATGGGTGGAAAAGGGCCGGACACGTCTTCGCGGCATCACTCGTCGCCAGCTCCTGCAATACGCGGGCGCTGTCGGCGGTTTGGGGTGGGCGGAGTCGCTTCTGTCCGGGTGCGGCCTATCGGGATCGACGAACACGCTGCCCGGCGCATGCTCCAGCGTCAACGCGATCGACCACGTCGTGATCCTCATCCAGGAAAACCGCTCCTTCGATCACTACTTCGGCAGCTATCGCGGCGTGCGCGGATTCAGCGACCACAGCGCGGCCTTTCAGCAGCCGTATCCGGGCAACACCTCCAGCCCGCCCGCGGGCGTGCTGCTGCCCTTCCATCTGGATTCGACGACGAGCAACGCGGCCTGCACGCACGACATCAGCCACGACTGGGTTCCGCAGCATCAGAGCTGGAACAACGGCGCCATGAACGGGTTCGTGACCTCGCGGCTGGCAGTCAATGCCAACGATGCGGTGCTGAGCATGGGGTACTACGACCGCGGCGATCTTCCGTTCAACTACGCCGTTGCCGACGCCTTCACCATCTGCGACAACTACTGCTGCTCGGTCATCGGGCCGACCGATCCCAACCGCCTCTATTCCATGTCAGCCTCGATCGATCCCGACGGAAAGAACGGGGGGCCGCTGCTGCAGACGCTGGTAACGAACCGCTCGTCGTTCTTCGGAAGGCTCACTTACACCACGATGCCGGAGCAGTTGCAGGCGCGCGGCATTTCCTGGAAGGTCTATACCTCGCCGGACCAGAACATTCTGAACAAGATGTTCTCCGACAACGTGCTGTCGTACTTTAAAAACTTTCAGGATCCCAGCTCGGTGCTGGCACAGAATGCGTTTGGGCCGCAGTTTCCGACCGACTTTGTTGCGGACGCGCTCTCAGGGAATCTGCCCCAGGTTTCGTGGCTCATTACGTCCGTGGTCGATTCCGATCATCCCCCGGCGCCCTCGGTGTTCGGCGAGCTGACCCTTTCGGCTATCCTCTCGGCGCTCACCGCGAATCCATCGGCGTGGGCGAAGACGGCGCTCTTCGTGACCTACGACGAAAATGGCGGATTCTTCGATCATGTTCCGCCCGTGACCGCGCCTCCGGGAACGGCAGGGGAATACGTGACGGCGCCGGCGGTGCCGGATCCGACCGTTGCCGGGAATCCTCTCATCAGCGGTCCGATCGGGCTCGGATTCCGTGTGCCGATGCTGGTGATCTCGCCATTCAGCCGCGGCGGCTTCGTGTGCTCCGATCAGTTCGACCATACTTCGATGCTGCGTTTTCTCGAGACTCGCTTCGGCGCCGAGGTGCCGAACCTGACGGCATGGCGGCGCGCGACGGTGGGCGACATGACCAGCGCCTTCAATTTCTCGAAGCCTGACAATTCGGTGCCGTCGATCCCGACACCGGTATCGACCCTGTCATCGATCATTACGGAGTGCGAGGAAAATCTCGTGGGATTCACGCAATACACGTTGCCCACCCCGCAGACCATGCCTACCCAGGAGACAGGAACGGCAACGCGTCCCAGCGGCACATGCTAGCCCTGCCCTCTTTGCCGGCCGGCTCTGTCATTCGTCATGGCGAGATTCGGACCGTTTCGAAGATTTTCCCCAATTCCGCCCTCACGCCGTCCAGTTGCTCGGGCGTCGCGTTGCGTTCCCCCTCCGCCACCCCCGGGCAGATGGTGTGCACCGCGAGGTCGAAGAAGAAGCACGTCCGGCTGGCCTGATGGATGTAGATGGATTCATCGATCTGGTGGCAAAGACCAGCACTGCCTGTAAGCACATGGGTAAAGGCAATGCCGCCTTGCGTCTGCTCATCGGATTTGTCGAAGTTCACCTGCCGGTGCAGCCAGGCGGTGCAGTCTTTCATATTGGGGCCCGGCCTGGTGTTGTAGACGAAGTCCGCGCCTTTCAGTTCCGAATTGTCCAGGGCGGGCCACGCTTTTCCATCCAGAAAGACCGCTGCCCGCGCCGTTGCATGGCCATCGCTCTGCGGCTGCGGAAGCGTCAGGATGCTTTCCGGAATGTAGAAGTGCTGCTCGGTCGTCAGCGTCCAGTTCGCCGGATACTGGAAACTCACGCCGTATTGGGAATCGGTAAACGGCTTCGTCGCCGCGCCACGTGTCGGAGCGGTCTGCGCCGGTGCAACCAGCGCTCCGAAGACGAATGCCACGGCGGTCGTGATTCGGATTGTCGCCAGCAATGCAATACCTCGTGGCGCGAATCGCCGCGGCCTTATCGAAAGTCGACCTGGGCGGGAAGCGCCTTCTGCCTGGACAGCTAGTCCCCACCGGCGATGGAGGGGATGATCGACAGCGTGTCGTTCTCCCCCACCTCGGTCTCTTCGCGCTGGGGCAGATAGCGCACGTCGTCATCGTTGAGATAAAGGTTCACGAACGAGCGCAGCTTGCCCTCGGGTGTGTACAAGTGCTTGCGGAAATCCGGAAACTGCTCCATCAGCGTCGTCAGCGCCTGCGACACGGTGTTGGCATTGACGGTAACGCTTGCCTGATTGCCGGCAAAAGCGCGCAGCGTAGTGGGAATTTCGATCTTCATTGGTTCTTATCCTAAAGCTTATGACTCGGCGCGGCGTCCGGTTGCAGTCCAGGAACATCCTGCCCGGTCACCTCGATCGGCTGGTCCTCGAAGCGCTTGTCGTCTTCGGTCGCGCCGGCCAGGAGGAAGGAGTTGGTCTGCCGCGCCGCGCCCTTCTCGACCGCGGTGATGACGTAACTGCAGCCGATCCAGTGAGCCTCAGCGAAGTCGGTCGGCGACCACTGCGCGGGATGGTCGGGGTGGGAGTGATAGAAGCCGACGATGTCGAGGCGCCGCTCGCGCCCCAGCCGCTGAATTTTCACCAGCTCCTGCGGCGCAATGTGGTAGCGGTTGTGCGCGGAATCGGTCCTCGTGTTGCCGGCGCGCAGCGCGTCCTCGACATCGTTGATAGCTGCGCCATCCTCGTTGACAAAGCGGCCCAGCAGCACGCCGCAGCACTCATGCGGATAGGTTTCTTCGCCGTGCCGTCGAACGGCTTCATAGATGGGCTGGCTCAGGCGGAGCACGCTACTCTTCCTCCCAAAATCGGTCGCTGAGATATTTGTCGGCGGAGTCGGGCAGGATGGTCACGATGGTCGCCTCGCGCCCCTGTGCCGCCAGCTCTTCACCCAGGCGCAGACACGCCACCACCGCGGCCGCGGCGGAGATGCCCACCAGCAAGCCTTCCGTGCGCCCCAGGCGCTTCGCCATGGCGTAGGCGGCCTCGGTTTCGACCTCGAGGATCCGGCTGGCCAGGGTGGGATCGTAGATTGCGGGGACGATGGAGGTGGCGTAGTGCTTCATCCCCTCGAGGCCGTGGAAGGGCGAGTCGGGCTGCATGACGATGCACTCGATCTCGGGGTTCGCTTCGCGCAGCCGTCGCGCCACGCCGGTAAAGGTGCCACCGGTGCCCGTGCCGACGATGAAATGCGTAATCCGGCCCTCGGTTTGCTCGAGGATTTCGGGCGCGGTGCCGCGGTAATGGGCCCGCCAGTTATTCGGATTGCTGTATTGGTCTGCGTAAAAGTATTGGGGATCGTGGGCGAGTTCCAGCGCCTTGCGGATCGCGCCGTCGGAACTGTCCGCGGGATCGGTCCAGACGATTTCCGCGCCGTAGGCCTGCAGGATGCGCTTACGCTCCGGGGAAACATTGGACGGCATGCAAAGCGTGACGGGAAAGGCAAGCGCGGCTCCCAGCATGGCGTAGGCGATGCCGGTGTTGCCGCTGGTCGCGTCGAGCAGTCGACGCCCGGGACACAGCTCCTGGTGCGCGAGGGCGTCGAGCACGATGGCCGACGCCGGACGATCTTTTACCGAACCGCCGGGATTCGTCCATTCGGCCTTGCCGAGGATCTGAATGCCGGGCAGATGAGCCGTCAGCCGGTCGACGCGCACCAACGGCGTGTTGCCGATGCGTTCAAGAAGGGACGTGCCGGATGAGCTGATTTTTGCTGGAATATTGGCAGGCATCGCACCGACTGAGCTCATGGGCAGGGGAGAGTCCGATTACATTCGAGCGACTGAAAAATTGCCGCTCGGGTTGGGTTATGCGACCCTTGAGGCAGGGGATCGCCGCTAACCTTCAGTGTACCGAACCCCGGGAAAAGCATGCCATGCTGAGAAAACCGCGCAAACGCACCTTCGATGACACCATCAGCGAGCTCCGTCGCCTTGAGTTTGATGTTCAGGACGTTCCCGGAGTCGCAAGCCAGAAGCGCATTGCGAAGCATGGCTGCGCCATCGTGCTGGAACCGGCGCAAAAGGCGGCCGGCCTGCGGATGGCCGTGCGTCCGGGTCCGGTGATTGGCGGAGAGATCGCGCACCTGGTGGACCGCGGCTTTCAGAAGTTTTTCAGGACGAGCAGAGCGGAATTCCCGGCCACCGCCGAACGGCTGCAGACGCTCCATCAGTTTGTGGAAGAGCTGAAACAGGTCGCCGGGTCGGTGACGCTGTACAACGAGGCGCTGGGTACGGTGAGCGACGCGTATCTGTACGATCGAGTGAAGGGGCGGGATTTACCTGCGAGCGAGCGCCCCGTGCCGGCATGGGATACGCCGCAAAACCGCTGAAATCCTCTGGGAGTCCTTTCAGAAACTGAACGCGAAAGCGCAGTTTCGCGTCTATGCAGACATGCGTTCGCTTCATGCTCAGAAAATTGCGGTCTGCTGCATGCCCCTGCTGCTGCCGATGCTGGCCACGGGGCAGTCGGTTCCAAACCATAAGCCTGCTTCCGGGCCTGTCCCCGCTCGTTATTCCGAGCAGGGAGCGATCGCGATGCCGAATGATCGCGCCGACGACTCGTACGCGATTTACTCGATGCTGACTCCCGGTGCGGAGCTGGCGAGCATGCCGCCGGAACACACGCAGCAATGGGCTGTGGCTGCGATCACCGTGAATGAGAACGATCGGAATCCCGCGGTGCCGCCGCAGGGACAGCTCAAGCCGCCACCCGACAATCCCAAAGGATTTGCCGAGGCGGTCGCCGACTACGAAATGAACAAGAACGTTCGCGTGGCGCTGACAAAGCGGCCCTTTCATATCGACCATGCCTTTGCGCTGTTGCCACCCGATCAGGTGGAGGAATTGCGCGCCGCGAAGAGCTCCGCCAGCGCAAGCTCGGCGACGCAATCGCAGTGGGCCGGCTTCCCCGGCGTGACGTATTTCAGCGAGGTCTATTTCGATTCGAAGCACGCAGCGGCTCTGGTGTACCGCAACGACTGGTGCACGAATCTATGCTCCGCAGGCAGCTGGATCTATCTCGAAAAACACGGCGGTCACTGGACGCAGCGGTCGGGCGTGGTGGTGCCGGGAGCGTAAGCATCAGGGGGTGGCTTTGCCGCTCATCTGCTCGAACGCGTGGAGCAGGTTCGAGAGGGACTGATCGAAGTTGCGGTCGTGGTTCTTCCGCGAATAAGCGAACTCGATCTCGGATGTCAGCGCCCAGAGCACGTAATGGGTTTTTGCGTCGTACACCACCAGGCGGAATTGCGGAAGCGGGTCGGCGAGGTTTCCCGCCTTAACGGTCGCAACATTCCGCCCCGGCGGCGCTTCGAGACGCAGCTCGAGGACGAGATCGGCCTGCGATGGATCGCCGACCAGTAGATATTTGCCGCTCTGCTCCAGAGTTCCGTAGAGCTCGTTGTAGCCGCGGCTTTGATCCCCGGAGAAAGTCTGCGGAAAGAGGCCGGCATCGGCGCCGGCGTTCGAGACGAAGAGGTTCTTCGCATGGGTCAGGGCCGGAGGAACCGGCGCTGCTGGCCATGCAGCCTGCGCTAAAGCGGACGCTCCTGATAGAAGCGCGGCGAACGCAACCGAAAAGGGAACAGGAGCTACGGTATGGAGTCTCATCGTTGTCGTCTCCAGTGCGAGAGACGAACATGCCTTGAAAATGGTTTCGGTCTTACCTGGACCCGGAATGCTTATCTGCCGCGGGCGCGTTCGCGCTGCAACTCGCGCCAGAGCTCGCTTTTCGAGACGCCGCGTTCGCGAGCTATGCGCTTGAGCGCGTCCTTCTCGGCCAGCCCTTCGGCCCGGGCAAATTCGGCGAGGCGCTCGACAATGCTTCCGGCGGCACGGTTCGCATCGGCAGCCCGCGGCCGAGCGGCGACGAGCAAGACCATTTCCCCGCGGATGCTGTCACGACCAGCCAGGGTCTGGCGAACCTCGGCAACGGTTCCGCGCAGGAATTCCTCATGAATCTTGGTCAGCTCGCGGGCGAGGACGACTGAGCATTCCGCGCCGAAGATGGACTCGACGTCGGCCAGAGTTTCCGCGATCCGGTGCGGCGCTTCGTAGAGGACGACTGTGGTGGGCTGCGCGAGGGAGTCAGCCAGGCCTTCCAGCGCGGTCCGGCGCGCTCCAGCTTTGGACGGCGGAAAACCGGCGAAGAGGAAGGATTCCGTGTCCAGTCCGGAGGCGACCAGAGCAGCCAGCGCTGCGCTCGGGCCCGGGATGGGATACACGGCAACTCCCGCGGCAATGGCCGTTCGCGCCAGGATCATGCCCGGATCGGAGATGCCAGGCGTACCCGCGTCGGAGACGACGGCGATGCGGGCGCCGCTCTTCAGTTCCTCGATGAGCTGACGGCTGCGGTCGGCCTCATTGTGCTCATGGCTGCTGATGGCCGGAGCGGTAATGCCATAGCGGTCGAGCAGTTTGCGGGTCTGGCGGGTATCTTCGCAGGCGATGCGATCGGCGGTGCGCAGGACGCGCAGCGCGCGCAGAGTGATGTCTTCGAGATTGCCGATGGGCGTGGCAACTAGATAGAGCCCCGGAGCGAGCGGCGGATCGGATGCGGTCCGGGGGGGCTCAGTCATCGCGGCCGCAGGTCAGTCACGATTCCTCGCCACCGCGCTCGATGCGGCGGTACTCGGCGAGCAGCCCCATGCTGCTGCTCAGATTCTGCCAGGTGACGATGCCGACGACGCGACCGCTCTCGGCCACTGGGATGAGCGACATGCGGCCGCTGCCGATGCGGCGGATGAGCACGCCGAGCGAGTCGTCGGGCTGCGCGACCTGGAAGGCCCGCGACATGATGCCCTGGATGTAGCCGTTCCCTTCATGCCGCAGCGCCTGCACGATTCCCTGGCGCGAAACGACGCCGACGAGGTTCGGCCCACGGACGACGGGGAAATCGTCCTGCAGGCTGTGGATGGCCTTGTAGAGCGCGTCCGACAGGGTGTCCGACGGTGAAAGCGTATCGAAATCGGTGAGCATCACGTCGCGCATGCGCACCGTTTCCACGACGGACTGAAACATGACGCCCTGGTCTTCGAGCTGGGCGCCGATGAAGACGAAGAATCCCCCCATGATGAGCCAGGGGCTGACCGCAGCGGCAATGCGGGTGTTGGGAATCGCCAGCAGGGCCAGGCCCACGACCACCGCGGCGATACCTGCCATCTGTCCCAGGCCGGAAGCCGCGCGCGTCGCCTGGCTGGCCCCACGCGTACGCGCCATGGTGCTGCGCAGCAACTTGCCCGCATCCAGGGGATAGGCGGGGATGCAGTTGATGACAGCAAGGGCGACATTCAGCCAGACGGCCGAGCGCATGAGGTGCATCGGCGTGACGATAGGCAAAGCGCCGATGGGAACCTGCGAGGTGGCTCCGGCGATGAGCGCAGCCACAACTGCGGCAAACGCGAGGTTGGCCAGCGGACCGGCGACGGTGAGGGCGATTTGCGGCAGGCCTTCGGCGGCCTGCTCCGAGATCTCCGGGCTGGCATAGGAGAACAGGCCGCCAATGGGCAGCAGCAGGATGCTCCGTACGGCGAGGCCGTGCCAGGCCGCGGTCAGGGCGCGAACAGCTTCCCGGCCAAGAACCGCCCCCAGCAACAGGAACCAGAGAATGACTCCGCGCCAGGCGGAAAACCCGGACCAGCCGGTTGAGAAGACACAAAAGAAGAGCAGGAGGAGAAAGAAATAGTGGATGCGCAGGTGCACACCGAACCAGCGACCCAGGGGTAACGACCACGCGCGCATCTCGATCTCCCAAGCTCTTCCCGCTATTGTAGAGGGTCGGCGCAAATTGCCGTCAGTGAGGCAACCGTGCGGGTGATTGCGGGGGAATACCGGTCGAGGATTTTGCAGGCACCCCGCGGACTCGACACGCGTCCGACGAGCGACCGGCTGCGCGAGACGCTGTTCAATGTGGTGGCTCCGCGCATTCAGGACGCTGTTTTTCTCGACCTCTACGCCGGATCCGGAGCCGTGGGCATAGAGGCTCTCAGCCGCGGTGCGCGCGAGGCAATCTTCGTGGAGCAGGCGGCTGCCGCGATGAAAGCCATCCGCGCCAACCTGGCGAGCCTTGGCATTCGCGGAAACTATGCGCTGGAACCGCGCGGCGTGGCAGCCGCCGTCGAACGGCTGGCGGAGCAGGGGCAGACGGCGGACATCGTATTTCTTGACCCGCCCTACGCGCAGGCCGCAGCCTATGAAGAGACGCTGGGCCTGCTGGGCGGTGTCTGCCGCAGCGTGCTGGCCGAGGAAGCCCTGGTCATCGCCGAACACGAGAAGCGGCTCGATTTGGACGCGCGGTATGGCGCGCTGGAGCGGTATCGCGCCCTGCGACAGGGCGATGCAGCGCTGAGCTTCTATCGTGTCGGCGAGGAATGAGGCGGCGCGCTTTGATTTTCTCCGGTGCCGAGGTCGACGACGAATGGAACTTCGCGGTCGGCGATCCAATCCCAGCCGAAGCCACGCAGTTCCCTTTCGCCGATGGCGACGATCCGCAGACCTTCTGACGAGAGGCGCTCCGTTTCCCAGGCGAGACCATCCTTGCCCCAGGCCAGCAACGATCGGCTTCCGGCGAAAAGCAGCAGGCCATGCTGCGGCAGCGCCCGAACTTCGAGAACCGGCCGCAGCGGCAGATGCGTGCATCGCAGCGGGTCGCGTGTATCGACAATGTAGGCGTACCCGCCCGCAACGGCGCAGAGATCCTCGGGACTGGGGCAGGACCAGAGGCCGGTGGGCGCGGCTGCGCCGGCAAATCCCAAAGCGAACGTGGCCAGGAACGGGGGGTTTGCCTCGGGATGGATCATCACTTCGAGCGCGCCGCGTTCCACCTCTTCCGCCTCGCGTGGGTAGGTGAAGTGGCGAGGCGGCAGAATCAGTGGGCGCTGCGGCAGGCTTTCAGCCTGCCACGCGGGGGGAAATTCAAAATGAGTCGCGGCAGTCATCGATTCGCAATGACCGGGCCGGGACGGAAGCGGAGAATCCAAGCGCGCTGCTCGGGAGTGTCGGGAACATCGAGCCCGCGCGCAGCGGCGATCTGCCGCAGCGCGTCTTCGGCATCGGAACCGAGAGCGATCATGATCGACGCGATCAGCAAGGTGGAGCGCCCGATGCAGCCCCGGCAGTGCGCGCCAATCTTCTTTCCGGCGAGCGCCTGGCCGGCCAGGTAGGCGACGAGTTGTCGAAACTCAGCCGGGTCCGGAGGAACTTCGCGGTCGGGGATCGGATACGAGATGAACTGCATGCCGAGTTCGCTGGCAAGGGCGTGCTCTTCACGCAATCCGAGCGCCCACTCTTCATCAGCCGGGAGAAATGAGACGAGGATGTCGATGCCGCCGTCCCGGAGCCGAGTTAGATCTTCACGCAGCCAGTCATCACCGCGCGGCCGCGCCACGATGGCGAGGCGCGGTGGCCGGCCGTCCCTGATCCAGTAGATGTCATTCACGATGCACCGGCTAACCGGAAACCAATGGTGAAGTCGCCAATCTCTGATGCTATTCGGCCAAGGCCGTTCGCACCAGGGGAAATCACGGGAGAAGCAGCGACCATGAGCGGAAGCATCGGAAGCGCCCGTTTTTCCTCTACTGCGCCGTGCCATAGAACGCGTTGTTGCCGGTGCGCAGATCGCGGCCCCAGGCGAGGATCACGTTGGTGCCGAGCACGGTCACCCTGGCCTCGATCCCAGTGTCGAAGAGCCACTGATTCGGCGACAATCCCGCGGTGGGTGCGGCCATGCGGCCGACATCGAACAGCGGGCCCGCTGCAATGCCGATGAGGCCGTTGTTGTAAACGCGACGGTAAAGGTCGCTGTTGGCGAGCAGGTAGCGCGTGCCCAGCGGCGAGCTGCCCTTGCGGCCATCCCGGGTGCCGATGTGGCCGCGGAGCCACAGGTCGTTGTCGCGCTCGACGCCGAGCATGAACAATTCATCGAAGGGAGGAGTGCCCAGCAATGCTCCGGCGCGGAGCCGCTGCGTTACCTCCCAGGTATTCACCTGCGCCTGCGGAAACCACTGCGCCAGCGCGGAGCCCTGCATTTTTTCGAAAAGATGCGGTGGGCTGGACCACAGCCGTCCTGTCGCGGAGTCAGCACTGGTGGTGAGCACGAATCGGTGCGCCGGGATGTCGAGCGGCTTGCCCCCGGCAGACGCGAGGAAGGCAAGGGAGGCCCCGGGGATCACGAGGTTCGACGTGAGAGCGGATCCGTCGACCACATCACGATAACTGCGGTGCGAGAATTCCGCGCCGCTGGACCAGTTGAAGCGTCCGCTGGTGAACGAATGAACTGATGCGGCGCCGGCTTGACGCTCGAGATTCAGCGAGGCCAGCACAGGAGCCGCGCCAACAAAAGAGCGGCGGATCGCCCAGTTTTCATCGCGCAGATCAGCGGAGAAATCCCAGCGATGCTGCGGCAGGTCGCGCAGCGGAGCGGACAAGGAGGCCCACACGCGGCGTTTCTGCGAGTCCCAGCGCAGAAGAGACTCGATATTCATCGCGGAACGGCCGATGTTGTCGTAGCTGGGGTAGATCGTCTGGTAAGGCAGGCCGCTCAGGGTGGAAACGACGGCGGCGAGAGGCGCGCCGAAGCCGTCGCGCTCGATGGCGTGAAACTGAGCGTCGAACGAACCGTCGGGACGGGCATTGAGCACGATGTTGTGGGCAGAGAAAATGCCGAGGCCATCGACGCGCGACTCGGTCGTTTCGAATTGCGATTCGCGCAGCAGGGAGGCCGGAGCAAAAGTGAAGGCGCGATCGAGGAGCAGCCTGCGAATCCGCAATTGCGGATCGAAATTCAGCGATCCGATGGCCGGCTTACCGATGCGATTCCAGGATTGGAGCGCGGCGGGCAGATTGCCCATCAGGTAATACACGGTTCCGGCGAAATTGTTTGCGTACTCGTCGTGGGGATCGAGTTTCAGCCCGCGGCGCAGCCACGCCGCCGCCTCGGGATAGTGTTTTTGTTCGAACGCGACACCGGCCAGTTCGATGGGGAACCGCTTCTGCCGCGGGCATGCGCGGCGTCCCTCGAGCAACGCTGTCCGCGCGGCGGGCCAGCGTCCGAGATGCGCGAGAGCCATGCCGTAGTCGTAATCCGCGTCGGCAGAGCGGTCGCGGTCCTGCTCCGCAAGACGCAACACGGCTGCCCAGTCTTTCTGCTGATAGGCCTGCCGAATCTGCTGCTCACCGAGAGCAGCGGAAGAACAAGGGGTCTGCGCAAACGAAGGCGCGCCTGCAATGGCAAGAATCGCCGCTGCGAGATAAATCGCAGTCGCGGGGCGGCAGCGAACGAGGCAACGCCTCTGAGCCTGCCGCCAGAGCTTTCGCACATCGATCATGCGGCTTGCTTTCGCTCTCGCACGATTATTTGCGATTCGACGATTGCGGGACAGCCAGCAAGGTCCAGCGATGCGTGGCGCTCCAGTCCCGCTCGAATCCGCTGCGCTCCTCGCTTAGAAGCTTGCGCTCGGCCGGATCGTTCATCATCACCACCCCGTGCACGGAATCAACCCCTGCAACGACGACGTAATGGAACGCGGTTTGGCCGCGCGGCCGCAGCGCGACGATCAGCGGGCGGCCCTTCGTGAGCTGCTGTTCAAGATCATTCCAGGTTCCACTGAAGGGCATGGCGAGGTAGCCGTTCTGGCGCAGATAGCTCTCCATCGCTTCGGGCGTGATGCCATGCAGGCGCGGGGAGAAGAGCTGGTGCTGAATGGTGGCCACGTTGCTTGCCGGCGGCGCGGCCGTGTGCTGCTGGACCGACCAGTAATCCATCACCATAGCGATGGACGCTGCCCCGCATCCATCGCGCGGCTGCGCGACAAACGGCACATCGATCCAGGCTCCGCCGGGCGACTGGGCAGAAAACGCCAGTGCCGTCAGCAAAAACGCCGCGCAACGGGTGAGCATCCCTCGCTAATGTACAGCAACCACAACGATGATCACGACGATGGCAATGATGATTACCAGCAACATCCCCAGGCCGAGAAAGCCACCGGCGAACTGCTGCTGCGCTTCATTGGCCCGCGACGCCAGGCTCGCCAGTTCCGCATCAGAGAGCGTGGGAATGGCGCTGCGCACCTTCACCGCGTCGAAATGCTGTGACTGCATCGCGCGCTCGGCAATGGGAGTGGAAAGGAATTTGTTGAGCGTCTCGATATTCTGCTGCCGTGTTGCCGCGGTGTTCTGCACCTGCTGCTGCATCGCCTGAGAGGTGACGATGTGGTCGTCGGCACGGGCGCTGGTGATGGAACCCGCGACCAGCGCGAGAATCGACAGCAACATGAGGGCGAGGAAGCCTCGCGTGAGCAGCCGGATGGGAGAGGTCGAGGTCATGGCGACTCCGGAAAGAAGAATGCGTCCATGTACCTGGGATGCCTCACTGGAAATGGGGAGTTGCCGCGTGCTCAGGATGCGGCAAGAACCGGCACGCGGGCAGCGGCAAGACGAGCCTGCCGGCGCGCCCACAGCACCCAGAGCAGCCAGGCAGGCCCTGTCCACACATAGGCGGGCGAGGGCAGATGGATTTTGGTGATCATGAATGCAGCGACGGCGGTGAGGACGACAAAGTACGCCATCGTCGCGCGCGACACGCCGCTTGAAAAGGCTTTGACGATCGCCGGCAGAAAAAGCACCTGATCGAAGGGCCATGAGTACGGTGAAACCAGAATTGAGACGCCCAGCAGCAGCGCGCCCTGATCGCACCAGTCCCAGGAGGCGCGATGACGCCAGTAAAACCACCCTGCCCAGATGAGGCCGAGCACGCCAGGGGCGATCTGCAGCCACACTGGCCTGGAGACAAAGAGAAAGCGCAGGCTGGTGGGAATGTTGGGCATGTAGGTGTTCTCGATGCCCTCCGTGCGCATGGTGGCCAGGTATTCGGCAAAAACGTGAGGATCGAGCGCTGATGCGATGGCGCAAGCGACCGCCAGAGCCAGCACCGCTCCCGCAACGACGCGGTATTTCCGGCGGCGGATGCATTCGACGAGCAGGATCGGCCAGAAGAGAAGAAAGAGGTGCGGCTTGATCGCGGGCAGCACCAGCGCCAGGCCGGCGATCCACGGCAGGCGGTCGTGGAATTGAAAAAAGAGAGCGATGCCGAGGAGAAAGAATAGTGGGCATTGACCAGACATCGCGCAATACAGGATGGGCGCGAAGAGATAGACGACAACCGGCGGCGGCTTTGAGCCGGCCGACAGCAGTCGAATGGAAACCACGCACGCACCCAGCATGAGGCTGAACCACAGGAAGATCGCCACAGGAAGGCTGCAATATCCCAGCGGCAGAGCGAGGAAAAGCGACCACGGAGGGTTGCGCATCACGATCGGAGTGCTCCAGGTGCCTCCCGCCGCGTGCTCCACCCTCAGGAGATCCGCATGGGAGTAGGGATTCGTGTGCGCGCGCATCAGCTTGCCCGCAGCCCAGTAGCCGATGAAGTCAATATCTCTGGCGTAGTTTTCGAAGACCAGGGTGAGCAGCGCCAGCGACACGAACATGAGACCGGCGGCGACGGCGACTCGCGCCAGCTTCATGGCAGGCCTGACTGGAGGTGGGTTGGGCATGCTCGTGAAAGCGTGGGATGCTGCTGCATTCTAGTTCACAGCCGGCACCCCGGAAACTACCACTTTCGTGAGGCAGGGCGGCAGGGAGATGGGCCCCGCAGCGGCAGTGGTGCGCTCCTCCGAGAGATTGCCGGAAAGGATCACAAATGCGCGGTTCCACTACACTCGGTGGGAGAAAATGCTGGTGACGCGAGTGCGATGAACGCGCCAGCAGGCAGGCAGGGAAAGCCGGGGAGTGACGATGATTGCGAAAGAAGGGTTGTCAGCCGCGAAATACCGACCAGGGATACCGCTCGTTCTGATCGCGCTCGCCGGACTTGCGATGGGCTCGGCAGATGCGCGAGGACAAGCCGGCTCGGCCGGCGACGCACGGCCTGCGCAGGCTCCCGCTGCCGATATGCCGGTGCACCTGCCAACGGTGCTCTACGGCGCGGCGTACTACCACGAGTACGAGCCCTATGAGCGTCTGGACGCGGACGTAAAGCTGATGAAAGATGCCGGCATCACCGTGGTCCGCATGGGCGAGTCCACGTGGAGCCTGTGGGAGCCGGAGGACGGCCACTTCGAATACGCTTGGATGGATCGCGTGGTGAATGCCATGAGCGCCGCGGGGATCAAGGTTATCCTGGGCACGCCGACGTATTCGATTCCGACGTGGCTCTACCACGAGCATCCGGAGATTCTGGCGCGGCCGCTGGGTGGAGCCCAGCCGTTTTACGGCATGCGGCAGAACATGGATATCGAGAACCCCACGTATCGCTGTTACGCCGAGAGGCTGATCACAAACCTGGTGAGCCACTACCGGAATAACCCCGGCGTGATCGGATGGCAAATCGACAACGAGACTGCATCGTACGGCGCGTCGAATCACGACGTATTCGTCGGATTCCTCAATCATTTGAAGGAGAAGTTTGGGACGCCGGAGAACCTGAACAAAGCCTGGTTTCTGAATTACTGGGGCGAGGATGTGAATTCGTGGGAGGACCTGCCGACCCGGGATGACGCGCAGAGCACCGGCTACAAGCTGGAGTGGTCGCGCTGGCAGCAAATGCGGGTGACGGATTTTCTGTCATGGCAGGCGGCGCTGGTGCGGCGGTATCGCGGACCTGGGCAGTTTGTCACCACGGATTTCGGCGGCGTGATGCGGGCCGATGTGAACGAGAATGCCGTTGCGGCTGTGCTCGACATTCCGGCTGTGAATGTCTACCACGGGACGCAGGATCACTTCGACGGATCGCAGCAATCGTTCCAGGAGGATTTCACGCGCTCGCTGAAAGGCGGCAATTTCCTGGTCACCGAAACGAATGCGCAGTCGACCGACTGGACCTCGGCGTTCCAATATCCGCCGTATGACGGACAATTGCGCGAAGACGTCTACACGCACATTGCCAACGGCGCAGACATGGTGGAGTACTGGCACTGGGCGTCGATCGCGGCCAATCAGGAGACGTACTGGAAAGGTGTCCTCTCCCACGATTACGAGCCGAACCGCGCCTACGCCGAAGTCGCGCGCACGGCGCACGAGCTGCAGAGGATCGGTCCGGAGCTGGTTGGCATGCAGCAAAAGAACGAAGTGGCGATTCTGTGGAGCCGCGATTCGCTGAATGCCATCAGCTTTATGCCCTTCACCTCGAGTGGTCCGCAATGGAGCTCGGGCACGCCGCCGGCGGACTACGCATCGCTGGTGCGGCAATTCCACAACGCCTTGTATTCGCTGAACACCGGCGTGGATTTTGTGTTTCCCCATACCCCTGACTTCTCGCGCTACAAACTGCTGATCGTGCCGGCGATCTATATCGCCGACGATGCGCTGCTCGAGCGGATCTCGGACTACGTGAAACAGGGCGGCCACGTCGTGATGACATTCAAGAGCGGCTTTGCGAACGAGAACTCGGCCGTGCGATGGGTGCGCGCGCCGGGGCCGCTGCGTGAGGCAGCGGGATTCAGCTATCAGGAGTTCTCGAATCTGGAGCATCCGCTGGGGCTGAAAGGCGATCCATTTCACGCCGGCACCGAAAACCAGGTGATGTACTGGGCGGAGTTCCTGATGCCGGAGCACGCGAAGCCGCTGGCGTATTACGATCATCCCTTCTTCGGCCGCTGGCCGGCAATCACGGAAAACGAGTACGGATCTGGCGCGCTGCTGTACGAGGGCACGTACCTCAGCGACAGACTGCAACGGGCCCTTGTGCTGCGCGAGCTGACGAGTCTTGGGCTCGCGGGCCCCGACCAGGAGCTGCCATCGGCCATTCACAGCGTCCGCGGAACGAGCCGGATGGGCCAGCATCTGGTCTACTACTTCAATTATTCCAGCCAGCCCGTTTCGTTCAGGTATTCGGGCGCGGGGGGCAAGGATCTGCTGAACAACTCTACTGTCACGGATGGGCAGCAGATCACGTTGCAGCCGTGGGACGTTGCGATTGTGGAGCAACGCTGAACTGGCGGCATTGGCAGCATCGTTTCGTCGCGTCGCGCTGCTTTCGCTGAATTGTGCAGACAATGCATGTCAGGTTTTCGAGTAAACTGCATTCTTTGCGGCGGAATGATGGTGCGAAGCCTATGGGGTAAACGATTACACGCCCAGCGCATCGGCGCTCAGGCCGCCGAGCGGCGCAAGGACACCCACGGGCCAACCTGCTGGGCGCTGCCTGAGATCCAAGCGCCCGATTGGTCGTTCCTGCGGATCCCGCGCCGGTCATCTACGGCCAGAGCGCGGCGATTGCGGAGCCTGTGAAATTGTCTGCTCATGGTGGGCCAGACCGGTCGACTGGCGCACCGTGAGCCTCGTTTGCATCTTGTAGGACGTCGCGATGGAACGCGCGTGCGGCTCGAGATGGTCGCGGAGCGCAAGCACGGCGCATTTGGCCAATTCCCGGCGGGACATCTGGACGGAAGTCAGCGGGGGAAGGGTAAATCGCGCAAAGTTCACATCGTCAAATCCGATCACGGAAAAATCCTCAGGAACCCGGGCTCCCGCACGATGGAGCGCGTGGAGCACGCCGATCGCGGTCATATCGTTCGAGGCCATGATGGCGGAGGGAGGATTGCCGCTGGCAAGAATCTGGCCCATCACGGAAATTCCACCCTCGAGCGTGTGATCTCCTTCGAGGAGCCATCCAGGCTCCGACGTGAGGGCGACTTCATTCATCGCCCGCAAAAAGGCCTCCTTTCGCGCGCGGGCGGAATGGAGGTGCAACGGTCCGCTGATAAAACCGATGCGGCGATGCCCGAGGACCGCGAGGTGCTGCACGCCTTCGCGGATCCCGTGAAAGTAGTCGACCTCAATGGTGCTGAAAAGAGAGCCTCTCGGCGAAACATCGACGAACACCAGCGGGATGTTTCGCTCGGCGAGACGGTCGAGCAGCGGGGCTTCTATGCCGAACGTCATGACCGCCACGCCGTCGACCTTGCGCTCGAGCATCCTCTGAATGCACTGTTCCATGCGCTGCGGCTCGTAGTTTGTGGAACCGATCAGGATTTCATAGCCGCTTTCGACAGCGACGTCCTCGAACCCCTGGATCAGCTCCGGGAAAAATGGATTGGTGATTTCAGAAATGATGAGGCCCAGCAGCCGGCTGCGGCCCGAGACCAGCGCACGCGCCTGGGTATTGGGAGAGTAGCCCAGTTCCTCAATTGCCTTGCGAACCCGCTGGGCAAGGCGCGGATCGACGGTAGTGACATTGTTGATCGTGCGCGACACCGTGGCGATAGAGACGCGCGCGAGGCGAGCGACAGCATGGATGTCCGGCCGCACCGGACCGTTCGTATTGCGTTTCGCCCTGCCCATTGGACTTCTTCCTGCTGCTGGGAGCTCCGACAGCGGGGTTCAGCGTAAATGTTTTCTGAATGATTGACAAGGTTTCATCGGCCCGAGCGCCGCACACATGCCGGGGAAGGAAATATTTTCCGCCCTAAAAAGGGGACGCTGCGGAAACAGCTGGGCCGCTCCTCGACGGTATGGACACAACCACAATTGCGGTATTGAAAAGTGCCTCGGTTCGGGTGCGGATCCCCGCGCGCTCTCCCGGCAGCGGTTTCGCGGCTCCTTCAGCGGGGCTCTAGTTCCCGCAGTCGAGAAGTTTCTTGACTTAGCCTCGAGGCGTCATTATGATCCGACCACGATGACGATTAATTCGTTGAGACAGGTCCTCTTTCTGGCCTCTCCCTGTTTCAGCGCGAGCTGATTCCCCCAATCGCTCTCAGAACTGATCGTTCCCCCCTTTCGAAACGAGCGAGGATCTTGCTGTGCGAGATCCGGAGGAAACCTCATGCACTCATCCAGGTCACTGCGTTACCTGCTGGCCCTTGCTCTCTCTGCGACGGCCATCCCGGCCCTCTCCGCCCAGCAGATTACCTATTACGATTTTGATGTTCCCCAGGCCAATCCCCAGCAGGTGTCTTATTCCTGTGCGGCGGCTCTGGCCGCCGGGGCGCCGGCTCCGCTCTTCTGCTTCAACGACCGGACGGGTGCGAATGCAAATCCATCGTTCTTCCTCGATCTTTACCCGCCCAGCATCGACCCGAATCCGGCTGACAATCCTCCCGTCGGCAGCTATCAGTACGCCTCGCAAATGACCCCGGCCCAGCCCCTCCAGGGATCAAGCATGTGGTTCTCGGTTCCACAGAAAGTCGTCAATGGCTTCACCACCTGGTTCGCATTCAGGCTGACTCCTCAGGGAAGCACTCCTCAGGGAAGCCAGGCGGATGGAATTGCCTTTGTGATCCAAAACGCTCAGGGCGGCGGAACTGATCCTGTGAGTTACTGCAGCGGGCTGGGCAGCGGTTCGACCATGGTCGGTTCCGAGGGAGGCTGCGTCGGTTACGGTGGCATCGATAACAGTGTGGCTCTGGAGTTCGATACGTTTCAAAACTCCGAATTTGGTGATCCGAATGCAAATCACATCGCTCTGCAAAGCTGCGGCCTGAATCCCACCACCGGCTTCGGTCTGCCGAATTCTCCCGTCCATACCGCGTGCACCGTTCAGTTGCTCGACGCCAGTGGCAATCCTTTTTACGCCCTCGACAGCTCTCCGCAGACCTCCAGCGCAAATCCGGCGGCCGTAAACCTGGCCGATGGCAACATCCATCAGGTGGTAATGGTCTACAACGGCCGGAATGACACTCCCGCCAACACCATTCAGATTTACCTCGATCCTCCCTTTGTCCCGGGGACGCATACCCCCGATCCAACGCAGGGCGCGACGCCGATCCTGCAGGGCGCCTACAACATTGCCACCAGCATCAGCCCCTTCATCAACACCGGCAGTGAATCGAACCCTTCCATGGACAGCGCTTATGTCGGGTTTACGGGGGCTACCGGAGCCGCTTTCGAGCAGCAGGAAATTCTGGCCTGGACCTTCACGCCGCACTCCACGGTGAGCCAGACCCAGCCGCTCAACACGAATAGCGCTCCCACCGACTTTCCGTTTGGGACGCACAGCTACACGGTCACTTATCCTCCCAACGTGGTGCCGGGTGGAGTCACCGCGACCATCACGGCCAGCACCATCAGCCCAGCCCTCTTCTCTTCTCTGATTGGGTCGACCCCCTTTGCAGGATCCCAGTGCCAGGTTTATGACGACACGGGCGGCAACTGCATCGTTTACTCGGTCTCCTGCTCAGACGCAAGCGGCCCGGTGGCCTGCCCGGCGCCGGCTCCTGCCAATCCGCCAACCAACTGCGTGGCGAACCCGACTTCGCCGAACTGCATCGCGGTGAATACGGCTTATAACAACTCGATTCAGCCCGTTTCTCCGGGCTACCTGCAGGGGGATCCTTTCTACACGCCGATATTGCAGGTTGCGGGCAATGGGTCCGTGGCAACGGTGACCTGCGGAACGCCGACGGCCACCGGCGAATGCCCGGTGACCGTGGGTCAAACGGTGACCATCGTAGGTGAAACCGGCACACCGAACTTCAACGGGACGTACACCGTCGCATCCGTGCCGGCCGTGAATCAGTTCACCTTTGCCAGCACGAGTGAAGCGACTG
Source organism: Acidobacteriaceae bacterium (assembly GCA_036521315.1). Taxonomy (GTDB): domain Bacteria; phylum Acidobacteriota; class Terriglobia; order Terriglobales; family Acidobacteriaceae; genus Palsa-343. Next base: position 56,620 of record DATDHZ010000047.1, read on the forward strand.
TGAATGGCGGGAATTTGAACTCCTCCAACGTCCAGAACATCTTTACGTCGTACATGCCGCAGAATATCGATGGCACGTCGGCGGGCAGCACCCACACCTTCTCCGACTTCATCGCAACAGCCATCACGATGGTGGGTAGTCAGACACAGCTCACCGCACAGACGAATAGTCCGATGGGAGGCGCGAGTGATCTGCTGACAGCGACGATTACCGCGCTGTCGCCGCAGGTGCCCGGCCCGGGCAACATGCCAACGGGAACGGTACCGGCGATTGCGCCAAGTACCGTCACGTTCAGCACGGGCCCGTCCAACAACCTCACTCCCATTCCGAACTGCGTCAATGTTCCGGTCACTCCCACAACCGTAACAACGGGAACGGCGACCTGCAGCTACACGGCTGGGGCAACGGGATCGGTGACGATCGCGGCGCAGTACTCCGACGCGTATCACATTCCCAGCAGTTCCACGCTGAACCTGAATGTGACGCCGCCCTACGACTCGGCCATCCACCTCACATTCGGCAGCACGACGCTGACCTGGCCGCGCACCACCACCGAGACCGTCTGCATTACGCCGGCAACCTCAGCCGCTGCCACCGGCACGGTGAAGCTGCTCGACAGCACGACACTGCTGAAGACGCTGCCCCTGTCGGGCGGGTGCGCGAAATGGACGATCACCCCGGTGCTCGCGGCCGGCACGCACACCATGACCGCCAGCTATTCAGGCGACACCAACAATGCCGCCGGCAACTCGGCGCCGGTAATCGTCACCGTGAACCCCGCACCGGTTCTGATGGTTCCGGTATGCGGGCCTTCTTCGCTCGTCTCCGGTAACGGGTACGGATGCATCGTCGCGCTGGTCTATGACCTTGGGCTCGTCAACGGGACGCTGACCTACAGTCTCGATGGCGCGCCGGCTGTCACAGTTCCGGTTGACTTTGGTCTGGCCCTGTTCGCCATCAACAAGCCTTCGGTCGGAACCCATCACCTGGTCGTCAACTTCCCGGCGCAGGGGAACTTCGCCGCGGCAGGACCGCAAACCGAAACGTTCACGGTCAAGAAACCGCAGTAATGGCAGTGCCGCTCCGTGACGGCTGTCAACCAACGGCCGCGAGCAGGGACAGCAGAGGCAATCGATCCCGGTGGCGTAAGCCACCGGGATTTGTTTGGGACGGCAGCGATTGGGGAACGAAGGCCGGCAGCGCTTCGGATGGAACGACCGGGACGGTCTGAAGCCTGGGCCGGATATGGGCCTTGTGCCGGGACCGGTCACGGCGGCGACGCTGAACCTGCCAATCCTCTCACTTCTCGCAACAATGGCTCTGAAGGAAGGTTACGATTCGAGGAGCTGGGCTCTGATTTCTTCGATCCTGGCGCCCGGTCGTTTTGCTTTCGATGACTGGAGGCGGAAGCAAGCGCCTCAGTGGCTGGCCTGCAGCCCTGCCTCGGCGCCGGCGTAGATGCTCTTCAGATCCGCTCGATCGAGGATCTTCGCCGAATTATCTTCCTTGCCAATTTCGGTCAGAATCCGAACGACTTCCCGATAGTGCAGCGCCGCCTCGCTGTGGTTGCCGCTCCTGGCCGCCAGCGAACCCTGCAGGTACTGCACCTGCGCCTGAAGAATGCGCAAGCCGAGGTTTTCCGCGCGGGCCAGTGTGAGGCCGAGCTCCTGCCCCGCGGCGGCGTTGTTCTTCGCGGCGATTTCTGCCTGAGCCTGATCGACAGAGCATTCCGCGGAGAGGGCCTTCAAACCAAGGGCATCGGCATCCTGGGCGAGCTTCTTAAACACCGGAATCACCGCAGCCGCACGGCCCAGGGCCAGATCCGTTTTGGCGACGTTGACTTTGGATAGCAGAATCGTCTCTTGGTCCGGTGTTTTTAAAGCGACGTCGAGGGCCCGCTGGTATTGCTGGCGAGCGTTTGGATAGTCGCCCTGATAGAAAGCCGCATCGCCAATCCAGTTGGTGGCCAGCGCGACGGAAGAGTCATTCTTAATCTGCTGGGCGATGCCCAGGGCCTCGTTCAGGCTGGCGCGTCCTGCGTCGGCACGTCCGACGCGTGCAAGCAAGTCGCCCCATCCGCCGATCGCTTCGACGGTCAGCCAGGTCATCTCTTTTGTCTGGCGAACGATCGTGACCGCGTCCTTCATGGAACTGAGCGCGGCGCCATATCGGCCCTGAGCCGCAAAAATCTTCGCCATCCCGTCCGATTCCATGGCGACGCCGTGCTGATCGTTGGCGGTGCGATAGGTGTCAATGGCTTTCAGATAAAACGACAACGCGGTGTCGTATTGCCCGAGCTTCGTATTCACTTCCGCCAAATTGTGCAGGGATTCGCCCAGATCCTCAGGGACGTTCAGCTTCTGGCGGATTTCGTATGCCTGCTGAAGATACGTGAGAGCGTCCTGATACTGGCCCTGGTCGGATTTGATGGTTCCGATATTGTTCAGGCACAGAGCCTGCCGCGACTGATCGCCCAACTGGCGCTCGATCTCCAAAGCCTGCGTATAGTCCTGCAACGCATCGGCGGGCTTGCCGTGGTCGTGATAAAACGTGCCGGTGTCGATGAGCACGCTGCCCACGCCGGCCTGATCGCCGATCTCGCGGCCGAGCGCCAGCGC
>DATDHZ010000048.1:0-7323 GCA_036521315.1 Acidobacteriaceae bacterium
GGCCTTCAGCGCCGGTAATCGAACACTCGACGGAGGGAAAAAAGCATAGTCGGTTGGACTGACAGATCAACCTTTTAGCTGAGGCGCAATACTGGCTGCTTGATGTCCCGGCGCGGGGACAGGCGACTTGGCGAGCGAGAACAATCCAGAACAGATCGACGTCAGCGTACTTGGAGGCGGCCTTGCCGGCCTAGCCTCGTCGATTCATCTGGCGCGTGCAGGCCTGCGCGTTCTCTGCGTTGAAGCGCAGGCCGCCGATACAACTCCGGTTGGTGAATCTCTCGACTGGTCTGCCCGGAGTTACTCGCTCAACCGGACTTCGGGTCAGTGAACTGCTTGCACTTCGCTGGAGCGACGTCGATTTCGAGAATCTGGAGCTCAATGTCACCCGATCAATCTGGCATCAGGTAGTCGGCAATTGCAAGACAGAAGCTTCGGCCAAGCCCGTCCCAATGGACAGCTATAAGGCGGAGGATCTTCTCCGGTGGCGACGCCAGAGTGACTACGCATCAGACGACGATTTCGTCTTCGCAAGCGAGACCATGAAGGGCAAGCAGCCCTATTGGCCTGACAACTTGATGAAGCGCCATATCCGGCCAGTTGCCAGGGCAAATGGCATCAACAAGAACATCGGCTGGCATACATTCCGGCATTCCTTCGGAACTTTGCTGAAGGCGAACGGAGAGGATGTCAAAACCGTCCAGGAGCTCTAACGGCACGCGAATAGCAGGATCACGCTCGATGTGTACACACAAGCATTGAGCACGAACAAGCGGGCAGCACAGAGCAAGGTTGTGAAGATGATGGTTCCAAATCTGGGTGAAGTGAAGGATGAAAAACAATCACAAAATGGGCGGTAGATTTCTTATTGCACCCATATCGAACCCAGATTTCGATGTCACACTAGGTCCATACGCTCCGTAAGTCATTTGGAATGTATGGCGGGGACGACGGGGCTCGAACCCGCGACCTCTGCCGTGACAGGGCAGCGTTCTAACCAACTGAACTACGTCCCCTTCGCCTTGTCTTGCTTGCCGCAAAGCCTTGCACTTTGCCGCTCTCGTTTCCCTTTGCCTGCTCCGCTCAAACCGCCGCGCAGCACTGGAACTGTCACCATTCCGTATATGGATTGTAGCAAACATCCGGATTCCTTTCGAAAGTCTCCGGCGTGCCGCATCCCTCCAATTCGTTTCCGCGCGTGATGCCCCCGCCCCATGTCCACGGGCCTCCAGGGCAGACGCAAAATTCTCACCCGATGTCATACACTGGGGTGCGATGAACCACTCAGCCCTTTCTTGTTCTCTCCTCGCTCTGGCGCTGGCGTCTTTCCCAGTCGTCGCGCAAACGGCCTCCACCACCGCTAAGACCACCCAGCACCCTTCGGCAACCACTGCACACCACACCGCCACGGCGCATGCAGCGGGATGCGCCACGCATCCGCCCGAAATCTCTCCCAAAATCCCGGCCCTCCCCGCCGGCGCGCCATGCATGAAGACGCTCTACACCCTGACGAAAATCCCTACCAGCAAGCTGGACTACGTATCGCCTCTGGTCAGCTCCGATGTCCGCGAATCGCTCGGCAGCGAGACCGAGACCTACTCCCTCGATTACGTCGACACCCAGGTCGGCGCCGGGCCCGCCGCCAAACCGCACATGTTCTACACCGTCAAATACACCGGCTATCTCGAGAAGGATGGCACGAAGTTCGATTCCTCCGACGACCATCCCAACAAGGAGCCCATCACCTTTTCCTACGGCGGACACCGCGTCATCCCCGGCTGGGACACCGGCTTTGAAGGCATGCACGTCGGCGGCAAACGCCGCATCTTCATTCCCTGGGAACTGGCCTATGGCGAAGGCGGCCGTCCCCCTGTGATTCCGGCCAAATCCAACCTGGTTTTTGACATCGAGCTCGTCAGCCAGAGCGACACCCCGCCTCCGCCTCCGCAGGGCATGCGCCCCGGCGCGCGCCCTGGAATGCCCGGCGCTCCCATTCATCCGATGCCGCCGCCCGCTGCTGCGCCCAAAGGAACCACGACGCCGCCGGCTGGCAATCCGCCCACGGGAGGAACCTCGTCCCAGCCCCAGTCCAACACGCCGCCAGCCGGCAATCCGCCCACCGGCTCGTCTTCCACCAACCCGCAATCCCACTGACACGCGTCTCGCCAAAAAGAAGAGAGGCTGCGATCCCTCGCAGCCTCTTTGCTACACGCTATAAGCGACCCGCTAGCCGCTGTCTCTTTCAGCTCACCAGCAGGATCCCATCCGTCTTCTCGACCCCCTCTTTCGCAATCGGCCGATAGAAGAGCTGGTTGTTGTCCAGATACACCTCGAGAAATGCCGGCCGCTCGCTGATCCCGCCCGCAATCAGCGCCTCCGACAGCGGATCCTCCACGTACCGCTGCAGAGCCCGCCGCAGCGGACGCGCCCCGTAGCTCCGATCCACCAGCGTCTTCTCCAGGATCCACTTCTTCGCATCCTCGGCCACCGAGATCGTGATCGCCTTCTGCGCCAGATTGGTGTTCAGTTGTTGCACCAGCAGCTCCAGAATCTGGATCAGATCGGCATCCGTCAGCGACTGGAACAGGATGATCTCGTCGATGCGGTTGAGGAATTCCGGATTGAACGTCCGCTTGACCTCGTTCTTCACCAGGTCCTCAATCTTCTCCATCACCATGTCTTCGCGGTCGCTCTGGAAGCCCAGCCCCTGCTTGCGCTGCAGATGCCGCGCCCCAATGTTCGACGTCATGATGATGATCGTGTTCTTGAAGTCGACCGTATTTCCAAGACCATCCGTAAGCTGCCCGTCTTCAAATACCTGCAGCAGAATGTTAAACACGTCGGCGTGCGCCTTCTCAATCTCGTCCAGTAGCACCACGCTGTACGGTGACCGCTTCACGCGCTCCGTCAGCTGACCGCCTTCCTCGTAGCCCACGTATCCAGGAGGCGAACCGATCAGCTTCGATACCGAATGCTTCTCCATGAACTCCGACATGTCGAAACGGATCAGCGACTTTTCGCTGCCGAACAGGAACTGGGCCAGCGTCCGCGCCATCTCCGTCTTGCCGACGCCCGTCGGTCCCAGGAACAGGAACGACCCAATCGGCCGATGCGGCGACTTCAGCCCCGCCCTTGACCGGCGAATCGCCCGTGCCAGCGCCGAGATCGACTTGTCCTGGCTGATCACGCGCTTGTGCAGCTCTTCTTCCACGCGCAGCAGCTTCTGCGTTTCCTCTTCTTTGATCGACGTAATCGGCACGCCGGTCCAGCGGCTCACCACATCCTCGATGTCCTCGCGCCCCACTATGCCCGCCGTCGAGTCGTCGAGGTGATACTTGTCGCGCAGCGCGCGCAGGTTGTCCCGCTCCTTGCGCTCCTCATCGGAGTAGAACCGCGCCTTCTCGAACTCGTGGTTCGCGATCGCGTTTTCCATCCGGTGCACGATGAATTTGATCCGCTTCTGCACCTCGGTAATCTCGTCGGGCAGGGAAGTCTGCCGCAGCTTCACCCGGGCCCCCGCCTCATCGATTAAATCGATCGCCTTGTCCGGCAGGAACCGGTCGGAGATATACCGGTTCGAGTGCGCCACGGCGAAGTTAATGGCCTCGTCGGTATAGCTGACCGCGTGAAACTTCTCGTACCGGTCCTTGATCCCCATGATGATCTTGATCGCGTCTTCTTCATTCGGCGGCGGAACTTTCACCGCCTGGAATCGCCGCTCCAGCGACCGGTCCTTCTCGATCGACTTCCGGTATTCCGCGGGGGTCGTCGCCCCAATGCACTGAATCTCCCCGCGGCTGAGCGCCGGCTTCAGGATGTTCGCGGCATCCAGCGACCCCTCTGCCGATCCCGCGCCCACCAGCGTGTGCAGCTCGTCGATAAAGATGATGGAGTTCTGATTCTCCATCAGCTCCTTCATGATCGTCTTCAGCCGCTCTTCAAACTGCCCGCGGTACTTCGTCCCCGCCACAATCAGCGACAAATCCAGCGCCAGCACCCTCTTGTCGCTCAGGAAGCTCGGCACGTCGCCATCGGAAATCCGCTGCGCCAGTCCCTCCACAATCGCCGTCTTGCCCACGCCCGGCTCGCCGATCAGCACCGGATTGTTCTTCGTCCTCCGGCACAGGATCTGAATCACGCGCTCCAGCTCCTGATCCCGTCCCACCAGCGGATCGAGCTGCGAATCCATCGCCGCCTGCGTCAGGTCGCGCGAAAACTCCGAGAGCAGGGAAGACTCCCGGCTCCGCTGTTGCTGCGGCGCCTTCTCCTGCGTCGCCCGCGCCAGCTCTTCGCGCACCGCCAGCAGCTTCAGCCCGCGCTCGTGCAGAATCTCTGACGCGAAGCACTTCTCCTCGCGCAGCAATCCCAGCAGCAGATGCTCCGTCCCAATATGCTTGTGCGACAGACGCTCCGCTTCTTCCGCCGCGTAGGCCAGCACCCGCTTGCACTCGTTCGAGAGCGGCAAATCCACCGACGTCGACACCTTCTCCCGGATCGTCGTGTGCCCCTCGATCTGCTTGCGGATCGATTCGACCGAAGCATGGCTGCGCAGGAATCGGTTCGTCAGGGCTTTGTCTTCGCGCAGCAGCCCCAGCAGCAAATGTTCCGTCTCGATGTACGGCGACCCGAACTGGCTGGCTTCGTACCGTGCGAAAAAGATGACGCGTCGCGCTTTTTCTGTATAGCGTTCGAACATGTTCCCTCTGAGAGACTCCGCCCGCCCCGGAAACGCCGGTCATTCTCGCCGGCCATGCCCGGAACTGCGCGTCCCTTCGTTCGTGTGAGCCTAAATTCCAGGCCCTCCCTGCCATCCCGCCTGAATCCAGGGCAAATTTGGATGGCCCCTGAGGCTGGTGCAATCGTCCGCATCGCAGCCGCTTCCTGAATCGGGTCCCGATCCGCGCGTCCAGCGCGTGTCGCGCCCAATTGTCTTCTTGCAACCGTACTTCCAACTCCCCGCTTAAACCGCCGGCGGGGAAACCTCCTGGATGCGCCCCTTGTCCAGCCGCAAAATTCTGCCGCACCGGCTCGCCAGCGCCAGGTTGTGCGTAACGATGACCGAAGTCAGCCGATGTGTTGCATGCAGCCTCTCAATGAGCCCAAACACCATCTCCGCCGTCTCGTTGTCCAGGTCCCCGGTCGGCTCATCGGCCAGCAGCACGCGCGGCTGCGTCACCAAAGCCCGCGCCAGCGCCACGCGCTGCTGCTCGCCCCCGGAAAGCTCTCCCGAACGATGCGTAACCCGGTCCCCCAGTTCGACTTCGTTCAGCCATTGCTCCGCGCTTTTCAGTGCCTCGGCCTTCGCGCTGCCCCGCGCCAGCAGCGGCATCGCCACGTTCTCCAGCGCCGTAAATTCCGGCAGAAGATAATGAAACTGCCATACATAGCCCACTTCGCGGTTGCGAAACGTGGCAGCTTGTCTCGGGCGAAGGGAACTGAGTGGTGTTGACGTAAAGAATACGTCACCTGCGGATGGGCTATCAAGCGCGCCCAGCATGTGCAAAAGCGTGCTTTTTCCTGCCCCCGACTGGCCCACAATCGCCAGCATCTCGCCTTCTGCCACGTCCAGATTCAGCCCGTCAAACAGCGTCAGCCGGCCGCGGCCGGTTGTGTACGTCTTGCTCAGATTGCGGACGCTGATAACGATTGGATGAACCGAAGCCCCGGAACGACTCGCGCCGCCCCCCTCAGGATGCCAGCCGGGACCTCCGGCAGAAAATGCGGCGTCGGGGACCGAATCCATACCTACCTGTACCACTCCGATACCCAAATGGGAAGAACCATTTCAGTATGTGGACGATGGTACGAGGAAAAAGCGGACACGACGGAGTGCCGGCGATTACCTTCGGTCCAAACCCCACGGCCCTCCGGCTCACTCGACGCCCGGTTCGGTTTGAAACTCGGCAAATTGCGGAGTCGCCCGCAGGCTGGCGAAGGCGGGGGCCTGCATCAGGCGCTTTTCATCGAGGTGGCCCGTGCTCGCCGCTCGGCGGAGATATTCGATCGCGCGTTCCACATCGTTGGAGCTGGCAAAAATCTCGGCGAGGCACAGGTCAAGGCGCGCGCGCTCCGAGTCGGTGCTGGGCCCCTGCACGATCTGCTGTTTGTCCAGATCGAAGACGTCAGGGTCCAGAACGTAAGCGGCGCGATAGGCCTTCGCCCCCTGCGCCATCTTGCCCATGGCGAAGTACGCCGTGCCCACATTCGCCGTGATCACCGCGGAGCCGGGCGCCAGGCGCAGCGCACGAAAGTAATAGGACAGCGCCTTCTTGTACCTTCCCACCGCAAAATAGGTTGCGCCGAGGTTATTGATGGCGTCTGCGAAATCCGGCCGCAGTTGCAGAGCTTTTTGGTAGTCGCTGCGGGCCGCTCCGATCGCCAGCAGGTGATGCCAGGCGATGCCCCTCTTATTCCAGAGCACGGCAGTAGCCGGGGCCTGGCTGTACGCATATTCGGCTTCGACCCAGGCGTGGCGCGCCATCAGCAGATCGCCGCGCTGCTCCGGCGGGGCCGCATCCAGGACTGCGTCGGAAGCGTCGTCCTGCGCCGGCGCCCGCGCCGAGGGCAGGATCGTCCAGGCGATAGCCGCCATGGCCCACAGAGCCCTCGCAAGCCGGCCATGCATCATGGCAGTCCCCCCTTCCGGGGAATGTGCTGGAGGGATGCGCTTTCAGCAGAAAGAGTGGCCACGCGCCCCACGCAAGCCGCTGGTGGCAACATTCTGAGCCCGGCTTCCGCAACCTGTCACCCGCAACCTGTCACCTGCAACCTGTCACCTGCAACCTGAAACTTGGGTCCATCACGTTACCAGCGCGGAAGACGCCTGCTGAATCGAAAGACGTTGGCCAGGGGGATTCACTGAATAGTCAACAAGAGAAGGCGAATTCGATCGGCAGCGCAGAACCCGTACTCGCAAATCTGGCTACGCGCGCAAGCGGCGTTTTGGCTTGAGTGAGGTTTCCGATCCCGGCGGGACAGAGAGACTCCGAGCGTCCCATGCAGCCTCGACGTCAGCTCGCAGGGACTAGGTTTTTGCTTTTATATCAGGGCATGACTTCACTGTGCAGAAGAGCTCGATTCTTTGAAGGGGCACGGCTTCGGCCGTGCCGTAACAGCCACGCCGCGAGGCGCTTCCTCGCTGGCGCAGGCCGGCCCCCGCGAGCCTGCTCGTCAAGCCGCATCCCGCCGCCCGAACACCCCCCACTCGCCGCGCCAAACCGCGCCTGCTCGCCGAGCCGCATCCCGCCGACCGAACACCCCCCAATCGCCGCGCCAACCCCGCGCCTGCTCGCCGAGCCGCATCCCGCCGACCGAACACCCCCA
>DATDHZ010000049.1:0-10159 GCA_036521315.1 Acidobacteriaceae bacterium
GACGGGAACGGTGGTCGTGTAGCTCTTCGCCGTCGCCGGGAAGCTTATCGCGCCGGGATTCAGCTTCACCGCCGACGACGTCCCGGTTCCGCTGAGCAGCACGGTGTTGGAGTTGGTCACCGTATTGTTGAGCATCACGAAACTGGCCGCTCGCGTGCCTGTCGCATGGGGCTTGAAGATGAAGCCGATCTTGCAGCTTTGCCCAGCGTAGAGAGTCGCGCCTGGCGTAAGCACGCAGGTAGTAGTCGTTGGGTCGACCGAGAAATCGCCCGGATAGTTCCCGGTGAACATCGTACCGGTGAGCGTCATGGTCGAATTCCCGGTGTTGGTGAGGGTGATGGTGTGTCCGGCGCTGGGAGTGCCAACCTGGCGGCTGCCGAAAAGCACATCGCCATTCACGCCGAGTTTGCGCACCACCTGCGCGCCTCCGCTGGTCGTCCCTGTTCCGCTGATGATGTACACCTGTCCCTGCGAATCCACCGCCACCCCGGTCGGATAGCTCAGCTTCGCGTTGGTGCCCGTGCCGTTGTCGCCGGAGTACCCCGCCGTCCCGTTCCCAGCAATCGTGCTGATGATGCCGGTGGTGGCGTTGATCATCCGCACCCACTGGTTGTTCGTGTCGGTAAAATACAGGTCCCCGGCCACATCGAAGGCGATCTGGCCGATCGCCCCTCCGATTTCGGCTCCCGCTCCCTGCCCACCGTCGCCCGAGTACCCGCAGTTAATGCCGCCGGCAACGCGCGTGTAGTTCGGAGTGGTGCCTTCAGCGCCGTACAGCGGCTCTTCGACAATGGAGCAGTCATTCTGAAACGTATAGGAAATCGCGGTGAAGAGGTCGTCGTTGGCATTTGCCGCAAAGGTGGAAGGGGGGCCAAGGTAATAGGCATACACGTCGTCGAGATACCAGAGGTTCAGTGTCGAGCTGATGTCCACCCAGCCGCTGACCGGCATCTCCAGAGCGCCCCTGGTTTCCTCTTCCATCAAGAGGTTGTTGTTGGAATCGATGCTGATTTCGGCGGGGTTGCCCAATCCAACGTTGATGAGATTGCAAGGCGTGCTCGCCGTGCAGGAGCCTGGTGTGTAAGGCGGGGCACTCCAGCCGGACTGTGTTCTTGAGGGGTTGTAGTTCGAGAAGTAAAAGCTCCCCCCGGAGACGGTGGGGGCCCAAACGTCGCCGAAATTGTCCACAGCGATACTGGCCGGTGTGCCGAAGAACGGGGAAACGTTCGTGATGGCCCCAGTGGAGTCGATTTCCCTCAGAAGATTGTTCCCGATGTCATCGATGTAGAGAATGTCGCCCCCATCTACAACCAGGTCCTTTGCGCCGCTCAGCAGACCCTTACTGGAGGGGTAGGTGCCGGGGACCGTGGTGATGACAGCAGGCGTAAAGCTGACGACGGGTTCATAGCCGTAACCGCCCAGACCGAAGGCCGCTGGCTCCGCCGGCCCCGCATGCGCAACCGTCAGCTTGCCCAGCCGCCGGCCCGCGCCCTGCGGCGTAAAGCGCACCAGCACGATGCAGGTGTCGCCCTTCGCATAGGACTGGCCCTCCACGCAGCTGCCGCCATCCTCGATGGTGAAGTCTGCGGTGGATTCAATCTTCGTGAGGGTGGTCGGCGCGTCAAAGCGCAGCTTCACCCCCTCCACCCTCGCCGTTTCTCCAGCGCGCGCGGAAGCGAAAGCGTAAAAGTTCGCTGGCGCGTTGGCAAAAGAGGCTTCCCCCTTGACGATCGGACGGTTCGCCGATGCATAGGCGGACGAGGGATCAAGCGACAGGACACGCTGGACGGATGGCGCCGGCTCGATCGGCGCGGTTTGGACGGATTGCGGCGATCCCATCTGCGCAGTAAGAAGCGCCGAGCACATCAGGAACGCTGCACGCATCATGGAATTCGAGCGATGGAAGCTCATGGAATCACTCCTCGTGGGTGTGGAGATGGTGTCGCAGTTCACCGCGCCTGAAGCGCGAGAACCCGGATCTTTGAAGCAGACAGCCCAGGGGAACAGGAGGGGGAGGGATTGGGGCTCTTTCAGCGGTTTCGTCAGCGGGGCCCAGCCGAGGGCAAAAGCGTAACCATTCGCGCTCGAAGCTGTCGAGGAAAAAAGACGCCGCCCCCGTTCCACGCGCCTTTTCTCACCACCCCGCGCGCTTTCCCCCTATAATTTCTGCGAATGTCCGCAAATCCAGCGCCGCTGACTTTTGTGCTCGTCGATGGGCCCAACCGCAGGACGGGCAGCATCACCCATTCTCCGTTCACGGTCGGCCGCCTCCCGGAAAACGATCTGGTCCTCGCTCATCCGTATGTGTCGCGCCGCCACGCTGAGATCATCGTGGCCGACGACGGCTGTTACGTGGTCGATCAGGGCAGCCGCCACGGCACCTTCGTCAACGGCAAGCCGGCCCTCGCCCGTCACCTCATCGGCGAAGATGACACCGTGCAGTTCGGCGCGCTCGACGGCCCCGCGCTGCGCGTGGGCAACGGCGAAGACACCCCCGGCTCGACGATCCGCGACATCATCAGCCAGATTCCCGAGGTCAGCGCTACCGGCACCGCGCTTGAGAAGCTGAACTGGTTTTTTGAGTCCGCCCGCAAGCTCAAAACCTCCGGCGCCGTCGATCAGATCCTCATCGCCCTGCTCGATACCACCCTCCAGCTCACCCAGGTGGAGCGCGGCTTTGTCTTCCTCTGCAATCAGGAGGGCGAGCTCGAGCTGGCCCTCGGCCGCGATGACAAAGGCGAAGCCCTCACCGACGAGGCCACGCTCTCCCACGGCGCCATCCGTCAGGCCGTGAGCCAGTCCAGCGAATACATCCTCACCGACACGCTCAGCGCCGACCCTGAAGCCCGCTCCGCCTCCATCGTCGCGCACAGCATCCGCTCGGTCATCTGCATCCCGCTGCGCAAACGCCGGCCCGGTCCCGCGAAAGAAGCCGACCTCCTCGGCCTTCTCTATCTCGACAGCCGCCTCAAGCCCGGCAGCCTCACCCAGATCGATAACGATCTGCTGCGCACCATCGCCACCGACGCCGCCGCCCTCATTGACAATGCCCGCCTCGCCATGTCGGAAGAGCGCGAGCGCCGCTACCGCGAAGAGCTCAACATCGCCGCCGAAATTCAGCGCAGCCTCATGACCGCGCGCCTGCCCACCCTCTCCTGGGCCCAGGTCTCCGCGCGCTCCGTCGCCTGCCGCGAGGTGGGAGGCGACTTTTTCGACGTCATCGAAGACGCCGACTCGCTTTCCATGGTCGTCGCCGACATTTCCGGCAAGGGAATCTCCGCGGCCATCCTCGCTTCCACGCTGCAGGGGCTCATCTACTCGCAGCTCGCCGCGCGCCAGCCCCTCACCACCATCGCTGAGCTGGTCAACCGCTACATCTGCAGCAAGAACATTGAGAAGTACGCCACCATGTGCGTCCTCCGCATCACGCCCGGCGGCCTGCTCGAATACATCAACTGCGGCCACGTCCCGCCCTTCGTTTACTGCGACGGGTGCAGCCGGCTCACCGAATCGAACCTCCCCGTCGGCCTCATCGAGGGCGCGCCTTACCAGTCCGGCTCCATCCGGCTCAAACCAGGATCGCGCGTGTTAATTGTCACCGACGGAGTGACAGAAGCGCAGTTGCCCGACGGCGAGTTCTATGGCGAAGAGCCGCTCACCCAGCCCGCCATGGCCGCCGCTTCGCTCGACGACATCTGCACGCAGCTCCAGAACATCTGCGGCTCCATCGCCGCTGATGACGACTGCACCCTGCTCGACATCCGCTACCTCGGCGACGCCGCCACCGCCTGACCCCCGCCTGCGGTCGCGCCGAAAGCCGCTGCGCTGAATGTTGTTTGCTAATCGTTGTTTGCTGGATGCTGTTCGCTAAACGTTCTTTGCTATAAGTTCTTCGCTGAACGTCCCTTGCTATAGTTTGTTTGCTATACGCCGCTACCCATTACACGCTGCTCCTCAGGAGGAACCCTCGCGTGAAAGTCGCTCTTGCCGCCCTCGCCCTGTTCGCCGCCGCATCGCTGGCCGCACAAACCACGACGGCCGCTCATTCGCACAACGGCGCAGGACAAGGCGTCCAGGTCTGCGCCAGCGGCGCCGACGCGGAAAACTACTGCACCTGGGATTCCGCCGCCGGAACCCGCGGCCGCAAGTGCACCCTTGACGTCGAGAAGATCCGCAATGACCATCCCTGCGACTTCACCAAAGCCTCCATGGCCGACATGGCCGACCACAAGCCCATGTGCATCTCCATCCAGCAGGCTGAGCACATCGCGTTCACCTCAGGCAAGGGACGCCCGTTTCGCGTCCGCCGCCTGGTCCCCATCACGGCTCGAAATTTCTACGGGAAGGCTTGCCCGAAGGATCCGTTTCAGCGCGCCTTCGACGAGCACGATCTGAATTTCGCCGGCTCGGTCGACACCGATGTGCCGAAAGCCAGCGCTCGCGGCTGCAAGTACAAGCTCGAAGTCCAGTTTCATGACGAGGACGCCAACGCGCCCGCCGAGCCCAACGACTCCGGCCACCACCACTATGAATGCCGCGACCCCCATCTGCTCATCAAATCCGCTCCAGGAATGTAAAGCAGGTTATGGATTGCAGGTGACGGGTTACAGGCCGAAGGGGCCTGGATTTTGGGTCCTCCTACAGCATCTACAGAAAACGACAGTGCCATCTTGAGCGTAGCGCCACGCCTCAATTCAATTCACCAACACTCCGAGCGCGCATTCGAAGAGCCTGGGCTGAGCGGAGCCGAAGCCACCTGCATTTTCTCTCCGCACGACCCAGGCTACCGGTAACTTGCCATAACTCGTCTCTCCCTTAGAAAGATCGGGGGCGGGATACGACGACGACCCGTCGCTGCCTCAGCGGATGGCTAACGGCTATCCCGCCATCATGATCCGTTGGCTCCATGCTCGCGATCTGGCGGTAAGGAGTGCCCGACGATCCTCGCAAAGCGACTGAAACTTCAGGCGCTAGTTCAACAGCAGTCGCTTGCCACACCGACTTACGACAATCACTACTGTGACCCATAGCGCGGCCCCATATAATCCATACCACATGACTTCTTGTCCCGGTGTCAGACGCGGAGCACTAAAAATAACCAGGGCCCCCGTTGAGCTTATATGTATGAGTTGCGCCAGTAATACGCTTCCGGTGTTGTTGTAAGCCCAGCAAATCAGCACTCTCATCGCTGTCATGGCGGCTGTGAACGACAGGAAGAAAGGAAATACAAACCTGCCGTGTGGAGTGGCCGCGCCGAGGAAATCAATCACAGGAAGATGCCACGCGCTCCACATGAGTCCCAGCAGAACGCTCGCGGCCAGCGCATTGCGCTGAGCACGCATCCTGGGAAATGCATACCCCACCCAGCCGATCTCCTCCAAATAACCGGCGGGAACACCGAATAAAATTCCCAACGGGAAGAAGTTTGGAGCATAAGACGACGATACGGTCATCTTCAAACCGATGAGGACCGTAAAAACCAGGGCCGGCGGCGCGAAAAGCATCAGGTACCAGCTCATCGGGAATCGCCACTGAAACATTCGTGCAAAGAGGCTGTGTATTCCTTGAGGTCCGTCAGCAACTCGGGTCAGAACAATCCCTGTGAGACTCGGACCTAGAAGCATCGCTGGAAACATGAGAATGCCGGTCAGTTTGGGCAGGGGTTCATGGCGTATAAGATGTGGTGCGGCGACCAGGCCCGCTCCCACCCAGGAAATCACAAATGTCAGGGCGAAGTACGCAGCAACGGGGTGCCGCATCAGAAGTGGTTCATTGTTGTCCGCGATTTTGCGTTGATCTGTCGTGGATACGGGCATATTGCACGGTTGGGTACGAGAACTTCTCCACGAAAGTTCATTTCCGGTCTGGCAACGCCACCCGCTCGAAAGTGAATAACAGGCTCTACTGAGTCGCGGCACCCACTAACTCCGCTAAGTCCGGAGCCGTCGCGATATCAGCCTGGGAATAGCCGTGCGCGACGGCGGTGTCGATCGCCTGGCGCGCCGCGGCCGGCTCGTTGAGCCGCGCATACACCCGCGCCGCATAGTAATTCACCTCGGCATCTTCGGGCGCGTGCTGCAGCGCCTGGTTCAGATACGCAAACGCCTGCGCCTGCTCGCCGAGCGCTGCCGCGCTGTAGGCCGCCACCATCAGCGCATCCAGATCCATCGGATTCACTTTCAGCCCCGCCTGGCTCAGCGACAGCGCGCTGCGGTAACTCGCCGCCGCCTTGTCCTGGATCGCGCCGGGCGCGTTGCCGCTCCACGCATACGCGTCGCCCAAATCGGCCTGAATGGAATTGAGCTGCGGCTCCATCCGCGCCGCCGCTTCGAGCGCCGGAATCGCGCGCCCAAACTGGCGCTGATGCAGATAGACCTCGCCGAGATCCATCCACGCCGTGGCCTGCGGCCGCTCTGCAATCGCCTTTTGCAGAATGCTCGCCGCATCGTCGAGCTTGCCTTCGAGGAAGTACACCACGCCCAGCCGCCGCGCCACGAAGCTGTTCTCCGGAAACTTCTCGACCGCCTGCTCCAGTTGCTGCGCCGCGCCCGCATAATCGGCGCGCCGCACCAGAAAGTTCGCCAGCGCATAGTAATTCGCCCAATAGAATGGCCGCGCTTCAATCGCCTGCTGGTAAACGTGCTGCGCCTGCTCCGGCTTCTCCATTTCCTCCCACGTGCGCGCCAGGCCGTTCAGCGCCGAGTCGCTCTGTGGATCGAGCTGGAGAGCCTGCTGATACCCGGCCTGCGCCGCCTGCACGCGCCCCGTGCCATCGTCGATCGTTGCCTGGCAGATCCGCGCTTCGGCCACGCCGGGCCCCAGCTCCAGCGCCCGCGCGCAGCTGGCCCGCGCCGGAGGTATCATCCGCACATCGGTGGTCGCCTGGTACTCGGCCCACTGCGCTTCACCCAGCCCGGCAAAGGCCGCCGCAAACTGTGGATCGGCGTGGGTCGCGGCCGCGAAGCTCTTCGCCGCGTTCTGAATGCTGTCCGCAATGTCGTAATCGCGCAGATAGCCCATGCCCCGCAGGTACGCGTCGTACGCTTCGGGATTCTGCGTTCCGAACCGCTGCGGCGCGAGCTCCGTTCCGCCGGGCGTGGCGCGCAGCATGGCGAGCACGCCGCTCTCGACGTGGTTCTCCATGGCAAATGGATCGGCGAGCTTCTCCATCAGATTGCCGGATTGCAGGATGGTCCCCTTTGCGTTGCTCAGCTCGTAGGTGATGTGAACCTCGTCGCGGAACTGCTGGTAGCTCCCGTCGATGGCGAGGTCGGCCCCCAGTTCTTTGTGCGCTTCCTCCGGCGTCTTCAGCCCGTGCGCGCGCACTTCGCTCGCCGCCAGCACCTCGATCTTCGCCGCCGGAGCCAGGCTGGCAAGACTCGTGGTGATGGCCTCGCGCAGTCCTTCGCTGTACGCGCTCATCGCTGCGGCATCGGGCGCATTCTCAGGTCCGATGACGTGGAACGGCAGCACCGCGAGCAGTTGCGCGCGCGGAGCCGGCGCCGCAGCGCGTGGAGAAACCTGCGCGCCCTTCGATCGGTAGGGATGGTGCTGCACCAGAAACCAGACTCCGGCGCACGCAAGAACCAATAGTGCCAGCGGGGCGGCGACGAACAGGACCTTGCGCCATTTCTGCGGTCCGCCGGACCGCGGCCGAGCCAACACGCTGGTCAGCGTCTGATGCTGCAGCGCGCGCAGATCCACGAGCAGATCCCGCACCGTGGCGTAGCGCCGCTCCGGCTGCTTGTTCAGCGCCTTGGCCAGAATGCGATTGAGATCGGGTGGAAAGCCGCGCGCCTTCAGATCGATCGGCGCCGGCTCCGAGGTCAGCGTGAGCAGGACGCTGTCCGCGGTCGTTTTGCCCTTGAAAGGTGCCTTGCCCCCGGCCATCTCGTAGAGCACCACGCCCAGCGCGAAGATGTCGGACAGCTCTGTCGGCGCGTGCTCGCGCAGCACCTCCGGCGCCATGTAACCGGGCGTGCCCGCAAACACGGATCCGCTGCCCGCGAGGCTCACCGTCTCAAACGATCCCGGCGAGGCCACGATGCGCGCCAGTCCGAAGTCGAGCACTTTGACGAAGCCCTGCTCCGTCACCATGATGTTTTCCGGCTTGATGTCGCAGTGCAGGATGCCGGCTGCATGCGCGGCCTGAATGGCTACTGCAAGCTGCACCGCGAGGGAAAAAAACGTCTCGGGATCGAGCGGCCCCGCGAGGACCGTACGCAGGTCCATGCCCGGCACGTACTCGATGGCCAGCAGCCATTCGTCGCCATGCGTGCAGATGTCGTAGACCTGCGCAATGTGGGGGCTGTCGATGGCTGTGGCGCGGCGCGCTTCGCTCAGCAACTGCGCAGTCAGCGCCGACTTCGCCGGATGCGCGCGCGTGAGCCGCTTCAGCACCAGCCTGCGATGGAGGATGCGGTCTTCCGCGAGCCAGGCTTCACCCATGCCACCCGCTCCGAGCCGATGCTTGAGAACGTAGCGGTCGGCGATGACTTCTTCGGGAGCCAGCGGGGCGATCCGGAGCGCGGGGTCGCGGGTGCCGCTCCCGCTCTGCGGAGCCGAGCCGGGCGAGGGCGTGCGGATGGCCTGACTCCCGCCTGGGCTGGTTTGGGATGGTCCGCTGGGACTCTCCGGAATCGGCACCGCGTCTCTTTCTTCGCCGCTCCGGCCGACCTGAACGGACGACAGTCACAAGGATGTACGGTCGGATGGCCCGATACTACCCCGGCACGTCTTTGAGAACAACTTGCATCCGCCCGAATTCGAAGTTGGGCGTCTCGGGGATCGTCCGTCCCGGTCGCTCCGCTTCGGGCGCAGGTTCCTCGGGGGCGGGCGCCGGCGCGGCAGGCATTTTGCGGGAAACGGCAGGCATTTTGCGGGAGCGGGTGCCACGTGCGGGTGGACCAGTGGATTCGGTATGGCGAACTTTCGATTTGGTCCCGATTTCTCCGCCGCTAACTATCTCTTCCTTTAGCCACTTCTCCTGGACGCGATCACGGGCGATCAGCACGCGGAGACCGTCGCGGATCACCTCGCTCTCGGTCGCGTACTCCCCGGCGGCGACCTTGGCACGGATGAGATCGGCCATTTCGTTCGGGAGCGTGATGCTGAGTTGGCGGGTCGAGCGAATATCGGCCTCCGATGCGATCGAATCCTATTGAAAACAAGTGGGATTCAATCCTGACGATACGACAGAATCCCGTTAGCCTTTGACTCCCAGGGTTTCGAGCAGCTGATCGAACTCCTCGATCTTTGAATACTCGATGATGACCTTGCCGCGGCCTTTGCGATCCTCGACCCGGACCTTGAGGCCAAGGGCGCGCTGGAGCGTCTCCTGGATCTCGCGCACGTTCGGGTCGACTATCTTCTCCTTTTGTTCGCCTTCCGCCCTGGTCTCCGGATGGAGAAGACCCTGCACATACGTCTCCGTCTGGCGTACGCTCATGCAGAGCGCCGTCACCTTTTGCGCGGCCTTCAAAATCGTCTCCGAATCCTCGAGCGGCAGTAAGGCTCGGGCATGGCCGAAACTCAGCGCGCCGCTCTCGACATGACCCTGCACATCGACCGGCAAGCGGAGCAGTCTCAGGAAGTTAGCCACGGACGCCCGATCTTTGCCGGTCCGCTTGGCCATCTGTTCCTGGGTCAGCTGAAACTCACGAGACAGGCGGTCGTAGGCGCGAGCCTGCTCCATGGGGTTGAGGTCGGTCCGCTGCAGATTCTCGACGATGGTCATCTCCATCGCCTGCTCGTCTGACGCATGGCGCACAATGGCCGGGATCGTCTCCTTGCCGGCGCGCTGCGAGGCGAGCCAGCGCCGTTCGCCGGCGATGAGCTGGAAGCGGCCGCCCGCAATCGGTCGCACTAGAATGGGCTGCACCACGCCGGTCGCGGTAATGGAGGCGGCCAGCTCGGCCAGCGCCACCTCGTCGAAGTGGCTGCGTGTCTGGTACGGGCTGCGGTCGATGCCGCCGACCGGGATCTCCCGCGGCCTGCCGGTGGCCTCGATGGCTTCGGGCGCAGGGCTCTCGGCTGCGACCGCCTGTACGCGCGGCAGCAGGGATTCAAGCCCTTTGCCTAACGCCCTTCGTTTTGGAGCTTCAGTCATGGTTTGCATCAATCGCTTGCCTCAAACTTCCACGGCCGGCAAAAATCCGGC
>DATDHZ010000050.1:0-95792 GCA_036521315.1 Acidobacteriaceae bacterium
TGCTTCGGTCGACGGGCCTTCTTCGAGAGGGAGGCCGCGCGGCGCAGCTTTGAAGCGGCGCTCGAGCGCGTCCGGCGCAGTTGCCACGTCTGCGTGTATGGATATGTCGTCATGCCGGAGCATGTGCATCTGCTCCTCGACGAGCCGGGACGCGGGACGCTGGCAGATGCGCTCAAATCGCTGAAGCAGGGCGTGGCGCGCCGCCTCGGCGGAAAGGGAGAGCATTTTTGGCAAAAGCGGTATTACGATTTCAACGTGTTCACCTCGGCCAAGTTTGTTGAGAAGCTCCGGTACATTCATCGCAACCCGGTGCGGCGCGGATTGTGCGTCGATCCTGAGGATTGGGAATGGAGCAGCTTTCGTCATTATCTGACCGGATGTGAGGGCCGTGTGGAGATTGAATCAGAGTGGACAGTGAGACATCATTTCTCCCTCTTGGTTCTTTGGCATAGCGAGGAGGGCGACATACGCTCGAAGCCCGAGGAACCTCGGGGGAATCCGGGGACACACTGAACGTGGCCCGTTCCCGGACTAAATCCAGCTCTGCCCGAAATGCGAACGCATCTTGCCGTGAATCCTCGTTCCATGTTGGCCGTACCCCTTTTGCGAGGAGCCGGCGGCCGCTTGGTCTTCTGCTCCAGTTCCCGCACGAACGGCTCGCTCCCCAGGGCCCGACCGGTATGCGTAGATGCGCGCACTGCCACCCTCTGCGATTCGTCGGCGCCCGCTTCCAGACATTGTCTCCAACTGGATGCATTCCACGGCACGGCCCATTCTTCCATAGCCATCCAGCCTTCCGCCGCTGCCGTTTCGCAAGGAGCCGCCGCACTCGACCAGTCCTGGTCTTCCGGTACGACAACCTTCCCCGCCCGCTGTTTTCGAGCCGGCTGCGCCTCCTTTCCGGATCCCAAATGTCTCTGTTAACGAATTGGTAAAGTAACGTAACGGAGAAGCAAATCCCCCTCCTTAACCTCAATCCCTGCAATAAATCATCCCCCGCGGAGGTACCGCGCCACAGCAGGAAACGGGCCTCTTCGCTTGCCGTCGTCCGCGGCTCTGCGCACCGGCCCCACCCCCAACCCGAAAGCAAAAACCCCCGCAGCATTCCGCTGCGAGGGTCTCTGTCGGCCCAACTCTACACCCTATTCGCTACACCCTAAACGCCGCCCTTCAATAGATCCTGAAGTTCACCTCGATATTGATCTCTACCGGCACAGCGCGTCCTTTGTAGATCGCGGGCTTGAACTTGTACTGCCGCACCGCTTCGATCGCCTTCTCGTCCAGGCCCATGCCCAGGGGCCGCACCACGTGCACTTGCTGCGGGTTGCCCTGCGCATCGACGATGAGCCCGACGACGCAGATGCCCTGATACTTGGCGCGCCGCGCTTCATCGCTGAACTCAGGATCGGGCGAGTAGATCAGCGTCGGCGGAGCCACGCCCCCACCCAGCTTCATCACGCCGCCGCCGTATCCGCCGCCTTCGCCGGGGCCGACGCCATTGCCGTTGCCCGAGCCAATGCCGCCGCCCGACCCCGTGCCAAATCCTGAGCCCGATCCGCTGCCCTGGCTGGCCAGCGCAATCTGGTTCGACTGCGGGATACCCAGATTCGGCATGTTGGGATTGTCCGGCAGCTTGATCTGCTGCGGCATCAGGATCGCCGGCGTCACCGGCAGCTTGGGATTGTCCACCTTCAGGATCTGCGGGGGAGCCAGCGGCTTCTTCGACATCTCCGGCAGCTTGCCCTTCGAGGCTTCCACCAGCTCGTGGTTCCCGCCGCCTCCGCCTCCGCCCATCGCGTCCTTCATCTTCAGGGGCGGAATAAACGGCGGCGTTTCCACCGTCGTTACCATATTCTTCTTCGCCAGTTCGCGGACGTGCCACTGCTCGATGACAAACAGCACAATCAGCCCGACGATCACCGCGTGCGTCAGGGCCGAGATCGCGCTGGACATCGGGTTCCGCTTAACCGCCATGCGGTCCGGAACCGCAATCGGCTGCGAAGTCAACTGCAGCGGAGGCAATTTCTTCGGAGCCAGCGTGTCGTGCACGCTGGTCCACAGGGTCTTCCAGATCGGCTCCTCGATCACGCCTTCGAGGCTGCCAAACATCACCGGCGCAGGAGTCAACGGAAGCGGGGGGTGCTTCGAAGAGGTCAGGGCGTCATCCATATTGTTCGGCGACGTCCTCATGGAACCGTCGGCTCCCTGCAGAAGCTCAGCTTGCTCTTCTGGCGTCCGAGATTTTCCTGGTCCCATTCCAAAATCTGCCAAAACCGAATTCCCCATAACAACTCGCCGGAATTAAAACCGGCTTCTCCTGATTATCAACGACAGCCGCCCTTCGTGTCTTCCGCAGGGCGTGGTTCCTTGAGATGCCGGGCGTCGCCCGGCACAGCGGAAAATTCATCGGATCCCCGTCCGGACCGCCGCCAGGGCGCGCTGCCCAAATACGCAGACAGGGGGACCCTCCCGGGTTCGCCGATTCCGTCGTCCAGAATATCCGCAGTTGCCCTTCAGGGATAGACGCGGAACCGGCCCGGAAGTCACGCCGGGCAGCGGATACAATGAAGTTTTATCCACACACGTACTTCCAACGGAGTCACGATGTCCTCTGCGCCGCCCGACGCAACCCAGTCCGACGCACCTCGACCGGGCAGCTACCCACCCCTGAAAGACACCCTTTCGCTGCCCCGCACTGACTTCCCCATGAAGGCGAATCTGCCGCAGAATGAGCCGTCTCGACTCCGCGGCTGGCAGGAATCGCGCCTCTACGACCGGATCCGCGCCGCCCGCAAAGGAGCGCCCCGCTGGGTTCTCCACGACGGGCCGCCCTACGCCAACGGGCCCCTCCATCTGGGCCACGCGCTCAACAAATGCCTCAAGGACTTCATCGTTAAGTCGAAGACGATGGCCGGTTTCGACTCGCCCTACGTCCCAGGCTTCGATTGCCACGGCCTTCCCATTGAAATCAAAGTGGATGAGCAGCTCGGCCGCAAAAAGCTCGACATGCCAGCGGGCGAATTCCTGAAATATTGCCGCGCCTACGCGCAGAAATACGTCGATTTGCAGACGGAGCAGTTCGTCCGTCTCGGCGTTTTCGGCCGCTGGGACGCACCCTACTCGACGATGTCGCGCGATTATGAAGCGCGCACCCTCGAAATCTTTTACCGGTTTTTCGAATCCGGCTTCGTCTACCGCGGCCTGCGCCCGGTCTACTGGTGCATCCACGACCGCACGGCGCTCGCCGACGCCGAAATTGAATACGAGCAGCACAGCAGTCCCAGCATTTACGTGCGCTACGACCTCACGAGCGATCCCGCTGCGATCGACCCTGCGCTCGCCGGGAAAAAGGTCGCCACCATTATTTGGACCACTACCCCGTGGACCCTTCCGGCGTCGCTCGCGGTCGCCTTTCATCCGGACTTCGACTATGTGGCGCTTGAGAACAATGGCCAGGTCTACCTCGTGGCCGCGTCGCTCGCTCAGGCGGTCCGAGAAGCCTGCAATCTGGAATCCGCAGTGCCCATCGCGACCTTCAAAGGTACGCGCCTGGATCGCGTTCACTTCCAGCACCCGTTTCTGGACCGCCCGATCCTCGGCGTTCTCGCCGACTACGTCACCGCCGACCAGGGAACCGGCGCCGTGCATACCGCCCCTGCTCATGGCGCTGACGACTTCCACACCGGCACGCGCTACGGTCTCGATCAGACGTGTCACGTCGATGCTGCCGGGCGCCTGCGGGACGGCCTTCCCGAGTACGACGGCAAGACGGTCTTCGAGGCCAACCCCGCCATCATCGACCTGGTCGCCGCGCGCGGCGCACTCCTTGGCCGCGCCGACATCTTTCATCAGTATCCGCACTGCTGGCGCTGCCACAATCCCGTGATCTTCCGCGCCACCGAGCAGTGGTTCATCAATATCGATACGCCGATGCTGGCCCCCGACGGCACCGCGACCACGTTCCGCCAGCGCGCCCTCGACGAAATCAGAAACTCGGTCCAATGGGATCCGGCGTGGGGCGAAGAGCGCATCGCCAACATGATCGCCACCCGCCCCGACTGGTGCATCTCGCGCCAGAGGGTCTGGGGTGTGCCCATCGCCGTCTTCCTGTGCCAAAGCTGCAATGCACCCCTCAGCGACTGCGTGCTCAACCAGCGCATTCTCACCCTCTTTGAAAAAGAAGGCGCCGAGGTCTGGCGCACCCCAGCCGCGGATGCCCTGGTGCCCTCCGGCGCGCACTGCGAAAAATGCGGCGGCTGCGAATTCAGAAAAGAGACGGACATTCTCGACGTCTGGTTCGACTCCGGCGTTAGCTGGCATGCCGTTCTCGAAGCCGAGCCTGATCTCTCCGCGCCCGAGGTGATGTACTTCGAGGGCGGCGATCAGTACCGCGGCTGGTTTCACACCTCGCTGCTCACTTCCGTCGGCGTGGGCGCTGAGCACAAAGCGCCGTTCACGATGGTCGGCACGGCCGGCTGGACGCTTGACGAGCAGGGCCGCGCCATGTCCAAGTCACTCGGCAATGGCGTCGATCCGGTGGACATCGCCGACCGCATGGGCGCGGAGATCGTTCGCCTCTGGGTCGCTTCGGTCGACTTCCGCGAAGACGTCGTCAACAGTGAAGCCATCATGCAGCGCCTCGCGGACAACTACCGCAAGCTGCGCAACACGTTTCGGTTTCTGCTGGGCAATCTGTTCGGATTCGATCCCGGACGCGATGCCGTTGCGGATACCGAACTGCTTCCGCTCGACCGGTACATGCTCGTTCGCTGCCGTGAGTTGGTGGAGAAGGTCGTCGGCGTGGACGCCCAATCTGGCTGGTATGGCGACTTTCAATTCCACCGCGTCTTCCACGCGGTCAACGATTTTTGCATCGTCGACCTGAGCGCGTTTTATCTGGACGTGCTCAAGGACCGGCTCTACACGTTCGCGCCACAGAGCGTCGAACGCCGCTCCGCGCAGACGGTGCTCTGCAAGATCGCCGAAGCGCTCATTCGTCTTGTCGCTCCGATCCTGACGTTCACGGCTGATGAAGTTTGGCAATATTTGCCGAAGATGGAGGGCCGCGAGGCGAGCGTGCATCTGGCGTTGTTTCCGAAGGCGGAAGGGTTGGGATCAGCAGAACCTACGCTTATGGAGGACTTCAAGAGCCTCCTGGTAATTCGAGATACCGTGCTCGGATCTCTGGAATCCGTGCGTAAAGCTGGGAAGATCGGCAAATCTCTCGAAGCTCATGTTGAAATCATCGCGCCCGCAAAGGCAATAGCCATCCTCTCAAGATATGCGAACAGCTTGAAAGAGCTTCTCAACGTATCGAAAGTGAGCTTCGAGTCCTCTCACATCGAAAAAGCTGCTGGCGATGCATATAGCGTTACCCCCGCGGAAGACGATGCGCTTAACGCCCATATCGCGCTGGCCGACGGTCACAAATGTAACCGCTGCTGGAACTATTACCCTGACGACTCGCCGCAGCACGTGCGCACCTTCGGACCCTGGGAGAACGTCTGCGCACGCTGCGCCGATGCGCTGATCCTGATGGGCTACAAGGACGGGCAATGAAGGATCGCCGTCCGCTGCTGCTCGCCATCAGCGCCCTGGTCATTCTGCTCGACCGCCTGAGCAAGGCGTGGATCGTCGGCCACATTCCCGAGGGCGAGACGATTCGCGTCTGGGATCACGTCTTCCGCCTCAGCCACGTGCGCAATCCCGGAGCGGCCTTCTCGCTTTTCACCGAGTCCGAGCACCCGCTGCTCACCCACAAGCTGCTCATGTGGTTTTCCATTCTTGCGGCGGCCGCGATCCTCGTCATCCTCATCAAGATCGGACGCCGGCTCACGCCCACGACGGCAGCGCTCGCGCTCATCCTCGGCGGCACCATCGGCAACGTCTGGGACCGCATCCGCTACGGCATGGTGACGGACTTTCTCGAAGTCCACATCATCCACTACCACTGGCCCGACTTCAACATCGCTGACTCGTGCATTGTCATCGGCGGCATCCTGCTCGTGCTCGACGCCTTCCGTTCCCAACACCCGGCGCCGCCACCGGACTAACCATCAACGGCCAGGAAGGCTAGTCCGCAATCTCCGCGTGCCCGGTTGCTCTTCAGATGAGCAGCCGTGCACTGCACCGGGAGCCCTGTGCTCTGAACCTTGTCCTCTCATCGCCGCCCGCTGCTCTTTCTCCACCGCTTTCCGCATCTCTTCCGGCCCCAGCACCCGCGTTCGCGCGCCCATGCCCATGGCAACGAACTGCGCGGCGTACGCCGAGTCGAATTCCACCGCGTAAGCTCTCCAGCCCTCCGGCAGTTTGCGCCGGCCCGCGCTTTCCGCCGGCCGCATGGGCGACCACGGAGCCAGATCGGCGGCGGCGGCCGCACTCATCGCCAGCACCGCGGTGTACGGACGCGTCTTCTCCTCCAGAGCCGCCGTGCTCTGCGCCCACCACGCTGCCAGATCGAAGTGGCGCGGGCGCTCGAATGGCACAGCCAGCGCCACCACGTCGCTCATCCGCGAGATGCGGTACGTGCGCAATCCCTCCGCGCTGCGCGCCACCAGATACCATGCGGCCTGCTTGGCCACCAACCCCAGCGGGTCCACGGTGCGCAGGCTCTCCCGCCCATCCGCGCGACGATAGCGAAACGTCAGCTTTGCATCCCGCGCCACCGCGTCCTGCACAGCGGGCAGCGCCGACCAGTCCTCGGAGCCCGGCCGCCAGCCGGTCGCATCCACATGCAGCCGCGCGCGGATCGACTCCGCCTGCGCCTTTTGCGCTGCCGGCATCGACGCCATCAGCTTGTCGAACGCCCGACCGGCCGCAGCCGACATCCTCTTGCCCCCTGCCGAAGAAGGCTGCGCCATCAGCAACCCCCATAACTCCGCATCATCGAGCCCCGGCACGCGCGTCCGCCAGCCTTTTTCCAGTTTCCAGCCGCCGCGGACGCCGCGATGCGCCGTCAGCGGAATGCCCGTCGCACACAGCGCCTCCATGTCGCGATGTGCCGTACGCTGCGACACCTCCAGCCGCTCCGCCAACTCCCGCTCGGCCATTCGCCCATGCGCCTGCAGCAACAACAACGCCGAAAGTAGCCGCTCCGCCTTCATTGCCTCACCTGCCCCGAGTTGCCGCCCGCTGACTGCCAGCTGCTTCAGAATTATTTCCTAATCATGACATCAGCTGTCATATTTTCAGCTGCAATCTGATTCGGTACCGCTCCTGGAGCGGACCAGAAAGGAAAATCCCCATGGAACTGAAGCAGTTTTTCCTCGAGCAACTGGAAGTCGAAGGCGCTTCGTGCCGTAAAGCTATCGAACGGGTCCCGGAGAGAAAGAACTCGTTCAAGCCGCACCCGCGCTCGATGGAGTTCGGCTACCTGGCGTCGCTGGTCGCGACGATGCCCGGATGGGTAGCGATGGTGATCAACCAGGATTTGACCGACATCGATGGCGCCGACTCTGGCTTCCGCACGCGCTCGATCGAGTCGCGCGCCGAGCTGCTGCGCCTGCTTGAAGAGGGATTGGAGAAGTCCCGCGCCGCGCTGCAGAGCACCACTGAAGAGCACCTGATGAAGCCGTGGGGCCTGCGCATGGGCGGCCAGATTCTCACCGAGGGTCCGCGCTATAGCCAGTTGCGCGAAGGCATATTGAGCCATCTGGCGCACCATCGCGGCCAGCTAACCGTCTACCTGCGCCTGCTCGAGTCGAAGGTGCCCGCCATTTACGGACCCAGCGCCGACGAGATGCACTAGCTCTCATTCGTCGCTATGAAATGCTCCGTCGCGGCCGATCTCCCCCACCACGCCGGCATCCGGGTAGCACCACACCCAGGCTTCGCCCGGTTCCACCGACCGCATCAGCGGGTGCCGGGTGTGGTGAAAGTGCTTCGTCGCGTGCTTGTTCTTCGAGGAGTCGCAGCAGCCCACGTTCCCGCATTCGAGGCACATCCGCAGATGCACCCAGCGGTCGCCCTTTTTCACGCATTCCTCGCAGACGTGGGTCGTGGTGGTCGTCACTTTGATCTCGCCAAGATGCGCACATGCCATCGCGGTTCCTCCGTTTGTCCTTCAGCGCTCCAGCGCCTTCCGGTCCCATCCACCCAGATTAGCCGCAGCCTCATACGTGCTCTGGCAAAAGTCCAGCAGCGACCGGGTCGGCGACGCGCTCTGCCGCACCGCCTCGTACGGCAGCAGAAACTCCCCGAGCTGCGTGTCGAATCGCGCGCTCTCCGGCCGCACCGGCGCCTCAGAAAAACCAGTGGGCACCGGCGCCGCGTAGGAGTAGAACGCCGCATCGACCCCGCCAGTGGTACCCGGCCAAAAGCCCACGCTGCTCACTTCGTGCGAATAGGCTTCGCGCGTGACCGCATCCGCGCCTGGCCGCTCCGGCGCCCGCCGCCCGGAAAATCGCGTCACCGCCAGATCGAAGCTGCCCCAGAAAAAATGCACCGGGCTCACTTTGCCGATAAATTCCGCGCGAAACTTCTGCAGAACCTCATCGACCGACAGCAAAATCCGCCAGAACGCCGCCGCCCGCTCCGGGTCGTACGCCGCGTGGGTCTGGTCCTGATCGAATGGGATAGGGTTGGGCACTTCCACCGGCATCGGCCAGATCTTCACGGCAATCCCGGCCGACCGCAGCATGCCGAGGCATTCGCGATAAAAATCGGCCACCGAGCGCGGCTCCAGCGCGAGCGACTCCACGAGGCCGTCGCTGGTCTCCAGCACCAGTTGCTGACCGAGAAAGTCGAAGCGCAGCTCGAACGCCTGGTGACCGTATGGAATCGCCGAAGTCGTCAGTCCCCGCGCTGTGACATAGAGCGGAACATTCCACCAGTGATTCACCAGCGGCGTCAGCGCCAGCCGGACCTTCCCCACCACCTGCGTCCACCTATGCAGCGTGGCGCAGGTGTCCTGCCACGAGGCCAGCGGCAAGGCCGGCCAGCACTCCGGCTCATCCAGCAGTGAGCGGTCAGACGTCTCGGCCATTTCGCTTTACCTGTTTATGAGGAATAAGGGAGAGCGGAGCTCTGACTCACGGGCAGCTTCACCACGAACTCCGTGTGTCCCGGCTCCGACGTGAATCCAATACTGCCTTTGAACTGGGCCGTGACGATGCGCCGCGCAATCTCGAGCCCCAGGCCCGTGCCTACGCCCGCCGACTTCGTCGTAAAGAAAGGCTCGAAGATTCGCTCCCGCATCTCCGGCGCAATGCCGGGCCCCTCATCGGAAACCCCGACGCAGATCTGCGATCCCCGGCTGCCCTCTTCTGTCCAGGTTCGGACGCGCACTTTCGATCGCTCGGGACCCGCATCGATTGCATTGTCCAGCAGGTTGGTCCACACCTGCGCCAGCCCGGTGCCGCGCGTCTTCAATTTGGGCAGGTCGGCAACAAAATCCTTGTCAATGACGAGCTGTTTGTGGCGGAACTTATGCCCCAGAATCGTCAGCGTGCTCTGGATGCTCTCGTGGACGTCGATGATATGCTCGCCGCTCTTGTCCTCGTAGGCATACTTCTTGACGGCGATCACCAGTTCCGTCACCCGGCTCAGGCTCTCTTCAATCGTGCTCAGCTGCTGCGTCGCAGAAATCAGCGCCTCCAGCCAGTTCAGCGCGTCCTGCAGCGTCTCGGCCGGAAACGCCTCCTGGGCGCACGCCACATCGCTGCGGCGCCAACCGGCAGCCACCAGCGTCGGCGCCAGGGTCCATGCATTTGCCACGCCGATGCTGTCGAGCCAGTGCGCCAGTTCCTCTTCCGCATCGGCTTCCTCGAGGCTGCTCACCGCCCTGGGCTTTCCCAGGGCCAGCACTTCAGCCTTCATGTCATAGAGGCAATTGGCCTGTTCCGCAGTCATCGGCGTGCGGCAAAAACGCAGGCTGATGTCCTGCAGCCGGGTCAGATTCTCGCGCAACTGCGCGGCCGAACGCTTCGCAGCCGCTCCAGGATTATTCAGCTCGTGCATCAGGCCCGCGGCCAGCGTGCCCAGCGAGATCAGCTTTTCCTGATGCAGCGTATTCGCCTGGAAGGCATGAATGCGCTGCGCGGCATTCGCCAGGATGCCCTGGCGCACCGTCGGACAGGTAGCCATGAGCCGCCAGAATCCTTCAGCATCTACGCGCAGCAAGCGGCACGCGGTTGCCGTTTCGCACTGCACGCCGGCTTTTTCCGCGCCCAGCAGCAGCGGCGACTCGCCAAAGCTGTCCCCGTCGCGGAATACCCCGAGCGGCGTTTCTCCGCCGTTCATCTCGTAGCGAACGGCCTTCACTTCCCCCTCGAGCACCATGCAGAACCGCGGCGGCGTCACGCCCTGGCGGTACAGCACCGCGCCGGCCGGCGCTTCCACCAGTTCCACCGAACCCAGGCAGGCCAGGTCCTGCTCCTTCAGCTTCGCAAGAATGGGCACCTTGCGAATGAGCAGCGACAGTTCCTGCTCTGTGACTACCCGCGATGCCATCTCCGCTTTCGTCGTTTCCATTCCTGTCCGGTCCCGCTCTCTTCCGGTTCTTATTTGTGACTAATATTGTGCCAAATACTGGTGCATAAACTGCACGGCGATCGATCCCTCGCCCACCGCGGAAGCGGCCCGCTTTATCGATCCGTGCCGCACATCGCCAGCCACGAAAACCCCTGGCAGCGATGTTTCCAGCAGATAGGGGTCGCGATTCTCTTTCCACCCGGACGGCAGCTTGCCCTCCACTCTCATATCCCGCCCCGACAGGACAAACCCATTCGGGTCGCGCATGATCGTCTCCGGCAGCCAGTCGGTCTGCGGCGCACCGCCGAT
The DNA here is from genome assembly GCA_036521315.1 of Acidobacteriaceae bacterium. Classification (GTDB taxonomy): domain Bacteria; phylum Acidobacteriota; class Terriglobia; order Terriglobales; family Acidobacteriaceae; genus Palsa-343. Next base: position 10,780 of record DATDHZ010000050.1, read on the forward strand.
AAACAGAAAGACCGAAGTCGCCGGGCGCGTTTCCTCGCCCCGCGGCGTGCGGATTCTGAGGCTATCCAGACGATTCTCTCCCACGGCTGCCACGATCTCCGCTTGCGTCTCCACCGTTATATTCGATGTTCCGGCGATCTGATCGATGAGATATTTCGACATGCTGCGTTCCAGCGAGTCTCCGCGAACCAGCATCGTCACGTGCGACGCAAACCGGGAGAAGTGCATCGCAGCCTGCCCGGCGGAGTTCGCCCCGCCAACGACAAATACCTTCTCGTTGAGGCAAGACCGCGCCTCGGTCAGCGAAGCGCCGTAGTAGACCCCCGCGCCGGTCAGGCGCTCGATGCCGGGCGCTTCGATGCGCCGGTAGCAGACGCCCACCGCGATGAGGGCCACCCGGCAGGCAATCTCGCCGCCGGTCACCGTCTTGACCTTCTGGTAATGCCCGTCGGAGCGGATGCCGGTAGCCCCCAGCGTCACGAATTCCGCGCCGAATTTCCGCGCCTGGTCGTAGGCGTCCCGCGCCAGCCGCTCTCCGGTCACGCCGCGGGGAAATCCCAGGTAATTCTCGATCCGCGAGCTGCTGCCGGCCTGCCCGCCCGGCGCTTCCGGCTCCAGAACCAGCGTCTTCAGCCCCTCCGACGCTCCGTAGACTGCAGCCGCCAGCCCGGCCATTCCGGCCCCAGCCACCACCAGGTCGTAGAAGTCTTCCTTCGCCTGCGTCCGCAATCCAACGCGCTGGGCCAGCTCCGCATCGTCGGGCTGCACGAGCGAACTGCCGTCTTCGAACAGAACCACGGGCAGCCGGCTGTCGTCCACGCCGAAACGCTTCAGCAGCTCGACCGCCTGATCGTCCTGCTCCGGATCGAGCCAGACGTAGGGTACCTGGTTGCGGGACAGGAAGGTACGCACCTGGTAATCGCGCAGCGAGTAGCGCGGCCCGACGACGCGAATCCCTTCAAAGGGCGGCTTATAGCCTTCATGCCAGTCGCGCAGCAGGTCGTCCAGGACGGGATACAGGCGTTCCTCCGGCGGATCCCACGGCTTGGTCAGGTAATAGTGGATGCGCGCCGCATTGATAGCCCGGATCGCGGCTTCCGTATCCGCATAGGCCGTCAGCAACACCCGGCGGGCATCGGGATAGATCTCCTGCACCCGCTCCAGCAATTCGACCCCGACCATGCCCGGCATCCGCTGATCGGAGACGAGCAGCGCCACCACATCGCCGCGCTCCTTGAGCTGCCGGCAAGTGTCCAGAGCCGCCTGACCGGAAGCGGCTCGCAGAATCCGGTATTCCTGCCCGTATTTTCGGCGCAAGTCCTGCACCACGGCTTCCAGAACACTGGCGTCGTCGTCCACGGCGAGGATAATCGGCCTGGCCATCGTAAAACCCCTGGTCGCGAGCTTCTCCTATTACCTTACAGTCCCGGATCGTTTCGGGAAAAATGGCTCTGCCTCCTGCGCGCCCTGCCACATCGCCGGGAAGGCCGCAGCGCAGCGATAACCACAGTAACCACGCGATTCCTGACCCAGGAGGGGTGACGACCGTCACAGGACTCTCGATACCGAGGGCGTTACTTTTGTCTTCGATGATGCCGAATTCGCACAGGTCGTCGACACCGGCATTGCGCACGCTCACTCTGGGGAACACCGCATCATTCTTCCGACGCCGCACTCTGGTACCCCGACTGTCCGATCAAGAGACAGAGGGTCGGACTGGGCCCCTGCGCCGATGACCCTTTCAGCGCACGACGCTCGCTGGTCCTGCGCCTGGTACTCAATCGTCTTCGGGGCGACCCGGCGACGCACCCACAGAGGAAGTCAAAAAAATGAACAAACTCATCCTTGCGGACAATCAGGCCATTTTTCGTGCAGGGACCGCCAAGATTCTTGCCATGGAGGATGACTTCCGCATCATTGCACAGTGTGCTGAGGTGGATCGGCTGTTTCCCGCTCTCGACACTTTTCGTGGCGCAATCCTTCTTTTTGCGTCCTCGCTGAAACTTGACGCGCAGGTGCTGGTCCCGCGAGTCCTGTCTGCCGGCAGCCGCAGCATCGTGATTGCGGAAAACGGTGAGTCCGTTCAGCCATGGTTCAATGCCGGCGTCAACGGCGCATCGCATCGCAACGCTACCGGCCCCGCTCTCATCGAGTGTGTCCGGCGCGTGGGGCAGGGCGACCGCCACGTCCGCACCGCAGGAATGGATGCTCCCGCTTCCGACGAGGACAACGTCGGCACCCGGGTTCGCGACCGCCTGACGCCCAAGGAACTGAAGATTGTCGCGCTCATCGTGCAGGGGTGCAAGAACAAGGAGATCGCCATGCGGCTCTGCACCACCGAGCAGGTGATTAAGAACTATCTGCGCAGCGTGTACGACAAAACCGGAGTATCCGACCGGCTGGAGCTGGCGCTTTTTACGATTCACCACCGCATGCTGGCCGAAGCCGCTCAGGCGATCGGCGACCAGATCATGCTGGGGCTGTGATCGGCTGCTCGCTCCGCCGCTCCACGCGGCTCAACGCGCAATGGGAGCGCTGCTGCGGGACCGCCCCCGCAGCAGCGTATCCAGCACCTTGACCAGTTCCTGGGGATTGACCGGCTTTTCGAGGTAGAGATCGGCCAGCGGCTCCGCGGCCTGAAAGGCCTCGGAGACAAATCCGGAGACGACGATCACCGGCAAGCTGGAATGCGCCTTCGCGGTTTGGACCACGCTGCGCCCGACCCCGTCACCCAGCCGCCAGTCTGTCACCACTGCGTCGAAGGACTCTTGCTCGAGTTCCTTCACTGCCTGCTCGGCGGAAACACACGCTGTGACGGTATGGCCGGCGCCCTCCAGAATCCTCTTCTTCAGCGCAACCATATCCGGATCGTCGTCGACACACAGGATTCTTGCCATCCCGTCCTCCGGACTCCCGCCTATTCTCCTGTCGCTGATTCACCCTGTCAAATCGAAAACACCGGCAAGCTTACGTGAGCTTCTCTCCGACGGACTTGGCCTGGGTGAAGAGATACAGGTAGTCCGGGCCGCCGGCCTTCGAATCCGTCCCCGACATGTTGAATCCGCCAAAGGGATGGGCGCCGACCATCGCGCCGGTGCATTTGCGGTTGAAGTAGAGGTTGCCGACGTGGAATTCCTGCTGCGCGCGGTCGAGCTTCACGCGATCCGTGGAATAGACCGAGCCGGTGAGCCCAAATTCCGTGTTGTTGGCAATTTCGAGCGCGTGATCGAAACTGCGCGCTCGGATGATCGCGAGCACCGGCCCAAAGATCTCCTCCTGCGCGATGCGTGCATCGGGCGCCACGTCGGCGATCACCGTCGGCGTGAGGTAGTAGCCCTTTTCCGGCGTATCGACCACACTTCCGCCGGCAACCAGCCGCCCTTCCTGCTTACCGATCTCGATATAGCCCAGGATCGTGCGCATGGCTCCTTCGCTCACGACCGGCCCCATGTTCGCATTCTGCGAGGGATCGCCCACGCGCAGCGTCTTCACTCGTTCACGCACGCGGTCGACAAAGGCGTCGTAAATCGAATCCTCTACGATGGCGCGCGAGCACGCCGAGCATTTCTGTCCGCTGAACCCGAAGGCCGACGCCACCACCCCGTCCACAGCGGCGTCAAAGTCTGCGTCCGCGCAGACCACGATCGAGTCCTTGCCGCCCATTTCGAGAATGGTCCTCTTAATCCATACCTGGCCACGCTGCGTCTTCGCGGCGCGCTCGTGGATGTCGAGCCCAACCTCTTTCGAGCCGGTGAAGGCAATCAACCGGGTCTTCGCGTGCTCGACGACCGCGTTGCCGAAGGTCGCGCCGGAACCGGGACAGAAGTTCACCACGCCAGGCGGTATTCCGGCCTCTTCCAGCACTTCTACAAAGCGCGCGGCGATGGTTGGCGAATCGCTCGAGGGTTTCAGGACCACCGTATTGCCGGTCACGATCGCAGCAGCCGTCATGCCTGCCATGATCGCGAACGGGAAATTCCACGGTGAAATCACCGCTCCCACGCCAAGCGGAATGTAGAGCAACTGGTTCCGCTCGCCGGGGTACTGGATCGGGGTGGTCGCCGCGGCCAGCCGCAGCGCTTCGCGAGCATAGAACTCGAGGAAATCGATCGTCTCGCCCACGTCCGCGTCGGCTTCAGCCCAATTCTTCCCGACCTCATAGGTGAGCCACGCGCAGAAATCGAATTTCTTCCGGCGGATGATCTCGGCGGCGTGGAGCAGCAGCGCCGCGCGCTCCTCCGCCGAGACAAACCGCCAGGTGGAGAAGGCTTCGGCCGCAGCCTCGACAGCCTGCCCCGCATGCTCGGCTCCGGCCTTCTGGTGGATACCGACGATCTGCGCCGGGCGGGCGGGATCGCGCGACTCGATCTTCGCGCTGGTATGAACCCGCTCGCCGCCGATGATGAGCGGGTACTCGTGCCCCAGCAGATCCCCGACGCGGGTCAGCGCCTCCCGCATCGCGTGGGCGTTCTCGTGGCGCGAGAAATCGGTGAACGGCTCATTGCGAAAAGCTCCTTGCGGAGCGCGCGGCAGGATCACGGTGGAAGTTGCGACGGTAGCCATAACCTTCCAGTTTATTGCAAATCATGGGGAACCGGCTTTGCGGGGGTCATCCCTTGCGGGGCGATAGTTCGGGGATCGGCCGCGGATTGGCGAAATGTCCGGATTGCGGGTGATTCGGCGCAGACTCACCACAGAGGACGCGGAAAGGACGCTGTTTGAAGAACCCCCGCCGCACGATCGGGTCCCCTGGGAAGCCTGCTTCGGAGAATCTGCCTGGCATCCCGTTGCCGGCGTCGCGTACCCTGATGAGCCATGCGGTTGTTCGTGGGAATTGCGCTGTCTCCGGAAGCTGCGGCCGCGCTGAGCGGCGTGCGGGCGCTGCTCGCCTCGTCTGGCCCCGAGTTGCGGTGGTCCGAACCGCACGGCTGGCATGTGACGTTGCAATTCCTTGGCGAGGTGACCGAACCCAGAGCTGCGATGGTGGCCGAAAGGCTCGCCACGGTGAAAGCCGATCCAGTGCCGGTGCGTATCGCGGAGCTTGGATTCTTCGAACGGGCCGGTGTCTTCTTTGCCGGCGTCGCGCTTACACCCGAATTGCTGGCCCTGGAGCAAAGGGTCGTGGCGGCGATGCGAGCTTGCGGTTTTACTCCCGAACCGCGGAGGTATAACCCCCACATCACCCTGGCGCGCGCGAAAGGCCGCGGCGGCGCACGCGAGCTGGCGCCGCTGAAAAAAGCGCTGGAGCGGAGACCTATCGACCTGGCCGCTAAGTTTGTGGCGGAGGAATTCCTGCTCTACGAATCAATCCCCGGGCCTGCAGGTTCGCGCAACGAGGTAAAAGCCAGATTCAGCCTCTGCGCCGGCAACGGGGAGGGGCCGGCTCACACTACGCCGGCTCCGGAATAACGCGAAACTTGCCCAGCCCGACGATGTAGGCGGCAATCCCGACCGCCAGCACGATGGCTGCGATCAGGAACGCCGCGCGGAAATCGTGGTGGCCCGCAAAATAGCCGGTCACGATAGGTGCGGAGACCGCTGCAATCTGCGTAGCGAAATTCATGATCCCGCCCACGCGGCCGACGCTCTCGCGCGGCGCGATGAACGACGGGACCGACCAGCCTACCGGCGCCATGGCCCCGAGTCCCGCCATGGCGATGCTGATCCAAACCACGGCCTGGGCCGCTGTGTGGGCAAAGCTCGCGCCGTAGAGCGCCCCGCCAAACGCCAGCCCTCCGACGAGCACCGACTGGCGAACGAGCCAGGGACGCGCCCCGCGGCGCACCAGCGCATCGACCATCCAGCCGCCGATGATGAGATCAGTGAAGGTCGCCACCAGCCAGGGAATGCTCGTGTCGAGCGTGGAGTGCAGCAGATCAACGTGCAGGCTCATGGTGAGGTAGCTCGGCAGCCACACCAGCACCAGGTAGAAGACGTAGTTGTAAGCCGCGAATCCAAGGGTGGCGCCCAGCACCTGCGGTTGCCGCATTAGGTAGCCAAGCGGCGCCCCATGCGCGTGAGCAGCGGGCGCAGACTCAGGCTGCGCATGGCCTCGGACCAGCAGCGCGCGCTCCTGGTCCCCTATCTGCGGGTCTTCGCTCGGATTACGGTAGACGCGCCAGAACAACAGGAAGAAGAGAAAGCTGACGACGCCGGTGAAGACAAAACTCCAGCGCCAGCCAAAGCGAATGAGCAGAATGCCGAGGATTGGCACGCCGATCGCAGAAGCGAACTTGGCGGCCGCATCGTTGATCGACGTGGCAAAGCTCCGCTCGTCCTCAGGAAACCAGTAGCCCACGGCTTTCGCGTTGGCTGGAAATGTCGGCGCTTCTCCGACTCCCAGCAGCAGGCGCGCAGCGAAGAAGCTCTTCACGCCGACGGCGAGCCCCGAGGCGAAGGAGGCCATGCTCCACAGGAACGTCGCGACGCGCCCGATGCGTCGCACGCCCCAGCGGTCGAGCATCACGCCGACCGGGATCTGGAGGATGCCGTAGGTCCAGTTGTACGCGCTGGCCAGCACGCCAAAGGTCAGCGCGGAGATCCCCCACTCCTGGCGCAACGCGTCGTTCGCCACTGAGATATTGACGCGGTCGAAGAAGTTGACGAGAACGCCGATGCCAAGCAGAACCGCGATGCGCCAACGGCGATGCGAAGACTGCTCAGGCGTGGGATCGATCACGTGAGCATTGTAGATGCGGCGTGCGCGCCGGCGGCGCCGGGCGCACTACTCCAGCGCCTGCACCATGCCGCGCCCGAGCAGGAGCTCCGCCTTGTCGATGAACGCGCGATCGGCGGCCACCGTGATTCCTTCCGGCTCCATCACCACGCAGTATTCCCCGCGCTGCTCCACGTTGAGCATCAGCCGCGCGGGGCCAGGCGCGGAGACCACCAGGTCGCGCAATTCGACCAGCACCGTCTCGCTCACGCGATCGAGAGGAATGCGAATCCGCACATTGTTGGGCAGACGCACCTTCACGTCTTCGAGTGCCTGGATGGACGAGACGTAGAGCTTGCACGCGGCCTCTTCGTCCTCCTTGCTCAGTTGCCCGCGCACCAGAACCGGAACTTCAATGCGCAGCGACGCGGCGAGCCGCTCGTAGTCTTTGGGGAAGCAGACGAGGTCGATCTTCCCCGTGGCGTCTTCCAGCGCGCCCTGAGCGTACAGATCGCCGGTGCGCTTCGACTTCGCCACCTTGATGCCGATCAGAATGCCAGCGACGGAAACGTCGTTCTCCGGCGCTTCCCTGCCGCGGCGGCCGTTCGAAGGCGCCGGCTTCATTTCCAGCGCCGCCGCCACATCCACCACGTTGGGCAGATTGCGCAGCTTCTCCGCATATTTATCAAGCGGATGCCCGGAGACGAAGAATCCCAGGACTTCCTTCTCCATTTGCAGCCGCTGGGATTCATCGAGATCGGGAACGTTGGGCAGGTCCTCGCTTTTGTGGCCATTGGCCGGCGCATCGAAGATGCCAAATAATCCCGATTGCCCCGCCGCCTGATCGCGCTGCGCCTTTTGCGCGCGCTCCATGGTTTTGTCGACGGCCGCCAGCAGTTGCGCGCGACGCCCGAACGAATCGAGCGCGCCCGCCTTGATCAGCGATTCGACGACGCGCTTATTCAGTAACCGCAGATCGATCTTCTCGCAGAACTCCTGAAACGAGGCGAAGCTCTTCCCTTCCGCGGCCAGTTCAGCGCGCGCGGCAAGGATCGAATCGATTGCATTGCGGCCGACGTTCTTGATCGCAGTCAGGCCGAAACGAATCGCCTCGCCATGCGGCGTGAAGTCGGCATCGGAGTAGCGCACGTCGGGCGGCTCAACGGCGATGCCCATCTCGCGACACTCTTTGATGTACTTCACCACGTTTTCCGGCTTCGAAATCTCCGACGTCAACAGCGCCGACATAAACTCCACCGGATAGTGCGTCTTCAGATAGGCGGTCTGATAAGCCACCAGCGCGTAGGCCGCTGAGTGGGACTTGTTGAAGCCGTAGCCGGAGAACTTCTCCATCTGGTCGAAGATTTCCCCAACCGCCGCTTTGGGATGGCCGAGCGCCGCCGCCCCGTTCATGAAGCGGTCGCGCTGCTTAGCCATCGCTTCGGGATCTTTCTTTCCCATCGCGCGCCGCAGCAGATCGGCTTCGCCCAGGCTGTAGCTGGCCAGCACATTGGCGATGCGCATCACCTGCTCCTGGTACACGATCACGCCCAGCGAGCCCGACAGGATCGACTCCAGGTCCGGCAGCAGATACTCCACCTTGCGCCGACCCCACTTGCGTTCGATGAAGTCGTCGATCATGTCCATCGGTCCAGGCCGGTACAGCGCGTTGAGGGCCGTCAAATCCTCCACCGTATCCGGCTTGTACCGCCGCAGAATGTCGCGCATGCCCGGCGATTCAAACTGGAAGATTCCCGACGTCAGCGCCGTGTGGAATACCCGCTTCATCGTCTCCGGATCATCGAGCGGGACCATGTCGATGTCCAGCTTCTCCCCGCGCGTCTGCTCGATCAGCTTCAGGCAATCCGTAATTACCGTCAGCGTCGCCAGGCCCAGGAAGTCCATCTTGAGCAGGCCCATCTTCTCCACCGCCTTCATGTCGTAGGCGGTCACGATTTCATCGTTCTTCGTGCGGTTGAGCGGCACCAGCTCAGTCAGCGGCCGCGGCGCAATCACCACCGCCGATGCGTGCACGCCCGCCCCGCGCACCAGGCCTTCCAGCTTTTTCGCCGTGTCGATCAGCTCGCGAATCTGCGAAGTTCCCTGGTATGCCTCCTGCAGTTGCGGCGAATCTTTCAGCGCCTGATCGATGGTCACGCCAATGGTCGCGGGCACCAGCTTGGCGATGCGGTCGACCTCGCCATACGGCATGTCGAGCGCGCGCCCCACATCCTTGATGGCCGCCTTCGCGGCCATGGTGTTGAACGTGATGATCTGCGCTACCTGCTCGCGGCCGTACTTGCGCGTCACGTAATCGATCACCTCGCCGCGCCGGTTCTGGCAAAAGTCCACGTCGATATCCGGCATGGTGACGCGCTCGGGATTGAGGAACCGCTCGAACAGCAGCACGTTCTGCATGGGATCGATGTTGGTGATCTCCATCGCGTACGCCACCAGCGATCCCGTCGCCGAGCCGCGCCCTGGACCCACGGGAATGCCATGGTCGCGCGCGTACTTGATGAAGTCCCACACGATGAGGAAGTACCCTGAGTACTTCATCTGCTTGATGATGCCGATCTCGAAATTCAGCCGCGCTTCGTACTCGTGCGGCTGTGTACGCAGCACGCCGCGCAGCTCCAGTTGCCGCACCGCCGTGGCCAGCCGCTTCTTCAGCCCCTCGCGGCATACCTCTTCGAAATAGCTGTCGATCGTGTGTCCCGGCGGCACCGCAAATTCCGGGAAAGGATTATCGACCTTGCTCAGCTTCATGTGGCAGCGCTCGGCGAACTGCATCGTGCGGCTGACCACTTCCGGCGCGTGCGCAAACAGCCGATCCATTTCTGCGGCCGACTTGACGTAAAACTGATCTGAATCGAACTTGAAGCGCCTGGGATCGTTGATGGAATTGGCGGTCTGCACGCACAGCAGCACTTCGTGCGCGTGCGCGTCGTCTTCGCACAAATAGTGGCTGTCGTTCGTCGCCACCAGCGGAATCTCGAGATCTTTTTCCAGGCGAAACAGGTCGGCGTGGATCTTCTTTTCCAGCTCGAGCCCCTGATCCTGAATCTCCAGGAAGAAATTGCCGCGGCCGAAGATCTCCTGGTACTGCCCGGCCACGGCTTTCGCCGCCTCGTACCGGCCGGCCATCAGGCTCTCACACAGCTCGCCGGCAAGGCAGCCGGAAAATCCGATCAGCCCTTTCGCATGTTCCGCAAGAAATTTCTTGCTGATCCGCGGCTTCTTGTAGAAGCCGTGCAGCGACGCCTCCGACGTGATGCGCACCAGATTCCGGTAGCCCTCTTCGTTCTCCGCGAGCACAAGCAGGTGGTTGTAGTCATCGCCCTGCGGATCGGCGCGATGATCCTCTTTCTTGCATACGTAGAGCTCGCACCCGAGGATCGGCTGCACGTCGTGCTTCTTCGCGGCGTCGAAAAAGTGCACCGCGCCGTAAATATTGCCGTGGTCGGTAATGGCCACGGATTTTTGGCCGATGCTGGCCACGCGCTCGACCAGCTTCTCCACGTCGCAGGCGCCGTCGAGCAGAGAGTAGTCCGTATGCAGATGGAGATGGGTAAATTCCGCCATGGGTGTACCTCTATTTTAGGTCGTGGCGGAATGCGCCCGCCCGCTCGTTTCCTCCGGCCCAATGAGGAAAAGCGGTGACTCAACGCGGATAACGGCCTGTTTATCTGACGGCTGACTGCTGACCGCGGTCTCACCGCGGCATGTCGCGATGCACGGTCTTCACCCTGTAACCGTGGCTCCCCAGCCGCCGCGCAATCTCTTCCGCGATCATGACCGAGCGGTGCTGCCCACCCGTGCAACCGAAGGCCAGCGTCAGATAGCTCTTGCCTTCATGAATGTAATGCGGCAGGAGGAAGACCAGCAGTTCCGATACGCGATCCAAAAATTCATGGCTCTGGGGGAACCCGAGAATGTACTTTTCGACCCTCGGATCGCGGCCGGTGAGATTGCGGAATTCCGGAACGAAGTGCGGATTGGGCAGAAAGCGCACATCGAACACCAAATCGGCGTCGAGCGGCACTCCGCGCTTGTAGCCGAAACTCACCGACGAGATGATGAGGCTCTTGCCATCGCTCTCACGAATGAATTTGTTCAGGATGTACGCGCGCAGTTCGTGAACGTTGAACTTGGTGGTGTCGATCACGATGTCCGCGACCTGGCGGATCGGCTCGAGCAGCCGGCGCTCTTCCGCAATCGCCCGGGTCACGCGCTCGGCCCGGCCCAGCGGGTGAGGACGCCGCGTCTCGGAAAAGCGGGCGAGCAGCGCGGGATTCGCAGCCTCCAGATACACCACGGTCGTCGATAAGGCGCCGCGAATTTGTTTCAGGATGGCGGGAAACTGCTCGAGGCTCTGCCCTTCGCGGACATCCACCACCAGCGCCGCGCGCCGAATGTCCCGCGAATGCGCCACCAGCTCGGCAAACGGCGGTATCAAAGCCACCGGCATGTTGTCGACGGCGTAGTAGCCCAGATCCTCAAACGCCTTGAGCGCTGAAGCCTTGCCGGAACCGGAGAGCCCGGTGAGGATCACCAGTTCGCGAGGGTGGTCTGCCCCTTTCCGCGGCTTGGCTTTTGCATGGCTCGGACGGGCTGTTTTCTTCCGCCTGGGGGGCATGGCCCATCGTAGCATTCGACTGCAAATCGGCCGTGCTTACATTCATGCAAACGGAGGGCGAAACCCGCAGCCGTTTACCGGCACGTACGCAGGGCGCTTGCCAGCTGCTCGCACACGCGCACAATCTGCGCATCCGCAATTCGATTGAAGAATGGCAGCGCCAGCGTGCCCGCGGCCACAGCCTCGGTCACCGGCAAATGTCTCGCGCTGCGCCATGCCGCGTACCCCGGCTGCAGGTGGATGGGCGCGAAATAGCGGCCCGTGGCGACACCCGCCTCGGCCAGCTGGCGCACGACCGCGTCGCGCTCAGTACGCGAAAACGATGCGGCGAGGCGCACGACAAAGACAAACCAGCTCAGGCGCTCACCGGGAACCTCAAGTGCGGGCATCCGAACCTCGTGGTTTTCCCGCAGCAACTCGCCGTAACGCGCGGCCACTTCTGCGCGCCGGGTAAGAATCTCCTTGAGGCGGCGAAGCTGCGCCAGCCCCAGCGCGCACTGCATCTCCGACAAACGGTAGTTGTAGCCGAGTTCCGCATGCTCGAGCGAGGAGGAATCAGCTGCGAGATTCGTATCTTCAGATACGAAACGGCCATGGTTACGTAAAGCGCGAACTCGCCGCGCCGTTTCTGCGTCGCGTGTGACTACCACGCCGCCTTCGCCCGTGGTGATCTGTTTGTTCGGATAAAACGCGAAAACGCCGGCGTCGCCATAGCTGCCCACGCACCGGCCGCCGATCGCAGCGCCGATCGCCTCGCAGGCATCTTCGATCACGGACAGATGATGACGCCGGGCAATGTCGAGCAACTCCGCCATGGCCGCGGGCCGCCCAAAGGTGTGCACCGCAATCAGCGCGCGCGTTTTCGGCGTGACGGCCCGTTCCACGCAGGCCGGATCGAGGTTCAGCGTCTCCGCATCGATGTCAGCGAAAACCGGCGTGGCCCCCACGTACCGCACGGCGTTGGCGACCGCTATGAACGTGAAGGAGGGAACGATGACCTCGTCGCCCGCTCCCACGTCCAAAGCCAGCAGGGCGAGGTGCAGGCCGGCTGTGCCGGAGCTGACGGCAACAGCATGCGGCACGCCAGCGCACGCAGCCATCGCCTGCTCAAATTCAACCATCTTCGGGCCCAGGCTCAGGCGCGAACTCCGCAGCACAGCGACCACCGCCTCGATCTCGGCATGGCCCAGGTCTGGCGCCGACAGCGGAATCTCAATCATGTGTGCTCGCCCGCCGCAGGCGTAGCCCGCTTGATCAGCAACTCGGCTCCCAGCGGCGCCGTTGTCAGCACCTCGACGATGCGCTCCGCGGCTTGGCCGTCTCCGTAAGGATTCGTCATCCCCTCCAGCCGCGCGCGGAACTCCGGGCTGCGCGCCTCCTCGATCCGGGCGAGAACTGTGCCGGCCTCGGCTTCGGCATCCAGAACGTTGCGGGCCCGCTCGCGCCCCCTCTGGCGCATACCGACATTCACGGTCGGCAAGGCGAACGACGCCGTTTCCATGATGCCGCTCGAGGAATTGCCGATCATCGCATCCACGCAGCGCAGCAAACTCCAGTAGGTCACCGCATCGAGATTGACGAAGACTTTGCCGGCCGGATGCCGCGCAAGAAAAGCATGCGTTTGCGCGATGAGCGCACGGCTCCCGGCGTCCGCGTTGGGATAACAGAACAGAAGCTGGGCGTCTCCGCAGCCGGCAACCGCTTCGAGGGCCGCAAACAGTGCGCCCGCTTCCACAGTAGTGTCGCGCTCGAGCGTGACCGGGTGATACGTCACCAGCAGAGCGGGCTTGCGAAACTTCACGCCGCATCGCGTTTGCACTTCCTCACGAGTAAGCAGCCGGCTGCGGCGCAAATGGTCGAGGGAGGGCGCGCCGGCGCGATGAACGCGCCAGGGTTCCTCGCCCATCGCAATCACGCGCGCCCGTGCCGCCTCGGTCGAGGTGAAATGAACGTGGCTCATTTTGGTCAGCGCATTGCGCACGGCATCGTCAATGGCCCCTTCGCTGACCTCGCCGCCTTCGATGTGCGCTATGGGAATGCGCAGCGACAGCGCTACGGCCGCTGGCGCAAGCATTTCGTACCGGTCCGCGATCAGCAGCAGCAGGTCCGGCCGCATCTCGCCGAGCGTATCCGCCAGCGAAAGCACGGCGACGCCAATGCTCTTCGCCATGCCCACGTCGCTGTCGGAACTGAGCAGCGATTCGATTCGCGCCGCAATGGGGAACCCGTCTCTCTCGATCTCGTGAACGGTCGCGCCGAATTCCGGCGACCAATGCGAAGCCATCACGATGAGACGCAGGTCGACGTCCGGATGTTCCGAGAGCAGGCGCAGCGGCCAATAGAGGTGGCTGTAATCCGCGCGCGAGCTGGTGACGACAGCGATGCGGCGGGTCATGGCAGTGGAGCAGCCGCCTCTGCATGCCGCTGAATCGCCGCGCGCACCACCGCGCCTGGCCTGTAGCCTGGGACCAGCTCGGAGACCATGCGCAGCATCTCCGTCCCATCGCGCCGCGCGACTGCCGCTTCCAGACGAGGGATGCGCGATTCCAGGCACTCACCGGCGGGGCTCATCACCAGGCGCAAAGGGTCCGATGGCTGGCCAACGAGCTGCTCATCCTCGCCGAGCAGAACCTCGTCGATTTTCTCGCCCGGACGCGGTTCGGTGAAGACAATCGGCACGTTGCGGCCACTCGCAGCGATCATGCGCCCCGCCAGCTCCACGATGCGCATCGGCTCGCCCGGCTCAGGAACCAACAGCCCGCTGAGCTGCTCCGTCATTGCCTCGCCGAGGAGCCGCATCGTCTGCTGCAGCGTGAAGAACCAGCGCCGCGCATCCGGATGCGTGACCGTTACGGGACCGCCGCGCGCCATCTGCTCCAGGAACAGCGGCCCCACGCTGCCCGGCGACCCGATTACATTCACCAGCCGCAGCGCAGCCCTGCGCATGCGGCGGCCAGACGCGAGTATCACCAGCTCGGCAACGCGTTTGGCCGCGCCCATGATGCTGCACGGCGCAGCTGCTTTGTCAGTCGAAACCAGCAGCATGTACCGCGCGCCATGCCGCTCCGCGGCCTGCGCCACGTTCCAGGTGCCAAGCGCATTCGTTGCGACCGCCGCAATCGGATTGCTCTCCATGAGGGGCACATGCTTCAGCGCCGCCGCGTGCACCACGATCTCGGGGCGATGCTCGGCAAAGACCGAGTCCAGCAGGACCGTGTCGCACACGCTGCCCAGCGTCGCCACGCAGCGCGAGGCCTGTCCGCGCTGGGCCATCTCTGAAGAGATTTCGAAGAGGTGCTGCCCGCAAACGTCGAGCAGCACGATTTTTGCTGCGGACGACGCAGCCAGCACCCGCACCATTTCCGCGCCGATGAAGCCGCCGGCGCCGGTCACCAGCACGCTGGCACCGGCGATGCCAGGAACCAAAACAGGGCGCTCGGCGCTCCCGGCGCGCCCCAGCAGCGATGCCCAGTCAGGCGCGGAAGACGGCAACCACGGCGCGCAGAATTCGTTCTTCACCTCGCCAAATTATAATCAGCGTTCGTTCCCTGCCATGTCGGTCACCCTCCTGCCCGCGACAGAACAGCTCGCCCTCCTTCAGCGGCGCGCGATCACGCCGCTCGAGTTGGCCGACGAGCACATCGCCCAGATTCGCCGCCTCAATCCGCTCTTGCGCGCTCTGGTCGACTTCGACTCCGAGCGCGTGCGCGCCCAGGCACGGCACCCGCGTTCCGGTCCTCTCTCGGGATTGCCCGTCACGGTCAAGTCCTCGATTGCCGTGGCCGGCTATCGCTGCGAAATTGGCAGCGTCCTCAATCGTGGATCGGTCCCCGACAACAATGCGGTTGTCGTCCAGCGGCTGCTCGACGCCGGCGCGGTACTCCTCGGCACGACGAATTGTCCCGAGTTCCTGATGGCGTACGAGGCCGAGAATCTGCTTTACGGCAGCACCCGGAATCCGTGGGACCTCGCATATTCCGCAGGAGGATCGAGCGGCGGCGAAGCAGCTGCCATTGCGGCTGGCCTCTCCGCCGGCGGTGTCGGCAGCGATAGCGGCGGATCGGTGCGAGAGCCCGCTCACTTCACCGGCATCTGCGCGCTCAAACCCACCGCCGGACGCATACCGGCCGGGGGTCACCTGCCTCCGTGCCAGGGACCGTTCGCTTTCCTTGGCGCGATTGGTCCCATGGCCCGCACCGTGGCCGATCTGGATCTGTTCTTTGCCACCCTTGCCGGTCAGGATCCGAACGATCCCACCAGCGCCCCCGTACCCCACCGGCGTGTCTCCCTCGAGGAAGCCAGGCAAATTCCGATCGGATGGTTTGAGGACGACGTCCTGGTCCCCGTCACAGCGGAAACACGAGGCGCCGTGCAGCTGGCAGTCCGCGTCCTCGATCGGCAGGGATTCCGGGTGCAGCCGTTCCGCCCGCAGGCGCTCGAAGAGGCGCGCCGGTTGTGGTGGACCTTCTTCGTCCAGTGCGGCGCCATGCTTTACGCGCCCACCATCCGCGACCGCGAGCAGGAGCTCAGTCCCACCTTCCGCGACTTCCTCAACATCGCGCGCGCCGAAGCGCCGCTCACAGCCGAATCCCTGCTGGACGCCTGGGTCGAATCGGACAAGGTCCGCGCGCGGCTCCTCGAGGAAATGCGCGCGTTCCCTCTTCTGCTTTGTCCGGTTTGTTCCATTCCCGCCTTCAAACCATTCGAGCGTCGCTGGAACCTCGACGGCACAGACGTCTCGTACCTTGATGCGATGCGCTACACGCAGTGGTTCAACCTGCTTGGCGGTCCGGCAGCGGTGGTCCCGGTCAGCGAATCGGCGGAGGGACTGCCCATCGGCGTGCAGATCGCCGGCCGTCCCTATGAAGACGAGCTGGTACTTGCAGTCGCTGCGGCGGTGGAGAGGGATTTCGGCTACCGGCCGCCGCCCCTGGCGGCCAGGTCGACCCTTACGGCTTGATTTTCGAGAAGAGATTCAGCTTGGAAACATCGTTCACCATCACGAACGCGAAGAACAGGATCAGCATGACGAATGCGACCTGATAAACGCGTTCTTTGAACTCCTGCTTCAGGTCGCGACGCAGGGCGCCTTCGATCAGCAGGAACAGGATCGTGCCGCCATCGAGGATCGGAATCGGCAGAAGGTTCATGATGCCGAGGTTCAGGCTGATGAGGGCGGTCAGGCCGACAATCGGCTCCCAGCCATGCGCCTCAGCCGCTTCGCCCGTGGCGCGCGCAATACCGATCGGCCCGCTGAGCTGCTGCATCACCGCTCCGTGATGCGAGAAAAGCCGCCCGAGAATATCGAGAATGTAACCCGAGTTGCGGACGTTATAGCTCACCGATTGCCGTAACGCCTTTGGCAGCGGCGATTGCTCTACCCGGAACGGCGGGGGTCCGGCGCCGAATCCCAGCCGATACCCCGGCAATTCTCCGCTGAAATCGGCCCATATCGGCTGCGCCGTGACCGTAAAGTTATGTCCTCCGCGCTCGATCACAATCGTGGCCGGCCGGCTGCCCGCCTCATTGAGAATGGCAATGATCGAAAGGACCCCGTGGACCGACTGGCCGTTGATGGCGACAATCCCGTCGCCGGTTTTGATTCCTGCTTTCGCAGCCGGATCGCCGCCGACGACATCTTCCACCATCACGGGACCGCTTTGCTCCTGCGGCAGCAGGCCCAGCGATTCAATCTCAAAGTCCTGGCCTTTACTCGGATCATCCAGAAACAGCTCGGTGCTGAATTGCTTCGTCTGACCTCCGACGGTGCGCTCCACCGTAACGGGAACTGTGGAGTTCGCATCGATCGCTGCGCGCTCCGTCACTAGTTCCCAGGTTGGGTTCTTCGCCGTATCGAAGCGGATGATGTGGTCCCCACCCTGCAATCCTGCGCGTCCCGCGGGCGAGTTCGGCGGCACAACGTCGAGCACCGCGGGGCTCTCCTCATACACCGGCACTTCGTTGTGCATCATGTAAAAACCGGCCATGAGGAAGAAAGCCAGAATGAAGTTGGCAATGGGACCGGCGAGCACAATCAGCATCCGCTGCCAGCGCGGATGCGCGCTGAATTCACCAGGGTCGCCGGTCGATTCCGATCCCGGCGCTTCGCCCGTCATCTTCACATAGCCGCCGAAAGGCAGCGCGCCGATGCAGTAGTCGGTGTCGCCGTAGCGAATGCCGAAAATGCGCGGCGGGAAGCCCAGCGAAAACGTCTCGACACGGACGCCGCAGGCTTTGGCTACGAGGAAGTGGCCCAACTCGTGCACCAGCACCATGACGCTGAGCACAACAAAAAAAGAAACGATTGAAATGACGGCAAACGACATACGGAAAAGTTGGACCTCTATCCTGTACCGGAGTAGCCCAAATCAGCAGCAGCCGACCGCATTCCCCCTTGCCAGCACCGCGCGCGCTCGTTCGCGGCTCTGGCCGTCGACAGCAAGCACTTCTTGTATGGTCGCCGGATGACCTTCGGGGGTTGTCTCGAGTACTGCTTCTATTGTAGCGGGTATGCCCATAAACGGGATGACCCGTTCGAGGAATGCCTCGACCGCGACCTCATCGGCCGCATTCAGCGCAATAGCATGGGCTCCCCCCTTTTCGGCAGCTTCATAGGCGAGGCGCAGGCAGGGAAACCGCTCCAGATCCGGGGGCTCAAAGTGCAGGTCCGACAGCGTCTCCATGTCGAAGCGCAAATCCGACTCCACCCGCTCCGGATAGCTCAAGGCGTACAGGATGGGCAGCCGCATATCCGTCACTGAAATCTGCGCCAGCAGGCTGCCGTCCACGTATTCCACCAGCGAATGCACGGTAGATTGGGGATGCACCGTGACCCTTACCGCCGATGGCGGGAGGTCGAAGAACCGGCAAGCCTCAATAATCTCAAGACCCTTATTGAGCAGCGTGGCCGAGTCAATCGTGATCCGGCGGCCCATCACCCACGTCGGATGCCGCAGAGCCTGCTCCACCGTAATCTTCGCAAAATCTGCTATGGGCAGCGTGCGGAACGGTCCTCCCGAGGCGGTCAGCCAAATCTGCCGCACCTCGCGGCGTTGGCCGGCTCGCATGCATTGGTGAATCGCATTGTGCTCGGAGTCGATGGGCAGGAGCGCAACGTTTTTCTCCCGCGCCGCCGCCGTCAGAATCTCTCCCGCGGCCACCATCGCTTCCTTATTGGCCAGGCCGATCGTCTTGCCTGCTCGAACGGCAGCGTATGTTGCCTCCAGCCCGGCGACACCCACGATCGCCGAGACCACAAAGTCGGCCTCCGGCAGCGTGGCGACACCGATCGTGCCCTCCGTCCCCCAAGCCACCTCAATGTCCGCAAGGCCTTCCCGCCGCAGCCGCTGCCGCAGATCGGCGGCGTGTTCTTCGGTTGCCATCGAGACAACGCTGGGCCGCCAGCGGAGGCACTGGCGAGTTGCGGCATCCACATTGTGGCCGGCGGCGAGCGAAGCGACGGCGAAGCGCTCTGGGTAGCTCTCAACGATGCTCAGAGTGCTCTGGCCGATGGAGCCGGTCGATCCCAGGATGGCTACGTGCTTCAAGGGAAGAAGGTCTGGAGCGCGAGCAAGGTTGCTAGAAAGACTGCTGCGCTAACTGAGCGTACCACAGCAGCGGCGTAGCCAGCAGAAGTGCATCGATGCGATCCAGCATGCCGCCGTGACCCGGCAAAAGGTGGCCGGAATCCTTGACGCCGGCGCCGCGTTTGATCGCGGATTCCATCAGATCACCGACCTGCGCCCCGATGTTCACCAGCACCGCGAGCCCAATCCAGCGCAGCATGGGTCCGGGATAGGAGAGGGCCTCGATATTCCGCGCCACAAGCATCCCGCTCACCCAGATCAGCAGCAGCACCACGAGCACGCTGCCCGCGATGGAAGCCAGACTACCCTCCCACGTTTTGTTCGGGCTGAGCGTGGGCGCGAGTTTCCAGCGCCCGAAGGCTCGCCCAATGTAGAGCGCGGCTACGTCGCCGGACCAAACGACCAGAAAAAGAAAGAGCAACAGCGATGATCCGTTGTCGCGCGTGCTGAGCAAATAGAGCATGCCCATGGGCAGCCCGATGTAGATGAGCCCGAGAATGGAATACGCCGCGTCCGGCAACACGCGATTCACCGGCGAGCGGAAGGCGCACACCACAAACAGCGCCAGCGACACGATGCCGAGCACCGGCTCCAGCAGATCGGAGCGGCGGAAGATGGTCGCCAGCAGCACCGCCAGCCCAGCCACGACCACGATGCGGGGAGTTTTGGCTCCCATCGCATCGGCGAGGCCCAGATACTCCCACATGGCCAGCACCGCCGCCACGAAGATCGCTCCCATGAGCGGCAGCGGCTGCGTAGGCGAATAGAAGATAAGCAGCAAAACGACGGGAACCAGAACGACTGCCGTAAGAATGCGCTTCATGCAAGGGCAGAATACACGGTCGACAGCGCCTGGAGGCCTGTCGCGTATTCCCGGCGTCGTTACTTTGCGTTGGGGATGCGCGTGGCCGGCATCGTGCGCAGAATCTCCAGGTCGCGCTGCACCCGGGCCCACTTCTTCCGATTGCGTTTGGTGATGATGGGCGCGTTGGGATCGGAGTAGAAATGCAGGATGTTCTGGCGCAGCCCCAGCGGCGGCATGGCTGTCTCTGCCGTAACGCGGTGCAGCAGCAGCGCGTAGGTAATATCCATCAGGTGATATGTGCCCGCACGGCTGGGATAGCCGGTGTCGAGATCCAGATCCGGAACCTCGAAACGGTTCTTGCCCTTGTCGTCCACTTCTCCGAGAAGCTGCAGGTAACGATCGGTTGTCTTGTTCACGCCTTCCACGTACTTTTCTTCCGAATCGCGGCTCGGCCCGCGAATCGCCAGATCGGAGAGGACACCGATCTTCGGCGTGATCAGCACAAGAAACGCGACCACACGAGTCTCGAAGCTTGCCTTGCGCTTGCGGTAGCTTTCCCAGCCGTTCTCGTTCGACGCTACCTTCAGCCGCGCCTCAAATGTGTGGAAACCGGGCAAGTCCTCGTCGGCCGGGAAGCGTTTGCGGTGCAGTAACACTTCCGCATAGGAGATGCGGGGCAGGAATTGCCGAACCGCCCACGCGTAAACGTGGAACGAGCGCGGCTCTCTCCCGATAACGTGATCCAACCGGAGCCCGTAAGTGTCGTAAAACGCGCGCTCCATCAATCCGGGCGGCACCAGGAATCCCACGTGGCGCAGATAGGCGGCAGGCGCGAAACGCGCGTGGCTGAGCTGGTCGATGTCGAAGGCCCATTCCGTGCGCACGTGCGCGTGGGGCGACTCCTCGTAAGTAACCACCGGGCCGTATTCCTGCTCGAGGTTGGGAAACTCGATGGCAACGGCGGGATTCACCGCGTCCATGTGGCCGATGGTGTCGCCGACGTAATGCGACAGCGCGCCCAGGGCGAAGGCCAGCTCCTTCACGTTATGCGATTCGTGGATCAGGTTCGTGATGAAATCGCCGGTGCGCACGTAATGGGTCAGGTCGCTGAACGAGGGATGTCCAAAGGGGTAGTAGCCGGCATCCTGAATCACGCAGCCGCCATACGCATAAGCGTGAGCCGTCTTCAACTCCTCGGGAGTCGTGTTGGGATAGTGCGCCAGCAGAACCGGCTTAATGCCGGATTCCCAGGTGAGATCGATGAGCGTTTCGTGGGTCAGAAACGAATACGCGAGGCAGAACGGCGCAAACCCCAACAGACAGACCGCGACGATGACCGCTCTCCAGCGCATTCTTCTCCAAAGACCATCATCAGACGTCTTCGGACTGGACCTGGTTGCCTGTGCTCTGCTCCGGGCGGCATCTGCGCGGTATTCGCAGATGTGAGAAACCGCGAGGTTGCGCCGTTCAGCCTGAGCTACTCGTACCGCAGGGCCTCGGCCGGCAGAACCCGCGCTGCCGCACTCGAGGGATACAGCGTCGCCAGCAGCGATACCCCCAGCGACAACGCCGTCACCATGACCCCATGGACGACGCGCGGCGCAAACGGCAGATAGTCGAGCGAGTAAACATCCGCCGAGAGATGGATGAACCGGTAGTGCTGGCCGAGGAACGCAAGCGCGTACCCCAGCACCAGCCCAATCGCCGTGCCAATCACGCTGATCAGCAGCCCCTGAAAGAGAAAAATGCGCCGCACCTGGTCCGGTTGCACGCCCATCGAAAGCAGCACCGCGATGTCCTTCGTCTTCTCCATCACCATCATGGTGAGCGCGATGAGAATGTTGAGCGCGGCCACGCACACGATCAGTCCGATCACGATGAACGTGACCACCTGCTCTTCCTTAAGCGCGCGAAACAGCTCCCGATTCTGCTCCATCCAGTTGGTCGTGGTGTATCCGGGACCGGCGGCGCGCTCAATCTCATCGCCGATCGTGTTGGCGTGGTAAAGGTCGTCGACCTTAAACGAAATGATCGAGATGACGTCCGGCTCGCCGAACAGAGATTGCGCGTCCGCCAGGCGGATGAACCCAAAGCTCGAGTCATATTGATAGAACCCGGTGTGGAAGATCCCCACAATCTGGAAGCGCTGATATTTCGGCTTCAATCCGAAGGGCGTGAGATCGCCCTGGGGACTGGTGACCAGGACCGTGTCGCCCGCCTTCGCGCCGATCGAGTCCGCCAGGTCGCTGCCGATGACAATCGGCGGCGTCGCTTCTCCTGATTCATTTTGCAGATTCGCCGGATGGCTGAGCGGCGCGGCGCTGCCCGCCACCACGTTCGCAAGGATGTCGGAGACCCGGCGCTCATCCGCGGGAAGGATCCCCTTGAGAATCGAGCCATTCGCCCGCGCGCCACGCGAGATGAGCACCGGCTCGTAGAGCCCGGGAGCTGCCGCCGTGACATGCGGCAGCTTCTCCAGCCGCGCCAGCAGCGGACGCCAGTCACGCATGCCGTCGCTCATCGTCCGCATCAAATCGACGTGCGCCGTGGAGCTGAGCAGCCGATCCTGGAGGTCGCGCCGCGTGCCGTTGGTAATGGCCAGTGCAAGGATCAGCGACGCCACGCCCACCGCTACGCCGGCAATCGAAATCCATGTGATCAGGCCGATAACGGCCTGGCGGCGCTTCGCCCGCAGGTACCGCGCCGCAACAAACAGTTCAAATCGCATGATTCCAGGAGGCGCGGATCACTGGTTCTTTCCCCCGGATAGCCACCCCGCTAACCAGATCGTCAGGCTTGCGATTGCAGCTGACCGGGTTTTTGCTGGCCGGTCTTTAGATGACCATTTCTCCGCCGACCGCTTCTTAGCTGTCTTCAACGCACCACCGCTTTCACCGTCACCGCGTTCTCGTCGCGATCGAAGACGCGGATGGCGATCACGTGCTCATGCGGATCAACCGGAGCTTCAGCGCCCGGCCGCGGCTGCGGCAGCGGCGCGCTGAAGTCGAATCGCTCCGTCAGCGAATCAGCGATCTTGCCCACCGGCTCGATGTATTGCCAGCGGCCCGCATCGATGGAATATTCCGCGCGCGCGACAGGGGAAATCGCATCCGTCGCCGTCAGCGACGTGTGGATCGTGCCGTTCTCCAGATGCGCCTCGAGTCCCGTCACCACTGGCGGCGTGGTGTCGATCACAAAATCGTCGCTGACCTTATCGCCGGTGAGCCCTTCGCCGGGATTGTGCGACGGCGCATCGCTCGCCACCACCTTGACCCGGTAATGCCCGTCGGGGAGTTCGGTCGAATCAAACGAATAGAAGCGGTCGGGGATGTGATTGTGCAACAACTGCCAGTTGTGCTCGCCCTCCCCGCGGTAGAACACCGAAAACATCAGGTCATCGCCGTTGTCGTCGTGCGCAGCCCAGCGAACCGTCACCGCGGTCCGCTCCTTCACCGCCGCCAGCGGCTCCTTGCCTGGCTCCGGCTGCACGAAAGTGATCCCGTTGTTCTGCTGCGAGGGAAAGTTAATCGTGACTTGCTGCGGCTGCCCCGGCGCCGGCGCCGAAGTCATCGCCCGCGCGCCCGGAGCGACGACAATTTCGTCGACCACCGGGGGCACATTCACCGGCAAATAGTTCACGCCCACCGCCCCTACAACGCTGCCCGGATGCTCCACGACTTTCCATTGCAGGAAGCGCGATGACCCTGCTCCCACGGAACCGCTGTTCGGCGTAAACGTCTTCCACTCGCCCCACGCGCGCTCAGGATTCTCAATGTTCCCCGCTCGAGCGAACATCTGGAAACCCTGGGTCCCTGCGCCCGCTTCCACTTCCGCGCGTCCCCACTGTGCGAACAAGCCGGCGTCGAAGACCTCGCTCGTGTAGGTCCCCTCCGGCGCTTCGCCATGGCTCAGCCGGTAGAGCTTGCCGGAGTTGGCCGTCCCCACATACAAGCCCCGCGCCGAGTCGGCGAATCCTGTCACCTGCGACGCTTCCAGGTGCGCGATGTCGGCATAGGTTCCGTCGTCATGGATCCGGTAAATCCGCCCGCGATTGCCGGTCGACGCCAGCACGCCCTCGGGCGTCCAGGCCAGTGCGTACACGATATCGTCGTGCCCCGCCCAAATCTTTTGCGGCGGTCCGCTGCCGCGCGGAATCTCGTACACCTCCGACCCTTCCGGGATGAGCGTGTTCCCGCTAAACGCCTGCACCGATCCCGGCGCGACAATCGTAATTGTCGCTGTGACGGTTTGTTGTCCCGTCACGGTCAACGGCGGCAGATTGTTCCTTCCCTTTTCGCCCACGCCCGCGGCATAGATGGTGCCATCCGGAGCCACCACCACCGACGTGATCTCTTTCTTCGGCGCGTCGTACAGCACATACGCCTTGCCCGCAGGATCGATGCGGTACACCAGCCCGGTCCCGTCAGACCCCGCGATCAAATTCCCCTGCTTGTCAAAGGCGAGCGAGCGGATGTGCTCTTCGTCGCTCTTAAAGAACGTCGCCGGCTTGCCGCCGGCTACGCGGTAAATCGCGGCCGGCGCACCCGTCGCCACATAGAGCTGGCCCTTCGCGTCGAATGCAAGGTCCCACACGTACTTCGGCTTCTCCGCCGTTGCGCCAGGATCGAACACCACCGTCGCGCTGTCGTCGGTCTTGTTCTCCGCATGCGGATCGAGCTTGTACACCTTGCCCGATGGCAGCGTCGCCGCATACACCGCGCCGTCCGGGCCCACGCGCACGGTCTGTACGCTCATGTCGTGACTGGTGAAGAGCGTTGTCGATTTGCCGTCCGGCGTCACGCGCATCACCGTCGCCGGGGTTCCCGTCGCCAGGTAAACATCGCCCTCGCGATCCGTCGCGACCGCCCATACGTAGGTCGACGGCGTGCTCAGGATCTGCTGGCTCTCCGGACCGGGCACCAGATGACCGTCGCTGGTAATCGCGACGCCGTTGGGCGTGCCGCGCTCAAAATCCTCGAAGCGCGATTCGCTCCAAAGCCGCGTGCCCTGGGCGTGGGCCATGGCGCCGAGCGATCCGGCAATAGAAGCTGTCAGGCCGGCAAAAACAGCCACCCTCAAAACGCTCACAAGCGGCCCCGGCTGGGGCAAGCGACATTGCATCATGCTGGTTTTCAGTCTACAGAAAGCGGCCCCTTCACGGGTTCGCTTCCTCCGCGACAAATAGGTCGCGCGGCATGGGACGAAACCTCGCGTTCTCGCCTACACTGGGTCTTCGCTGCTCTCCTCCAATCACCGGGCCGCGGCTCGGCAACCCGCAATTTTGGACTTGTTTCGACATGCTGAAACGCTGGAGAACCCGGATTCTGCTCTTCCTCGCAGTGCTCGGCCCCGGGTTCATCACCGCCAATGTCGACAACGACCCCAACGGCATCTTCACCTACTCCCAGGCGGGCGCGCAGTTCGGCTACGCGCTCCTCTGGACCATGATTCCTGTCACCCTGGCGCTCATCGTTGTGCAGGAAATGTGCGCGCGCATGGGCGCGGTCACCGGCAAGGGCCTCAGCGATCTCATCCGCGAGGAATTCGGCCTCCGCGTCACCGTCATCATCATGTTCCTGCTGGTGCTGGTGAACTTCGGCAATATCATCGGCGAGTTCTCCGGCATCGCCGGCAGCCTGCAACTCTTTCACGTCTCAAAGTTCATTTCCATCCCCATCTGCAGCGTCCTGGTCTGGCTGCTCGCCGTGCGCGGCGATTACAAGAGCGTCGAGAAGGTTTTTCTCATCGCCTCGATGATCTACTTCAGCTACATCATCGCGGGCGTGCTGGCACATCCCGGCTGGCATCAGGCGCTCGCCGCCACCGTTAAGTTGCCGCCGATGTCCGTGGTGGCCGACAAGGACTACGTCTTCGCCGTCGTCGCCGTCATCGGCACCACCATCGCGCCGTGGATGCAGTTCTACCTGCAGTCCTCCATCGTGGAAAAGGGCGTGACACCGCAAAGCTACGCCGCCTCGCGCCTCGACGTCATCGTCGGCTCCATCTTCACCGACGTGGTGGCGTGGTTCATCATCGTGGCCTGCGCCGCCACGCTGTGGGTGCACGGCATCACCTCGATTCAGGACGCCTCGTTCGCCGCGGAGGCCATGAAGCCGCTCGCCGGCCAGTACGCGTTCATCCTCTTCGCGTTTGGCCTCTTCAACGCCG
Source organism: Acidobacteriaceae bacterium (assembly GCA_036521315.1). Taxonomy (GTDB): domain Bacteria; phylum Acidobacteriota; class Terriglobia; order Terriglobales; family Acidobacteriaceae; genus Palsa-343. The sequence goes on from DATDHZ010000050.1 coordinate 36,633, forward strand.
GCTTCTTCGCGGCCAGCGTTCTGCCAATCTCCACCGCCTACGTCGTCTGCGAAGGTCTTGGCGTCGAATCCGGCGTCGACAAGCGCTTCCGCGAGGCGCCTTCTTTCTACGGCCTCTATACGGCGCTCATCGCCGGCGGTGGCGCGGCCGTCATGCTCATCCCCAACGCGCGGCTCATGCAGTGGTATATCGAGTCGCAGACGTTCAACGGCATCCTGCTGCCGGTGGTCATTGTGCTCATGCTGCTCCTCATCAATCGCAAAGACCTCATGGGCGAGCATGTCAATTCCCACTGGTTCAACGCCGCCGCGTGGATTACCGCCATCATCGTCAGCATCCTCTCCATTGTTCTCATGGTGCAGCAGTGGTGGCCCGGCCACCACTGAGGCTCGCCAGCTTCCTTTACGATTCAGTTGACCCCGGCCACGCGCTCCACCAGAACGGGAGCATTTCTCATTCAGCGAAAAACCCGTGCGCCCTGAAGCCGTCGTAGCCGCCCCTTCTCCCCCTGCCCCTGCCGCAGCCGATGCGCCCGCGGCTTCGCCGGCCTGGTCGCCGCTCATCCGCGTCGCCTTCCGCATCGCCTTCCTCTGGTTCCTCACCTTTGCTCTCCTCGGCGGCAACGGGACCATCTTCGGCGTCTTCCCTGTCCTTGGCGGATGGGTCTACAACGCGCTGATGTGGACGCCCAACCAGCTCACCCCGTGGATCGCCGTCCATCTCTTCCACCTCGGTGGCCTCGCTGCATCGCGGCACCAAACCGGCTCCGGCGACACAGCGCAGGACTGGATCATGAACGGCATGTATCTGGCCTTCGCCGTCGCAGGCGGCCTGCTGTGGACCCTCGCCGCGGCCCTGCGCGGCAACCGCCGCAAGGAGTACACCGCCCTCCACGCATGGCTGCGTTTCCTGCTCCGCCTCACCTGCGGCATGTACATGCTGACCTACGGGTTCGCCAAAGTCTTCCCGATGCAGATGCCGCCTCTCTCCCTCGGCATTCTCAACGAGCCGGTCGGCGGCATGGCGCCCATGACCATGCTGTGGGCTGCCATCGGGCTGCATCCGCTGTACGAAATCATCTGCGGGTTGGCTGAAGTTATCGGCGGTGTCCTCATCCTTTTCCGCCGCACCGCACTTCTCGGCGCTCTTGTTTCCGCGTTCGTGATTGCCAACGTGGTCCTCTTCAACTTCTTCTTCGACGTCCCGGTCAAGCTGTTCGCGGCCAATAGGCTCCTCGCGTGTCTTTTTCTCGCCGTCCCCGACGTGCGCGCCCTCTTCGATTTCTTCTGGCTGCACCGGCCGGCCGCCACCCGCTCCACGTGGGCTCCGTCCCTTTCCCGCCGATGGGCGCGCATCACGCTTCGCGTCATGGAGGCGGCCTTCACGCTCGCCTTCCCCCTCCTCATTCCCTGGAACTACAGCCAGGCCTGGCGGCAGAACGTGATCGCGAAACGCACATTGTCGCCCCTGCTCGGCGCCTGGCATCTCGATGCAGCCCACCCCGCCACCGGAGCCTTCATCACCGGCGACGGCGTCCCTGCCACCGACTTCTGCATCGACACCGTCGCCCACGGCATGCGGCGAGCTGCGGATGGACAACTCTGGCGCACCAGCCTTCACCTGGAAGCAGACAAGCATCTGCTCGCGATTTGCGCGTACGGCGGAGGCGAAACAAAGTACGCCTGGCACATGCCCGACGCCGACCAAGTGATCCTCACCACCATCCCGTCAGAAGCTCCGAAGCCGGGTGGCAAGACGCCGGCCAAACCGGCTCTGTCCTTCACGCCGCAGGTGGTTTTCTTCACGCGCACGCCCATACCCGCGCACTACTTCCTGCTCGACCGCGGCTTCCATTTCATCAATGAGTGGGGATACGAGTGATTCAGCTGCAGGAATGCCGATACTGGACGGTTCCGCCGGATCCTGACCGTTGATTGGTCTGAAGCCGGGCTACCTGCGAACTGCTACACGCTGGACGCTACACCCTACCCACTGTTTACAGCAGCTTGCCTGCCGCCAGATCCCGCACCAGGTCGCGGTCGGCCGCAAGAAAGTCATAGCTGGGGAGGTCCTTCAGGGGAATCCAGCGCACATCCTCGAAAATGTGATTCGTCAACTCGCCCTCAAAGCTGTGCACCGCGAAGAACTCCAGATCCACGGCGCCCCCGCTGCGGTAGTTGTGTCGCACATGCGCAATCCGAGCGCCAATGGTCGCCTCAATCCCGAGTTCTTCATTCAATTCGCGCCGCAGCGCCTGCTCGGCCGACTCGCCCGCCTCAATCTTTCCCCCAGGAAACTCCCACTTCAGTCCCATGGGCGATCCGGCTTTGCGCTGGCAGATGACCACCTCGTCACCGCGCAGAATCAGCGCCGCCGCCACGAAGCGAAGCGTCTTGCCGTGCCCGTTGTGTTCTGCATCCCCCATATTCACCTGTAGTTTAGACGCACGGGAGCGCCGGTTCGATTCCTATTCCGGGCGAGATGCGCCGCAGGCCTTCCGGCGGACCGAAAGCGTCACCATGGAGCGTTGCCGCGATCGCGCGCAGCCCGTTTACCAGCGTCGGCGCCGGTGTGTTCAGCAACTCGTCGGCGATGCAATACAAGCGCCCGTCCCGCACCGCACGCATGCGGTTCCAACCCGGTCGCGCAGCCACCTTTTCCAGGGGCACCCGGTCCCCGGTGCCGCACCACGCCGCAATCACCACCTCGGGATTCGCTGCCGCTACAGCCTCCGCCGTCGTCGCCTTGCCCGGCTCGCCCAGAAATACACCACCGGCGGCTTCCACCAATTCCTTTACCCACCCCTGCGAGTGGATCATCGGCTTTCCCCACTCCTCGCAATAGACCAGCAGCTTTTCCGGAAAGGTTGCCGCTCGCCGACGGATATCCTCGATCCCCGCGCGCATCCCCGCGATCAGCGCCTCCGGGTCCGCTCCGGCAACGGCTGCAATCAGCCGAATGTCCTGCTCGATATCGGCAAGCGAGTGCGGCGCCAGCGCCAGCACTGGGCAACCGGCTTTCAGAATTGCCGCCAGCGATTCGTTCCGGTAGGGCACCGATGCGATTACCAGGTCGGGCCGCGCCGCCAGCAATTCCTCGGCGGTTGTGGACCAGCAATCACGCACCACCGTCACTGACCGATGGCGCAGCGCCGGGACTGCCGCCACACAGTACCGCGTGCAGGCCATCAGCGTATCGAGACGGCCGAGCCGATCGAGAATGATGCTCACACTCGGCTGCAGCGATGCGATCTTCACCGTCTTATTTGTTCCGCTCGGCGAGAACCGCTGCGGGATAAAACACCGCCCAGCCGTGCTGTCCCGCCAGTTCCGTCAGTTCGGGCGTGGGATTCACCGGGAACGGCCGCTGCGCGATCTCCAGCATCGCCGCGTCGTGGATCGAATTCCCGAACACCGAATCCGGCGCGGGAATCCCGATCTTCCGCAGCACCTCGGCTTTGCCTTCATCGGTGGGAACCTCGACCAGATCGTCCGTGATTCGCCCATTCTCGATGCGCACGCAGGCAGCGCGCACCCGCTGCGGCTCAATTGCAAACCGGCGAACACCCTCTTCCACGACCCAGTCATTCGTCGAGCTCACCGCCCAGATTTCCGTCCCTGCCGCGCGCAAATCCGCAACGAGCGCCTGCATCTCCGGAAAGATCTGCGACTGCACTTCCGCGGCGAAGTAGCTGGCCGCCGCCTCGCGCAACTCCGTGTCGAGCAGTCCCGCGTAGACCTGCACCATCTCGCCGCAAATGGCCACTTCAGAGACCTGGCCTTCGCGGTAGAGCCGATGCCGTTCGTCAACCCAGGCCGCCGTCTCGCGCGAGAGCAGCCCCGTCGCGATCGACCAGTTCATGAACCCGATGCCCGCGTCCCCATTCCACAGCGTCCCGTCGCAGTCGAACACCGCGATCTGCGGAGCGGGCGACAGCGCAGTGCGCCGGAATTCCTCATGCGTGAAGCGAACGGCGGGGGTGGTTTGAATCGGCGTCATGTTCACCTAAACATTGAATTCCAGAGCCGAAAATGGCCTCTCTTCAGCCTAACAGGCAGATGCCGCTGGGCTGATCGAGCGCCGGACCCTCACCCGAAGCGTCGGAACGCAAAGAGGATTCGACGCTGAGAACCGGCTTCCGCCCGAGTTATCGGGTTTGCGCTCGGGCGGCCTTTTCCAGCCAGACGCCATCCGCCAGCCACAATCCACCCTCGCGCCGCACCGCGGCCCTGCCCTCGCGAAACGTGACGGTGTAATCCCCATCGGGCAGATCGATCGCGGTGCTGATCACGCTGCAGCGCGAGTACGCAGCTCGGTGCGTCTCTGGATCGGTCTCTTTGAGCGCCACCATCTCACACGCGGCCTCGCGGCCCATGCCATGCACCCTGCCGTGGACGAGGACCACCGAGCGGGAGCCTGCATCAACCGGAAATGTGAGAAGCCTGAAACCCATCGTCTGGCCGCATGGGATGCGCAGACGTCTTCCGGAGGTTGATTCCGAATCAATTTTCCGGCACGCCATGTTACCGCAGTCACATTCATCCCGCTGCCGCGCTCTTTGTAACATGGTCTGCGTGAGCAAAGATTTGGCCGCCGAAGACTCCAGCCCCGCTTTCGCCGAGCGCCTCGCTGCTGTGGAAGACCGAATCGCCGCCGCATGCCGTCGCGCCGGCCGCAGCCGCGATGACGTCCGCCTTATGGCAGTCTCGAAAGTCCATCCCGCTGAGGCTCTGGGGGAGGCCGCGGCCGCCGGCGTCGGGCTCTTCGGCGAAAACCGCGTCCAGGAATTCGACGCCAAGCGCGCCCGGCTCGCCGAGCTACAAGTCGCTGGCGCGGAAGTCCACCTGATCGGCCACCTGCAGTCAAACAAATCCGCCCGAGCTGCCGAAATCTTCCAGGGCGTCGACAGCGTCGACTCGCTCCGCATTGCCGAGCGCCTGAACGAAGCCGCCGCGAAGCTCTCCAAACGCCTGCCCATCCTGCTGGAAATCAAGTTGAGCGACGAGCCCACCAAGGAGGGCTTCGATCCCAGCAGCCCGGAGTTGCTCTCGCTGCTCGAGCGCCTGCCCGATCTGCACAACCTAACGATGCGCGGCCTCATGACCATCGCGCCCTTCGACGACAACCCCGACTCGGCGCGAGCCTGTTTCCGTCGCCTGCGCGAGTTGCGCGATCGCCTCGCCTCCGGCCATCCGAGGCTCGATTTCCGCGAGCTTTCCATGGGCATGTCCGGAGACTTCGAGATCGGTATCGAAGAAGGCTCGACACTCGTGCGCATCGGGACCGCGCTCTTCGGTCCGCGCCCCAAACCGCAGCCTCGGCAGCCCGGGCCGTGATGTTGCCGGTGCGCGATTCGCCGGAGGGCGCTCGCTTCCTCGTACGGGTGACGCCGCGCGCCAGCCGCACCGCCGTCCTGGGAGCCATCGGCGAAGGCTCCGGCGCAGCCCTCAGAATCGCGCTGCACGCCCCGCCCATCGAAGGCCGCGCCAACGCCGCCCTCATTGAATTTCTGTCGGATTTGCTCGGCGTGCGCCGCTCCGATATCGAAATCACCGCCGGTCAGCACGCCCGAAACAAAACGGTCCTGATCCGCGGCCGCAGCGCCGCGCCAGTCGCATCAACGCTGAAGCAGGCACTCGCTCAGGCAAATCCGAACGTTTCCTGATAGCCAGGGGTTTGGCGGGGGCGAGAGTCCCGCCGCCGGCCAGGACAGTGAGGCTCTAGCTCGCTTTTTTGCGCCTCTGCGCCGCCGCCGTTGCGCGCTGCGGCGGCTTCTTGCCCGGACCCGCGTCTGCCCGCGCAGCTGCTGGCTTTTCCGCCCCGCCCTGCTGCGCCATGCTCTTCTTCAGCGCTTCCATCAGATCGATCACCGGAGCCATCTTGCGCTTCGGCTGTTTCGCCGGCGCCGGCGCTTCGCCCTGCTTGCTCTCGATCAGCTGCTCCACGCGCCCTTCGTATTCGTCCTTGAACTTGTCCGGATCGAATTTCGCCGTCAGCTGCTTCATGAACTGCTCGGCCAAGTCCACTTCCGCCTTCTGCACATCCACTTCCGGCTGGTTCTCAAACTCCGCGACCGCGCGAATCTCCTCGGGGTAATAGAGCGTGTGGAGCACCAGCCCGTCCTCAAACGGCCGGATCATCACAATCTGCTCCCGCTGGTGCAGCGTGATCCTGGCGATCGCGCCGATGTTCAGGTCCTCCATGCCCTTGCGGATAAGAGAATAGGCGCGCCGCCCCGGCTCCTCTGCCACGCTGAAGTATGACGTCTGGTAGTACAGCGGATCGATCTCGGGCAGCTTGACGAACTGCACGATCTCCATCGTCTCCGATGACTGCGCTTCCAGCCCCTTCAGCTCCTCGTTCGTCACCTGCACGTAGTGCTCTTTATCGACTGGATACCCTTTGACGATCTCGTTGCGCTCCACCACTCGCTCGCAATGCGGGCAGTACAGTTGCTGGCGAATCCGCGTTCCGCAGACAGAGTGGAGCTGGTTGAAGCTGATGTGATGTTCGCGCGCCGCCACATACAGCCGGATCGGCACCGAGATCAACCCAAACGAAATGTAACCCTTCCAGACTGTCGAAGCCATGACGGTGATGGGATGCACGCCGAATCGCACCGGGTTCGTTCGCGCGCGTCGATTCGCCGGACTTTCGCCCATTTCGCTTTTCGCCTGGCGCTTCATAAGCGCACTGGCCAAGCGTCTCCGACTGGCCGTTTCACCTCTGACCGCTTCATCCGCGGCCGATGGCCTCACTTCGCCCGCGGATGGGTCCGGTCGTACACCTCGGCTACTTGCCCCACCGTCAGCTGCGTATAGCGCTGCGTCGTCGAGAGCCGCTCGTGCCCCAGCAGTTCCTGGATCGCGCGCAGGTCCGCGCCCTCCTCCAGCATGTGCGTACCAAAGGCGTGCCGCAGCGTATGCGGATGCACATCGGCCGGCAACCCCTGCGCCAGCGCGATCCCCTTCACAATGCGCCCCACGCTGCGGGTCGTCAGCCGCCCGCTCCCGCGCAGCCGCATGTTGAGCAGCAGCGCTTCCGCCTGCTTGCCCAGCCCGCCGTTTGCCGCTGCCAGTTTCTCCGCGCGGACCGGCAGATAGGCCCGCAGCGCCTGCGCGGCCGCATCGCCCAGCGGCACGTACCGCTCCTTACGCCCCTTGCCGCGCACCAGAATCGCCTCGTTCGCCCAGTGAATGTCCTGCAGATCGATGCCTACCAGCTCCGCATTGCGAATCCCGCATCCGTAAAGCAGTTCGAAGATGACCTTATCCCGCTCCGGCCATGCCGCGCCTTCATCGTCCGCGCTCTCCACTACGCGGTTCATCTCCTCGATCGTCGGCACCCGGGGCAAATGCTTCGGCAGCTTCGGCGTCGCCACCAGCGCCGCCGGGCTCTGCTCCACCAACCCCTGGCGCGCCAGCCACTTGAACCACGAGCGAATCGCGGCCAGCGCCCGCGCTACCGATGCCTTCGAAAGCCCGCGCGCATAGATTTCCCCAAGATAAGCGCGAATATGCTGATGCTCGATCTTCGCTGGCGCAAACTTCGCGCCGAACCGGCCCACCACGAAACCCGCAAATCCCTCGAGCTCGCGCTTGTAAGCCCGCACGGTATGCGGACTGCCGTTCCGCTCGTGCGCCAGCATCGCGAGGAACTCCTCCACGCGCCGCACGACCTCGGGTTTGGATTTCTCGCTCATGCTCGCCGCAAACCGTCTCTTGCGAATGGCGCTTCGCTAACAGTCATTTGCTATTCGTTTTTTGCCAACCGCAGATCGCTAACCGCTTCTCCGCTGAACGCTTTTTAGCTGACCGTTTCACCGCTCGTCTTCTTCGCCCGCGGATGATGCATCCGATGCACCGCCTTCAGCCGTCCCAGCGCCAGGTGCGTGTACACCTGCGTCGTCGCAATGTCCGCGTGCCCCAGCAGCGTCTGCACCGTCCGCAGGTCCGCGCCCCGCTCCACCATGTGCGTCGCGCAGCTGTGCCGCAGCATGTGCGGACTCGCCGCGTGGTCGCTCTGCTTCACCAGATGCCACACCCAACCGCGGCTGACCGAGCCCCCGCGCGCCGACACGAACAGCCGCGGCGAAGCTCGATTCGCCAGCGCAGAACGCCCGTGCTTGAGATACTGTTCGATCGCCTCGACCGCCGTGCGCCCCAGCGGCACGAGCCGCTCCTTGTCGCCCTTGCCGCGCACCAGCGCCCGGCCGGCTTCGAGCGACACATCGGCCACGTTGAGCCCGGTCAGCTCGGAAACACGCAACCCCGCCGCATACAGCAGCTCCAGAATCGCGCGATCCCGCAGAGCGATCGCATCCGCCTGCGGATTCCCGGCCGCCGTCGCCGCGCCCTCGAGCATCGCGTCCACTTCCGATACCGCGAGCGACTTCGGTAGCACCTTGCACGTCGCCGGCGACTCCATATTCAGCGTGGGATCCCGCCGGATGCGCTGGTCGAGCAGCAGCCAGCGAAAGAAGCCGCGCAGGCACGAAAGCTTCCGCGCCGCCGAGCGCGATTCCACCCCATGCTTCGCCAAATGTTCCAGAAACCCCGCCACCTGTGCCTGGGTCGCGTTCGGCAGCGTCGCCGCCTGCTCCTCCAGGAATTCGCTGAACTGGAGCAGATCCCGCTCATACGCCTCGCAGGAGAGCGGACGCAGCCCCTTCTCCACGCGCAGATACGCGAGATACTCCCGCAGCAGGCAGGAAGTCCCAGCTTCTGAAGTCCCCGTTTCGGAAGCACCCTTCACGCTACCCATTATCGAAGCAGCGGCCCCCTCGAATCAGTACCCAACCAGGTTCGTTTCTCGGTCGCGCCCGCCCGGAAGAAGGCGCCGCTCCCTGCGGTGCCCTGGCCGTCCCATGCCCGGCCGCATTTCCGCCGACAGGTTTTTCGCTGACCGCCTTATCGCTGAGAGCTTTTTCGCTGCCCGGTTCTTCGCTGCGTTCTCACTGCCCCTGCATCCACTGCTCCAGCTTTGGCCCCTGATCCGTGCGCAGCTCGATGCAGCCGTCGATTGCGTCCTTCGCCCGCTGCAACGACTGGCCCGACGCCGCCACTTTGTGCGACGTGAAGAATTCGACCGCCTCCTGCTTCTTCTCCTCGCTGCAGAAAGCCGACGCCCCCTGCACCAGATACCCGCCCATCGCCGTCGTGATCTGCGTCTGCACCTTGTCCCAGTTGTTGCGGATGAAATCCCACGCAACGTCGCGGGTTTCCGGCTGCTGCATCGGGATCAGCAATTCGAAGATCGCGTCCTGATTCCGCACCTTGCCAGACACGGCAAACTCCAGCGAACGCTTTTGCAGATCCGGGTTCCGGAAGATCGCGAGCAACCGCAGCGCGTATTCCTGGATCTGCGGGTTGTTCGCCGTCTCATACAGCTGCTGCAACTGATCGAAGAATGCGGCATCGCCATTCTGCGCAGCGATCGCCGCAGCCGTCCGAGCGAGGTTCGGATCCACTGAAGCCGGATTCGTCAGGTATGCCTCCGAAATCTTCCTGGCTGCCGCGATCACGTCGGCGTCGTGCCCCACCGATCCCAGCATGCCGAAGAGCAGGGATCGCAGCTGCTTCCTGTCCGGCGTATCGGCGGCCGCCGGCGCACCCAGCCGTTCATAAGCCGGCTTGAATGTTGTGACCACCCAGCTGGCCAGCGCCGCGTGCTCCTGGGGCGTGCTCGCAATCCGATCCTCAATCGTCCCAATCGGGCTCACCGCCGCCTCGATGACCGCGGGGCTGGTATCGTCTTTCACCGCAGCCGCCAGTTTCAAATACGTCCCCACCGAATCGTGGTTCGAGCGCACGCCCGCCCATGCGTCGCCCAGCAGGCTGATGCGCTCTTCGGGCGTCAGGCTCGTGTTCACGTCCGCCAGCACCTGGTTGTAGACGGCGTCGGGCAGCCCAAAGCGGTAATAACCGCGTCCGCCGGCATCGGGATAAAACACGGAAGAAGCCGGCACCTTCAGCGATGCCTGGGCCGAATCCAGAAGATCGCACTTCGCCTGCGTCCCGGTGCCTGCAAAGCACACCGGAATCGTCCACGTCTGCTGGCCTTCCGGCTTCACTTCCGGATTCAGATAGAAACGCGTCTGGCTCACCTGCACCATCCCGTTCGCCGGCGCGGAGAAGGTCAGCGCCGGCACGCCCGGCTCGGTCACATAGCTGGAGAGAATCTTGTCCACCGGCTGGTGGCTTGCCGCCGCCTGTGCATTCCAGAAGTCCTCAGCCGTCGCGTTGCCGAACATATGCGCCGTGAGGTACGCGTGCACTCCCTTCCGGAACGCCTCCGGCCCCTCATATTGCTCGGTCATCAGCAGCACCGCGGCCGCTTTGCCATAGCTGATCCCGTCGAACATCTGGTTGATCTCATCCGGCGTGTCCGCCCTGGCCCGAATGGCTCGCGTAATTTTCTGCGAATCGTAGTTGAGCGTCCCGTTCAGCCCTGCCGCCACGTCCTGCGGAATATGCCACTCCGGGTGCCACGCCGCCACCGGCTTGTTTTCCATCCAGGTCGCGAAGCCCTCGTTCAGCCAGATGTTGTCCCACCAGTTCATCGTCACCATATCGCCGAACCACTGGTGCGCCATCTCGTGCGCCACCACTTCGGCCACGTTCTTCTTCTCATCGATGGTGGCGTTCGCGTCGTCGATGTACAGGTCTGTCTCGCGATAGGTGATCGCGCCGAAGTTTTCCATCGCCCCAGCTTCGAAGTCCGGGATCCCGATCAGGTCCAGCTTCGGCATCGGATAGCGAATGCCGAAATAGCTGTTGTAGTAGTGCAGCACGAACTCGGCCGCCGACAGAGCGAATTTTCCGTACTGCATCTCCTCCGGCGGTCCGCATACGCGAATCGGCGTGCCGTCGCTTTGCCCCTTGATGCACTGGAAATCGCCGACCAAAAAGGCCACCAGATAGGTCGACATCTTCGGCGTGGTCTTGAAATGAATGGTATGCTTTCCGTCTTCCGGGCCCGGCGAATCGCTGACAATGTTGGTGTTCGAAATCGCCGTATCGCCGCTATCCACTACCAGGGTCACGTCGAACGTCGCCTTGAATGCGGGCTCGTCGAAGCTCGGAAACGCGCGGCGCGCATCCGTGGGCTCGAATTGTGTCACCGCATAGTTACGTTGCGGCGTTTTGGAAAGATAAAAGCCGCGCAGCTCGTTGTTCAGAATGCCGTGATACAGAATGTGCAGCGACACCGGCCCGGCCGGGATGGTCCTCCCAAAGCTGAACGTCGCCTGCTGCTTGTCCGCATCGGTCGTGACCGTCGCCTGCAGCTCCCGCCCCGCAAATGTTGCCGTCACCGTCCCAAATGTGATCTCCGCAGCGTTGAGCGTGATCGTATCCGCCGGTTGCTGCACCTGCACGTCGATCGTCTCATCGCCCACAAAGCCCGCCGCCTGCAGATTGGGCGTCAGCGTCAGCGTGTAGTGTTGCGGAATGACATTGCCGGGCAGGCGCTGGCCGTAAGTCGTGGCCGCCAAAACGAGCGCAAAGCAGACGACAGCCGAACGAAACTGCGAAAGAGTCATGGATTACCTCAATGCGGAAGTGGAGAACTACCTAAGATAACGCACCGAACCTGCTTCCGGTTCCATTTACGACTCGCGATAATTGAGCAGCAGCAGTCCGACCAGCATCAGGCACAGGGGCCACAGCCACGCGGCCATTCGCCGTGCGCGCGACACATTCCCATCGTCTGAACGCGCGCCGAGCCGCAATTCCAGCCATCGCGACCATCCCGCCACCGCCCCCAGCACCGCCATCGGCGTGTGGCTCAGTTCCGCGAAGACTTCATCCGTCCCTTCGCCCAGCGCATGCGTGTGGGTGAGGAGCAACGCGCCGCCTGCCGCGCAAATCGCCGGAAACACATATCTTGCCTTCCGCCAGCGCAGCCGGCCCGTGCGCACGCCCCACTCAAACAGGGCAAACGCCGCGGTCAGCGCCGCGAACACCCGATGCTCCAGCACATCCGGCGCGGTAAAGCTCTTCCAGAACGGACGTGGTCCCAGGGGCCAGCATTCCGGGTCGGCGCGCAGCAGAATGAACACCGCCAGCCCCAGGAACAGCAGCGGCCACTGCCGCGCCACTCCGTGCATCCATCGCGGTCCGGGCAATCGCGCAGACAGAGCAAGCGCGCCTGCCGCAAACACAATCAGCCCCGCCCAGTGGTGGTTGTACTCCGACCAGGCCCGATCATTTGCGTCGCTCGGGCTGCCGCCGGTGAATGTCGCTTCGGGCACGGCCACGCTCAGCGGCGTCGGGGGCGCGAGCTGCGCAAACGCCGGCGTGTGGAACGTTGGCCACCGCCACTCCAGCCGCTGCGCCGCAGCAGGCCCTGTCAGCGTGTTCTGCGCCATCTCATCCACCGCCGGCGACTGAGCCGTCAGCGAGGCCGCCGCCAGAATCACCGTGAACCCCAGCCCCAGTTCCACCTCACTGAAGCGCCGCAGCCGCCATAGTACCGGCTCGCGAACCCCCTCCTGGTTGCGCAGAGAGATAAAATTCGCTGCTCCCAGCGCGATCATCACCGCAGTCAGCACAATTTTTGCCGAAAGCAATATCCCGTACGACGTCTCCACCAGCGCCGGCCACGACCCCGCATAGAACCACGACAGCCCCACTCCCGCCAACACCAGCACGACCACTCCGACGACCGCCATGGCGGAAAAACGCCGTGCCAGCCCCGCGGCAATCGCGCTCCCCGGCTCGTGCTTCAGGGCCAGCAGCAGGAACAGCATCGCCCCCACCCACGCCGCCATGCCTAAGTGATGACCCGCCGTTAGCGCCAGCAAGAGCGGCCGGTGATCCATGCGCGATGCGGCATGGCTGAGCGAGACGGAAGCGCCGAGCGCGGCGATCGCGGCCATGATCGCTGGCCACAACCGTGCCTTCGCCCGCAGCAGCACAAACAGCGCGAAGGCCGCTCCCGCAAAAATACTTCCCGAAACAAAGTATGTCGCCGAAGTCAGATCGTGCAGCGTCATTCCCCCGCTGCCTATCAGTTCCGCCGAAGTCGTCGCGATCAGCAGAATCTGGATGCCTGCCAGCGCGAGAGCAAACCACGATCCCGTGCGCCGCAGCCGCGCCTGCGCCTCAGCTTCCAAGGCCGCAGGCCGCGCCGCGAACAGCAAAAAAAAGATCGATCCGAACGCGACCGCCTCCAGCGCAAACGACATGGCGCGCAGCAGCAGGGCCAGCAGATCGAAATCGCGGACGAACCAGATCAAGGCGGCCTATTGCACCGTGAACGGAATCTCGCCCCGCGTGATGTGGCCGTCGGGGGCGAGTGCCTGCCAGTGGATTACATATTTGCCAGGCCGCAGATTGGCGTGGCCATTGAGCGTGCTGGCGCTGCGCTGGGCCTCGTGGACGAGGTTCGCCTGTCCGCTGCCCCCAGCCACCTCGATTCCCAGAGTCGAGCGCTGACCGTCCACGCGCGAGTTGAAGCGCAGCTCAATGGCGACATTGCCGGCGGGAACCGTCGCGTTCGCCGCGGGCGTGCTCGATTCAAGATGCGCATGCGCCAGTGCCAGGCGCGGCATGAGAAACAGCGCACAGACCACAAGAAAGACGGGGAGGAGTCGTTTTGCGTGCACAGAATTCATCCTGTGCGCCGGAGACGCCCGCGTTCCCGGCGCGAAGATCCGAGGGACATCCCAACCATAGCACTGCCGCTCGATCCCGCGTCAAAACAGCCTCACCATCGACCGCGCCATTAGCAGCAGCCCGATCAGCGCCAGCCCGGCAAAGACGTATTTTCGAAAGGTATCGCCGCGCAGACGCCGATTGATCGCGCGCCCCAGAAACACCGCAGGCACAGCCACCGGCAGCGAGATCAGGTAATAGCGCGTCACCGCGTGCGCCCAGATTCCCGCGGCCCCATAGCCGAACAGGCCCAGCAGGCTGGCGGGCAGGAAGTAGGCCTGCAGCGTTGCGCGGAACTCCTGCGGCGGCCAACGCCGCAACGTGCCGTAGACCGCCAGCGCCGGGCCGTTCATGCCGAAGGCTCCGCCGAGCACACCGGCGCAAAAGCCGAACGCCAGCAGCCAGCCGCGCGCTTCGAACCGCGGATGACTGGACATGCGCCCGCTCAGCGACACCACCGAGAATCCGAGAATGATGGCTCCCAGCGCACCCTTGAGCCATGCCTGATGGTCGGCCTTCAGCAACAGCAGCCCCACCGCCAGTCCCGGCAAGGTCGCTGCCAGCAGCCACAACGCGCTCCTCACATGGATACGCTGGTGATCCTGCACCACGACAATGAGCGCAACCGTCACCGACAGCAGCACCGCCACTGGCGTCGCGACAGTAAGGGGAAGGAAAAAGGCCAGCAACGGAACCGCGACCATCGCCTCGCCGAAGCCGAACGTGGAGCGAACGAGCGAAGCCACGAACGCAATCAGCACAACCAGCAGAGTGATCTCGATAGGTTTTCTCCGCTCGTCAGCGCGAGGCCGCGCGCACCGATTTCCCGCTGATCTCGGCGGCACGCGCCTCGGCAAACGCGGCTGCGCCCATCAGCGCGGCGCGGCTCTCCAGAATGATGCGCACCGGCGTGTGGATCAGCAATTCGCTCAGCCGCCCCTTGTCGGTAAACGCCTGCATGAATGCGCCGCCGCGCATGGTCTTCGGGATCTTCGGCGCGATTCCTCCGCCCACATACATTCCGCCCGTGGCCAGCACCTTCAGCACCAGGTTGCCCGATTCGGCGCCGTACGCCGACACAAACATCTCCAGTGTCTTTGCGCAAAGCTCGCTCGCACCATGCTCGCCCGCCTCGCCAATCACCGCGTTCGGGTCTTCGCTCTCCATGCGCTTCTTCAGCCACTCCGGCTCTTCCATCCCCTTTTCGTCGCGCAGGAAGTTATAGATGTTCGTGACGCCCTGCCCGGAGACCACGCGCTCGAAGCTGACTCGTCCGTTCAGCTTCTTCGTCAGGTACTGGAGCAGCTCAATTTCCAGTGCATTGCGCGCGGCAAAATCGGAGTGTCCGCCTTCCGACGCCATCGGCACGTGCGTCTTGCCGTTCCACACCAGCACGCCCTCGCCGAGCCCCGTTCCCGCCGAAACCAGCGCGCGATTGCCCACCGCCGCCGGATCGCCGTCGTTCAGCGTGAGAATCTGTTCCGCCGTCAGTTCGGGGATGCCGTATCCATTGGCTTCGAGGTCATTGATCAGAAAAAGGTGCACGATGTTCAGGCTTGCCGAGAGCTCGCGGCTGTCCAGCACCCATGGCAGATTCGTAAGGCGCAGCCGCCCGCCGCGCACCGGCCCCGGCACACCGAAGCACGCAGCCGTGATTTCCGGATTGCCGCTCTCGCCCAGGAAGCGCCGAACGATCTCCTCGAGCCCCGCATACTCGTGCGCCGGAAAGCGCTCGTCGCGCACATGCACCAGTTGCCCGCGATCGAACCCATACAGCGCAAGATGGACTTTGGTCCCACCCACGTCCCCGGCGAGAATCATCGCGTCAGCTCCAGTCTCCCCGTGCCCGATGCACCGGGCGGCGGCAAATGCGCCGCCGCTGCCGTGTCCAGCAGGAACAACAGCCGCCCGTTCTCAGGCTGGATCAGCTGCGAGGGCAGCGTTTCCGGATCGTAATCGCCCCTCAGTACGCGCCCCACCGGATCGGCCTTCTTCGTGCCGTCGATCAGGAAGAAAACGTCGCGCGCCGCGTTGATCACCGGCCGCGTGAGCGTCACCCGCCAGCTCTGCTTCTGTTGCCGCACATGATTTGCCACCGCGATGCGCACAAATTCCCCCAGCGCCTCGGTGTGCGGAAACAACGACGCCGTGTGCCCGTCGTCGCCCATGCCCAGCTGCATCAGATCGAAGATCGGAACCTCGGCTCCCTCCAGCCGAAACTGCCCGCGAATCGCGGATTCGTACCGCGCCGCCGCCTCTTCCGGGTCCAGTTCGCCTTCAATGCGCACGATATTCTCCGCGGGCAACGGCACTTTGCTCAGCAGCAGTTCCTTCGCCGCGCCAAAATTGCTGTCGGGGTGTGCCGGCGGCACGCAGCGCTCGTCTACCCAGGAAATCCAGAGCCGGTCCCATGGAATCGCCGCGCGATACGGCTCGTTCGGATCGGCCAGCAGCGAAAAAACCGGCTTCGGGCTGCCTCCTCCCGAGATCGCAATGCGCGCAAAGCCGCGCGCTGCCGCCGCCGCCCGAATCCCATCGGCGAAATGCTGCGCGGTCGCCCGCGACAGCGCTTCCTGCTCCGCAAAAACGCGATACTCAACGTGAATCTGCCTGGCCATCGTTCCCCAATTCGGACTCGCATTTTTCCTTCAGACGAGAAATGCTGCCCCGAGCGTGCGAAGCAGCATTCTACGGCAATCCCGCACCGGGATTCACTCCGCCGGCTTCTTCGCTGCCGGCATCCTGATGGTGTGCCACGTGTAGCCGTCGCGCCCAATCAGTTCGTCGCCGCATTGCGGTCCCCACGTGCCGGCCGCGTAATTCGGGAAGGTCTGCGGATGCTTATTCGCCCACGCCTCCAGCACCGGCGTGTACAGCGCCCACAGCGCCTCCACGCCGTCGCGATGCGCAAACAGCGTGGCGTCGCCCAGCATCGCGTCGAGCAGCAGCCGCTCGTATCCATTCGCCGACGATGCGCCGAACGCCTGCGCGTAGCTGAAGTCCATCACCACCGGACACACCGCCATCTGCGGCCCCGGCACCTTCGCGCCAAAGCGCAGCGAGATGCCTTCGTCCGGCTGAATGCGCATGGTGATGATGTTCGGCTGAATCTCGGCGCAGCCGGCCTGCGCATCCGCGCCAAAAAGTAACAGCGGCGGTTGCTTAAACTGGACCGTGATCTCAGTGGCCCGTGTCGCCAGCCGTTTTCCTGCCCGCAAATAGAACGGCACGCCGGCCCAGCGCCAGTTTTCGATCTCCAGCCGCACCGCCGCATATGTTTCGGTGCGTGAGTCTGGATCGACGCGGTCTTCCTCTCGGTAACCCTTGACTGTTTGCCCGTCCACCAACCCCGGCCCGTACTGGCCACGCACGCAGTCGAAAATATTGAGCGGCTTGATCGACGTCCATACCTTGAACTGCTCCCGCCGGACCGCCTCCGCGGCAAAATTGGCCGGCGGCTCCATGGTGATGAACGACAGCAGTTCCATCATGTGGTTCTGCACCACGTCCCGCAGCGCTCCCGCCTTCTCGTAAAACGGCCCCCGGCCCTCGATGCCGATGCTCTCCGCCGCCGTGATCTGCACGTGTTCGACAAAATTGCGGTTCCACACCGGCTCGAAAATGCCGTTGGCAAAGCGGAACACCAAAATGTTCTGCACCGTCTCTTTGCCCAGATAATGATCGATGCGAAAGATCTGATTCTCGCTGAACACCGTGTTCACGTCGTCGTTCAGCTCTTTCGCGCTCTCCAGGTCGTGTCCGAACGGCTTCTCGATAATGATCCGCACCGTGCCCACGTCCGGCTTTGCCATCCGGTGCGCGCCCAGCCGGTGCACGATATCCGCGAAATACTCCGGCGCCGTCGCCAGGTAAAACAGCCGGTTGCCTCGCGTGCCGTGATCGTGATCGCCGTCTTCCAGCAGCTTCTTCAGCTTCTCGTAGCCATCGTCGCTGTCGAAGTCCATCGCGTGATAGTCGATCTTGCCGATGAACTCGTCCAGCTTGTCCGCCCCCTCCTTCACGCCGCCGAAATCGACAATCCCCTCCTTCATGTCCTCGGCAAACTTCTTGCCGAGGCCGCGACGCGCCACGCCCACAATGCGTACCTGCTCCGGCAACAGCCCGCTCTGCTCCAGGTGGAACAACGCCGGCAGCAGCTTGCGTTTCGTCAGGTCCCCCGATGCGCCGAAAATCACGATCGCAATCGGGTCGGGGATGCGCTCCTGCACCCTGGAAGACGCCTGCTTCACATCTTCCGGCGAAATCCTCATCTCCGTCGTTGCCATGCTCCCCCTCCCGCCACGAGTTGCCCGCGTCTCAAGCCAGCTGCCTTTCAGCTAAGGCTTTGCGCTAACCGGCTCGAAACTGACCGCTTCTTAACTGACAGGCATTTAGCTGGCAGCTTCTTAGCTGCCCTTAAGCTGCCGCTTCCTTCTCCGTCTTCACCGCGTGTCCGCCAAACTCGTTGCGCATAATCGCCAGCATGCGATCGGTGAAGTTGTATTCCTCGCGGCTGCGAATGCGCCGCAGCAGCGATTCCGTGATCACCGGCGCGGCCACGTTGAGGTTGATCGCCTCAAACACCGTCCAGCGGCCCTCGCCCGAATCCTCGACGTACGGCTCCAGACCCTTCAACTCCGGATTTTTCCCCAGCGCGTCCGCCGTCAAATCGAGCAGCCACGACCGCACCACGCTGCCGAAACGCCAGATCTGCGCGATTTCCGCAAGATCCAGATTCATTTCCGACTTCTTCTGCATGATCGAGAAGCCCTCGGCGTAGGCCTGCATCATGCCGTACTCGATGCCGTTGTGAATCATCTTGACGAAATGCCCCGCGCCCGCCGGTCCTACATGCCCCCACCCTTGATCCTTGCCGGGAGCCAGCGTCTCAAAGATGGGATACAGCCGCTCGACCGCGGCGTCTTCGCCGCCGATCATCATGCTGTAGCCCTCTTTCAGCCCCCACACTCCGCCCGACGTCCCCACATCGACGAAGTTGAACCCCTCCGCCTTCAGCTCGTGATAGCGCCGCTGGCTGTCCTGATAGTTTGAGTTGCCGCCGTCGATGAAGGTGTCGCCCTTCTGCATCAGCGGCTTCAACTTCGCGATCGTCTCATCGACCGGCTTGCCCTGCGGCACCATCAGCCAGATCGCGCGCGGCGCGGCCAGATTCTTCACCAAATCTTCGTGCGTCGAAACACCCAGCGATCCCGCTTCCGTCAGCTTCTGGACCGCTTCCGCGCTGAAATCGAAGCCGACCACCTTGTGGCCGCCAAGGCGCAGGCGCTCAGACATGTTGCCGCCCATCCTGCCCAGTCCAATGATCCCGAGTTCCATACTCTCCCCCTCCTGCGAATCCCAAACTCTTTGCCGAAACTTGCTAGGCCCGTTGCAAAACCCTCTGCTCGTTCTCCGCCTGCCCGGCGCGAACGCCCAGCCGCGCCAGCTCTTCTGCCAGGCTCGCCGATCCGGTGTAACGAATTGCGTGGATGCCCAGCAACGCGGCCGCTTCCACGTTCTCCGCGCGATCGTCGACAAACACCGTCTCCTCGGGATCGCGCTGCAGCACATCGAGCGCAATCTGATAGATCCGCCGGTCCGGCTTGCGCAGTCCCAGATAGCACGAGGTGAAGAACGCGTCGAAGCGTTCGAGCAGCTCGAACCGCGCCAGGCGGAATTCATTCAATGCCCGCGATTCGTTGTTCACCGTCGCCAGCACATAGTGTTCCGATGCCGAAAGTTCGCTCAGGATTCCAATGGCGCTGTCGGCCAGCACTTTCGACTCGTTGCGGATCGCATCGAGGAACTCCGCCGGAGTGAAGGTTCGCGGCTCATAGAAGAGCACCCGGCGCAGGTATTCGTCCGCCGTGACCTCGTCCTTCTCCCAGGCCTGATCCACTTCGGCGTGCCGGCGCTCGAACTTCGCGGAATCGACCCCAAAACGGCTGAGCACATCTCTCCGCTGCTGGAGATCCCAGCCGTTGGTGAGCAGCACGCCGCCCACGTCCCACAGGATGGTGCTGATGCCGCTCATGGCATCTCCTCCTGACGAATTCCGCAGGGAAGCCTTGCGGATGCTGCACCCGACGACTGCGCCTGAATGACGATGAACCGCAGGCGGTCAACAACCCTCGGAACCCGCCCGTCGATTCTACGGCTTTGCCGTTTCCGGCATATTACGGGCCTCAATGGCCAAAACTTTATTCAGCCTGCGCACGAAACGCTCTTCCTGCGACTGGAACTTCGCATCGAGAAAGGCCGGGATCAGATCGAACGCCAGCTCTCGCCCGATGATGCGCGCCCCCAGCACCAGCACGTTCATGTTGTCGTGTTCAACGCCCTGATGCGCGGAGTAGTGGTCGTGGCACATGCAGGCGCGAATGCCCGGCATCTTGTTGGCCGCGACGCACACCCCCACGCCGCTGCCGCAAATCAGGATGCCGCGTTCCGCTCGCCCTGCAATCAGCGCGCGCCCCACCGCTTCCGCAAAGTCGGGATAATCCGAAGGTTCCGTGCTGAACGCGCCCAGGTCGATGACCTCGTGCCCCAGCCTTTCCAGGTAGCCGCGCACTTCTTCCTTCAGCGGATACCCCGCATGATCGGCTCCGATCGCCAGCTTCATCGCTATTTCCCCACCAGAGCCGGCTCGGGCTTGCGTTGCGCCCGCGCCCGTTCCACCAGCGCTTTCGCTCGCGCCACCACGTTATCCGTGCCGAATCCCAGCTTCTCCAGAGCCGTCGCGCCGGGGGCCGATGCGCCAAAGCGGTCCAGCCCGATCACGTCGCCGTCCTTGCCCACGTATTTCCACCAGCCCAGGGTCGCGCCTGCCTCAATGGCAAGCTTCGGCACGTTATCCGGAAAGACCGAAGCTTTGTAGCTCTCCGTCTGCTCCTCGAAGATATGCGTGCTCGGCATCGACACCACCCGCGCCGTGATCCCATCTTTCTTCAGTTGCTCCGCGGCCCGCATCGCAGGCCAGAGCTCCGCGCCCGTGCCCACAATCAGCACATCCGGCGTATCGCTGCCCTGCTCCACGATGTATGCACCGCGCCGCACGCCTTCGAACACCCGGTGCTTCACCGGATCGAGCAGCGGCAGATCCTGCCGAGAGAGCGCCATGAATGATGCCTGACCGCGTTCCAGCGCCAAACCCCAAACCGCGCTCGTCTCGTTCGCATCCGCCGGACGAAAATCCGTCAGGCGCGGCACTGCGCGCAGCATCGTCAGGTGCTCCACCGGCTGGTGAGTCGGACCGTCCTCGCCCAGCCCGATTGAATCGTGCGTGAACACGAACGTCGAGTGGATATTCATCAGCGCCGCCAGCCGCAGCGCGGGCTTGCAGTAATCCGTGAAGACGAAGAACGTCGATCCGTACGGTATCACTCCGCCATGCGCGGCCATGCCGTTCACAATGGCGCACATCCCAAACTCGCGCACGCCGAAGAACACATTCTGCCCGGTCGGATCGAGGTGGAAATTCTTACTGTCTTTGATCACCGTCTTCGTCGACGTCGACAGATCCGCCGCTCCGCCCAGCAGCTCCGGCACGACCTTGGCAAAGGCATTCATCACCGTATTGCCGGCCGTCCGCGTCGCCACCGGCTTTGAGTCCGCCGGGAACTTCGGCAGGCTCTGCTCCCACCCATCCTTCAGCCGGCGTTCCTGCACGCGCTCGAACTCCGCCGCCAGTTCGGGAAACGCCTTGCGGTAGTTTGCGAACATCGCGTTCCAGTCCGACTCTTCCTTCGCCCCCTTTTCCACCGCCTGTAGCCAGTTCTTCGCCGCATCTTCCGGCACCCAGAACGTCTTGTCGTCCGGCCAGTTCAGGTTCTTCTTGGTTTGCTTCACGGCTTCCGTTCCCAGCGCTTCGCCATGCGCCTTGTTCGTTCCCGCTTTCGGGCTGCCGTAGCCAATCACCGTCCGCACCGCAATCAGCGACGGTTTGTCCTTCACCGCCTGCGCCGCCTCAATCGCCTTCGAAATTCCCTCGAGATCGTTTCCGTCCTGCACAATCTGCACGTGCCAGTGATACGCCTCAAAGCGCTTCAGCACGTCCTCGGTAAACGAAAGCTCCGTCGGACCATCCAGCGAGATCAGGTTGTCGTCGTAGAGATAGATCAGCTTGCCCAGCCCCAGCGTGCCCGCCAGCGACGCCGTCTCGTGCGAGACGCCTTCCATCAAATCGCCGTCCGAGCACAACGCGTATGTGTAGTGATCGACCACGTCAAGCCCCGGCCGGTTGTAAATCGCTGCCAGATGCTTCTCCGCCATCGCCATCCCCACGCCCATGGCGAACCCCTGGCCCAGCGGTCCCGTCGTCACCTCAACGCCTTCCGTATCGCCGTATTCCGGATGTCCCGGCGTCTTCGATCCCCACTGCCGGAACTGCTTGAGGTCTTCGATCGATACGTCATATCCCGTCAAATGCAGTACGCCGTAGAGCAGCGCCGACGCATGCCCGTTCGACAGCACGAACCGGTCGCGATTCGACCACTTCGCGTGCTTCGGATTGTGCCGCATGTATTTGTGGTAGAGGAGATACGCGATCGGAGCGCAGCCCAGCGGCGCTCCTGGGTGGCCGCTGTTGGCCTTCTCCACCGCGTCAACAGCAAGAAAGCGCAGGGCATTAATCGACAATTGGTCGAGTTCGCTCATAAGACCTCATCTCTCCTCACGTTATGGGGGACACGCCGGACGGCCGCGGGACAAATCTATCCTGATTTTCGCTCTACTGGTTTGGATGACGCAAACTGCCCAGCGGCGTCACGCTCCATCCTCCTGCTCGAGTTCCACCTCGAAATTCCTGCCTTCCCACCGGTTTTCATCCAGCCAGAAAAGCGTAAACAGCAGCGCGCCCGTCTGCCCCGGCGTCGTCGGCAAATCGGCGTACGACCCCGCATACCCCAGCTGTGCGCTCTCCAGCGTCTGCGTCGTATGCCACTGGTCGCTCGACCAGATCACCTGGAACCGCGACGCCGACGTAATCCGCAGCGTTTTTCCCGCGGGCATATCGCGAATCTGCCGCCGGAGCACCTTGAACACCTCAATGTGGCTCGGTGGATGATTCTTCTTCACGTACCGCTCTTCCACAATCGGTATCCGGTCGAACACCTCCCCATCGGTCGCAGACCGCAGCAGTTTCAGGTACTCCGAGTGCGCCCAAACCAACGGCATCGCCGATCCCGCCGGGCCGCCCAGCACCAGCCCGTTCTTGTCCGGCTCGTCCCAAATCTGCTCCGGCAGCATGCCGCCGGCCGAGGCGAACCGCTCTATCGTCGCAATCAACTCGCGCACGTCGCGCCCCGCCGCCAGTTCGTAATGCGCCCGCTCGCCCACCAGCAGCGGCCACGCTCGCCCTTTGCCCCATCCCAAAAACGGACCGCCGTCGCTGCGCTGCCCGTACCCGTCATGGTTGTAGCGCAGCCAGCACGGACCCTTCGGGGTCTCCACCTTCAACACCGCATCCACGACTTTCAGCGAATCCACGATCAGCGGATCGTCCGCCGCCCGCACGCCATACCGCACCAGCTCCAAAAATCCGGCGTCGATAATCTCCCGTGCCTCGAATTCGCATTGCTCGCCAGGCGGAATGTTGTTGATGTGCACCGTCTCCGTTCCGCAGTTCTCATGGGCGTATGGATCGCCGCACTCCGGCGGCCCGATGCGCATATAGTGCCGCTTCACCTCTGGATGGAGCACGCCGCGGTTCGTCACAGTCCAGTCTTCCAGGTGGCTCTCGATCCAGTCCGCGTGCTGTTCCAAAAATTCCGCCAGCTCCGGCGAGCTGTGCGCCCGCGCCAGGTCGGCGGCGCAGATCAGGGCAGCAATCGCCGCGGCGAGCGTGGACGGTGAGTAGCCGGCCGCTTCCTCCCAGCGCTCCTGCTGCGTCACCGGAGCGTAGCGCACCATGAATCCGGCAGCCCGCTCTACAAACGGAAAAACATCGAAGTTCTCCAGTGCGTTCAGCTTCCACAGCCGCCACGCCAGCATAATGGGAAACGCAACTTCGTCCAGCTGTATCCCCGTCCAGTACGGTTCCCCGTTCACCCAGAAGTTCTGCGAGAATCCGCCGTCCGGCTTCTGCGTGCATGCCAGATACACCAGCGCGCGCAGCGCGGTCTCCGCGCGTCCGCAGGCCATCAGCGCCGTCGCCGTCTGCACCATATCCCGCGTCCACACCAGGTGATACCCGCCCAGATCGTCGTCGCCCTTGGCATAACCCCACGGAATCGAAGCCGACGCAATGAACGCACCGGCAAACGTCTTGTCCTCGTGCGCCAGCACTACATTGTGGCTGATGTGCAGCAACCTGCCCCTATCGCTGGTCACGCCCGCCAGCCGGTCCGGCGTCGCCACGCGATGCCACTGCTCGATAAACCGCCTCAGATGCCGCTCGAACGGCACCGCCAGCGATCCCATCGTCGACGCCAGCGCCGCGTGATGCCCCTCGCCGAACCCGATCCCCAGCGTGAAATGGCTCACGTGCTCCTGCGGAATTTCCCCCATGATCCCGATGTTGCCGTTCAGCGCCGACCCAAACTCCCAGTCCATTTGAAAGTTCTGTTTCAGGTCCTGCCAGCCGTCGCTCGCGCCCACAAATCCGCAGCTCGCCCGCGCAAATCCGCACGCGCAGCCCATCGCCAGCGACATCTCTTCCCGCCATGCGATCACGATCCGCTTGCCTGCCACTTCCGCGACTCGCGCCGAATTGCCCATGCCTCCGCCTTCCAGATGCGGCGAGAGCAGCGCGTATACATGCAGCCGCGACAGCAGTTCCTCTTCGCCCTCGATCCGCACGTCCACCAGCACCACCGGGTAATGCGGATCGGCAATCATCTCCCGCACGATGGTGTAACGTCCCTCGCGGTCGCGATTGCGCACCCGCACCGCCAGCGCGTCTTCGTCGATGTACTCGAATTCGTGTTCCAGATCCCGGCGCTCTTCATGGAAGAACGTTTCGCCATCCGTGATCAGGAACTGCATGTCGCGAATCTGCGGCCGGTCGATGGTCGGGCAATAAATTTCGTTCAGGATGCCGTGCGACACCGTGAACCAGACCTTGCTTGACGCCGCATATGCTGTTGCAACTGCGTCCTTCGCGCTCGATGTCCACCGCGGCTCCAGCCCCGGCGCGCCGAACGCCTCACCCTGCCCATCCACCCAGCGGTAATGCGGAGTTGTCTCAGTCATGCGTCAGCCATTGTCTATGAAAATGCCGCCGCACGAGTGGTGGTCGCAAGAATTCGCAAAAAAAGAGTGGTTCCCCGCCCGCATTCAGCAGTCGGCGATTAGCGGTTAGCAGTCGGCTGGCCGCTTTTCAACGAACCGCGTTCCGACTGACCGCTTCTTCGCTGACAGGCTCGTAGCTGACCTCTTTATCGCTGACCGCTCTTTAGCGGCCTTTACATCACCTGCGCGTCCGCATTCGGATCGGGATGGAACTGCACGTCGCCCATAGCGTGCGCGATCTCGGGATTCTTCATGAACTGCTCCCACACAAACTGCGTCCGCAGGTTCTCCGCCATCAGCATCATGATGCCCTGATCGATGCCGAGAATATCGGAGTTGTACCAGTTGGCATGCGGCTGAAACGCATCGACAAACCCGTAGCGGCCGTACACCTTGTCGCCGAACTGGTCGCGCATGCTTAGAAGCACGTGCGAGCATTCCGCCGGCATAAAAACCAGCGAGCCCCCCGCCGCATTCGGCACCAGCGTGCCGTCCAGCGGGCCCATCGCGGGCGGACCGCCCCACACCCGATAACCCTCCCGCGAATCCGATGCCGAAACACCCCACAGATTCTGATCCCACCACTGAAACCTGCGCCCCTCCGTCAGGCACCACAACTGATGCGCCCGCGTCGCCGCAATCGAATTCGTGAAGTAATTCGCGTGCAGATCCGCGATATTGCGAAAGTCGCACCAGGCATGCGCGTACTGATGAATAAAGATGGGCGCCACCCCGCTGATGTAGTCCAGCCCCCCAAACTGCACCACTGGCCGCTGCAGGTTATTCCACGTCGACGCCGGTATCGGGTGCGTGGGCGACCCAATCGCCAGCAAATACAGCAGCAGCAGTTCGGAATAAATATCCCAGCGGTGGCTCAGGAATCCGGCGTCCGGCAGCCAGCCCATTGAGAGCGTTTGCCCCGCGTTCAGCATCCACTCCCAGTCGATCCGCCGGTAAAACGTTGTGGCCAGCGCCTCGATCCGCTCATTGCCCGCAAAATATTGCCGGCAGGTCAGGATCCCGCACAGCAGCCAGCAGGTGTCGATCGACGAAAGCTCGCAGCCGAACATCCGCTGCCCGCTCTCCATGTCGATGAAGTGGTAGAGAAATCCGTGCTCGTGCGGGCAATCCTCCAGCAGAAAAGCCAGCGTTTTCTCCACGCGCTCTTCGCAATCGAACTTCTGCAGGTAATTCCGTTTGTGCGCAATGCACAGCGCCGTCAGCCCGAATCCGGTCGCGGCTATACTCGACACGCGGCTCAGCGACAATCCCGCGGCTGCTGCCCGATCCCGCACCAGTCCCGTGCGCGGGCTGGCTTCGTTGTAGAAAAAGTCGCTCGCCCGGCCTTCCAGATCGTCCAGCAGCGTGTCGGCCGCCTTCGTTACCTGCGTCAGCGGCCGGTTGATGAACACGCCAGGCGGATGCTGATACTGCTGCGCCGCCTGCGACTCTGACTTCGGCTCCTGCCCCGGCTTCACCTTCGGGGCAGTGTTCTGGTTCTGCGCGAAGCCCAGTGCGGGGCCGCCCAGCGCCAGCGCACCCGTCGCGCCTGCCCGTCTCAGCAGTTCCCTTCGGGTTATTCGTCCAGGGGCCAACGCAGATCGATTCTTCTCTTCAATATTCAATCAATGATGCCTGGGATGCAGACCGGTGCGCAGCCGATCATGAAGTAGACGCCCCTCGCGAATCGAAGTTGCCTGGATCGAACGATTCCCGCTCGAATCGGCCCAATTCTCTGCGGCTGTCCCCCTCCCACTCTAAATCGGCGCATACCGCGAAAAAAACCGTCCCGCCGAACCCAAATTTCCCCGCCCTGCACGGTCTCGCTGCGCGAACTATTTTTCCCCACGCGCGCAACCCTGCACCCTGCGCCCTGCTCGCGCATCCAGTATCATCGGAAAGCGCAAACAGCGCGGGCCGTCCCTTGTCTCTATTCGATCGCCCGCGACCCCGGAAACTCCACAATTCTCTCGAGGAGGATCGCTTTGGCACACGAAGTTCCACCCCTTCCGTACGACTACGCCGGACTCGAGCCCCACATTGACGAGCAGACGATGCGCCTGCACCACGACAAGCACCACCAGGCCTACGTCAACAACCTCAACGCCGCCATTGAGAAGCACCCCGACCTCGGCAAACACTCCGCCGAAGACCTGCTCCGCAATCTCAACTCGGTTCCCGAGGATGTGCGCACCGCGGTGCGCAACAACGGCGGCGGCCATGTCAATCACACCATGTTCTGGAACATCATGAAGCCCGGCGGCGGCGGCGGGCCGACCGGCGCGATTGCCGAGCAAATCCGTAAGGACTTCGGCGACTTCGAAAGCTTCAAAAAGCAGTTCAACGAAACCACAGCAAAGCAGTTCGGCTCCGGCTGGGGCTGGCTCATCTGGGACGGCGGAAAGCTGAAGATCATCACTACCGCCAATCAGGACAGTCCGCTCACGCAGGGCCACAATCCGATCCTCGGCAACGACGTCTGGGAGCACGCTTACTACCTGAAGTACCAGAACCGCCGCCCCGACTACCTCGCCGCGTGGTGGAACACCGTTAACTGGGACGAGATCAACAAACGCTTCGACCAGGCCAAGCGCTAACGCGACGAAGCTCGCGACGAACCCGGGTGCCCCATCCTTGCCGCCTTCCTTTGGCGGACAAGGATGGAAACGTCCGTTTGGACGGTCAGTCCCGCGTGCGCCTGCACGGCCAGTCCCCATTTATCATGGTCCGTCTAGTTTTCTCTCCGAGGAATCATCCGCCAATGCGCCGGTCCCTGTTCGCCGCCCTTCTCTGCTGTGCCTTGCCTGCTTTCGCCCAGACCGCCCCTGCCCCCGCCCCCGCGCAGCATTGGGTTGGCACGTGGGCTGCCTCGCCCTTCGGCGGCGATCCCTGGCACACCATTCCCACCATCGTCGATTCCACACTGCGCGAAATCGTCCATACCTCCCTCGCCGGCAAGGCCCTCCGCGTGCGCTTCACCAACGAATTCGGCACCGAGCCGCTCCGCATTGACGCGGCTACGATCGCCCTCAGCGCCAGCGCTGACCCGGCTCATACCGACAGCAGTGTCGACCCCGCCACGCTCCACACCCTCACCTTCGGCGGCCAGCCCTCTATCGTCATTCCCCCCGGGGCTGAAGTCCTCAGCGACCCCGCCGACCTCGCCACGCCCGCCTTCGCCAATCTCGCGGTCAGTCTCTACCTTCCGCTCCAGCAGGTCAGCAACGTCTCGGTCCATTCCGGGGCCCAGCAGGACAACTTCATCGCGACCGGCAATCACGTCAGCGCGCCCAGCCTCACCGATCCGGCCGTCACCCCTTCGTGGTTCTTCGTTAAAGGCATTGACGTTCAGCCCGCGACGCCGCACGCCGCAGCCGTCGTGGCCTTCGGCGACTCCATCACGGACGGCGCCTATGCCACCGAAAACCAGAACCACCGCTGGCCCGACGATCTCGCCGTCCGCCTGCACAACAACCCCGCGACGGTCAATTTTTCCGTGCTCGACGAAGGCATCGGCGGCAACTGCGTCCTCATCACCTGCATCGGCCCGAACGCCCCCGCCCGCTTCGATCGCGACGTTCTCTCGCAGGCTGGCGTCCGCTATGTCATCGTTCTGGAAAGCATCAACGACATCGGCACTCTGCACGAGCCGAACCATCCCGACTATCACCTTACCGCCGCGGATCTGGAGCAGGGCCTCGCCCAACTGGTCGCCCGCGCCCACGAGCATGGCATCCAAGTCTTCGGCGCGACCCTCACTCCCTACAAAGGAGCCGGCTACTTCACCGATCAAGGCGAGCAGATTCGCGAAGCCGTCAATCAGTGGATCCTCACCAGCGGCATCTTCGACGCCACCATCGACTTCGACAAGGCCACGCGCGACCCCAGCAACCCGGACGTCTTCGCATCCCAGTACGACTCCGGCGACCACCTCCACCCCAAAGACGCCGGCTACGCCGCCATGGCCGACTCCATCGACCTGTCCCTCTTCCGCTAACGCGCTTTGTGTGCCCCACCCTTGGCCACGCTTGCTGCGAACAGCGTGGGCGCGAACTCACCCGCGGCCCAAACGCCGTGCGTTGAACGCCGAAAGCCGGCACTCCCTCTTTTTTTATCCCTCATTAACCTCCCAGTAACCTTCTTCGCCATCTCTCTCAGGAGAGATGCACGCCAAACCGCGTCGCGACCGCCATACCACCCGCGCAGCGGGCGTCGCACGCGGTCGTCTCCAGGCCCCGAGGTGTTCCATGGCCGAAATCCGGCCTTTCCCGCCCGCCGATTTCCGCGAGTTCGACGACGCCAAACCCTCCGCTCTGCACTGGAAGATCGTGTTCATCTCCGGCATGGGCTTCTTCACCGACGCCTACGACCTCTTCATCATCGGCGTCGTCATGACCATGCTTCGTTCCGAGTGGCACGTCGCCAAGCTGGAAGACTCGCTCGTCGAATCCACCGCGCTCCTCGCCGCCGCCATCGGTGCGCTGCTCTTCGGCCGGGTCGCCGACATGCTGGGCCGCAAGCGCATTTACGGTATCGAGGTGCTCATTCTCGCCGCCGGGGCCATCGGCTGCGCCTTCGCGCAAAACATCTGGTGGCTGATCGGCTTGCGCTTCATCCTCGGCGTCGGCATCGGTGGCGACTACCCCGTCTCCGCCACCATCATGAGCGAGTACGCCGGCAAGTCGTCGCGCGGCATGATGGTCACCATGGTCTTCGCCATGCAGGCCGCCGGTCTCATTGTCGGCCCGCTCTTCGCCTCCGCCCTGCTTGCCTCGCACCTCAGTCACGACCTGACCTGGCGCATCCTGCTCGCTTTTGGAGCCGTCCCCGCTCTCGCCGTTTACTGGTCTCGCCGCCACCTCAAAGAGACGCCACGCTTCCTGCACGCCTCCGGCCACGAAGTGGACGCATCGGGCAAGCTCACCCGCGCGCAGCATTTCGACGAAAAGCGTAATTCCGTATCGTTCTGGGATGGCTTCCATCGCCTCGTCAACGACCAGAGGCTCCTCAGCCGCCTCATGGGAGCAAGCCTCGCCTGGTTTCTCATGGATTTCGCCTACTACGGCAACACCGTCTCCAGCCCCATGGTGCTCGCCGCGCTCGGCGCTCACTCCAGTCTGCTCCGCAAGACCCTCACGCAGCTCGCCATCTTTGCCATCTTCGCCGCGCCCGGCTACGCCGTCGCGATCCTGACCATGGACAAGCTGGGCCGCAAAACGATTCAGTCGCTCGGCTTCGCTCTCATGGCCGTTGCCTTTAGCGTTATGGCCCTGGTGCCGCACATCGAGCGAATGGTGATCCCGTTCGTCATCATCTACGGCATCAGCTTCTTCTTCACCGAATTCGGCCCCAACGCCACCACTTTTGTGTATCCGTCGGAGATCTTCCCCGTCCGCGTGCGCACCACTGGCCACGGCATCGCCGCCGCCATGGGCAAACTGGGCGGCTTCCTTGGCGTCTTTACGTTTCCCTTCCTGATGCGCTGGCACGGACTGCTCGCCGCGGAATCCGGCGCCGCCATCGTCAGTGTTCTGGGGCTGATCACGACGCTCCTGCTCCTGCCAGAAACCAAAGGCAAGAGCCTCGAGGAGCTCTCCTCCGAACCATCAACACCCGTCGAGCACGCCGAAGCCGCCTGACGCCGAAGTACGCCTCCGCGGAAGCTACCGCGCCTCGTAAATCTCTGCTTGTTTCGCCGGCAACGTCAGCGTCAGGGTTTCACCAGAAGCCCGCACCTCTCCCGTCGCGCCCACCGCGCCCGTGAAAACCGAGCAGCCTTCGAGCGCAGTGTGTTCAAGAGTGAACTGCACCTCGCGCGCCTGGTCCCCGTCGTTCACCGCGATCAGCATTGGGGCGCTGACTCCCGCTTTGCATCCATCCTCCAGATTTGCCGCGCGCGCAAACACAAAGGTCGTGGGATCAACAAGAATGTCCTGCTCCAGCCCCGTGGCCAGCACCGCGTGACGCCGCCGGAACCGCAGCAGGGTCTTCAGCCGGTCGTGCACGTCGGCTTGTTCCAGCGTGCGTCCCGCCGCCGTAAACGCATTCTGCGGGTCGCCCGGAAACCCCCCGGGGAAATCGTGCCGATTGTCCGGATCGCCGCCGCCCCGCATCGCAATCTCGTCCCCGGAGTAAATCTGCGGCATGCCGCGTAATGTCGCCAGCAGCGCCAACGCGACCTTCAGATCCGGAACTGTCGCCCCAGGCATCGAGAGAAACCGCGTCGTGTCGTGGTTGCCGATGAAGGTGACCAGCCGCTCCGGATGCGGATACAGCCAGTCCTCGCTCAAAACGCTCTCCAGATGCGTGAAGTCCTCATGGTGCAGCCACGCTCCGCTTCCCGCGCTCGGATGCGTGAACACCGCCCGCAACGCGAACTGCGTCGGAAAATCGAACGGCGTGCCCAACTCGGTGTCGATGCCCGCATGCGTCACGCCGCCGGCAAAATACGAGGTGATCACCGGGTTGGGATCGAACACCTCGCCCACAGTCGTCAGGTGCGGGTAGAGGGTCTTCAGCTCCCCATTGAGCGCCTGCCAAAACGCCCGTCCCACGTAGGGAAACGTGTCGTAGCGCAGCCCGTCGGCGCCCGTGCTCTCCACCCACCACATCACGTTCTGGATCAGGTACTGCCGCACCAGCGGGTTTTCCTGATTCAGATCGGGCAGAACATTGGCAAACCAGCCTTCCGTCACGTCGCGCTTCTGCTTCCACGTGGCGTGCGGATCGATCACGTCCTGGAAATTTCCCGCGGCAATCACGTGACTCGCGCGCGTGCCGTGAAACCAGTTCGGCGTCGGCGGATCGGCAGCCCACGGATGCGCCGCGCCCACATGATTCGGCACTGTGTCCAGCACCAGCTTCATCCCACGCCGGTGCAGCGCGTCTGCCAGGCTGCGCAAATCGTCGAGCGTGCCGAAATGCGGGTCCGTCGCATACAGATTCGTCGCGCTGTACCCGTGGTATGCCTGCTGGCCGCCGTCGTTGTCATACACCGGTGTTAGCCACACCGTGCTCACGCCCAGGTCGGCGAGATAATCCAGGTGACCCCGCACCCCGCGAAAATCCCCGCCATGCCAGCCACGCGGCTGGCTGCGCTCCGAAGTCTGTGGGTCGTTCGCCGGATCGCCGTCTGCGAAACGATCCGTCATGATCAGGTACATCACGTCCAGCGCCGAGAACCCGGCATGCGCCGCGGGCCTTCGCGGCTGGAGCACGAACGGCACGCTTGTTGAGCCCTGCTGGTCGGCGATGTGAATCTGCAGCGTCTGGGGCGCGGCATTCTCCGTCGCGAGCCAAAGAAAAGCGTAGTGGCCGTTGGCCGACGCCTGCGAGCGACGAACCGTAATCCCCGGCCCGGAGACTGAGAATTGGGCAGTGCCGAGATTCTGCCCATGCAGCAAGAGCAGAGGCGAAGGCAAGCTCGCAAACCAGCTCGGCGGATCCACCTTGTCGACGCAGGGACCAGCAGCCGAACGGCTCGTCGAGCATGGAGGCAGCGCGTTCTGCGCGCCGGCCCCGAACCAGGTCCCTCCGAAAGTGATCAGCAGCGCCGCGAAACCAGGCAGCTTCAAAGCTTCCCCCCGTCAGCAGAAAGGTGCGTTCCAGCAAGGTCCACGCGCCGGTTCGGCACCGCAGATCAGGCCAGCAGACGCCCGCCGAATGCAGGCAGTTCCGGCAGACAAAGAACGAGCAGAGGCAGCGCCGAACTGCCTTCATGCTTCATGGCAAGGGCCGGACCCTCATCCTGCGTTGGCCCGCTCAGCCGCTCGCGGCTGGCGGTTCACAAAACGGCAGGGCCGGAAAGCACCGTGTGCTTCCCGGCCCCCTTCAGCTAGAACGAAACGCGCAGCGCGAATTCCACTTCGCGGTTCGTCGGTGAGAGGCGTGGACTCTGCAATAGCCCAAAGTCGCCGTTGTTGTAATTGTTGTCCGGGATTTGGAACTGCGGCGTGTTCGTCAGGTTATACACCTGCGTCCGGAACTGCGTTTGGGCATGCTCCGTGATGTTGAAGTTCTTCACCACAGAAGTATCCCAGGTATGAGTTCCCGGGCCGGGAAAAGCGTTGCGCTGCAGATCGCCGGCCAATCCAGCCGGAGCCGTGAACGCTCCTGACGGGCAGCTGATCCATACATGCCATGACACGTTCGTCTTGCATCCGCCGTGGTAATCCGGGCGTCCACTGGGGCTGTTCGGCGCGCCCTGGATGTCCATCGGCGTGCCGCTTTGCAGGAAGACAACGTTGTTCCACTGCCAGCCGCCGACCACAAAGTCGACAGCTTTCGGCATGTTTTGCCCGAACTGTCTTCCCCGGCCGAAGGGCAGATCGTAGATCGCCGCCCCTCCAAACATGTTGCGCATATCGTTGTTCGAATTGCCGCGCTGGTACTGCAGCAACGGCGTGCCGCCGCCGCCCACCAGGATTCCGTTCGGCGCGTTCGCCAGCACGTCCTCCGCGTTGTCGATCGCGTGCGCCCACGTGTAGGAAGCGTTCACCTGCAGCCCACCCGCCAACCGGCGAACCAGCTGCGTCTGCAGAGCGTTGTAGGTCCCGCTGCCCACCATTTCATAGGCGTTGATCTGGCCCACGCCCGCGGGATTGATGGAGCCTCCCGTCGGGAACCAGCTCGTCGTCGTGCCCAGCTCCGTCGCGTTGGCGTTGAATTGCAGCGGGAGATTGCCCATCTTCGTTCCCACGTACGCCACCGTCAGAGAGGTGCTGCGATCGAGCGCCTGCTCCACCTGCAGGTTCCACTGGTGGATATGCGGGTTCGGACTGTCTTTCGGGTAGTACACCACGTTGTCTGACGAGGTGATGGCCTTCGGATCGACGCCCTGTTTCGACGGAAGCGATCCCGTCGCCGCCAGCGGATCGTTGCTTCCGTTCGGCGCCATGCCGCTCAACGTAATGCGGTATCCGTTCCCGCAGGTCGTTGCCGTCGGGCAAGCGTAGTAGCTCTGCGTACCGTTCCAGTCCGGGTTCTCTGACAACTCCTCGCCGACACCGCCGCGGCTGACGAAGTAGAACAGGCCGTAGCCGCCGCGCAGCACCGTCTTGCCGTTGCCCCGCAGATCGTAGGCCACTCCGATGCGCGGCCCCCAGTCGTTATGCGGGGTGTTGACCAGAGCCTTTGGCCATCCGCTCGTTCCCGCCTCGACCAGCTCGCCCGTCGACGGATCGAAGTTGGACATGTGGTTGTTCGCTTCCGACGCAGGGCT
Source organism: Acidobacteriaceae bacterium (assembly GCA_036521315.1). Taxonomy (GTDB): domain Bacteria; phylum Acidobacteriota; class Terriglobia; order Terriglobales; family Acidobacteriaceae; genus Palsa-343. The sequence goes on from DATDHZ010000050.1 coordinate 70,740, forward strand.
CAGGATGTCGTACCGCAACCCAAGATTCAGCGTCAGCCTCGGGGTTGCACGCCAGTCGTCCTGCCCAAAGAAGCCGTTTTCCCAGCTGCGCGTGTTGTAGTAGCCCGAGAAGGCCCCGGCCTGGTAGCCTCCCATGAAGCCGGCGAGCAGCTCCGATTCCTCGTAGCCGGTGAATGTTCCGTGACCGGACGTGGGAGCCGGCAAACCGCCGCAGTTGCAATTGTTGTCATCGATCCAGAAGTAACCTTTCGCATCGTTGCCCTGATCCCAGTTCACATCGCGGCGAATGATGCTCGTGCCGAACTTCAGCGTGTGTTTTTGCTTCGTCCACGTGATCGCATCAGTCACCTGATTGGTCGGCTCGATGATCAGATACGGGCCGCCATCGCCTACATAACTCAGGTTGCCGTACCATCCGCCGATGATCGGCATCCCTCCCAGCAGCGGCGACGTGTTGGCATTGGCGATACCCAGCTTCGACGCCAGCGGAACGCTGGCATCTGGCTGCTCGTAGCCGGAAAGATCCCGAATCCAGCCGTAGTGGAACTCGTTGATCACGGTTGGGCTGAAGATGTGCGTATACCCCACGGCCACTTGCCGCGGATGCGACGGGTTGGTGCCGTTCCCCGACGGCAGGAAGTGGCTCGAATCCTGCAGGTAGGGGATATTGTTCAGAAAGTCGTCGCCCAGGCTGTACCGCGCGAACAAGGAATCCTTCGCGGTCGCCGTCCAGTCAGCCCGCACGTCGTAATCGTTCAGGGTCTCCACGTTATACACCGCGCGCGAGAAGTTCGGCGTGTTGGTCGCGAGGTCCGCGCCGGAGATATTCGGATTCGGAAACGCGTTCAGGTACGTCGCGCCCGCTGCGATTTGATCGGCGCTCGGAACGATATTGATGTTCGGACCGGGCGTGTTGCTCCCCGTATCCCAGCCGAAAGGCAGACAAGTCTGCGGATCGTAGACGTATCCGTAACCCGCGGAAAACTGCGGCAGCACCGCGCCGCCCCCACCGTAGAGGTTCGGGCAGATCGCCTGGTTGGGCACGGTCGTTGCTGTCCCAGTTCCGCTCGGGCTGAGCAGCTCGGTGAAATTGCCCTGGCGCATCAAGGCCGTAGGTACACGTGTGGTTGTGATGCCTGCAGGCAGACTCTGCCGCCATCCCTGGTAATCGCCGAACGCGAACAGCTTGTTCCTCCACAGCGGGCCGCCGATCGACGCGCCAAACTGGTTGCGGCTCAGCTCCGGGGTCGTCTGCGCATCAGTCGTGTAATTGAAGGTATCCGCCGCGCCCACCTTCGAACGGTTGAACCAGTACACAACCCCGTGCACCGAATTCGAGCCGGATTTGGTGGCAACCTGCACCACTCCGCCGCCCGACCGGCCAAACTCAGCCGGAGGCGTGCTGGTCGTGGTCTTGAATTCCGCGATGTCTTCAATCGCCGGGAAAATCACCAGCGTGTTCACCAGCGACTCGTTGTTGTCGATCCCGTCGAGCATGAAATTGTTCGACTGCGGCGGCAATCCATCCACCGCCAGCGCCGCGGCCCCGGAATCGGCATTGCGCCAGGTTTCCGCGTTGTTGTTCGGCGCGCTCGCATTGTCTGAATACTGCCCGCGGCTCACCCCGGGCGTCAGCAGCGCCAGCGTGGTGAAATTGCGGCCGTTCAGCGGCAAATCGACAACCTGCCGTCCCTCGATCACTTCTCCCATCGAGGATGTCGTCGTATCGACCAGCGGACTGGCGCTTGTCACCTGCACCGTCTCGGTCCCCGCCCCTACCTGCAACTTGAAGTTGATTTCCTTCGATTCGGAGATCTGCAGCGCAAACGTGGTGTCCTCAGTCTGGAAGCCGCTCGCCGATGCTTCCGCCTTGTAGTTGCCGATCGGCAACGCGCTGAGCACGTAGCTTCCATCGGCCTGGCTTTTGGCCGTAACCACGCGGTTCGTTGCCTGATCCGTCACCGACACCGTCGCGTTCGGCACCACGGCACCGGATTGATCGGTCACCGTGCCGGAAACCGTTCCTGTATCGGTCTGCGCTGACACCCGCCCGGTGACCAGCGTCAGCATCGCCGCCACCAGCAGCGTACCGAGGCAGCTTGCCCATCTCATCCTTTTCATCCACTTCATGTTGCCTCCCAAAAAACTCTTAGACCCGGAGTACTCGCGCATTCTGGTCCGCACACTCCGGTGCCAGCGTGAACTACACTCGCTTCCCGCAACGACCAGCAATGCACGGCAAGCCTTTTTTACATCAAATGTTCATCAACAGGTAAACATATTAATTTCAGTAACATCGTTGATCATTTCAACCGTCTCGCGGTGACTTTCGTGCATTGACCGGAGCCCGTCAACCGCGCTACAAAGTAATGTCCCCATGCCGGTACCAGCAGCGCATCAAGAAAAGACCGGAAGCCGATTCCGCTTCGGCCTATTCGAAGCCGACGCCGAATCAGGAGAGCTGCGTAAATCCGGGGTCCGCATCCGTCTCCAGGCGCAACCCTTCCGCGTCCTCATTTGTCTTCTCGAGCGGCCCGGCGAAGTCGTCACCCGCGAAGAGATCCAGCAGCTCCTCTGGGGTTCCGACACCATCGTCGATTTCGACCACAGCCTCGGCACCGCCATCAACAAGCTGCGTGAAGCGCTCGGGGACTCCGCTGAGAATCCTCGCTTCATTGAAACCCTGGCGCGGCGCGGCTATCGCTTCATTGCTCCTGTCACCACCACCGATCCGGCGCGTCCCTCTGCGGAAGAAATCACGCCCCCGGCCGGCTTGCTTCCCGCCACATCTGCCGTGCCGGCAGTGCCCGCCTCGGCAGAGTCCATCCTCTCCGCCCCGCCACCCCCGCCGTCGCCGGCCGGGCCGGCTCCGCACCGCCGCGCAACCGGCCGCATCGCGCTCCTCGCGCTCGGAGCATTTGTGCTGGCCGCGGTTGCATTTCTGGCCGGGACCCGGCTGCAGTCCTCCTATACGCCCCCGCCTCACATCACGCAGATCACCTTCTCCGGACGCGTCGGCCCCGGCGACCCCCTCTTCGAAAGCTTTGCCGGCACCGCCACCGACGGCTCCCGCATTTATTTCTCGCAAATTGAGAATGGCCGCGCCATGCTCGCTCAGGCCCTCATCGCTGACGGCGAAACCGACACCCTGACCCTGCCCGACGAGCTCGCCGCTCCCTCACTGGGCGACATCTCGCCCGACGGCTCGCGCCTCCTGCTCCGCAACCACCTCGCCACCGCACCCGAACAGGTGCTCTGGGTCGTCTCCACCACCGGTGGAATTGCCCGCCGTATCCCCGGCATCCTCGCCCACGACGCCACATGGATGCCAGACGGCCAGCGCATCCTCTACGCCACCGGCGACGATTTATATATCGCGCGCGACAACGGCACGGAAAGCCGTAAGTTTGCCACGCTGCCCGGCCGCGCCTTCTGGCTGCGCTGGTCTCCCGATGGCAGCCGCCTGCGCTTCACCCTGCTCAACAGCGAAACCCACACCTCCGCTCTGTGGCAAATCGCCGCAGATGGCAGCGGAGCCCGTCTCCTGCTGCCCAACTGGACCAGCACGCCCGCCGCCGAGTGTTGCGGCAGCTGGACCGACGATGGCCGTTACTATCTCTTCCAGTCAGCGCGCGAGGGCAACAGCAACATCTGGGCCATCCCCGAACACGGCGGACTCTTCTCCAGACCGCAGCCGCCCATCCCCATCACCAACGGTCCGCTCGATTACCAGGCGCCCATCACTGAGCGCGGGGGCCGTCGCACCTTCTTCATCGGGCTCGATACCCAGCTGCAGCTCCTGTCCTACGACCGTGCCGGCAAGACATTCGTCCCCTACGGCCCCGGCCTCAGCAGCGCCACGCGCATGGAATTCTCCCACGACGGCCAGTGGGTCGCCTGGATCCGCAAAGACGATGGCTCGCTGTGGCGGAGCCGCAGCGACGGCTCCAGCCGCCTCCAGCTCACCGGCCGCCCCATGCAGGTGTTCATGATGTACTGGTCGCCCGACGCCCGCCAGCTCGTTCTGATGGGCCGCCAGCCTGGCAAGCCCTGGAAGATCTACACCATGGATGCAGACGGCGGCCATCTCCAGGAAGTCCTCGATGAGGACCGCAGCGAGGCCGATCCGGACTGGAGCCCTGACGGAAAAATGCTCGTCTTCGGGCGCCTCCCCGATCTCATGGCGGAAGCCTCGCAGCCCAAAGCCATCTACACCGTCGACCTCGCCCGTCACACCATGACCAAGCTGCCCGGCTCCGACGGCCTGTTCAGCCCGCGCTGGTCCGCCAACGGCAAATACATTGCGGCCCTCTCCATCGATCAAAAGAAGCTCATGCTTTACGACGTCGCCTCCAAAACCTGGCGCGTCCTCGCCGAGCAGAACATCGCCGATCCCGCGTGGTCCCACGACGACAGCGCCATCTACTTCCACGATTTCGCGCAGGCCGATCAGCCCATCTACCGCGTCGACATCGCCACCGATAAAGTCGAGCAGGTCGCCGATCTCCACGACCTTCGCTCCGCCAACGTCGTCGACTACCGCTTCGCCGGCCTTGCCCCCGGCGATGTGCCTCTGGTCAGCGCGCGCATGTCCACCGCCAACCTCTACGCCGCCGATCTGCCGAAATAATTCCGGGCGGCGTCCTTGCATTGCCCGGAATTCACTGCATCTCACCTGCGGTCGATCCCGGCCTCCCAACCCCTCCGACCCACTCCCCGGATCCATAAAAGCGCCGCGGCTCTGCCTCGCGGCCGCAGCTTTTGCTGGATTATTGTGTCTATACCAGCAGAAAGGTTCTTTCTCACGATGCGGTTACGGTCCGTTTTTCCCATTGCTTCGATTCTCTTTTCTGGTTTGGCCTCGGTCTCGGCTCGCGCGCAGGCCCCCGGCGTCCCCGTCGGCCAAAACCACTACGCCATCGTCCAGGCGAATGACGGCAAGTCCGTCGGCTCCGCCGATTGCACAGTCGGCTCGCTCGCAAGCGGTTACGAGATCAATTCCCACGGCGATATGAAGCTGGCCAAATTCAGCTATCAGTTCTCCAACGAGAACCGGCTCGACAGCCAGCTGAACACCGTACGCGACCAGCTCACCGGCACCGTCAACGGCGCCGCCGTCACCTTCGGTCTCGAATCCGACTCCACCGGCCGCCTCTTCAACGTCAACATCCAGGCGTCAGGCAAGACCACCGCGAATTCCTTCGATCGCCACCAGCGCTCGGTCCTCATGCCCGATCTCGACCCCGCCGCCTATATCGAGATGGCGCATTTCGCCCTTGGCAATCCGCCTACCGCATGGATCGTGATTCCCAAGCAAAATGGCCTGCTGGTCCCTGCCAACTACGAGCCCAAAGCCGATGCCCATGGCACTCTGCAGGGCCAACCCGTTCTCGTGCACCACACCAGTGTCATCGTCAGCTCGCTGAACGGGGTCACCACCGAGATTTACTACACCAACGATGGCTCCCTGATGGAGGCCGATCTGCCCGAGCAGAATTTCTTCGTCATTCACGATGGATTCCGCCTCGACAGCCGGCCAACTTATCAGCCGCCGCGCGGCTCCGCTCCGCCACCGCAGCAAGGCGAGCCGCAAAGCCAGCAGCCAGGCCAGGCCCCGCAGCAATCGCAGCAGCCCCCGCAGTACTCGGTGCCTCAGGGATCGCCCCAGCCACAGATCCACCCGCAGTCGTTCTGAGGAAGCACCGGAGCGAAACACCGAGGACGCGTCCCTGAGGCGGCCGCCGGCTCAACTCCGTGTTCGCCGGGTCTCCGGTGTGGCGCCGCAGCCGTTTGGAGGAAGCTTTCCGACCCGCCGCGGCGACCGGGACGCTGACTCGTTCACTCACCGACTGAGCGACTCGCGAGCTTGCCTGCTCCCCAACCCGCGGACCTGCGGTTTTACACCTTCGGCCCGAACGCCTCCACCAGGTTCGCGATCAGCCGCACCGCCCGCGGCACTGCCTGGCGCAGTTCGCCCGACAAACGTTCGCCATACCCAAAGCATCCCGCGCCCACCGTCACCGCAAACGCCCGAGCCGGAGCGTGCCCGCACAGGGTTTTCGCGAGTCCAAGCAGCGCCGCCGGCTCCAGGCCGTGGCTGCCGGCTCGGTGAACTTCTGCCTCACCGGCCGTCGCCGCCAGCGCCAGCACCCGAATCGCTCCCGGCTCATCGGAAGCGCGCGCATCCACAAAGATCACCACCTCCGTCGCCGCAATCTCAGCCGACATTTCCGGGGTGAACTGATGCGCCGCCACAATCCGCAGACGCGCGGCGGGGAAGAGTTGTTCCATCGCCTCCGCAATCCGCAGACCAACTCCGTCATCCTGGCGCAGCGTATTCCCGCACACCAGGAGTAATGCAGGTTGGTCCGCCCGCACAGAATGACAGAGTGGAGACCCCGATTCCAACGCACGCATGCCTTTGACACGTTGGGATTGAATCGTTGGATCCTCAGCGCGGCCGCCTCTGCCGCGTCGGGGTTGAACTCCATCGTCCCCGGCAAGTTGGCGCTTGCCGGATTGGAGTTCTGGCCTGGCGTCCCCGGCACGGCCAATTTTGCCGCGCGGGGGGGCAAGTGCGGGAGGCAGGCTCGATTTGGCCCGGTGGGCTCGCATCGCTCCTGCCTCAGCCCCTCCGCACTTCGCGCAGCAACCTTCCATCCGGCGCGCGCAGCTCAACCGTCAGCGGCATCCTGCCCATCGCGTGCGTCGAGCAGCTCAGGCACGGATCGAACGTCCGCACCACCGCCTCCACGCGATTCAGCATGCCCTCTTTTACCTCGTCGCCCTGCACGTAATGCCGCGCCGCCTGCAGGACCCCGCGGTTCATCGCGGCGTTGTTCTGCCCGGTCGCGATCACCAGGTTCGCCCACGTGATCAGTCCGTTCTCGTCCACCTTGTAGTGATGGATCAGCGTGCCCCGCGGCGCTTCCGCCACGCCCACTCCCTCCAAATTGTTCACCGAAGCCGTGGCCCGCACGTGCCGGTCGAGAATCGCACGATCCGCCAGCACCGATTCGATCTTCTCCGCCGCATGCAGCATCTCGATCAGCCGCGCGTGGTGGTAGTGGAACGAACTCAGCAGCGGCCGCGGCGACATCGCTCGAAACGCCTTCCACTCCTCATCCGCCAGCGGCGTGTCGCATCGTTCGGCCAGGTTGAGCCGCGCCAGCGGTCCCACCCGATACGTTCCCCCCGGATACCCCAGCGGTTTGTAATACGGAAACTTCATGTACGTGTACGGCTCGACGGCCTCGCCGATGAAGCTCGCGTAATGCGCCGGATCCAGTTCGCCCGCAATCACGTTCCCTTCCGAATCGATCACCCGCAGCGCGCCGTCGTAGTATTCCGCCAGCCCGTGATCGTCGACCATCCCCATGAATAAGGTTGGGAAATTCGCGAAGACCTCGATCTCCGCCGAGAACTTCTCCACGCTCGCCTTAAACCAAGTGAGTGTCCGCTCGATCGCAGCGACGGCAGCCGGAATCCACGCCAGAATCTGGTCCCGCTTCTCCTCCGTCAGCGGCTCGTTCACGCCGCCCGGAACCGTCCATCCCGGATGGATCCGCTTCCCCGCCAGCGTTTCGATGATCCGCTGCCCAAACTGCCGCAGCGCCACGCCGTCTTTGCCGATCTCCGGATGCGTTTGCGCCACATGCAGAATGCTCCGCTCCTCCGCCGGCGCATCCATGCCCAGGAGCAAATCCGGCGACGATAAATAGAAAAAGCTCAGCGCATGCGACTGGATCAGCTGCGCCAGGTTCAGAATCCTGCGCAGATTCGCCGCCACCGGCGGAATCTGCACCGCGAGAATTGCATCGCACGCCTTCGACGACGCCACCAGATGGCTGACCGGGCAAATGCCGCAGATGCGCGCCGTGATGTTGGGCATCTCGTAAAACGGCCGCCCCTCGCAGAATTTCTCGAACCCCCTCAGCTGCGTCACATGGAACATGGCATCCTGCACGATGCCGGCATCGTCCAGCTGCAGCGTGATCTTGCCGTGGCCTTCGAGACGCGTGACCGGATCGATAACGATGGTGCGGGACATGATTCTCCTCTGCTCTCAACTCACCCGAAGTGCGCCACGCCGCCCAGCGAGGGCACCCGCCCGGCCAGCAGCTCCGTCAGCACCTGATAAATCGTATCCGCCGAAGGCGGGCACCCCGGCACGAACACATCCACCGGAACCACTTCATGCACCGGCCGCACCCGATCGAGCAGCGCCGGCAGCCCTGCCGTCGGAATCTGCTTCTGCAGATCCGCGTTCTCGTCGTACACGCGCAGATACACCGCCTGCGGCCCGAACGTATTGCGCATCGCCGACACGTTCCCCGTCAGCGCGCAGTCGCCCAGAGACACCAGCACCCGCGTGTGCTCCCGAATTTTGCGGATCTTCTCCAGATCGCCCACGCTCCCCACGGCGCCTTCCACCAGCGTCACGTCCACGTGATCCGGAAACGTCTTGCGATCCACCAGCGGCGAATACACCAGCCGGAATTTGCTGCTCAGCTCGATCAGCCGCTCATCCATATCGAGCAGCGACATGTGGCAACCCGAGCATCCGTCGAGCCACACCGTCGCCAGCGTCGTTTCGTTGTCCCCAGCCCGGCCATTTTCACTCATGGCTGTTCCCCTTCGCGCATGATCCGCAGATACGGCAGAAACTCCGGATGCTTCCGCCCCTTGCTCCCCGCGCGTCCCTTCTCAAACAGCGCGCCCGTGGGACACACCTGCACGCACTTGCCGCAGCTCGTGCACGTCTCCGACTCGCCCCACGGCTCCTTCAAATCGGTGATCACCAGCGACTGCGCGCCGCGTCCCATCACGCCCCACGTGTTCGCGCCCTCGATCTCCGAGCACACCCGCACGCACCGCGTGCACAGCACGCAGCGGTTGTGGTCTACGGTGAACCGAGGATGCGACGCGTCCACCGGCAGGTTCGGATACTGGTAGGGAATCTCCACGTGCGTCATGCCCAGGCTCAGCGCCAGCCCCTGCAGTTCGCAGTTGCCGTTGGCCACGCACACGCTGCACACATGGTTCCGCTCCGCGAAGAACAGCTCCAGGATCATCGTGCGATAGCGATCGATCTTCGGCGAATGAGTCGTGACCTCCATCCCTTCCTGCACCTGCGTCACGCATGCCGGCAGCAGCCGCCGCGCCCCCTTCACCTCCACAAGGCACATCCGGCACGCGCCCACCTCCGACAATCCCTCCAGATGGCACAGCGTCGGGATCGCAACGTTGTGCTCCCGCCCCGCTTCGAGGATGGTTTGATCGGCCCGCGCGCTGATCTCCTCGCCGTCGATCGTCAGTGTGCGAACATTTGCTTCCGCGCTCATGCCAGCACCGCCTCCTGCTTCTGCGCGCCGCACGCGCACACGCCCGCCGGGCAGCGCTTCTCGTCGATGTGCGCCAGATACTCATGCCGGAAGTACCGGAGCGTGCTCAGCACCGGATTCGGCGCCGTCTGTCCCAGCCCGCACAGGCTCGTCGCGCCCACGACCTCGCACAGCTCCGTCAGGCGATCCAGATCCCTGCGCATCGCCTCGCCGTTGCAGATCTTCGTCAGCAGGTCGTACATCTGCACGGTCCCCGCGCGGCACGGCACGCATTTCCCGCACGATTCCGTCATGCAGAATTCCATAAAGAACCGCGCGACACTCACCATGCATGATGTGTCGTCCATCACGATCATGCCGCCCGAACCCATCATGGAACCCGCGCCGATCAGCGCGTCGTAGCTGATGGACAAGTCCAGATGCTCCTCCGGCAAACAGCCGCCCGAGGGTCCGCCCGTCTGAACGGCCTTGAATTTTCTTCCGTCCGGAACCCCGCCGCCAATCTCGAAGATGATCTGCCGCAGCGTCATCCCCATGGGCACTTCCACCAGTCCGGTGCGGCGAATCTTTCCCGTCAGCGCGAAGACTTTCGTCCCCTTGCTGCGCGCCGTCCCCATCGACGAGAACCACTCGCCGCCATTGCGGATAATCGGCGGCACGTTGGCAAACGTCTCCACGTTGTTGATCAGCGTCGGCTGGCCCCATAGCCCGCTCACCGCGGGATACGGCGGCCGCGGCCGCGGCGCCCCGCGCTTGCCTTCAATCGACGCGATCAGCGCCGTCTCTTCACCGCAGACAAACGCCCCCGCTCCCAGCCGGATATCGATGTCGAAGCTGAACGTCGTCTCGCAGATCGCATTGCCCAGGAATCCCCGCCGCCGCGCCTGCTGGATGGCCGCCGTCAGCCGCTGCACCGCCAGCGGATACTCCGCGCGCACGTAGATGTATCCCTTTGTCGCGCCGATCGCATAGGCCGCGAGCGCCATTCCTTCGATCACCCGCTGCGGATCGCTCTCGAGAACGCTGCGATCCATGAATGCCCCAGGATCGCCCTCGTCGCCGTTGCAGATCACGTACTTCTGCGCGCCCTTCACCTTGGCCACCGTGTCCCACTTCAGTCCCGTCGGATACCCGCCGCCCCCGCGCCCGCGCAGCCCGCTTTTCGAAATCTGCTCGATCACCGAACCCGGCGTCATGTCCGACAATGCCTTCACCAGCGCCGCATACCCGTCGCGCGCAACGTATTCGTCGATCTTTTCCGGATCGATGTGGCCGGAATTCTCCAGCACCACATGCTTCTGCCCATCGAAATATCCGCCCAAATGTGGATCGAGCCGCGCATCGACTTCGGCACCCGCGTCTGCGCCCAGCGCCGCCATCACCGCCCCCGCATCGCCTTCCCGCACGTGCCCGAACCGCTTCTCCGCCGGTTCCACCAGCACCATCGGCCCCGACGCGCACAGCCCCATGCAGCCCGTACGACGCACGTGGCATTTCTTCCCGCAGCCCGCCGCCTCTTTTTCGATCGCGGCCTTTACCTTGTCGCTGTGCTGCGACAGGCAGCCGGTGCCCATGCACACGTTGATCTCGTAATCGAACTGCGCGCTTTCCTCCCGGGCGGCTTCCGCAATCTGCTCCAGTTCATCGGCGTTCATTGCGTGGTCCACCTTTCCAGCTGCGCTTTCAGCTCCGCTGTTTCCACCTGGCCCGAAAGCTCGCCATCCAGCAGCACCACCGGCGCGCGCCCGCACGCCCCCACGCACCGCGCCGTCGTGAACGACACTTCTCCATCCGGCGTGGTCTGCCCCGCCTTGATGTGCAGCAGCTTCTCCGTTTCCGCCACCAGCTTGTCCGATCCCCTGATGTAGCACGCCGTCCCCAGGCACACCGTGCAGGTGTGCTTGCCGGGCGGCTTCAGGCTGAAGAAGTGGTAGAACGTCACCACTCCATACGCCTGGCTCAGCGGCACGCGCAGCGACTGCGCCACAAATTTGATAGCCGGTTCATCGAGAAACCCAAACGACGACTGCACCGTATGCAGCGTTTCAATCAGCGCGTTGCGCGAGTAGCCGTGCTTGCGCATCGTGCCGTTGACGATTCTCCATCGCTTGTCGTCGGAGGGCAGAGGCGGACGTTCGGCGGAGAGCGGCATGTTGCCTCCCCGGCTGCTCAGGCGGCAGCCGCAGGTTGCGGAACCCAGAATCCCGCCGCCGTCGTGCCCAACGCACAGCGGTCGGGGGCGCTTCCTCCACGCGCCGCTGCAGGCCTGCGTTCAGCTTGAACGAACCGGCAGCCAGCGCGCGGGTACTACTCAGTTGACATCGGCACGCAACGGTTGTCGGTGACAGTCATCACCGCGATGCCGATGCATATCCTGCTATTTGCCGTTCTCTTTCCCGAATCGAGAATCAAGCGTAGCACTATTCGTCGAGCACAGCGAGACGCATTCTCCCCAGCCTTTCCACATCGCCCACAACCTCCATCCCTGCAATCCGTCCGCCAGCAAACGTGAGCCGCAACACCCGGAACAGCTTGCCGCGCGGCGCCACTACCACGCCCACCGCTCCATCCACCAGCGCTGCGCGCGCGAACTTCGCCCCGCGCGCCGACTGGATCGCCAGTTTTGCCCACGCCTCCGCGCCCTGAATGCCCGCCGGCACCGCAGCTGCCGCCGTCGCATCCGCGAGTACCGCAAATCCCGGATCGAGCAGCTTCACCAGCTTCGCCGCATCGCCCGCCCGCAGCGCCGTCAGGAACGTATCCACCAACGCGCGCTGGTGCGCGATTTCGCTCTTCGGAACCGCCGTCACGCCGCGCACTCTGCGCCGGGCCCGGCTGGCCAGTTGCCGAGTCGCCTCCGGCGTGCGCCCCGCGATTCGCGCAATCTCCTCAAAGGGCAAATCGAACAAATCGTGCAGCACAAACGCCAGCCGCTCCGCCGGGTTCAGCCGGTCCAGCACCACCAGCAGCGCGAATCCCACCGCGTCCGCCATCACCGCTTCGCTCTCCGGATCCGCCCCACGCCCCGCGGCCTTCGGCGTCTCGCCGCCCGGCCCCTCCAGCGGCTCTTCGCGCCGCGCTTTGCGCGAGCGCAGCATGTCGAGGCAAACACGGCTCACTACCGTCGTCAGCCATCCGCGCAGGTTCTCCACGCTCGTTGTTCCCGTCCGGCTCAGCCGTAGCCAGCACTCCTGCACCGCGTCGTCCGCTTCGCTCACGGAGCCGAGCATCCGGTATGCCACGCCCCGCAGATGTCCCCGGCTCTGTTCGAACTCCTCCGCCAGCCACGCCCGTTCCGCCATCCGTCACATTCTCCCGCAATCGTTCGTCATTCCTATGACGATCGCAGCCTGGCAGATGTGACGTTCCGCTCGCCATGGCTCCTGGCCTGCGCTTCTGCCATCATGGGGCAGCGAACCATCTCATCGGCGCAAAGGAGGAACCAATGCCCCATGCCACGCTCTCCCGCACTCGCCTCGTCTGGTATTGGATCGCCACTTCGCTCATCGCCCTGGAAATGGTCACCGGTGGAATCTGGGACCTTCTGCGCACCGCCTACGTCCGCGGCCTCATGGATCACCTCGGCTACCCCGAGTACATGCTCACAATCCTGGGAATCTGGAAGCTTCTCGGCGCCATCGCGATCGTCGTACCGCGCTTTCCACGTCTCAAGGAGTGGGCGTATGCCGGCATGATTTTCGATCTGACCGGCGCCGCCGCATCCCACGCCATTTGCCGCGAGGGCGTCAGCCAGTTCGTGGTGACAATGGTCCTGGCGCTGATTGTTTTGGCGTCCTGGAGCCTTCGCCCTGACAGCCGCCGGCTTGCTGCCGAAGCCGGCGCGTCTGTCGTCCCATTGCTGCACCCGCAAACGTCAAGGTCGTAACAGAAAACGAATTCGAGGAGGTCTCCCTCATGGCTGCACCCGTCAAAGCTCCCGAACTCATCCGCCCCTCGCTCGGCGAGCCCTTCCTGTTTCCCATCGACAAGCCGCGCAGCGTCATCCTGCGGTTCATCTATCGCATGTCGCGGAAGCAGTTCGGCAAGGTCATGATGCCGCTCCGCGTCTTCATGGCGCGCATGCCGATTCCCTTCGGCAAGTTCTACGGAAAAATCGGCCAGCTCGATAAAAAGCTCGTCCTGCTGAGCGAAACCGCGATGCTCCTCCGCACTCAGGTCGCCCGCATCAATGTCTGCACCTTCTGTATCGATATCGGCCGCTTCTTCACCATCCAGGCTTCCATGAACCAGGCCAAATTCGACGCGCTCGCTGACTACGCCACCAGCCCGCTCTTCAGCGAAGCCGAACGCGCCGCGCTCGACTACATCACCGAGCTCACCCGCGACAAAAGAGTTGACCCGGCGACCTTCGCCCGTCTGGCGCACCACTACTCCGAACGCGAGATTTGCGACATTGTCTGGATCGCCGCCACCGAGCACGTCTACAACATCACCAACATCGGCCTCAACATCCACTCCGACCTGTTGTGCGATTTAGCGAAAGCGCGCAAGCCTGCATAGAACGACGCGTTCACGACAATATGCCTGACTGGCGTCAGGGATTCGAGGTGATCCGCCGAATGAATGCGGTGTCATCGCTGAGCGCAGCATCCGCATTTCTTTGCGCCTGCAGTTGGCGTAAAGAGCCGTTCAGACGCAAGCCGAAGAGCCTGGCCTGAGCGCAGTCGAAGGCACCTGCATTTCTTCCTTCCGGTTCTGTGAATCCATTGCAGACGGCTGCAGTCCTTGCTGCCCAGGGTCGAGTTCCAACGCGAAGCGCGTCCGCCTCAAGGCTAGTTGCCAATATCTTCGTTCCAGATCTCCGCATGCTCGCGAATGAACCCACCCAGCAAATCCACACACTCCCGCGAATCGAGATCGATGACCTCGACTCCCAGTTCCCGCAGCCACGCGATCCCGCCCTGAAATGTCCGGCTCTCGCCCACAATCACCGTGCGAAACCCAAATTGCCGGATCAGCCCGCTACAGTACCAGCACGGAGCCAGCGTCGTCACCATCACCAGATCGCGATAGCTCCGCTGCCGCCCAGCGTTGCGAAATGCGTCTGTCTCCCCATGCGCCGAAGGATCGCCGTCCTGCACCCTCCGGTTGTGCCCTGCGCCCACCAGCCGCCCATCGCGCGTGAAGATCGCCGCGCCAATCGGGATCCCGCCCTCGGCCAGCCCCTTGCGCGCCTCGCCCAGCGCGATTTCCAGCATCTTCCGCCAATCCACTCCTGCCTCCATCGCGTTCAACATAGCAGGTCGCCTACCAATGTCGGGTGATCGTCGAGCCGTGTTGCTCGGGTTGGCTCGCAGGCGCCCAGTGTTCGTACGCGTGGGATTCCGCAACGATCCTGGCACTTCCTCGACGTGCCCATCTGCGCATCGGGCAGATCGGGATTCCGATCAGCGGAGGCTCAAGCATCGTTACTCTCCTCGCTGCGCATCCATCTTGGTTGCGGCGTAATCTGGTCTTCCGGAGGATTCATGAAACAAAAGGACGCGGACATCAATAAAGGCGCCGTCGAAGACACGCCGCCCGAACTGTCGCATCCCGGCGAATCGCACAACCGTCTCGCCAACCAGCTCCCCCACCGCGAAGCCGACGAAGAGATCAAGGACAACGACTCCGACTTCCCCGAGCCCGGTTCCAGCCCCGAACACTCCTGATGCGTACTGGCCCTCACCGTTCGCGACCAGTTCCCGGCCCCGGCTGTTGATCCCCTGCACCCTATCCCCTATACCCTGTATTTCTATGCTCGTCCTTGCCTCCGCTTCGCCGCGCCGCCGCGATCTGCTGGCGCAGGCCGGATACGACTTCCGTGTCCTCCCCGCCGAGATCTGCGAGGGCCTCCATCCCGGCGAGCAGCCTATTCCTTACGTCCTGCGCCTCGCGCGCGCCAAAGCCGAAGCCGTCGCTCCTTCTTCGGAGTTTCGAGCCGTCGCCGACGCCCACCCGAACGAACCCACGCTCATCCTTGGCGCAGACACCACCGTCGTCGCCCCCGGCGGCGAAATTCTTCTCAAGCCTGAAAACGATGCCGACGCGGCCCGCATGCTCCGCGCGCTCTCCGGCGCCACCCATCAGGTCATCACCGGAGTCGCCGTCGCCATCCCAGGCACCGCCGGCCTCATCGTCGAAGTCGCCGCCGAGGTCACCCACGTTACCGTGCTCAGCCTCACCGGCGACGACATCGCCGCCTACATCGCCACCGGCGAGCCGCACGGCAAAGCAGGCGCTTACGCCATCCAGGGACGCTTCGTCCGCTTCATCCCTCGCATCCACGGCGACTATTGCAATGTCGTGGGCTTGCCGCTGGCCCTCGCCGGCAGCATGATCGAAGCCGCCAAACAGCACCGGAGCGCCGATGAAACGGTCCGCGCTATCCTCTCCGCCCCGGACGCTTAGCGGTCATCGAACCTCAGCCGAACGAGCGGCGAATCACAATCGCCGGAGTGTAGACTGGCGGCGCTGTCTCGCGCTCAGGTTACCGCCCGTGAAAGCTGTCCGTATCCATCGATTCGGGCCGCCGGAAGTGGTCGTTCTCGATGAGATGCAGTGCCGGAATCGTTAACCCGCGGTTCCCACATTTATGATCGAGCGGAACTCCGTTGTGCCCGCAAGCGCCACCCCATTTCCGGAGGAATCCTATGCTCCCTGCCCGAGGAACTGCCCTCGTCCTCTTGCCCTTGTTGGTTGCCTCAACCGTGCCGGGTTCTGCGCAGCAGCCTGATAACGCGAAGCAGGTCGCTCCGCTCGCGGGCTATTCTGCCTCCGCATCGGCGACGGAAAGAGAATGGGAATCAAAGTTCCGGGCTCTGCCATCGACCGACAACCTCCGCGAATCCATGCGCCAGCTGAGCGCGCGGCCTCATAACGTCGGCTCGCCCTACGACAAGGAGAATGCCGAATGGATCCTCGCCCACTTCAAACAGTGGGGACTGGACGCACAAATCGAGACGTTTTACGTGCTGTTTCCCACGCCGAAAGACCGCGATCTTGAACTGGTTGCGCCGACAAACTTCAAAGCTAAGCTCGAAGAACCACCCGTTGCCGTTGATCCCACCTCCAACCAGCAGTCCGAGCAACTGCCCACCTACAACGCGTACAGTATCGACGGCCACGTGACGGCGCCGCTGGTCTACGTGAACCAGGGTGTTCGCGCCGATTACGACCAACTCGACCGCATGGGTGTTTCGGTGAAGGGAGCCATCGTCATTGCTCGTTATGGCGGCGCGTGGCGGGGCATCAAGCCTAAAGTGGCAGCCGAACACGGCGCCGTCGGCTGCATCATCTATTCCGATCCGAGAGATGACGGTTACTCGCCAGGAGATACGTTCCCCAACGGGCCGTATCGTCCTCCCGATGGCGTGCAGCGTGGCGCGGTCACCGACACGCTCTACGAAGGCGACCCGCTCACTCCCGGCTACGGAGCAACCAAAGACGCAAAACGACTGCCCATCAAGGGCAATCCTCTCATTACCAAAATTCCGGTTCTTCCCATTTCATACGGCGATGCCCAGCCATTGCTGGCGGCCATCGGCGGCCAGACTGTGCCGCCGGCATGGCGCGGCAATCTCCCGATCACCTATCACGTGGGTCCCGGGCCGGCGAAGGTTCATCTGAAGGTCGAGTCGAACTGGGACATTAAGCCGATCTACGACGTGATCGCCCGCATCCCCGGGTCGGAATTTCCCGACCAGTGGGTGATCCGCGGCAATCATCACGATGCATGGGTAAATGGCGCGGAAGACCCCATTTCCGGGCAGGTGTCGCTGCTCGAAGAAGCGCGTTCGATGGGCGAGTTGGTGAGGCAGGGATGGAGGCCGAAGCGCACCATCATTTTTTGCGCCTGGGATGGCGAAGAACCGGGCCTCCTGGGCTCAACCGAATGGGTGGAGACGCACCAGGACGAACTGCGCGCGAAGGCAGTGATGTACGTCAATTCAGATTCGAACGGACGCGGGTTTCTGGGAGTCGAGGGCTCGCACACCCTCGAGCATTTCATCAACGGGGTAGCACGCGACGTCCCCGATCCGGAGACGAAGCTGACGGTGTGGAAACGCGAGCAGTTGCGCGCCATCGCCAATGCCGCGAGCGACAGCAAGCGACAGGAGATCCGCAGCCGTCCGGATCTTCGCATCGGAGCGCTCGGTTCGGGTTCCGACTATACGCCGTTTCTCGACTTTGCCGGCATTGCTTCGCTCAATCTCGGGTTCGGGGGCGAATCCGGCGGCGGTATCTATCACTCGATCTACGACGATTTTTACTGGTACACGCATTTCGGGGACCCCGACTTCGTCTACGGACGTGCATTGGCCCAGGTCAGCGGCACGGCTCTGATGCGCATGGCGGACGCCGAACTGCTGCCCTTCGGATTCCATGACTTCGCCGATACAGTCCATATGTATGTAGGCGAACTGAACGAACTGCTGAAAGCACAGCAAACCGAAATCAACGAAACGAACAGGGAACTGGATGAGGGTGTCTTTACCGCGATTGCCGATCCGAAAAAGACGTCGACTCCACCGCCTCGCAAGGCAATCCCGCCTTACCTGAACTTCGCGCCTCTCCAAAATGCCGACGCTGCGCTGACCGCAAGCGCAGACCACTATACCCGGGCGCTTTCCGCCGCGCAGGCCGGCGGTCAATTCGAAGGACATGCCGAGAAGCTTGCGAAAATCAACCAACTGCTGCTGGAGAGCGAGCGAAGGCTGACCACGCAGGCTGGACTGCCAGGCCGCCCCTGGTTCAGGCACCAGATTTATGCCCCCGGCGCCTATACCGGCTATGGAGTCAAGACTCTTCCCGCCGTGCGTGAAGCGATGGAGCAGGAGAAATGGAAAGAGGCAGACGAACAGATTCCCGTGGTCGCGAAAGTCCTGGAAAACGAAGCGGCCCTCGTCGAATCAGCGGCCGATCTCCTGGACTCGTTCGCAGTGCCTGATACCGCGAAATAGCGATTCGTGGAGCCCGGAACGGTGACCAGCGATACCGAATCTTCGGTTGCAGGGAGCCCCGCCCACAATTCCGGCGCTCTTTTCTCGAGTCAAAGGCACGATTGGCGGGCCTTTCCTCCGGGAAGCGCGCAGCCTGAACCATGTCGGGCGCGACTTAACTCGCCTTGGACCTCGCCTCATCCGCGGGCTTCGCTGCGCCGATTACGTCCTCTTCCACCGGAGGCGCTTCCGGAGGTCCCGTGAGCACCAGCCCCAGAACGATCAGCAGCGTCACAAACAGCAGTCCGTAATCGATCAGCTTCAGCATCCCGACCGTCCTTCCCGCCCCGCGGCTAACCGTCCGCCTATTCGGCCCGGATCATCGCCGCCAGCAGCGCCGTCCGCGGCGCCAGTTCCTTCACCATCACCGATTCATGAGATGCGTGCGCGCCTTCTCCCACCGCTCCCATTCCGTCCAGCGTAGGGACGTTCAGCGCCGCGGTAAAGTTCCCGTCCGAGCCGCCGCCCGTTGCCGCTTCTGCCAGAGCCAAACCCATCTCCCCCGCCAAAGTCGCGGCTCTCCGGTACAGCGCCACCGTTCCATGCTTCCGCTCCATCGGCGGCCGATTGATCCCCCCCTCAATATTCAGGACGCATCCGCGATCCCGAACGCGCAGCGCATGAAACTTCTTCTCGATCCGCGCCGCATCCTTCGCGCGCGCAATCCGCACGTCCACCTCCGCCTCCGCCTCGGCCGCCACCACGTTGCTGCGCGTGCCCCCGCGGATCACCCCGGCATTCAGCGTCAATCCGCGATCCAGCTCCGTGAACCCCCGCACCTGTTCCAGCTGATACGCCAGTTCCGCAATCGCGCTGTGCCCGAGCTCAAAATCCACCCCTGCATGGGCCGCCACGCCCGTCACCCGCAGCGTGTACACGCCCACGCCTTTACGCGCCGTCTTATACGCGCCTCCCAGGCCCTGTGCCGGCTCCAGCACAAACACCGCCGCGCACTCCTGCGCCAGCTTCTCGATCAGCGGCCGCGACGCACGGCTCCCAATCTCCTCATCGCTGCTCAGAAGAAAGATCACCGGCCGCCGCAGCCCATCCAGCTCGCGCAGCACATCCAGCGCCGTTAACCCCATCGCCACTCCGGCCTTCATGTCCAGCGTGCCGGGACCCCATACCCGCCCCTCGGCTACCCGATACGGCATCGACCTGAGCGTCCCCAGCGGCCAAACCGTGTCCAGATGGCCAAGCAGCATCACCGGCTGCAAGTCCCGTCCGCCGCGCCCCATTCCCCACCGCAGCTCCAGCACATCCCCAAACCCAGTCCGCCGGTGCCGCTTCGCCCGGCCCCCCACGCCGGCGGCCATCTCCGCAGCCACCTCAACGCATCGGTTCACCGCCGCAGGGTCATCGCTGGGCGATTCGGCTTCCACCAGGGCCCGTATCTTTTCCAGCAACCCCGCCCGCTCGCGTTTCACTGCATCCGCGATCTGCTGAACCGTACAAGTATCTGATTTTGAGGGATTTGACATTATGGGAACCTTTTCCGGTACTGTGACTTCAGAGACGCCGACTGTGGCAATATTACAACACCGCAACTTCGCCGAATGGGCGTTAGTCTATCTGTTCATGCGAGGAGTTCCGTTGCCCAACGCACCGCATCTGGAAAATACCATTTCTTCCCCCATTGAGTTTTCCGGCGTCGGACTCCACAGCGGTGCACACGTTCATATGAAGCTGTTGTCGGCACCCGCCGGCTGCGGCGTGGTCTTCCGCCGGACCGATCTCGACAGCTTCGAAATTGCCGCCACCGGCCGCAATGTCGCCAAAGTGAGCTACGCCACCAGCCTCATGCGTCAGGGCGTCCTTATCTCCACCACCGAGCATCTGCTCTCCGCCCTGCTCGGCATGGGCATCGACAACGTCGTCATCGAGCTCGATAACCTCGAGCTGCCCATCCTCGACGGCAGCGCTCTGCCGTACACCGAAGCCTTCCGCCGCGTTGGGCTCAAAACCCAGCGCCGCCGCCGTGAATACCTGCGCATCCTCAAGAGCGTTGAGGTCCGCGAGGGCGACAAGTTCATCGGCGTCTATCCCGGCGACGGATATTCCGTCTCCTATCGCATCGACTTCCCCGCTCCCATCGGCTGCCAGGGATATACCGTCGATCTGGCCACCGGAGCCTACGAAGCCGAAATCGCGCCGGCACGCACCTTTGGGTTCCGCGAAGATGAGCAGAAGCTGCGCGACATGGGCCTGATCCGCGGCGCCTCCGAGCAGAGCGTCATCGTGCTCACCCGCCAGGGCGTCCAGAACGGCCCGCTGCGCTTCCGCGACGAGTTCGCCCGCCATAAGGTCCTCGACCTGATCGGCGACCTCGCCCTCGCTGGTCATCACATCCTCGGCCACGTCGTCGCCGAACGCGCCGGCCACGCCATGCACACCGCGCTCGTCTCGCGTCTGCTGCGCGACCGCTCGGCCTGGCAACTTGTCACCCTCGGCGCCGAGCGGCCCAGAGAGAAACGACTTCCCTCCGCCAGACCCTCGCTTGCCACCGCGTAGCTACCCCCCAAAAAATCCATCTGCCATCCGGACCGTAGCGCCGCGCCAATGCCAGTCTCACCGCAAATATGAGGCGCGAAATCGAAGGACCTGCATTTTGCTTTTTCAATACCGGAAAGGCGACGGGCCTGCCAGAAATTCAACGAACTGCAAACTGCTGTTCGCTGGCCGCTGATTGTTAACTGCTATCCGCTTGCAGCTCGCCTGGTTTGCTAACGGCTTCTCGCTCACCGCTATCTGCTATCTGCCAGCCGCTCCCCCGTATCCCGAAACCGCATCCCCGCCAGCTCTGCTCCCGAAGCCAGCACATCCCGGAGCCGTGCCGCATTTTCTCCGCTCGCCCGCGCCGCCGCGGTCAGCACGCGCACCGCCTCCGCGGGCTGCGTCCCGCCCGGCAGCCGAAAAATCCAGGGCACATTGGTCGACGTCAGCGCGCGGTCATCGGCAATCGCCACCACCGGCACAAATTCCTTGAGCGCCAGCTGCTCCGCCAAATGCGCCGCATCGCGATCGAGCGCAACCACCGCCAGCGCCCGCCCATCCCTGAGCGCCTCGACCAGCTGCGTCGTCGCCGCGCCCCAGTTCAGCCCGCTGTCCACCGCGACCGCCGTCCATTTCTGCTCCGCCAGCGCCGCCCGTACATCTTCGCTCGCCGCCGCATCCCCGGCGTGCGCCCCGAAGATCACGATCTCCGCAGCCCCAACGATGTCCGCTGGCCGCGGCCCCGCATAGTTCACCCCATCCTCGCCCACCCGCGCATACGGTTCAGGCGCGTGGACCAAAGCTCCCGATTGCCCGGCAACCTGGCCTGTGCCTGTCGAAGGCTCTCCCCTTCGTTGGGAGATGTGGGATTCCACATCGGCCGCTGAGCCCTGTGCCCCGAGCCCCGTGCCATGCTGTTCCGAGCTCTGAGTTCTGTGCTCTGTGCTCCGCGTTTCCCCCATCTTCGCCACCCGATACGTGATCTTCCCCTCGTGCACCCTCCCCAAATACATCGGGCTTACGTTCTTGTTCAGCGGATCGAACACCATGGGCCCCGTCACGCCCTCATACTGATACACCTGGTCGAGCGCATCCTGGATGCGCGCCCGGTTCAGCCCTGCCCGGCAGATCGATCCCAGCAGCACATTCATCGCGTCATACGCCAACGCCGCAAATGCCTCCGGCTTCTCGCTGTACTGCGCCGCGTACCGCTCCGCGAATTCCGTCCACCGCGGATCGCTGCGCGTCGGGTCGTATGGATACACCGCCTCAAATCCCTCCGCTGCCGGCCCCGCATCGGCCAGCAGCGTATCGCCCAGCGTTCGATAGCTCCCGAACACTCGCTGCGTCATCCCCAGCTCGCGCATTTGCTTCAGAATGCCCGCGGCCTGCGCCTCGTCGGCCCACAGCACGATCCCATCGGCGCGCGAATCCTGAATGATCCGCAGCGCCCGCCGGAAATCGGTATCGCCGGGCAGAAACTTCTGCTCGATCACCACCGGATGCCCCAGCCGCCGCGCCGC
The DNA here is from genome assembly GCA_036521315.1 of Acidobacteriaceae bacterium. GTDB lineage: Bacteria > Acidobacteriota > Terriglobia > Terriglobales > Acidobacteriaceae > Palsa-343. The sequence goes on from DATDHZ010000050.1 coordinate 93,102, forward strand.
GTCGCGAAACTTCGGAACCCCAAATCGCCCGTAGCGGTTATTCACGCGGAGCAGCGCCACGCGCTTCAGCCCCAGTTCCGTGAAAATCCGCCGTGCCAGCGTGTAGCATTGCACGCGATCGTCCTGGATATCGGTGAAGTACCAGGGAATATACGTTTCCGGGATCGTGAAATCCGTCGACGCCGAGTTCACGATCGGAATTTCCGCCTTCAGCGCCACGCGCAGCACAATGTGCGTTGTCTCCGAATTGATCCCGCCGAAAATTGCCCAGTCGCCCTCGTCGTAAATCATCTTTACGGCTTCATCTGACGTGGAGCCCCAGATCGCCGCATCGGTCGGCCGCTCGCCGTACTCCGCGCCGCGCTGCCAGTTGTTGTAGTCGTCGTGCACCATCAGCCGGAACGGCTTCCCGCCGTAGCCGCCTCGCGCATTCGCCTCGTCCACGGCCATCTGTGCGCCATGCAGCATCCGCAGCCCGAAGACCTGGTCCGCCTGCTTTGCGATGGGACCGAGAAACCCGATCCTCACCTCGCTCACCTCTTTCGGATCCGCAACCTCCCTCCCCGCGCCCGAGTAGAGATTCGGGTGCGTATAGTTCACGTCGTAGGGTGCCGCGAACTTGCTGTAGGGCTGCAGGTCCTGCGGCTCTCCCGCATACGGCGCGACTATGCGGTCCGGCTGCGGCTTCGGCGGACGCACCCCGCACGCGCATCCCGCTCCCGGCGCCGCCCCCCCCGGCCCTGCGGGCGCGGTCTGCCCACCCAGCCCCATCGTCCCGGCCAGCGCCGCCAGCAACACACCCACCCGCTGCAATCCTCTCCTGACCCCCGTGCCCGGCATCGTCGTCAATCCTCGCGCTTCGGCGTCCGGAACATTGCGATTGCTTCCATCTCCACCAGCAGCTCTGACCGGCACAACTTCGCCTCGATCCCCGTCGACGCCGGCAGCGGCTCGAGTCCCTGCTCCGCGAAAAACTTCGTCCGCTCCTCGTTGAACGCCTCGTAGTCGCGATCGATGTCACGCAGATAGCACGTCGTCCGCACGATGTCGTGCCACGTCGCGCCCTCGCTCTCGAGCAGCCCCGTGATGTTCTCGTACGTGCGCTGCATCTGCGCGCGAAAATCGCCCACGTGCACGCTCTTCCCGCTCTCATCGATGCTTGCCGTTCCCGAAATCAGCAGGATGGTCAACCCGTTCAAATCGATCCGCATGCCGCGCGAAAACGAGCTGGGCTTTGCATACGCATACGCCTCGTTCAGGACGCCGTGGTTCGTGATCGCCCGCTTCTCAATCGGCGCGTGAACAATCTCTTCCATTAACTCACTCAAACCGCTCATAGAAAGACTCCTTAGTGTTGATAAATTCCGTGACTTAATCCTTTTGCTGTCGCAACCCAGATATCCGGCCCCTGAAAGTCGATGCCGAGAACGTAGTTATGCGCCGGCGCCGTCTCCACGGGGACCTCCGTCACCAGCCCCGCCGCGTCCCGCACCGTCATCTCCGGCTTGCCCGTTCCCATCGCCGCCCGGTACACGGCCCAGTTCGTCCCGTCGAAGTACGCCAGCCCCTTGTCCGTGCCAAACCACGCACGGTTGCGGTCCACTCCCTTCACGGTATTGGTGAAGTTACTCGGCAGGCCGCTGTCCTTCGTCAGGAAGTTATGCCAGTACCGCCCGTCGTAATGACTATCGCCAAAATACGTCGCGACCCACACCACCCCATCCACATAACTCACCGACGTGGTGATCTCGTGAATCAGGCCCTGATCCTTCAGCAGCACAATCTCGTTTTCTCCATCGGGATCGTCGTATTTGTCCCAGGTCCCGGTCTTCTGGGTGTATTCGAGCAGCCCGCTTCCCCACACCGCGTAGTACACCTTGTCCGGCGCCGCGGAGACCGCATAGGACCAGATTTCCGCCATGGGCGTGTTGCGCTCGTTGTAGAGCGACCACTCTCCCGTCCGCGTGTTCAGCCGGCACGCCCCTGCCGCCGTCGCCACCCACACGTTCTCGGCCTCGACCGATACCCCGTACACCACGTCGTTGCTCAGCCCGGAGTTGAACTGCGTAAACGTGTCGATCCGTCCCGCGGAAATCCGGCTCAGCCCGCCCATCGTGCCCGCCCACACATCACCGGTCCGCTTGTCGAGCGCCAGCGACAGCACCGCGCGATGCGCCAGCCCATCGCCCGTCGTGTACGTCTTCCACCGGCCGTCCTCATAGAGCGCCAGCCCGTTGTTGGTGCCCGCCCACACCCGCTCGCCGTCCACCAGCACGCTGAACACGTGATCGTCCGGCAAGCCGTTCGCCGTCGTAAAATTCTCGAACCGGTACCGCGGCATCGCCGGCACAGCCGGCTTCTCCGCCAGGGCATGCACCCTCGCCCCATCCACGACCGGACGCGCCGGCGTTTGCCCCGCCGCGCATCGTGTCGCCATCAGCCCCAGGGTGGCCAACACACCGCCCAGCATCGGGACTCGGCCTCTGTGCCCTCCGTGTTCTCTGGTTTCGATCATCGCGTCTTCAGGTACTCCACCAAATCGTTGAGTTCGTCCTTAGTCAAATCGTTCGTCCGCCCATGCTGATCGTGCGGGTTGTAGACCGTCCAGATCTCCTCGAGCGACCGCGCCGACCCGTCGTGCAGGTACGGAGCCGTCAGCGCGATGTTCATCAACTGCGGCGTGTCGAGCAC
>DATDHZ010000051.1:0-3399 GCA_036521315.1 Acidobacteriaceae bacterium
TGACGGCTTTTCCCTAACCCTACAGAATGCGGCATGGCAGTCGTCAGCTCGTCCTAAGGCTCCTGGCGGATGCACTACACTCCCGCAATGGCCACTTCTCCCGCCCTCGATCACCACCACGAAACCCACTTCCAGGCCGGGCACATCGTCCGCGATATCGTCATTGGCATGTCCGATGGCCTCACGGTCCCCTTCGCGCTGGCGGCCGGTCTCTCCGGCGCGGTCAAGTCTCTGCACATCATCGTGCTCGCCGGATTGGCGGAGATCGCGGCCGGCGCCATCGCCATGGGACTGGGCGGCTATCTCGCCGCGCGGGGTGATGCCGAACACTACCGCAGCGAACGCCTGCGGGAAGAACGTGAAGTGGTAGAGCGCCGCCAGGACGAGCAGGAGGAGATCTATCAGATATTCCATGCCTACGGAGTGGAGCGCCACGAGGCTACGCCGGTGCTCGCCGCTCTGGAGCGAAACCCCGTTGCCTGGGTCGACTTCATGATGCGCTTCGAGCTTGGCCTGGAAGAGCCGCACCCCGGCCGCGCCCTCCGAAGCGCTGCTACCATCGCCGCATCCTACGTTCTCGGCGGCCTCGTCCCCCTGCTCCCCTATATGTTGGGCAACTCCCGTACGGCGCTTCCCGCCTCGGTCGGCATCACGGTGCTCGCGCTGCTGCTCTTTGGGGGCGTCAAAGGACGGGTCACCGGAGCAGGCGCTCTGCGCAGCGCGTTGCAGACCGCCGTGATCGGCGGCCTGGCCGCAGCCGCCGCCTTCGGCCTGGCGCACCTGCTCAGCAACCCCTGAGGAGCAACCCAGATGGGTACGGAAGGAACCGCAATTTTTTTCACACGATTACTAAATTCGCGTAGTCCGCGAAGCACCCCTTGCGCATCCATAGGGAGGCTGCGTAGTGTTTCCCAGGTTGCGCTAAGGTCGGTTTCGAATGAGCAAGTTTGTGATCTGCGCGTAATCGGAAAATGTCACGCTGTACGAAGCAACAGTGGCTCCGCTCTCAGGCTCCAATCTCGAAGGACCCCCACCGGAGCGACTAAGGATATAGACGATCGATGGCAGCAGCAGTGGAACTCAGCGCGCCCGGACTTCTTACCGCTTTCACCGCGACTCGCCGTCAAACGCTTGCGCTGTGTACTCCGCTCACTCCGGAAGACATGATGGTACAGAGTTGTCCGGAGGCGAGCCCCGCAAAATGGCATCTGGCCCATACCACATGGTTTTTCGAAACCTTCGTTCTCCGCGAGTTCCTCCCCGGCTATCAGCCCTTCCATCCTGATTTCCTCTGGCTCTTCAACAGCTATTACAACGACATCTCCGATCAGCCGGAGAAGCAACTGCGCGCCTCCTTCTCGCGCCCTGCGCTGGACGCGATCCTCGCCTACCGCCGGCATGTCGAAGATACCATCGCACAGCTCGATGCGGCCGGCATGCCCGCCGATGCGGCGCAACGGATCGAGCTCGGGATCCACCACGAGCAGCAGCATCAGGAGCTGCTCTGCTACGACATCAAGCACGCGCTGTGGACCAATCCACTACATCCCGCGTATGCGCAATGCGGCAGCTTCCACACGAGCGGCGCGCCGTTGCGCTGGCTGCACTTTCCCGGCGGACTCGCGGAGATCGGCCACGCGGGTGAGAGTTTTGCCTACGACAATGAGTCGCCACGCCACACCGTATATCTGGAGCCATACGCGCTCGCTTCACGCGCTGTCACCTGCGGAGAATACCTCGCATTCATGGAAGACGACGGTTACACGCGCCCTGACCTGTGGCTATCCGAGGGCTGGGCCACCGTGAACGCGCAGCAATGGCGCGCACCGCTTTACTGGCGCCAGATTGATGGACGCTGGATGGTCTACACCATGCGCGGGCTGGTTCCGCTGAGCGAGATGCTCGCGACGCCCGTCTGTCATGTGAGCTATTTCGAAGCCGATGCTTATGCCCGCTGGGCCGGCATGCGGCTGCCAACAGAAGCCGAGTGGGAGGTTGCGGTCGCCGCACGCGTGCCCGCACCTCCTGCCAGTGCCAACCTGCTCGAGAGCGGCCAGTTGCATCCTGTGGCCGCGCCCGACTCTGACCTCGATCAAGTCTTCGGCGATGTGTGGGAGTGGACCCGCAGCGCTTATCTCGGATATCCCGGCTACCGCGCGCCTGCGGGTGCGCTCGGCGAATACAACGGCAAGTTCATGTGCAACCAGATGGTCCTGCGGGGCGGCTCTGCCGTCACACCCCGCTCGCACATCCGCTCTACTTATCGCAACTTTTTCTCGCCTGCGACGCGCTGGCAGTTCGCAGGCTTCCGCCTGGCGCAGGATCAAACGCAGGAACCTTCATCCACACAAACCATCCCGACTCGGGGGAAAGTTTTTTCCAGATGAATGCAGTCAAACTGCCCCAGTTGCCCGAGGCTGTATACACGGCGCTCGGCTCCGAGGTTTACCGCGGCCTCACCTCCCGGCCGCGCACACTCAGCCCCTGGCTTTTCTACGACCAGGAGGGCTCGCAGCTTTTCGAGCAGATCACCGAGCTTGACGAGTATTACGTTACACGCACAGAACGCGACATCTTCCAGGCAAACGCCGACGCCATCATCGCCGCGGCCTCCGCACCAACCGCCCATGGTCTCGAGCGCGACCTTACCGTGCTTGAAATGGGCGCGGGCACCGCTACCAAGACTGGATTACTGCTCAGGGCAGCGGTACGCCGTCAGGAAACCGTGACTTATTACGCCCTTGACGTCTCTGAATCGGCGCTCCGTGAAGCCCGCCACAATCTGACCTCTGCCATCCCCGGCGTGGTCTTCGAATCGCGCGTGGCCGACTACACCAAGGGGCTCGGCGACATCCCTGCGGACGGCACGCGACGCCTGGTGCTCTACATCGGATCGAACCTCGGCAACTTCGAACCTACCGAAGGCCGCGAACTGCTGCGCGACATCCGCAATCAGCTCACACCCGGCGACATGCTGCTCCTCGGTGTGGACATGGTCAAGGACATCCCCACCCTGATTGCCGCATACGACGATCCCCGCGGCGTTACTGCTGCATTCAATCGCAATGTGCTGGCGCGCATCAATCGCGATCTTGGCGCAGACTTCGATCTCATGAAATTCCGCCACAAAGTACGATGGAACGGAGAGCGCTCCCGCATCGAGATGCACCTCGAGAGTCTGCTCGCGCACGAGGTCGCGATTCCATCTCTTGACCTCACGGTCGCGTTCCGGCGCGGCGAAACCATACATACTGAAAACAGTTACAAATTCACCATCGAGGGCGCGCAACAGCTACTGGCGCAAACCGGCTTCACCGTCGTCGAGCATTGGACCGACCCGCGGCACTGGTTCGGCGTCTTCCTCGCCCGCGTCCATTAAGCAAACAGCACTGGTCGTCG
>DATDHZ010000052.1:0-177235 GCA_036521315.1 Acidobacteriaceae bacterium
GGCGAGATGAAGTCGGTTCGCCCGCCGTCGGCGCCAGGCCTGAGCCGGTTGAGACCCTCCCGGCAGGCGGTAATGCTGTTGCCCGGTCGACATTGCCGGTGCACTGAGTCGCGAGACGGCGCCCGTGTGGCCACGGACGCCGGAAGCACGGTCCGGACGGATCAGAAATTCAGCCTTGGGCGTTGTGAAGGCCGCCCATTGCAAATCACTCTGCCTGATGCATTGCGGATTGGGGGCATCTTCAGCAACGAGGTCGCAGGCGAATCAAATAAACGATTCGGTGCTCCAGCCGGTAACAGGCATTTTCTATTCGCTGTTACCCAGAATTAATTTCCCTGCCCGTTTCTGGCGCCGGCGCTCCTGCAGGGCCGGACAAGTGCTGTCAATTCTGGGGTATGCCGCGGACGCGGGGGCCCGAATGAACGCCCACAAATCACGCTATCTCCCTGTTAAATTCGCTGTTAGCAGGGAATGCAGCGAGAGAGCGGTTCGCTCGAGACTGCCCGCACCACCAAATCAATCACCAGAGTTCGGTTAGTCTGAAGTCCTTCGCGGCTCCCGTCGCTCGGGATTTTCGCCTGCGGACTGCCGCTGTGGTCACACCCGCAAAGCGGCTTAAGTTTCGATCCGGCCAAGTCCCCGCGTTTCCATGGTTTGATCCGGCGCGGTGGTACCGGTGGCGCCTTCGGCGAGAGCCAGTGTGAGAACCGTAATATCGTCCTCCTGTCCAAAGTCGCGCGCTGCTTCCACGATTTGTCCCGCGCTCTTGCGGCTCCATGCCTGTGCGCGTGCGAAGCCGAACAATTCGCCGCTGGCGGAACGTGCTTCCGCCACTCCGTCGGTGAGCAGGGTGAGTTGAACCCCGGGCTTCAATGCGAGCTTCGCCTCGTGATATTTGGTTTGGAGTGGAAGTCCGAGAGGTAATCCGCTCTCGAATGCGAGTTCCTCGCCATCGCAGTAGGGCGGCAAATGCCCGGCATTGGCCAGAGACAGGGTTCCGTCAGGATCGATCCGCAGAACGAGGCAGGTCGTGAATCCGTCCTGGCTGCGCGACAACAGACTTCGATTGGCTGCTTCCAGAATCTCTCCCGGGTTCGTGGTGTACTGGGCCACGGCGCGAAAGGTGCCGAGAAGCACTGAGACGGTCATCGCGGCAGGCATACCCTTCCCGCTCACATCGCCGATCACGGCAAGAACGCCGCCGTGCGGCACCGGCAGAATCTGGAAGAAATCGCCACCCACCTGCCCCGCGGGTTGATACGCGCTCTCGATCCTGAACCCTGGCAGCACCAGCTTCTCGTTGGGGATCAGCACCTGCTGCACGGCTTTCGCGGCTTCCAGCTCTGTTTCCGCGCGCAGCTGCCGGGCACCCTCACTGTTGATGTGCCTGGTAGTCACCAGCGCACTGGCGAGAGCAGTGGCGAAAATCAGGAAGACATCGAAGCGGAACGCGCTGGCTGCCGCAGAAGGTGGCACATCGTTACCGTGCCAGTGAACGATGGCGATCCCATAGAGCGCAAGAACGATTGGCAGGACAACCAGCAGTCGCTGCAGAGGGGGGCGGTGGCGCAGCAAAAGAACGGCCGGCCCACAAAGACCGAACAAAAAAGCGAAGAGCAAAACCAGTGGCCGCGACATGCTTCCACCGAGAACGGCATCCACCAAAAAACCAACCGAGGCCATGCGAAAGAAGCGCGCCGCCAGGAGATAGCGGAGACGGCTGAAGGGAAGGTCGACGAGATGCGGACCGAACCAGTCGTATCGCCGCTTTCGTAACAGGAGCCAGCCCAGCAGCGCCAGCAGAACAATGCCTAACGCAACTCCGAGGAGAAATGGCCGGATGGACATCCGCAGCTCCTTACGCTACCCCAACCGATTCTGCAGGCCCTCAGAGTAGCCCGTAAGAGTCGTCCTTTGCAGGGAATTCCTGGTGAGAACGCCAATCCGCATCCAAAACTGCACTAAAAATGGTCTGGCTCTGTTGAAATCCTCGATTCGTGCGAAGCGTAGCCGGCTGCTGGGTCTCCAGTCCCGGCCGTCCGCGATTGATCAGAAAAGCCGCGATGATCAGCGAAAAGACGACCGTTTGCTCGTCCTGGCCAATGCGGCGCGCGCCGCTCGGGCGGCTAGTTACCAGGAAGTCTAAAGTAACCTTCGTTATTCCTGGGGAGAGAGGCCATCTAAGCCTTTATTTGCTTCACCTTTAGTGATCGCGCTAATAACACAAGTGTTATTACTGTCACCTATCCCACGAAAGTACCAGACCATTTGTTCCTAAAGTAATATGCACTTCGGTTTCTATCTGCTATGGTTGCCCCAGTTTCAGCCATTTGGGAGCGATTCGCTGGGTTGCTGCACGATGCGCCCGGCCGGTTTGTGCGCCACGCGCTCCCGCGGCTGGCACTCTGAACTCCGGTCTCCTCCCAGGGCGGGGTCAGCAGAATTTCGAAGGAAGTAACCGCATGAGTCTTCCCCACCTCTCCTCGCTGCCGGTGTCGCGGACATCGGTTTCTCAGATCACCCCCAAGTCCCGGTTTTTCCCCATGCTGTCCTCGCCTGTCCTCAGGCGTTTCTTCGCGCTGGCGGCTCTTGCCGCTCTGGCCCTCCCCGCCGCCCGCGCCCAGAACTCCTTTCCGTCCACAGCAGTAGGCAGCAGCGCCGCGGCGCAGCCGGTCACCGTGACGGTGGCGGCCGCGGGAACGGTCCAGTCCATCGCCTACCTCACGCTGGGCGCGGCCAACCTCGATTACGCAAGCGCCGGATCGGGTGACACCTGCACGGGCAACTCATTCTCGGCAAAGCAGACCTGCAGCGTGAGCGTCGTCTTCTCGCCGAAGTACCCCGGATCCCGCAACGGCGCGGTCGTACTGCTGGATGGCAGTGGCACCGCCCTCGGCACCGCGTATTTGAGCGGCGTTGGGCAGGGATCGATGCCGGTTCTGGTCCCCGGCACGGTGGGCATCGCAGCCGGCGAGGTGGGCCAGTGGACCCTGCTCGGCGATGGTGGCCCAGCCACCTCAGCCAACCTGGATTTGCCCGCCGGCGTTGCAGTCGACGGCGCCGGGAATGTCTTCATCGCCGACTCGTATAACAACCGGGTCCGCGAAGTGCTGGCCGTGGCTCAGGGCGGCTATGCCGCCGGAGACATTATCACCGTGGCCGGCGACGGCGATCCGGGATACAACGGCGCCGGGCCTGTTACCGCCGACAAGAGCCCCCTCAATATTCCCAGCTCCGTGGCGATTGACGGGGCCGGCAACATCTACATCGCGGACACCAACAACAACGTGGTCCGCGAAGTGAACGTGGCCCTGAACGCCATGGTGACGGTGGCCGGAACCAACGCGCCCGGTTACTCCGGCGACGGCGGAGCCGCAACAGCCGCTGAGCTGAACGCCCCCAAAGGCATCAGCGTCGACGCGGCGGGCAATCTCTATATCGCGGACACCGGCAACAATGTCATCCGCAAGGTGAGCGGCGGCAAGATCGCGACAGTCGTCGGCACGGGCGCGCCGGGAGCGACCGGCGACGGCGGCGCGGCAACCAGTGCGACCCTGGACGCCCCCTACGCCGTGGCCTTCGATTCGACGGGCAACCTGTATATTCCCGATTCCGGCAACAACCGCATCCGCATCGTTACCGGGACGACCATCAACACCTTCGCCGGCACGGGAACCGCCGGCTATACCGGCGACGGCGGCCTCGCGACGGCGGCCGAGCTCGATACTCCTTTCGGCGTCGCCTGCGATCCGGCGAGCAACGTCTATATCGCGGACGCCCGCAATTACGAGATTCGCAAAGTCAGCGCAGTCTCGAAAAAGATCTCCACCGTGGGGGGCTCGTATCTCGCGCCGAGCTACATCGACGGAAAGGCCGACCAGACCTACGGCAACGGCCAGACCGGGGAAAACTACACCGGCAACGGCACCGCGACCGATGGCGGCATTTACGCGCCGTACTCGCTCGCCATTGACTCTGCTGGCAACATCTATGTCGCGGAATATTTCGATCACATCGTCCGGGAGATCGTGGCCGACCAGGCAACGCTGTTCTTCTCGCCTCAGTACTGGGTCAATCAGGTGAGCCCGGCGCTGAATCAGACGATCGAAAACGACGGCAACGCCGGCTTGACCTTCAGCGCGATCGACAACGACACGAACTCTGAGCTGGGCCCCTCGACCAGCTGCAGTACAACCAGCGGCTCCCCCGTGCCTCGCGATGGAACGTGCCTGATCGGCGCAAAGTTTGCACCTACCGTTTCCGGGAATCCGGTCGTGGGCAACATCACTGTCACCACCAACTCCGGCGGTCCCGCTCTGGGAATCGCGCTGGTCGGCCAGTCGCTAGCGCTCAATCAGCCCAGCGTCGCTCTGACCGCGGCCCCCAATCCGGCGAGCTTTGGAGCCAACGTCACCTTTGCCGTCACCGTCACTCCCGGCACCGGCGCCACGGGCGGCACACCCACCGGCACCGTGAGCTTCATGGATACCTACACGCCTGCCGGCGGGGCGGCCAATCCTCCCGTAGCCATCGGCACCCCGCAGACCCTGGCTGCCGGAAAGGCGACCCTGGTGCTCAACAACCTGGGCGTCGGCTCGCATGTGATTGTCGCGACCTACAGCGGCAACACCTACTATCAGGGCGGAAACCCGAACGGAAATTCGAATCCTGTCACCGAGATCATCAACAACACCGTCTCTGTGGCCCTGGTGAACAGCACCGGCAATAACCCGTCCGTGCTGGGAGCTAATGTCACCTTCCAGGCTACGGTGACGGTCACCGGCACCGAGCCCATCACCAACCCGGTTTCTTTCTACAACGGAACCACGCTGCTGGGCACGGTTTCCCCCACCGCCGGTGTGGCCAGCTTCTCGACCACCACCCTGCCGCTGGGCAGCAACTCCATCACCGCCAGCTATACCGACCTCGAAGGCGACACGGCTACCTCCAAGGCACTGGTGCAGATGGTGGAACAGCAGACGACCACGGTCGTCACGTCCAGCGTGAATCCGTCTGTCTTCGGCAGTGCGGTCATCTTCACCGCGACCGTCACCCCGAACGGAACCGTCGCGCCGACGAGCACCGTGACGTTCTATGACGGAACCACGAAGATCGGCACGGGAACCCTGGCGGGCGCCGGCGTCGCGACCTTCACAACCTCAACCCTAACCGTGGGCACGCACAACATCAGTGCGACCTACGGCGGCGACACCAACGACTTCAGCAGCACCACCGCAACCACGCTGGCGCAGGTTGTGACCAACGCCACCAGCGGCACGACACTCACGGCGAGCGCCAATCCGGTGATCGCCGGCAAATCGGTTGTGCTCACCGCGACGGTGACCGAAACGGCAGGAACCGCAAAGCCCACCGGCACGGTGAACTTCATGAACGGCACGGCCCTGCTGGGGACCGGCACGCTGAACGCATCCGGCGTGGCGACCTATACCGCATCGGGCCTTGCCGTCGGCACCTACACCTTAACCGCCGCTTACCAGGGCGACGCCAACAACAGCGCCAGCACCTCGGCATCGCTTTCGCTGAGCGTGGTGCAGGCCACTACCCAGGTCGCTCTCACCGCGAGCGCAACCGCCGTCACCGTCAGCACGCCAGTGATGTTCACCGCAACCATCACCGGCAACGGCGGCGTCCCCACCGGCAAAGTCACCTTCATGGACGGCACCGCCTCTCTGGGTACCGCAACGCTGAACGCCGCCGGCGTGGCCACCTTCACCACCTCGGCCCTCCCGGTCGGCGCGCAGAGCATCACGGCCGATTATGCAGGCGACGCCAACGATGCTCCCGGCACTTCCTCGGCGATCACGATCAACGTTGGCGCGTTCGCCTCGGTGACCGAGCTGGCCGCATCCGCCACCAACATCGGCAGCTCGCAAACCTTATCCCTGCTGGCGACCGTCTCCTCCGCCAGCGCCACCCCGCCCACCGGAACCCTGACCTTCGTCAGCGGCTCCAACACTCTCGGCACCGCGACGCTCGCCAACGGCTCAGCCACGCTGAACGTGAAACTGAATGCCGGCAGCTACACCATCGTCGCCAAGTACGGAGGCGATGCCAACAATCAGCCCTCCACCTCGAACAGCGTCAGCGTGACCGTGGGTCAGGACACCGGCTTCACCATGCAGCTCTCGCCCACTTCGCTGACCATCCCCTCCAGCCAATACGGCGTGGTCAACATCGACATGAAGTCCGCCGCGGGCTTCACGGACACGATGGCGCTGGGCTGCTCCTCGCTGCCCTTCTCCGTCACCTGCAGTTTCTCGAATAACGACGTCTCCCTCGCTGCCAACGGAAGCGCCTCGGTGCAGCTCACCGTTGACACCAACTCACCGCTCACCTCCGGCGGCCAGGCGAAGAACGAGATGCCCGGCCACGGCAACGGCATGCTCGCAGCGGCCGTCTTCCCCGGCTCCATGCTCTTCGGCTTCGTCTTCTGGCGATTCCGCAAGCGGCACTCGGTGCTGAAGGTCCTGGCGATCGTCGCGATGCTGGCTGGCACCACGTTCCTGATGAACGGCTGCGGCGGCCTCTCGCTCAACAGCGCGAAAGCCGGCACCTACACCATCCAGGTCACGGCAACCGGCCAGAAGACCGGCGTCACCCAGGTAGCGAATCTCACGGTGCAGGTGACTCAGTGAGCGGAGCACGCGTCATGAAGCAAAGCACTCTCATTCCCTGCGCGATGCTGCTCGCTCTGCTACTGGGCGGCTTCGTGCAGGCGCGCGCCCAGTCGCCGGAGGCTTCTACCGGCGGCGATGAGCGGATCACGGTAGGTGGCGACATCAACGCCACCTACCTCGGCTACGGCAAGCGCTGGATCGGCGGCGCCGGCGCCAGCGTTGACGCCAACTGGAATTGGCGCCTCGGAATTGAGGGCGAATCCAATTTCACCGTCTATCGGGAATTCGCCAACACCCACTCGACCACCTATCTCGTCGGACCACGCTACCAGCTCAATGCTCTCGGCTCGAGCTATCGCTACCGGCCCTACGTGAAGGCTCTCATCGGGGTGGGACAGTTCAACTTTCCCTACAACTACGGGCACGGCAGCTATTTCGTCGTCGCACCCGGTGCTGGGGTCGATTACCGCCTCGACTATCGCTGGCGACTGCGCCTGATCGACTTCGAATACCAGTACTGGCCGCAGTTCAGTTTCGGCGCTACGCAGAATTACGCCATCACCACCGGCATCCGTTACAACATCCGCTGACTTTACTCCTCACTCCTCCATAGCCGCCGGGGCTTTAGCTCGCTTCCGGTCCCGGCGGCTCTTCTTTATCGGCCTTCGACAGTCGCTCTTGATTCTCCCCCGCCAGATCCCTCACTTCCTCAGGCGTGCCCGCCTCATTCGCGGCGGCCTTTATCGCCGGCTCGCCAGTGGGCGGCGCTGAGGTCTCGCTCGCCCAGCCGAGCCGCCCAACCGCCGGCTCCGGTGGCACTGGCGCAATCTGCACCAGCCCCGGAGCAGCAGGCTCGGCATGTACCATGGCCGCTTCATGCTGCTGGCGCGCCGCCGCGTCCAGGTCTACCGGAATCCCGGCCGGCACAATTTCCGGGTATCCATATTGGTGTTTCAGGCCGCTGGTCGCGCGCACGACGATGAACAGCAACGCCAGCGCGACGATCACGCCGAAAGCACTGCCCTCCGGCCCCTGCGCGTTGCCCGTGATCCATCCCGGCCCCACTGCATTGGTCACAAACACCGGCGAGAAGTTCAGGCCCCCCGCCATCGGCAATCCGAAGATCAGGCTCATGACGGCGGCCCACGCAAAATGAAAGCCCCAGCTTACCCACACCGCTGCCGTGCGCAGGGCCGCGAGAGCCAGCACGCATCCCAGCAGGAACGAAGCCAGCACCGCCGCTGTGCTGGTGGGCGCGGCGTGCGTGCGCCAGATGGCATAGACCACCGCCATGAAGAAGGTGCCCATCACCGGGCCCATCGCGTCCACCAGCTTCCGGTATGCGAATCCGCGGAACGCCAGTTCGATCGCCAGCGTTCCGGCGAGCAGCGCAATCAGGTCCAGCACGGCAATCCAAACCTGGTGACGATTGCCGAAGATCGTAATCACCATGCCGCCGATGACGGCTACCGGCAGTATGCAGGCTACGGCGCCGCCCCACCCCAGCGCCGCGCCCAGAGCAAACTCGCCCTTCCAGGTCGGGCGCGCAGCGAGGCCGATGTTCCTGCCTGGACGGCCGGGGCGCAGGGTCAGGCGGCTCATGAGCGAATACCCGAGAATGAGCAGGAAGAGCAGAAAGATGCGGTGGAGCGGCTCGTAAAAATCGCCGAAGGAGAGTCCCCCGGCGGCCCGCATCGCGATGAAATCAGCGCAGAGGAACCACGCCGCCGCCATCAAAAACCATCCCAGCGCGCTCAGGCGCTCCCAAAATGTCACGCGGTGGCTCCCAAAATCCCTGCGGCGCGATGCATTCTCATCAGGACGTTTCGATGCGGCTCCCGCTCAGACGGTGTAGAACTGGGCCATGTTGCGGAATTTGTCATAGCGGCGTTGCAGCAGTTCATCGAGCGGTATCGCTTTCACCTCGTTCAGGTGCCAGCGCAGCTTTTCGGCCAGCAGTTCCGCGGCCCGGCCCGGATCGGTTTGCGCGCCGCCTTCCGGCTCCGGCACAACGTCGTCCACGCAGCCGAATGTGCGCGCGCAGTCGGCGCTCGCCTTCAGCGCCTCGGCCGCCTCGACGCGCTTGCCCGCATCCATCCAGCGGATCGCAGCGCAGGCCTCCGGCGAAATCACGGAATAGATCGCCATCTCCATCATCAGCACCCGGTCTGCGACTGCCAGGCCCAGCGCGCCGCCCGAGCCGCCTTCGCCGGTGATGACGGCAATCGTCGGCGTCCGCAGCCGCGACATCTCGCGCAGATTGCGCGCAATCGCTTCCGCCTGGCCCCGTTCTTCCGCGCCGACTCCCGGATACGCCCCCATCAAATCCACGAGCGTGACCACCGGCCGATTGAACTTTTCCGCCAGCTTCATCACCCGCAGCGCCTTGCGGTAGCCCTCGGGATCGGGCATTCCGAAGCGGCGATGCACCTTTTCCTTCGTCGATCGCCCTTTCAGGTTGGCGATCACCATCACTTCCTCGCCCTCGAAGCGGGCCATCCGGCAGGTCATCGCCGGATCGTCGCCGAACAACCGGTCGCCATGGATCTCGGAGGTGTCGGTGAAGATGCGTTCCAAAAACGCCAGCGGGTCAGGCCGCTGCGGATGACGCGCCAACTCCGTCTTGGCCCACGCCACAGAGGTCCGCTCCGGCGACGCAATGATCTCGGTCTGCTCACTCATAGAGGAAGATCGCTGTCGTGTTCGATTGTATGGGGCAGGGTGTGCGGGGGCAAATGCGGGGTGGAGCGTTCCGGAAGACGTGGAAAACGGCTGTGCTGGATTCGGACGCGTCCCTCGAATCGAGGAGCATCCCGCAATGCAAAAGCTGATGGATAATAGCGGAATATGCACGAGCGAAGAATGATGAGGCTCACTAAGGCGAAGGGCGCTGAAGCTGAGCAGTTGCTCAGGAATGCCACAGAATTGCAGGGCGCATTTTGGGACGCGCTCCTAGAGTTAGAGTGCGCGCTGGACGTTAAGATCGACGCGAACAGAGATCTCTCTACATGGGACGTACGTGGCTTGTACGAATGCCAGTCGGACGAGTGGGCACCCGCTTCGTCGTACCCGCGATAGCCCGGCTCCGCGTTGATATTCCGTTCCTCGGATTGGTGGTATTGGGGCCGTGTCGCGAAGCCCTCAAGATTTTGGAGGCTCTACCCCCAGCTCTTCAGAGCGAGAAACTCATCAGCTCTGCTCGACCCGCCTGGAGTCATCCGCAATCTGGTCAAACTTCTCTAAAAGCGACCTAATTTCGCGCTCCGCGAAGTCTTGGCAATCCGAATAAAGCTTAGTCAGCAATTTCGGCAACGCTTTCGAAAGCTGTGCGGCCAATTTCTCGGATTCGGGAAATTTGGACCGGAACAAACGAAGTTTCTCGAGATTTTCCTGTAACTTCTGGCGTCTTTCGGCCTCTTCTGGCCAGATCTCCCTCCAGTAGCGACATGTGAAACACACGGACGGGCAACGGCTCCCATCGTGGGACAGAAATGAGGCCCATCCGAAAGTGGCAAGCGATAAGTCCCTCAGCGAATCATCCCGCCTTTTCTCGCCGTTGCAGCGCCTGCACGCAATTAAGACATTTCCCGGAATGTGAAGGCCCACGCGATAGCGATTCATGCCGTCGAGGTGCTCGACAACGAACTGCGTTTCGGAGAGGCTGCACAAGCAATAGGGGCACCTATTGTCAAACGTTGCTCTGACGAGTTCGCCGTACTCCGCGCTGTCAACGCGGATTGAGCTGGCTAAGGCGGCCTTCCGGCTCAGTTCGTGCAAGAACATGCTGACGAGCTTGTTCGCGACGTCGGATTTGGCCCGCCGGGTCGCTGACCTGAGTTGAGAAGTGGGGTCGGTCACTTCTCATTCCCAAACAACTGCCCAATTGGAACGCCCAGCGCGTCTGCGAGAGCCTTTACTTCGTAATCGAAGACGCGGCGATGATTGTTCTCGATTTTGGCAATGGCAACCCTGTCCAGCTGCACGCCCAATCGAGCCATTTTCCCGGAAAGAGCATCCTGGGTTAACGGTGGTTTCGCCGCGGCTCGGGCTTCAGCGACCCTTCCACCGACGATATTTTTCCGAGTCGCGTGTTTAGCCACGCGGAGAGGGTATTCCTTGTGTTGACGGAAAGTGTTCTAGATTAGAACTTTTCCACGCCAAGCCCTCCGTCGTGTCACATTCACGACCAACAGCGCAAGCCCTGGGCGCCCGGCTCGCCAACCGGTTGAAAGAGAAAATGTATCCAGAAGAAGGATCCGACAGCCTGGCTTAGATGTCGCTGCCGATTTTGTTGAACTGGGAATTGATTTTGGACGCCAGATTACTCAGGCCGGTGACCACCACCAGCGCAATGATTGCCGCCAGCAGCGCGTATTCGACCAGATCCTGCCCTGCGTCCTCTTGCAGAAGCCTCTTTGCCTGTCGCAGCATGCCTTTGTCCTCGGGGGAGATTTGCGCACGGCTCCGCTGCTCCGCACGCGCGATCCATTTTTCACGGAAATTGAACGGGAAACAATGCCCTTTTCGGGCTACGCGTTTTCGCCTGCCACCGGTCGGCTGACCGGAATGGCTGCCTGTTCCCGCGCCGACTTCGCGTCGGCCTCCCGCGCCAGCCGCAGCGCGTGCCGCGTCGCCGAGTACTGGCCTCCGGCGAGCAGCAGCAATCCGGTGAGGAACGCCCACAGCATCAGGCTTACCGAAAGCTCAAACGGCCCGTAGACCGAGTGCAGGTCGAGACGCGGCAGCACCGCGATATACACCATCCGGCCCAGGTCCCACACCAGTCCGGTGAAGATGGCCGCCGGCAACACGGCGCGGATCGGCAGACGGCGATTGGGCAGAATCCAGTACACCAGGAAGAACATGCTCACGCTCAAAAACGCGACGGCAATCTGCAGAAACGTCCCATTGAGCCCCGCGAAAACCATGTTGTCCGTGTGATGAAAGAAGACAAAGCTGAGGATCCCGGCCTGAGCCGTGGCTACCGTCACGGCCAACAGCGCCAGCAGTCCCACGCCCAGCGCCAGCCCCAGCGACACCACCTGGTTCATCAGATAGGAGCGGTTCTTCTTCACTCCCCATACCTGGTTCAGCGCGACTTCCAGCGGCAAAAACACGCCCGACGACGTGATGAGCAGCATCACCACCGACCACGCCTGCACGCTGCCCCGCGGATGCACCAGCAGGGTCATGTTGCGCACCACGAAGATCTGGTCTCTGGCGGTTGCGGGCAGCAGGTCGTGCAGCATGGCCGTGATCGCATTCACCATGCCGTCGGAATGGAAGACGCCCCGCGCAATCGTGTACAGCATCACGATGAAGGGAAACAGCGACAGAATGGCATTGGCCGCAACGCTGAAGGCGTAGGTGTGGACCTCGGTCTGGCCCAGGTAGCGCGCCAGCGAAACCGCCATCGCGCCCCAACCCTGCCGCGCAGATCGCACCGCAGGGGGGTGCGGCGGCGGCAGAGACGCCTTCGCCTCGCCGGACGCGGCCGGCTGCAGCTCTTCAGTCGTAACCATGCGGGGGGTTCCTGGAGAAATCGTAGCAGAGGGTGCCTGATCCATCGTTACACTTGGGTACTCTTCGTACCCCGAAGGAGCACTCCGGTACAGGCTACTTTCGTAACTTGCGGAGAATCAACCGCCTCCGGCCAACTTTTCTCTTGATTTCAAAACCGTTTCCTGACATAACAGGAGGACAATTCTCCCTTAGCCGGGAAGCAAATTGGAAGGCCGTTTTTGATGTATCTGTATTACCGTTTCCGTGATTGCCCGCAAACCCACTAAGCTGCCGGATCCGCCAGCGAGGCGGACAAAGGCAGCTTTCGGTGTCTTTACGCTCCATTACAGCAGTAACTGGGAGCTGGAAACCGGGGTAGTTACGGAGGCACATCAGGACAGAGAACAAAGGAGTATCCGGTGAAAGAGCATGGTGTCGTGAAGTGGTTCAACGGGGCGAAGGGTTATGGCTTTATCCAACGGTCGAGCGGCGAAGACGTCTTCGTGCACTTCTCCGCGATCCAGGATTCAGGCTATCGAACCCTGAATGAGGGCGAAGCAGTGGAGTTCGAGTGCACGCAGGGCCCCAAGGGCCTGAGCGCGGCGAATGTCGTCCGCAACGTCGCTTAGTTCCTGAGCGCAGCCTCCCCAGAGGTGCTGCGGGTTCCAGCATGAGCCTGGCGGCAGCGGTTCCCGGCGTGTTCTGGCCGGGCAGAGCCGATTTGCGCTCAACCATGGAGCTCTGAACCGGGCGAACCCGCGAGCGGATCTCATCCCGCCGGCGTCTGGGCCTGTTTCTGGTCCTGGTCGAGCTCGTCGAGCGCCCAGCGCGCCGACTCGGCGACGACCGGCTCGGCATCCTCTGCCCACGCGTGCAGCGTGGCCCGAAATTCCTGCTTGCCGCTGTTTCCCATGGCGATGGCCAGGTTGCGCTGGAAGCCTGAGTAGCGCGCGCGCCGCACCGGGCTGCCATTGAACCAGCGCTCCCACGTCGCCTCATCCATCTGCGCCAGCCCTGCGAGCGCCGGATTGACCAGCGCAGGGCGCGGAGCCAGCTCGCGATCGGCTGCAATCGGAGCGCGGCGGTTCCACGGACACACGTCCTGGCAGATGTCGCAGCCGAACACCTGGCGACCCACGAGCGGCCGCAGCACTTCCGGCATCGGGCCGCGCTTCTCAATCGTCAGATAGCTGATGCAGCGCGTCGCATCCATCTGTCGTGGTCCCGTGAGCGCCTGCGTCGGGCAGGCATCGATGCAGCGCGTGCACGAGCCGCAGCGGTCCGGAGCCGGCAGCATGGCCACCGCTGCCTGTGCAGGAATTTCGAGCGACGTGACGATCACGCCCAGGAACATCCACGAGCCGAGCTTCTCATTCAGGATGCAGGTATTCTTGCCCGTCCAGCCGATGCCCGCATAGCGCGCGTAGACCCGCTCCACCACCGGTCCCGTATCGACGAAGCAGCGCGAATCGAACGGCCCCAGCGCCTCGACGAGCCGGTCGCGCAACGATTCAAGCCGCCGCTTGAGCACCTTGTGATAGTCCGAAGGCCGCGCCTCCACAGTCCCATCCTGAGCCGTCGCCGCTTTCGAACTCCACGCATAGCGGGCGATCCAGCCTGTGCCTTGCGGAGCCGGATCGGTCGAGCGCGGCTGTGCTGAGTTGTAGTTCGCCGCGCAGACGATCACCGATCGCGCCCACGGCAGGGCCACGCGCACCGACGAGCGCACCAGCGATCCGGTCTCGTCGCGCCGCTTCAGGTACTCCATCTCGCCGGCCCGTCCCTGCTCCACCCACCCCGCAAAGCGGGCGCGCTCTTCGCGATCCGCCGCAGAGCCGGGCGCGGGGACAGACGCGATCCCGGCAGCGGAGAATCCCGCGTCGCGCGCCAGCGGCTCTACAAGTTGCGCAGAAAACTGCAGCATGTCATCCGTCCTCAGCGTATCGCTTGCGCCAACGCCGAGGCCACTCTATTAGTTGTGCTCAATCGCCGGTTGCGCGTGATAGATTGCCGACATCCCCCGGCTTCCCCGTTTGCGCGCGCTGTTTCGACCGTCAACCCAGCATTACCAGGTGTCGCTCCATGCCTCGCCGGTCCGCTAACGTTCTCGCCCGGCTCGCCCCCCTCCGGATACCGTCTCTTCTGAGCGCACGGCTGCGCAGCGTCGCCGGCCAGCTTTTGTGCCTGCCGCTGTTCCTGATTGCGGCGCTGTCCGGCGCGTCGGCCCAGCCTGCGACTCAGACCATTGTTCTCGGTCAATCCGCTGTTCTCCTCACCGGCCCCTGGAAATTCCAGCCCGGCGACTCGCCCTGGGTTGACGATCCCCGCAGCCGTCCCGCACCCGGCCACTTTCTCTGGGCCGATCCCGCCTTCGACGACTCCGCCTGGTCCAGCATGGACCTGACTCCCCCCGCGAACTCCATCGACCTCCAGTTCGGGAACGCCAGCTTCCTTCCCGGCTGGACGACCCGCGGTTATCCCAACCTGCGCGGCTTTGCCTGGTATCGCCTCCATCTCCATGTCGACAGCCACGGCCAGCCCGTCGCAGTCGAGATGCCCGTCAACGTCGACGACGCTTATCAGGTCTTCGCCGACGGCCGGTACCTTGGGGAGTTCGGCCAGTTCCATCCGCATCGCGTCACGCTGTATTACGGCCATGCCGTCGTCCTCGGTCTGCCGCCGCTCGGCGCCGATGGCAACCTCGACCTCGCTCTCCGTTTCTACATGTCCGACGTCTCGCCCTTGCGCTGGCCCTATGCCGGCGGCATGCACAGCACCCCTCTCCTCGGTCTTGGCTCGACGATCCTGTATCGAGGAAACGTTGATAACGAGAGGGTCGACGACGGAGCCCTCGGCGATTCCCTGGGCGCCCTGATTTGTCTGTTGGCTCTGCCGTTTGCGCTGTGGGCGGCGGTCCGCAACCGGCGCGACCGCGTCTGGCGCTGGCTCACGCTGGCCCTCGCCTTCAACATGGCAGGCGTCGGCGCCCAAACCGTCGGCCAGCTCAATTGGAGCGCTTCCATGTGGGCGGGGGAATTCTGG
The DNA here is from genome assembly GCA_036521315.1 of Acidobacteriaceae bacterium. Taxonomy (GTDB): domain Bacteria; phylum Acidobacteriota; class Terriglobia; order Terriglobales; family Acidobacteriaceae; genus Palsa-343. Next base: position 15,183 of record DATDHZ010000052.1, read on the forward strand.
GGGCTGACCTTCTCTGCCCCGGCCCTGGAACTCTGCTGGGTTGTTTTCTGGTGGCGCTGGTTCGGCCTGGAGAAGCGTTCCTGGATCCCACGCTCGGGCGCTCTGCTGGCAGCCGCATGCTTCGTCACCGTTTTCTGCTTCGAGTCTCCGCTCCTTGGTTTCAGCTTCGCCTCCCAGGCTCTGCTGCACGCCTGCAGCATCGCGATGGTCTGCATCTACGCCGCGCTCGGAGCTCTGCTGCTCGTACTTCTCGTTGAAGGCTTCCGCCGCGACCGCACTGCTGCGCTTGCGGCCACCGCACCGATCCTTCTGCTGGAGTATTCCAGCCTGTACGCTCCCCTCCTCGTCACCATCCACTCTGCGTCGCACATTTTCGTCGGTGCGTTCGGCATCGAATATCCGGCGCTTGCCGCGATCTGCATGATCCTCATCGTCGGGGTGCTCTCCGTGCGCCGCTTCCTCCGCAATCGCGATCGGGAGCTCAGCGAACGCGAAGCGGTCGCCCGCGATCTGGAGCAGGCCCGCCAGTTGCAGCAAAGCGTGCTCGTCGCGGAAGGCCTTCGCTCGCCCAGCTTCACCGTCGATGTCGCCTACCACCCGGCGCAGACCGTGAGCGGCGATTTCTTTCTTACCTCGGCTCAGCCCGACGGCACGCTGTTGCTGCTCATCGGCGATGTCTCCGGCAAAGGCGTCAGCGCGGCCATGCTGGTGGCCGTCCTCGTAGGAGCCGCCCGCGCCCGTGCCCGCCAGACCTCCGACCCCGCTGCGATCCTCACTGAGTTGAACGCGCAACTGCTCGGGCGCTCCGGCGGCCATTTCGCCACGTGCCTGGTCGCCGCGCTCAACCCGACTGGAGAATTGCACCTCGCCAATGCCGGCCACATTCCCCCGTGGCGCAACGGCGCCGAAATCGAGATGCCCGGCTCGCTGCCCCTGGGAATGACCGCGCCGCTTGATTCCGCTGCGCTCACGCTCCAAATGCAGCCTGGCGACACGCTGACTTTCGTTTCCGACGGCGTCGTCGAAGCGCAGAACGCCGCCGGCCAGCTCTTTGGCTTCGATCGCGCCCGCGCCATCAGCACTGAATCCGCCGAGCAAATCGTCGCAGCCGCGCAGACCTACGGCCAGTCCGACGACATCACCGTCCTCACCCTGCAATACGCCCCCGCCGAGGTTCTCCATGCGTAGCTTCGCCAACGTCCGCTGGGGACTGCTGCTTCTGCTGCTCGCCGCCTGCGTCGCGCGCGCCCAGAACTCCGTCCCCGCCTGGACCAGCGGCACCGTGGATCTCAACCAGAGCTGGCGCGTGCAGAATGGCGACAAACTCGCCTGGGCGCAGCCCGGTTTCGACGACAGTCTGTGGCCAGGGATCGACCTGAGCCCCAACGACAGCGCCACTGGCTGGATGTGGTACCGGCTTCACACCGCAATTCCCGCAAGCAAGGTTCCGCTCGCGCTGCTCATCACCGGCGGAACCGGCACCTATGAGGTGTACATCAACGGTCAGCGGATCCCCGGACCTGCACTGCTCCCGGACCGTCTCGTCACGTATCCTCGCTCCCGCGTGCTCACGCTGCCGGCCGTCCCCGGCAATGCGGTTATCGCGCTGCGCACCCGCGTTCCCGGCACATCCATGTTCCTCGCCGACCGCGGGGCCCTGCGCGTCGCTCTCGGGACCGCTGACGCGATTGGGGATGCGCAACGCGCCGAATCAGGCAGCCGCCTCGATTACGTCATCTGCGGAGTCGCCTCGCATCTGCTCACGATTCTGGCCGGCATAGCGGCCCTGCTCCTGTTCTGGTATCAGCGCGACCATCGCGAGTATCTGTGGCTGGGCCTCTATCTCATCCTCGACGGCAGCGGAAGTGTCATCTATGAACTAGCTCTCACGTCCTTCACGCCCTTCTCCGTGAACTGGTTTGTTTCGGTCCCCACCCTCTATGTCTGCGTCATTACGGAGATCGAATTCACCTTCAGCTTCGTTGGCCAGCGCGTGACCCGCATCTGGCGTGTCTACGAGTGGCTTCTCCTCGTTCCCCCCGTCTTTTTGCTCATTCCCGCCTGGTTCGGGTACATCAGCCGCGGTCTCTTCAACATCGACGAAGTGCTCATTGTCGTTCCGGCTGCCATCGGCATCATGCTTCTGCTGCTGCTCTGGTACCGCCGTGGGCATCGCGAAGCAAGCTGGCTCATCTTCCCCAGCCTGCTGCCCATCCTCACCATTGCTCTCAACGATGTCGGCATCGTCGGCGCCTTTCTCGGCTCGCACTGGCTCACTGTTTTAGGTGAACCATTCAAAGTGGGTATCTTTGCCGTTCAGCCTTTCGATGTCGGCGACCTGGTCTTTCTGCTCGCCATCGGCATCGTCATGTTCTTCCGCTTCACCCGCGTCAGCCGCGAACAGGCCCGCTCCGCAGCGGAACTGCATGCCGCGCGCGAATTGCAGCAGCGCCTCGTCCCCGCATCCCTGCCGGTGGTGCCGGGTTATGCGCTCTGCGCCGCGTATCTTCCCGCCGAGGAAGTCGGAGGCGATTTCTATCAGGTCTTTCCGCAATCCGACAGGGGCGCTCTGGTGGTCATCGGGGATGTCAGCGGCAAGGGCCTAAAGGCCGCCATGACCGGCGCTCTCGTCCTTGGCGCGCTGCGTTCGCTCGCCCAGGAGGATTTATCGCCGTCGCAGATCCTCAGTCGCCTGAACGCCCAGTTGCTCACCTCTTCTGACGGCGGCTTTGTCACCTGCTTCGTCGCTCGCATTGCCGCAAATGCAACCATCACCGTTGCCAATGCTGGCCACCTCGCCCCTTACTGTAACGGAGAAGAGCAGAAATGTGACTCCGGCCTGCCGCTCGGACTTTCCGCCGATGCGCTCTACTCCCAATCCATACTGGTCCTTGTCCCCGGCGATACGCTCACCTTCCTCTCCGATGGCGTCGTGGAAGCTCAAAACGCTGCCGGCCAGCTCTTCGGCTTCGAGCGCGCGGCGGCCATCTCCACGCGGACTGCTGACGAGATCGCCCATGCGGCCAGCACCCACGGACAGTCCGACGACATCACCGTCCTCACCCTCCAGTACGCCCCCGCCGAGGTGCTCCATGCGTAGCTCTTTCCTCTCCAGCCTTCACCGGCTGATTCCGCTGTTCGCTTTGCTGGCCGCCTCAGCGCCACTGCGCCCCCAAAACACCATCACAGTCGCCCCGAACCAGTGCGTCTGGCACGCTGGCGACAACTCCGCCTGGGCCGCGCCTGCCTTCGATGACTCCGCCTGGCAGCCGTATTCCACCTGGAAGATCGACGCGCACACGCCCCGCCTCTGGGTCCGCTGCCACACCGGCCTCGCTGCGCTCCGCTCTCTCGCCCACCCCGCTCTCCAGGTGCATCTGGGCGGGGCCTCCGCCGCCTATCTCAACGGCGCCCTGATCGGATCGAGCGGTAACGTCGCCAGCGGCCAGCCCAATATGGCCACCTTCTATACCGTCCCGCTCGCGCCCGCATCGCTCACAGCCGCATCGCCGATCTCCGGCGCCACGCTCGCCCTGCGCATCACCCTGCGCCAAATGGGACGGTCGGACTCCGCGCAGATCCTCCTTGGCGATGAACAGGCCCTCCGCGATCGCCATGCCGCCGCGGCGCTCTCCGGCGCGCTCGGCTATCTCCCCATCGCACTCTGCTTCAGCCTCATTGGCGTTGTCGGCTTCATGCTCCTTGGCCTCTGGGTCACCGACCGCAGCCGCCTCGAACTGCTGTTCCTCGCCATCGACTGCTGGCTCCTGTGCATGCTGCGCCTCTCCGAATTCTTTCAGTCCGCGCTCATCCCCGCGTCGCTCGTGCTGTTCGACACGCTCCAGTTGGCCGGCGAGTTCCTGTTGATCCCCTGGGTTCTGTTCCTCTTCCGCATCGCGGGCAGGCGTGTTCCGCGGCTCCTTTGGGTGGCAGTCGTCATTCCCACCATCGCCTTCGCTGGCAGCTTCACCGCGAATATCTTCCTGCCCGCCGCGCTGAATCTTCGCGAAGACGCGCTGTATCTCCACTTCTCCGGCTATATCTTTCCCGTGGCCATGGCATGCTGTGCAGCGCCTCTCGTCGCTTTCTGGCCCCTCCACCGCATCTCGCGCCGCCTGCGAGCCGTGGCTTTCTTTTGCATCGCGTGGGGAGCGGCGGAATTCCTCTGGTTCGCCTGCTGGGAAGCTCTCACGGTCGGCATCCTGAACAACGCGCAGACGACGCATGTGCAGAGCTACCTCCTCATCCTCCGCGGCGCTACCACGCTCTGCTCCGTCCTCGCGCTGCTCACCATCCTCTTCCGCGAACAGCGCCGCATCGCCGAGGATCGCGCTCTGCTCGCCGGCGAAATGCAGGCCGCGCGCGAAATCCAGTCCCTCCTCGCGCCTGCTGTGCTCGAAACCATCCCCGGCTTCCAGGTCGACGTTGCCTTCCACCCCATGCGCGACGTCGGCGGCGACTTTTACCTCTGCCGTGCATTGCCCGACGGCCGCCAGCGCATCCTCGTCGGCGATGTGAGCGGCAAAGGCACAGCCGCCGCCATGACCGCGACGCTCCTCATCGGCGCGGCCGAGCGCCGCGGCGCCGACTCGCCGGCCGCGCTCCTGCAGCACCTCAACAGCGTGCTCCGCTCCAGTCGTGTGGGCGGCTTTGCCACTTGCCTCTGCGCCGATGTCGCCAGCGACGGCAGCGTCAGCCTCGCCAATGCCGGCCATCTGCCGCCCTACTGCCGCGGCCAGGAGATCCCCGTCGTCTCCGAGCTGCCCCTCGGCGTCAACGCGCCCGGCGAGCCCGCCTACGAAGAGACGCGCTTCACCCTTCAGCCCGGCGACTCGCTTACCTTCCTCTCCGACGGTGTCGTCGAAGCGCAGAACGCCGCCGGCGAGCTCTTCGGCTTCGACCGCGCGCAGCGAATCTCCCGCGAATCCGCCGAATCCATTGCCCATGCAGCCAGCGCTCACGGCCAGCGCGACGACATCACCGTCCTTACCCTTGCCTTTGCCCCAGCCGAGGTCCTCCATGCGTAAATGCGCGCTGCTGCTCCTGCTGCTCCCGCTTCCCATGCTCGCGCAGACGAGCCTTTCCATCGCCCCGGATCACTGCGTCTGGCGCGCCGGCGATGATTCCGCCTGGGCTGCGCCCGCTCTCGAAGATTCCGCATGGCGCCCCAGAGCGCAGTGGTCCGGCGTCGCCACGCCTGAGCCGAAATTCTGGCTGCGCTGCCGCCTCGATCCCGGCGCGCTCGTTGCGGCTGTGCATCCGGTGTTGCAGGTCTCCGGCGACCTGAGCTATCAGCTCTACCTCGACGGCCGGCGCATCGCCTCCTTCGGCAATCTCGACACCGGCGCTCACACCGTAGGCGTGGTACGCACGTACACCGCGCCCGAGTTCAGCGATCGCACCCGCCCCTTCGTGCTCGCCGTACGCATGACCTTCGCCGGCGCGATTGATGGCCTCCAGGTGCTCCCGCAGATCGACCTCGGCGATGCGCGGCTCCTCCATGGTGAATACATCTCCACAGTGGCCGGCAGCTTTGCATCGCAGTCGACGACCTGGATCTGTTATGCCCTCATTACCGCCGCCGGGCTTTTCTTCTTTTCGCTGTACTGGTTCGATCGCAGCCAGAAATACTTGCTCTGGGTGAGCCTCGGGTGGCTCATGCTCGCCGTGCTGCGCTGGAACGAACTGCTCGTCTCTGCCTCGATCCCTTACCCCTCGCGGATGGAATTCTTTCTTTACGGCATCGGCCAGTCGGCCCCCATCTTCCTCATCGAGTTCTTCTTCGCACTCGGCCAGCGGCGGATCAACTGGTTCTTCCGCTTCGACCAGGCGATATCGGCCTTATTTACCGTGTGTATTCTCGTGGCCGGAGTTCTGCCGCTGCGCTGGGCCGCGCCGCTCCACTACGAGACGGAAATCGTCCCCTGGTCCACCTACGTGCTCATCGTCACGCAAATCCTTGGGTGTTCCGCTCCCTTTTTCGCCTTCGCACCCCTGCGCGCGCGCCGTGGCTGGCAGCTTTCCCTCGTCGTCGTCTGCTGCGTGTGGCAACTGATGGATGCCGCCTACTTCTTCGTGCAGCTGCCGTTCGCCAACGCCAACGTGCTCGACTGGTTCCTCAAGATTCAGCCCTACCGCTCGGTCGCCATCGCCGCCGTCGTCATCCTGCTCACGCTGCTGCTGGTCCAGCGTCTGCGCCAGACCAACCGCGAGCGTGCCGCTTTCCAGGGCGAACTGCAGGCTGCCCGCCAAATCCAGCAGCTGCTCCTGCCTGCCACGCTCGACGTCGTCCCAGCATGGAACGTCGACGCCGTCTTCTATCCCGCGCAGGAAGTGGGCGGCGATTTTTATCGTTGCCGCGTTCTGCCCGGTGGCCGCCAGCGCATTCTCGTCGGCGACGTCAGCGGCAAAGGCACCGCGGCGGCCATGACGGCGACGCTGCTCATCGGCGCCTCCGAAGGTCACGACGCCGATTCGCCCGCGCATCTGCTCGCGCATCTCAGCCGCGTGCTGCTCGCGAGCCGCGTCGGCGGGTTCGCCACCTGCCTCTGCGCCGACATCGCGCCCAGCGGCGTCGTGACGCTCGCCAACGCCGGACATCTCGCGCCTTATTGCCGCGGACAGGAGGTCCCGGTTCTCTCCGCGCTCCCCCTCGGCCTCAGCGCGGCCACCGAGCCCGCTTACGACGAAACGCGTTTCACCCTGGAGCCCGGCGACACGCTAACCTTTCTCTCCGACGGCGTGGTCGAGGCGCAAAACGCCGCGGGCGAGCTCTTCGGCTTCGAGCGCGCCCGCTCCATCAGCACGCAATCCGCGCAATCCATCGCAGCTGCCGCCCAGGCGTACGGACAGTCCGACGACATCACCGTCCTCACCCTCCAGTTCGCCTCCGCTGAGGTGATGCATGCGTAGACCGATACTCCTTCTCGGCTTCCTTCTGCTCGGGGTCCCCTGCACGCCGGCGCGCGCGCAGAGCTTCGATCTGGACAAAGATCGCCAGTCCATCGTCTCGCTCGACGGGCTTTGGCGATTCCATCCCGGCGACAATCCCGCCTGGGCCGCGCCCACGTTCAACGACTCCGCCTGGCCGCTGCTGCACAGCGACCAATCCTGGGCCGTCCAGGGATATCCTGGCCTTTCCGGCTACGCCTGGTATCGCTTCACTCTCCGCGTTCCGGCCGGCAGTGCGCCCGTTGCTCTCCTGCTTCCGGACTTTCTCACCACGTACACCGTCTATGTCGATGGGCGACCTGTCGGTTCATTCGGCCCACGGCGCGCCGGATGGATGCCTTACCCGCGGCCTCGCACTTTTCTGCTCACCACGGCGCCTGCTTCCGCATCCATCACCCTCCACATTGCATTGCGTGTCTGGCACTCACCCATCTGGGCTGCCTATATGGGTGGCGGCCCCATGTTGGACGGGGAAGCCTCCGGCAACTTGTTCGCCGGCGACGCCACTCTGCTCGCCCAGCGCCTGCACGAGTTCATGCAGGCTCGCGCCACGGGCTCCGACGATGTTTATTTCGACGCCGGTCTCCGCGGCCTGATGGGCCTGCTCATCCTCGGGCTCTTTCTTCTGCGCACCCGCGAGCGCGAGTACCTTTGGTTCGCCGCTGTCCAGCTCTTCGGAGGCGCCGACGATGTGCTCAATTTCTTCCACAACGTCTACGCCCACATCCCGGTCCAGCTCTTCGATCTCTTCGATACCATCCTGGCCGCTGGTTTTTGGATCGCCGGCCTCTTCTTCTTCGCCACCGTTCTCAACCAGCGTCGTGACCGATGGTTTCGCGCCGCGCTGGTGCTTGCTCTCCTCAGCCCGTTGCCCACCTTCCTCTACTGGTACCGCTGGGTCCCCGTTCCCATCGCTGCGTCCATGACTTCGCTCATGGTGCTGCCCACTCTCCTGTGGGTGCTGGCGCTGCTCATCCGCCGTTCCCTGCACGGCGACCCTGACGCCCGCCTGCTCCTGCTCCCCGTTGTGCTGGTGTACGGCGACTACCTCGCCTTCAATCTCGTCGGCGACCTCCAGCAGTTCCGCATCTGGCCCAATGCGCCTGACGTCCAGAACTACCGCGTGCATCTCCTTCCTTTCGATCTTCGGTTCTACACCATCTTCAACGTCCTCTACGTCATGGCGATGCTCGCCTTCCTGATTCGCCGCTTTGCCCTCGCCCGCAGCCGGGAGGAGCATCTCCGCGGCGAGTTTGAGGCCGCGCGTGCCGTGCAGCAGCTGCTCCTGCCCGAAGAAATGCCCCACATCCCCGGCTTTCAGGTCGAATCGGTCTACCTGCCAGCGGATTCCGTGGGCGGCGATTTCTTTCTGCAGATTCCGGACGGCCAGGGCGGCTTGTTGATTGTGATGGGCGATGTGGCGGGCAAAGGCCTTCCCGCCGCGATGATGGTGGCGATGCTCGTCGGCGCCGTGCGCACGGAAGCCGCGCATGCAGCCGATCCCGCCTCGCTGCTGGGCCGGCTCAATGCGCGCATGCTCGGCCGCACCGGCGGTGGATTTGCCACCTGTCTCGCTGCGCAGCTCGCTGCCGACGGCCGAGCGGCCTTCGCCAACGCCGGCCATTTGCCTCCGTATCGCAACGGCGGCGAAATGGAGATCCCCGGCTCTCTGCCTCTCGGCCTCATCGCGGACGCTGTCTTCGAGTTGCATCCATTTCAGCTGCAGCCCGGCGACACGCTTACGATTTTCTCCGACGGCGTTGTCGAAGCGCAGAACGCCACGGGCGAGCTCTTCGGCTTCGAACGCGCCCGCTCCATCAGCACGCAATCCGCGCAATCCATCGCAGCTGCCGCCCAGGCGTACGGACAATCCGACGACATCACCGTCCTCACTCTCACCTTCGCTGGTCAGGAGGTTGCCCTTGCGTAATCAGCTCACGCGCTGGCTTCTCGCGCTGGTCTTCACCCTCTTCGCCCAGTTCGCATCCGCGCAGACCGCCGCGCCTGCACTCGCGATTCAGGACCTCGGCAAAGGCGCCGTTGCCCTCGATGGCCCCTGGCAATTCCATCTCGGCGACGATCCCTCCTTCGCCTCACCGATCATGGACGACGCTGCCGGCCACAACGGCTGGGAGCAGCTCACCGCCGATGCTCCGTGGGGCGCGCAGGGCCATCGCTCGTACGTCGGCTACGCCTGGTATCGCAAGCATCTCATCGTCACGCCCGCTCCGGGTGTCGAGCCCAACTGGTCCCTGCTCTTTCCGCACGTCAGCGATGTTTACTCCATCTACTGGAACGGCCGCCTCCTCGCCACCCGCGGCGGTTTCCCGCCCAATCCCACCTGGCGCTGGTTCGATCCGTACGCGGCGTTCCCGGCTGGAGCTCTCGGTGACGGCGTCCTGGCCATCCGCGTCTACAAATATCCGCTCGGCTCCTATGAAAGCGGCCTGCGGGGCGGCCTCTACACGCCGCCGCGTCTCGGCTCAGCCGCCGCCATCGCTCGCGAACAAACCGTCGATGCCTACACCAATCTCCTCGGCAACCAGTTCAATTTCGGAATCGACTCCCTCGAGAGCCTCGTGCTCGTTCTCTGCTTCATCGCCTGGTGGCGCGGCCGCTCGCAATCCGTGCTGGTCTGGACGGGCCTCTTCTGTCTCTCGCAGGTTGCCCTCAGCGTGTTCTACGCAGTCATCTGGAATCCGTTTTCATTCCGCTGGGCGCAGTCGCTCGATGAGCCGCTCCAGGCTCTTCAGGATGTCAGCCTCTGGCTCCTGCTTCTTTGGCTCTTCGAGCTGCAGGACGACGAACGCATCGTGCGCTGGACGCGCATCCTGATCATCGTCGACATCGTTGCCCAGTTCGCCGACGGTTCCACGTGCCTTGTCGATTGGAGCAATCCGCGCTTTACGCTCCCCGCTCAGGTCGCGGATGGCATCTTCACAGTGATCTATTCGGTCGCAGAATTCTGGCCCGTCGTCCTCGTCCTTTTCGCCATGCGCAAGCGCCTGACCCGCTCCGCCTGGCTCGTAGCCGGCTTTGCTGTCTTCGCGAATTTCACCAACGTCCTTCCCATCCTTCTCGAGCAGGGCAGCCGCTTCACCGGCTGGACCATCGGCCTGAAACTCCATCAGTCGCTCTTCACTCTCGCCGGAACCACGTTTAATTTCCAGAATCTCTCCAACACCGGCCTCCTGCTTGCCATCATCTGCGCCGTCTTCAGCTATTCCCGCCAGGCCCTCGCCCGCAAGCAGTCCATCGAGCAGGAACTTCGCTCTGCGCAGGAACTCCTCCAGGTCCTCATCCCGGAAGCTCTGCCTTCGCTCCCCGGCTACGCGCTTACCAGCTCCTACCGCCCAGCGCAGGAAGTCGGCGGTGATTTCTTCCAGATCATTCCCGCCGCCGATAACTCCTGGGTCATCGCACTCGGCGACGTCAGCGGCAAAGGGCTGCGCGCCGCCATGGCCGTTTCCCTTATCGTCGGAACCATCCGCACGCTTGCCGAAACCGATCCCTCGCCTGCCGCCATCCTCGGCGGCCTCAACCGCCGCCTGCACAACCGCCTCCAGGGAGGATTCGCCACCTGCGTCGTCCTGCATCTCGATGCGCAGGGCCGCTGCACCCTCGCGAACGCGGGCCATCCCGCGCCGTTTCTGAACGGCAGAGAAATCGCCCTCGCCGGATCGCTGCCCCTTGGCCTCGAGCCTGAAACGCAATACGAAGAGTCGCAGCTGCAGTTACAAATTGAGGACTTCCTCATCCTCTACACCGATGGCCTGCTCGAAGCGCGCAACGCTCAGGGCGAAATCTTCAGCTTCCAGCGCCTCGCCTCCCTCGTTGCCGACCGCCCCAGCGCCGCCGAGGCCCTCCAGGCCGCGCAGGACTTCGGCCAGGAAGACGACATCACCGTCCTCACCCTCACCCGCCTCGCCGCAGGCGAAAAATCCACCACCGAGCTCATCGCCCCCGTGCTGGTGCCCGCATGAAACGCCCACTCCATCTGGTTCTCATCCGTGTGCGCCAGCTTGCGCTTGTGCTGCTTCTCCTCGTCCCTGTGCTGCACGCCCAGTCCGTCGTCACCATTCCGCCGCAGCAATGCGTCTGGCATTCCGGCGACAACCCCGCCTGGGCCGCGCCGCAACTCGACGAATCGGGCTGGCTGCCCCGCTCCGACTGGAATTCCAGATCATCCGAGCCCCACCTCTGGATTCGCTGTCACGCCGATCTGTCCTCGCTGCAAAAGACAGCCAGTCCAGCGCTCCAGGTCACTCTCTACGCTGCGTACGAGCTCTACGTCGACGGCCGCCGCATCGGCTCCGCCGGCAACCTCGAAAACGGCGTTTTCCCGATGAACATCATCCGCGCATGGCCGCTCTCCGGCGACCTCGCTCCGCCCACCGTCGTCGCACTGCGCGTCACCCGCCGCGTGGTCTCCACCGTTCCCGTTGGGGCCGTGCCGCCGCTCACCCTCTATGCCGGCAGTTCCGATCTCCTCCACAACCAGCGCAGCGCGGCCATCCTCACGCAGGTCTCCCCGCGCATCTTTCCCGTCATCTGCTCCTCGATCGTCGGCATCCTCGGAGTTGTCCTGCTCCCGCTTTGGCTCAACGATCGCGGCCGCCGCGAACTGCTGTTGCTCTCCATCGCCTGCATCGGCCTCCCCCTGATTTATCTGGATTACACCGCTGCCGCCGCGCTCTTCTCTTTCTCGGTTTCGGCTTACTTCGAGTGGTGGGCCGCGCCCGCAGCTGTGGTCAATGTCGCACGAGCGCTCTTTTCCTTTGCGCTGGCCGGCAGGCGTGTCCCGGTTGTCTTCTGGATCCTCATCATCGTGGGCAACGGACTCTATCTGCCCGCGATGGTTCTTCCCCTGCTGCCGGCCGCGCAGGCCGTCGCGCTCGATGGCCTCCGCTCGCGCCAGCTGGAAATGGTTGGCGATGTCTTTCGCATCCTCGAAAACCTCGCTCCCTTTGCCGCCTTCCTGCCCTGGGGCGGCGTCGCGCAGCGCATGAAACCTCTGGCCACCCTCACCATGGCGTGGGGTACCGTGATGATGGCGTTCTTCGCCGTGCGCTTTACCAGCGCGCACATTCCGGGTATCCCCGATCTGCAGCAACACTGGAGCAACACGATTGCGGATGGCGAGGCCGTCACCATCCTCTGCCTCCTGATGGCGCTGCTCTTCTTCCTGTTTCGCGAGCAGCAGCAGACCGCCCGTGAACGCGCTGTCCTGGCCGGCGAGATGCAGGCCGCCCAGCAGGTGCAGGGCATGCTGGCGCCCGCCATCCTCAACACCCTGCCTGGCCTGCGTGTTGCAGTGGCCTTCCACCCCGTCAGCGAGGTGGGGGGCGACTTCTACAGCTGCCGTATCCTGCAGTCAGGCCGCCAGCGCATCCTGCTGGGCGATGTCAGCGGCAAGGGAGCCGCGGCAGCGATGACCGCCGCGGTCCTGCTCGGCGCAGCCGAGCGCCGCGACAGCGACTCACCTGCGGATCTGCTGCGTCATCTCAACCTGGTCCTCTACGACATGCGCCTCGGCGGATTCGCCACCTGTCTCTGCGCCGACATATCGGCCAATGGCACGGTGACCCTCGCCAACGCCGGCCACATCCCGCCTTATCGTAATGGTGACGAGCACAAATGCGATTCCGGCCTGCCCCTCGGCCTCACCGCCGAGGCAACCTACTCCGAATCCCCGCTGATCGTCGCTCCAGGCGATACTCTCACCTTCGTCTCCGACGGCGTCGTCGAAGCGCAATCATCCAGCGGCGAACTCTTCGGTTTCGATCGCACCCGCATCATCAGCGGTCAGTCCGCCGAACAAATTGCGCAGGCCGCCCAGGCTTACGGCCAACAGGACGACATCACCGTTCTCACGCTCCAGTTCGCTTCCGCTGAGGTTCTCCATGCGTAAGATCGTTCTGCTCGGTCTGCTCATCCCACTCCTCGCGCCGTTCCTGCGCGCTCAATCCATCCAGACCCTCTCGCCGCAGCAGTGCATCTGGCACGCCGGCGACAATCCCGCATGGTCCGCGCCCAGTCTCGATGAAACCGGCTGGCAGCCCTACACGCAGTGGAAGCTGAATCCCGATCAGCCGCGCTACTGGGTCCGCTGCCATGCTGACCTGAGCGCCCTGCGCGGTGCTCAGCATCCTGCCCTGCAGATATCTCTCTACGCCGCTTATCAGATCTACCTGGATGGCGCGCTCCTCGGCGGATCCGGCAACCTGCGCAGCGGCTTCTTCAGCATCGACACGATCCGCAGCTTTCCCGTGCCGGCGCTCTCCACGCCGCAGGCTGCGACACTCGCTCTCCGCATCACCTACCGCTATTCCGCGCTCACGCTCCACATGGCGGGCCAGGCGCATCCGTCAACCCAGCCATTGCTCGCGACGATCCGCGCCGGCGATGAGCAGACACTCAACGGCTTCCGCGCGAACGCTATCCTGGCACAGATCACCGATTCCTTTTTCTACTTCCTCGCCTACGGTGTCATCGGCGTTCTCGGATTTGCGCTGCTCGGACAATTCCTCCAGGACCGCAGTCGTCGCGATCTGCTGCTCCTCGCTGTAGCCTCCATTAGCGCCGCGGGTATCAATGCCAGCTTCTTCTTTGCCCCGGCTCTGCTGAACCTTTCGATTGGTCTCAATCTTGGGCTGTTCGCCACCAGCGCTCTGGTCATCGCGTTTGCTCGAACCTGGTTTTTCTTTGCCGTCGCAAAGCGCCGCGTGCCTCTCCTCTTCTGGGCCATCATGGGTCTCGATTCGGTGCGCAGCATTTTGCTCGAAGTTGGGCTGTGCCTCTCGCTCGGCGCCGCGTTGCGCCTGACCACGATCTACGATTCGTGGGTCACGTCCGTAGCTCAGGTCATCGACATCGCGGCCGGTTTTGCGCCCTTTGTCGCGTTTTGGCCCTGGCGCAGAATCACCCGCCACGCCCTGCCGCTCGCTCTGCTCTGCATGTTCTGGGGCGCAACCATGGCCTTCTTTTTCGCGACCGGCTATGCCGCGTGGGGACCGCTTTTCGGCCCATCCGCACATGGCATCCAGAGATGGCATGTCGCAGCCGACCTCATGCAGGCCTCAGTCACCCTCGCCGTTTTGATCGCCCTGATGGCAGTGCTCTCGCGCGATCAGAGGCGGACCACCCGGGAACGTGCTGAACTTGCCGGCGAGTTGCACGCCGCCAGCAACATCCAGCGCATGCTCGCTCCCGCCGTGATTGAGACCGCGCCTGGGCTGAAGATCGACGTCGCCTTTCATCCCATGCACGACGTGGGCGGCGATTTCTACCTCAGCCGCGTGCTGCCGAATGGCCGCCAGCGCGTGCTCATCGGAGACGTCAGCGGCAAAGGGGCGGCCGCCGCGATGGCGGCCACACTCCTGCTGGGCGCCGCCGCCGCGCGCGATCAGGATCTCCCAGGCGCGTTGCTGGCGCAGTCGAATCGCGTCCTGCAGGAGAACCACCTCGGCGGATTCGCCACCTGCCTCTGCGCCGATATCGCCCAGGATGGCACCGTCACCCTCGCCAACGCCGGCCATCTCGCGCCCTACCGAAACGGCGAAGAGATTCCTGTCGAGTCCGGCCTTCCACTCGGCGTCACCGCCGCCGCCGCTTATACAGAAACCACGCTGATCCTCGCCCCCGGCGACACCCTTACCTTTCTGTCCGATGGCGTCGTCGAAGCGCAGGACGCGACAGGCGCGCTCTTCGGCTTCGACCGCACCCGCGCCATTTCCACGCAAAGCGCTGAAGAGATCGCGCAAGCAGCCAGCGCCTATGGCCAGCGCGACGATATCACCGTCCTCACGCTGACCTTCAGTCCCGCCAGTGTTGCCGCTGCTGCCGTTTGACTCGCGTGTGGGCTCGCACCACCGCCCGGTTGGGGAAGGCGCATGCGTGTCCTAATTTTCTAGAGATATCGCTTGGATTCGACGTCGTCCGCCTGCGTGCGGTCGGTGTAGTCCGACGAGAACGGCGAGTCCTTCTTCTTTTTCGGAGCTACGGACTCGTTCATCTGCTGGGCTACTATGCCGATCAACGCGGCCAGGACCACGATGGTCAAGATAAAGCGGGGCCAGTTGATCTCAAACTGGATCGACAGCGCCGCCAGTAGCGGCGCAACCCCAAAATGCACGATGGACATAACTTTGAGGAAATTGTACGACTTGCTGCGGCCCATGCCATCCCCCAAAAATGGCAGTTAGCATCCCGTTAGTACCGCTCCCATGCCCCGCAGGCGTATGCCGTAAAATAGAGGTGCCCCGCCACGGAGCCCCGCATGCTCATTTCCCTCCTCGATCTCGAACGCGAGCCTGTCTCCTTCGATGTCGCGGTGCCTCCCGGCGCCGTCGACTTCGGTTCCGAAGCCGCGCAAATCGGCGCCCTGCAGGTCCAGGGCAATGCTGAGCTGCTCCGCGAGCACCGCGGCCCAAAAGAGGTCATCGCCGACATCCGCGCCCGCGCTCACTGGCAGGGAACCTTTGAGGTTTCCTGCGCCCGCTGCCTCGACCCCGTCCGTCACCCCCTCGGCGGCGACTTCGACCTCCTCTTCCGCCCCCTCGGCGCCGACGCCGGTCCGGCGGATCGCTCCCTCGCCGCGCCCGACACGGAAATCGGTTATTATCAGGAGGAAGGCCTGGTGCTGGAAGACGTTTTGCGGGAGCAGGTGCTCCTGTCTCTGCCCACGCGCACGCTCTGCCGCCAGGATTGCAAAGGGCTTTGCCCGCGCTGTGGCCGCAATCTGAACACCGAACCCTGCACCTGTGAGGAGCAACCCTCCGACCCGCGGTGGTCGGCGCTCTCAGACCTGCGCAGCCGGCTCGAGCCGAAACAGCAGTAAGGGCTCCGCTTTCGCCGCGTGAGGAACGCCGAAGGCCGAGCCTGCCCTGAGCGAAGCTGCCTGCGCGGCCGAGCCAGGGGTTACACAATAAGACCGAGAACGACCCCGGAAATCCGCGCCTGCCTGCCACACCGATCAGGTTGCCGCGCGCCCGCAAGCTGGAAAGGATCCTGCCATGCCGAACCCAAAGCGCCGCCATTCGAAACGGCGCACTTCCAACCGCCGCGCCCACGATGCTTTGACTGCCGGCGCGCTCTCTGAGTGCCCCAACTGCCACGAGCGCAAGCTGCCCCACCATGTCTGCCCCAAGTGCGGCACCTATAAGGGGCGTGAAGTTCTGGAAGTGAAGGAAGCCAGCTAAGCCTCACCCCCCGATGCTGACAGACATCGCTCTCGACGCCATGGGCTCGGACAAAGCCCCCGAGCCGGAGATCCGAGGCGCGATTCTTGCCTGCCGCAATCTGAACGTCCGCGTGCACCTCATCGGGCCGGAACCCCTGCTGCGCCAGCACTTAGCGCAAGTCTCCTTCGCCTCGCGCCTGCCCATCTCCATTGTCCACACCGACGAGCATATCGGCATGGACGAGAAGGCCGCCCACGCCGTCCGCGCCAAGAAGAACTCCTCCATGCGCCTCGGCCTCAAGCTGGTCAAGGAGAAGCGCGCTGCCGGGTTCTTCACCGCCGGGAATACGGGCGCCGGCATGGCGACCGCCAAGATGGTGCTGGGCGCGCTGCCTGGCGTCGACCGGCCGGCGCTGGCCGTGGTGATGCCCACGCTCTCCGGATCGCCCTGCGTGCTGCTGGACGTGGGCGCCAACGTCGACTGCAAGCCCTTCAATCTGGAGCAGTTTGCCGTCATGGGCGAGCTCTACGCGCGCTCCGTGCTGCGCGTGCCGCGGCCCCGCGTCGGCCTGCTCTCGGTCGGCGAAGAAGAGTCCAAGGGCAACGACCTCACCCGCGAGGCCTTCGCCCTGCTGCGCAAGCTGCCCATCAACTTCGTGGGCAATGCCGAGGGGCGCGACATCTATAACGGCAACATGGATGTGATTGTCTGCGACGGGTTTGTGGGCAACGTGGCGCTGAAGACCAGCGAGGGCATGAGCCGGCTGGTGCGCGAGATGCTGAAGGCGTCGCTCACCCAGACCGTGACCGCGCAGGTGGGCGCGCTGCTGTCGCGCCGTGCTTTCAACGCTTTCCGGCGCCGGCTCGACCCCTCGGAGTACGGCGGCGCCCCGCTGTTGGGGGTGCGGGGGGTCTGCATCATCGGCCATGGGTCGTCGAACGACCGGGCCATCATGAACGGGATCCGGGTCGCGGCCGAGTTCGCCCAGGCGGGCATCAACGAGCGGATCGAACGCGAGTTCGCCTCGCGGCCGGCGGCGGACCAGCCCGACGGGCCGACCTCTCACTTACCCCTTCAATAGGATTGAACCCCTGCTTCGGCCTGAGTCTGCGTCCGGCGAGACCGGTCTCCCCAGCGCCTCCTGTCATGGTTTCGCAAAAAGGGGGGCATGAGACGTTAAGTCTTTTATTTGCAACATATACTGAGAACTTCAACCCCTTGGACCCCGGGGGGTACCCGTCCGTGAGGTGAGGGCGCGGGACGCAGGGGGTGCGGGCAGGCAGGCGTGTGGGGCGGGCGGGTGGGGCGTGGTCCGGTTGGCGGACTCGGGTTACAAGAGTTTTGTCTGCGCAATTGCAGACCTGTGGCATGATGGACGGCACAACTGAAACGCCGGCTCTCAGACTGCATTTCCGGGGCTGGGAGACACAACGCCCGTCCTGACTGCGGAGCCGGGCGGGCGCTCTCTACCGAGGGGGTATGGATGACGATCCGCCCGTCCGGCATCCGCGAGGACCCCGAGCGCAGGTTCGCCGCCTGCCTGTCGATGCGCCCTTTCCCAGGATCAACCGATTAGAACAACCTGCGGGTGCCCGTCCTCGTCGTTCCGTTTCTGGAACGGCAGGGTGGACTGGGGCGATCTCGTGTGGAAAGTATAAGAAGCAGGTTCTCGGCGGACCCACCCTGTCGACATAAGACGTCGACAAGGATGGGGCAACCCAGGTCCATTTGGGGACACAGAACCCACCCTGTCGGTATATAGGGGCACCCGATGTCGGGGTGAATTTGGTTTTTATCCGATACAGGAAGCCGATGAACTGGGTGCCCCATCCTTGTCGCCCGTGGTTGGCGACAGGGTGGGCGATCGCTGATTGCCAGGTTTCGCAGCCGAATCCGTGCCGATCATGACGAGTCCTGCCGCGCCCGTGGCGTAATAAAGGAAACTGCTCCACGGCCAGTCCTCCGGCCTTACCGCCAGGCCGCGCCGCACTGGATTCCGGTGCAGGTATCTCAGCTTCTCCACTCGTTTCCTGTCCGGCCATACGTTGAAGTCGTAATAGCGCGTATACCAGAAGGGCTGACGCTGAGTCACCCGCAGTTCGCGGGCGGAAACCTGCTTGAGCATCTGCAGTGCAGTCGCCAGCGTGCCTCGGTCTGGCTCGCTCACGAGCAGGTGGACGTGCTCCGGCATCACCACATACCCGAAGACCTGCAGGCCGTACCAGCTGCGTACGCGCTCCACCGTCCTGACGAAAACGTCGCGAGCCGAGGGGCTGCCGAGCAGGGGTTTTCGCTGGTAACAACTGAAGGTGATGAAGTGAAGGTGGCTTGTCTGCTGGTCGCGGTAGAGTCCCCGAGGCATGGTGATGGATTACTGCTTGATGAGGCCGGGAGACCGTGATGGGCGACACGAGATTTCTCTCTTCTGGGTATCTTTTGGGGTGGTTTTCCGGAAATGGAACGGTTCGCGTACCGCACCCTGTCGCTCGAAAGTCAGGAACCCACCCTACCGGGCCAAAGTCAGGAAACCCACCCTGTCGCCAACAACGGGCGACAAGGATGGGGCGCCCAGTTCAGTTTGGGACGCCCTGATCTCCAAAACAGGGACCGGATGCTCGGCGCGGCACGCTTCAGTGATCGCGAAGAGCATCCGGCAGGCTGTCGTTCGCACGAGCCTGAGAAGGGAGGAGTCCTGGAGAGCTCCGCTGAGAACGGGGGACCTGCGCACTGCGCAACCTGCACAGCACACAGGATCCGACCCCTGCGGAGGACAGCGAACTACCGAGCCCGGCAGCGCACCGTCCACGAGCAGAGTAAGGGGGTGGCGCGGCGGGGGTTGTCACGCAAATGTCATTTCACTGCCAGGTTACAGGTTGCTGATTTCAGGTTGCAGCCATCGGCTTCTGGCGTCCATATCCAGTCATGGATGTCTGGCGCGGGGAGGTGGCATGTCGGTGCGGCAGGGGCAGGGGATAGCGGTCCGCG
This sequence comes from Acidobacteriaceae bacterium, assembly GCA_036521315.1. Taxonomy (GTDB): domain Bacteria; phylum Acidobacteriota; class Terriglobia; order Terriglobales; family Acidobacteriaceae; genus Palsa-343. Next base: position 34,301 of record DATDHZ010000052.1, read on the forward strand.
GTCAGCGTTGCGGGCACAGGTCCGGCGGAGGTGACAGGTTGCAGCCCGCTGAGCTCTGTGCTCTGAACCGCTACTGCGGTTTCGCTGGGGACCCACCCAAGCCAACTTCGGGCTTGGATGGGGCACCCGGCGTTGCGGTCGCGGCGGGCGTGGCGGCTGGCGTGGATGACGTGGGCGGTGCTACCCCCGCGGCTTTGGCGCGGCGGTCGGCTGCCTCCTTGAGTTCCTGGTCGTGTTTCGCCTGCTCGGCGGCGGCTTCTTCGTCCGTGACGTAGCGGAACTCCTGCACGCGGCCGGGATACTGTTCCGTTGTGTACACGTGGTTCTGCTTGTCGATGGCGACGCCGACCAGCGCCTTGAACTGGCCGGGCAGCTCGCCGTGGCCGGTGCCGATCCAGGTGAGGAGCTGGCCCTCTTTGTTGAAGACCTGGAGGCGGTCCTGCATCTCGTCGGCGACCCAGATGTGGCCGTCGCCATCGACGGCGATGCCTTTGGGGCGCGCGAAGGCGCCGGGGCCGTCGCCGGCCTTGCCGAAGGTGGAGATGAATTCGCCGTCGGCATCGAAGATCTCGACGCGATCGTTCAGCGTGTCCGTCACATAGACGTTGCCGTCCTTATCGACGGCGACGCCCTGGGGCGCGGCGAAATCGCCATTTGAGGTCAGGTAGTGATTCTTGCCGCCGGTGCCCAGGCGGCGCAGCAGCTTCTGCGTGTCGGCATCGTAGACGAGGATCTGGTCCTGCTGCGTGTCGCACACATAGAGGAAGCGGTTGGTGGTGTCGATGGCGAGGCCGTTGGGATCGATGAGGCCGTCGGTGATCTGGCCTTCGAGCTCATGTTTGGGATTGAAGACCATGACGCGGCGCATTTTGCCGTCGGAGACGAAGAGGCGGTCGTCGTCGTCGAGCGCGATGCCGTTGACGAGGCCGAAGTGGGCTTCGAAGCCGTTGCGGATGAGCTGGGTGTCGTGGGTGGCGGGATTGAAGATGAAGATCGCGCCGACACGCTGGTCGGCGACGTAAACGAGGCCTTTGGAGTCGACGCCGATGCCCTGGGGGCCGATGAGCTGCCAGGGATAGGTCTTGGGGTTGAACTTTTCGTCGTCGGACTGGCCGCCGGCGAGGCGGTCCATCCAGGTGGCTTTGGCCTTGGCGGCGGCCGCCGGGGTGTAGTCGATTTTTTCGCCGGCGAAGTAATCGACCCAGTGGATGCGGGCGATGTTGGGCGGGCTGGGCCAGACGAGCCTGGTGGGGTCGAAGGGCCACTTGCGCGGGCCGGTGGCGTCAGCGGCGGGCGCGGCTTTCTTTTTCTTTTGGTCGGCGCGGGCGGCCCAGGGCGCGGCGGCGCCGATGACGAGCAGCAGCGCGACGGCGAGCAGCTTGCGGGGTTTCGGGTTGGAGAGAGTGGACATCGAAGTTTCCCTTTACGGCTTGGGCGGCGTGGGGGCCGTGGTTTCGTTCATGTTGAGGCGGTTCTTGTGGCACATATCGCAGAAGGCCATGTTGTTGGCCTGGTCGTAGACCAGCAGATCGGGCTGCGCGGAGGCGTGCGGCTGGTGGCAGGAGAGGCAGCTGAGCGGCGTCTTGACTTTGGCCTGGTTGGTGGGGTCCATCACGTCGGAGACGGGGTGGTATTCGACGGGATGGCCGAGGCCGTAGCGCAAGGGCAGGATGGGGACTTTGTTCTTCGTGTAGTAGTCGGCGGGGAGGGTGACAGCACCGTTGAAGATTTTGAAGGTGCCGTCGGCGGCGTGCTGGGGCAGAGTGTCGGGGCCGTGGCACTCGAGGCAGAGGCCGTTGCCGGCGACGCGGAGCAGCTTCTCGTTGTCGCCGCCGTGGGGGGTGTGGCAGGTGCCGCATCCCTGGGCGAAGGCGGGCTGGTGGTGGACGGGCTTCTTGCCCAGGTCCGCGATATCAGTGTGGCAGGTGGTGCAGATGCTCACGCCGTCGGTTTTGGGCAGGCCGGGCTCGCCGCTGGCGTGGGGGCTGTGGCAGTCGGTGCAGTCGCCCATGGCGCCGGGGTGGGGGAACCTGGCGTTGGCGATCTCCTTTGCCTTGTCGTCGTGGCAGGTGACGCAGAGGGATTTGACGTCGGCCTGGGTGAGGACGACTTTGCCGTCTTTAGCGGGGGCGTGGCAGGTGTCGCAGGCGCCGGCTTCAAAGGGCGCGTGCATGAACTGGCGCATCAGGTGGGGTGCGGCGGACTGGTGCGGGTCGTGGCACTCGAGGCAATTGGCGGTGGCAAAGGGCTGGTTGTTGTGGGCCTTCTGCAGGGCGGCGTCTTTGGGGTCGTGGCAATCGAGGCAGAGCGCGGGGGCTGACTTGGTGAGGTGGAAGCGGTTCTCCTGGGTGGGGTCGGGGCCGGTTTTGTGGATGGTGTGGCAGGTGTCGCAACCCATGTCGAGCGCGGGGTGGCGGCTGCCCTTGTCGGGGACGTTGAGGCCGGTCTTGTGGCAGGTGAGGCAGAGGTTCTGCTTCTCATCGCCGGAGAGCGGCTTGAGGAGCTGGTTCTTGTTGTCGGACTCGTGGGGATCGTGGCAGCTGAGGCAGTCGCGGACGGCTGGGGGATGGACGGTGCCCTTGATGTCGGCAGCGTTCTTGTCGGCGTGGCAGGTGAGGCAAAGCGAGTGGGGCGTCGCGGTAATGAGCTTGACGCGGGTGACGTCTTTGTTGACGCGGATCTCGTGGCAGCTGAGGCAGCCCATGGCCATGGCGGAGTGGACGGACTTGCCTTTGGTCTTGTCCTCGTGGCACTCGAGGCACTTGGCGGAGTCGGTTTTGGGGTCGAGGGGCACGGGGTGAATCTGCGCGCCGGCGCGGGCGCCGAGCAGGGCGAACAGGGCGAGCGCGATCGCGAGGCCGCGGGGGAAGAGGCGGCGGAGCAGTCGGGCGGAGCCTGGGGCGGGACCTGGAGTCATGACGGTTCACGGGGATTGCGCTGGCACCCCGTATGGCCTATTAAAACGTCCGAGTTAGGTGCCGGGCTGTGCGTTATATCACCGAGGTAAGGGGTCGGATGAGGTGGGCACGGAAACTTGAGGGCTGGGGCGAAATTTTTCCGGGATCCAGGCGCCGATTCGGCATCGTGTCCGGAAAAGGACCAGGAAAGCGGACCCTCCCATCGCCGAGGAAACGGTAGCCGATAACCAGGGTGCGCACAAGGAGGTTTTCCCTGGTGAAACGGATGGTGGTGGTTGGGGTGGTTTTGGCGGCGGCGCAGGTGGCGGCTGCGCAGGTAACGACGGCGTCGACGGATGTGCTGGGCGCGCACCTGAATTACGGGCGCGGATGTGTGGCGTGCCATGCGCCGCACAGCGGGGCGGCGGGCAACGGGACAGCGCGGACGGCTACAGCGGATTCGGGCGCGGTGGCGCTGTGGGACCAGGACGCGTCGGGGCTGTACGGTAAGACGATGGCCACGGATGGCGGGAAATATGCGGAGACGCTGCCGACGAGCCTGACGGCGACGACGCCGGATGCGGCGGGGATGCTGACCTGCCTCAGTTGTCACGATGGCAACTACGCGTCGAACGCGATGATGAAGAACAAGGTGTACGAGACGCTGCCTTCGTCGTATGGGGCGGGGACGGTGCCGACGTTGCTGGGATCGAACGGCGGTTTCCTCAGCGATCATCCGATGGGGCTGAGCGCGGCCATGACGTGCGGAGGAGCGGGCAACTGGGACTGCAGCGAATCGAATGGCGTGATTCGCATGAGCGGGGCCTATGCGAGCCGCTTCGTTGCGAGCTACGGGTTTTTCGTGAAGCCGGGGAGCTACAACAACACCGCGGTGGTGGTGTGCACGACCTGCCACGAGCCGCATGTGATGAACACCGTGGCGGTGACGGCGGGATCGCAGTCGGGCTTGCCGGCGGGAACCTATGCGACGATGTTTTTTCTGCGGGGCCCGTACAATCCCAACGATTCGAATCCGCTGACGAACCAGACGGCGCAGTTTTGCCGGCAATGCCACGCGGACAAGTCAAACGAGATGAACGGGAGCGTGGCGCGGACGGTGTTCTAAAAAAAACTCGTCAAAATGCTATGTGTGGGCAACAGGGCACTTAGCTGGGGCCTCTCGAAGTATGTGTGGCAAACAGGGTACTTCGCTGGAGGCCTGAAGCCAGCGGCTGGCAGATAGCGGTCAGCAGGGCGCAGTCAGCGGGCAGCGGTCAGCAGTCAGCGGGCAGCGGTCAGCAGTCAGCGGTCAGCAGGCAGCGGCTGGCGGTCTGGGCGTGAGCCGCGCCGCAGGCTCGGCGCGGGCGCGGGGGATCGGTTCGGGAACAGCGGCGGTCATCTCAAAGAGCGATGAGGCGCGCCGGCCTGGGCCGGGCGCAGAAGCAAAAAGCTGCGGAGCTAACAGAAAAAGCTCCGGGCTAACAGAAACAGCTCCGTCGGAACGGAGCTTTCCTTTTTTAGGGTAGGGCGCGCAGGAAGGAGAGGCAAGGAGAATCGGCGGGTCGGTGGGTACGAAGGTACTGGGGAACCGATTCCACCTCGAGTCTCGTTCCGACGGATGACGAGAGCGAAGCCGGTTACCGGTACTCATCCTGCGTTTCACCCGCTGACCATCGTGAATGAGCGCTTTGGACTGTTATCGCCAACGCACAAGGAAGATCCGTTGCGGACATTGGTCTGTGACCGGTGGAATCCGGTTACCCTTCTTACCCACCAGGTGGAGCGCCACGCATTTGCCGAATCCGTCCAATCGCGTCGAGTCCGAACTGCAGATTACAATTCGCGAATTGCGGTCACGGGGTTCCGGCGCATGGCTCGATGTGCGGGAAGGTAGCATGCCAACAATGACATTCCTCCGAGGAGCATGACGACATAAACGACGGTGACCGGATCGTTGGCGCCGATTCCGTACAACAGCCGGACGATCATGCGTGACAGTCCCAACGCAAACGCCAGTCCCAGCGCCAGCCCGAGGCCTGTGAGCCACAAACCCTGCACCAGCACGAGTCGCAGCACATCGACACGGGAAGCGCCCAGCGCCATTCGTATTCCAATCTCGTGGGTTCGCATTTGGGTTCGCCAGGCCACGACTCCGTAGATTCCGGTTATCGCAAGAACCAGCCCGATCAGCGCGAACGTTCCCGCCAGGGTGCTCTGGATGATCGCCATACTGCTCGCCACCTGGGTACTCTCTCGCATGGGACGCACATCGAAAACCGGCAGCCGAGGATCGATTCCGTGGATGGTATTCTCCACCGCCGGCGCCAGGTCGAGCGGATTTCCCTCGGTCTCTACCTGCACGATCGTCTCGTACCCCGCCTGGAAAAAGCTCATATACACCATGGGCTCCGGCGACTCATTCACGAATATGTGTGTCGAATTTCTCGCGACGCCGACGACGGTGAAAAGGCTGCCCCAAACCGTGAGCTTCTTTCCCAGCGGATCCTCTCCTGGCCAGTAGCGCCGCGCAGCGGTCTGATCCACAATGAGGACCCGTGGGGCCTTTTCATCGTCCTCCGGCGTAAACTCTCGTCCCTCCATAATGGGTATATGGAGGGATTCGAAATACCGCGGGGCGACTTCGGCGTGGTACACCTGCAAAGATTCATGGGGGTGCGGCACATATCCTTCCGGATACGCATCGTCGCCCTTGTGGCTCAGCGTCATCGGAATCCAGTCGGTAAACGTAGCAATCTTCACACCGGGCAATGCCGACACGCGATCCAGGATCTTGTGACGGATCAGCCGTTCCTCGTCGCGGCTGTAGCCGACAATATTGGCGCCCACGGACGCAGTGAGAATGTGATCCTGCTCGAAGCCGGGGTTCGCGCCGGCGAGATTCCGCAGGGTTCGCAGAAAGAGCCCGGAGCACAACAGCAGAGGCAGTGAAAGCGCGATTTGCGCCACCACCAGCGCACTGAGCAATTTTCGGTTGCGTGAGCCGCTGGAGACGCTTGCCGACTCTGCCTTGAGTACCTCAGCGGCCGGGGCGTGGGACGAACGCCAGGCGGGCAGCGCGCCACAGAGCATGCCAACCAGCAGCGATGACACCGCAATCCCGATGACGACGTTGTGGTCCATGCTCCCGTTCAGAATGATGGGATTCGAGTTCGCCGGAAAGAACCATGCGAAGGTCTTCGAAGTCCACGATGTCAACCCAAGGGCCACGGCTCCGGCGACGATCGAGAGCACCACGCCCTCCATCACCATTTGCCGTACCAATTGCAGACGATTCGCGCCCAGCGACTGGCGGATAGCAAGTTCGCGCCGCCGGGATACAAACCGCACCAGCGTGAGCGTCGCCACGTTGGCACAGGTGAGCAACAGCACGACAGCGGCGAAGGCCAGCAGAATGGGCAGCGTCGAGGCCACGTATCCGTTGGCGCCGAAGGGCGAGCGCCACATGGGATCGAGCGAGATCTGGTTATCGCCGAGATGGTCGTTCGGATACGCCGCCACAATATGACGCATCACGGTATCGAGATTCTGGGCTGCCTGGCCACGGCTCACGCCGGGCCGCAACCTTCCGATTACGTTCAGCCAGACCGAATTACCACCACTGCGATGGGTCATCCGCCATACTTCTGTCCCGAGGGGATCGAGCGTCACCCAGAGATCCTGACGGAGCCCGGGCATGGCTCCGGTGAACCCCTCCGGCGCGACGCCGATGACCGTCACGGGATGCCGCGCGATCCCGATCGCCTTGCCCACAATGGCCGGGTCTTTGGCATAACGCGTCTTCCAGAGCGAATAACTCAGGACCACGCTGGGAATGGCCGGACGTGACTCCTCGTCAGGCAGAAAGAATCGCCCCAGCATCGGCTTGATGCCGAGCACATCGAAGTAATTCGCCGACACGTTCGCAATATAGACACGCTCCGGCTGCGCGCCGCCGGTCAGCGTGATCCAGTCGTGATGATAGGCAAGGATTCCGTCGAAGGTGTGGTTCTGCTCGCGCAGATCGCGATAGTCGAGATACGAGAAGGGCGGAGTCGGAGAGGAGTTCCGTACCCCCCGTTGCAGGCTGACAAGAGAGCCTGTATCGCGCGCGCCAGGAATCGGACGCAACATTGTGCCGTCGATCCAACTGAATACGGTGCTGTTGGCGCAAATAGCCACAGTCAGCATCGCCGTCGCCGTGATCGTAAAGCCGGGACTTCTGCGCAGTTGCCGTAACGCGTAACGGAGATCCCGGCCTAATTGTTCAAGCCAGGCCTGGCCCCACATGTCGCGCGTCACATCCTGCAGCAGAGGAATGTTTCCAAACTCCCGCTCTGCGGCTTGTCGCGCCGACTCTGCCGTCTCGCCTCGCGCCACTCGATCGGCAATCGCCATCTGCAGGTGCGCATCAAGCTCTTCCTGCAAATCACGCTTGCGCCGCTGAAAACCGAAGCTCGGGAAACCCTTCATGACTCGTTCTCCTCCGGCCTGACGTACATCACCGACCCAATCGCTTCGACAATCCGCTCCCATCGGCCCAGATCAGAGGCCAGCTGCTTTTTCCCTTTGGCCGTGATTCGGTAATATCGGGCTTTTTGCCTGCTCTCGGACTGCTTCCATTCCGACTGCACCCAGCCCTGACGCTCCAGTCGATGCAGAGCCGGATACAGTGATCCAGTCTCCACCTGAAGCACGTCACCGGATCGCAAACGTAAGGCCTGGACAATGCCGTATCCGTGCTGCGGTCCCCATTGCAGGGTCTGAAGAATAAGCATGTCGAGTGTTCCCTGCAACAGCTCGATCCGGTTCTTATACTGGTCTTTTTCGCTCATGGATGTAGACACTCTACTCGCAATGGAGGTAGATCGTCTACTTGGGCCTGTACAGCGCGGCGAGCACCCTCGCCCCTCAGCAGATTTACAGGTACGTCAGTTGTCAGGACGAAAACTGGTGATTCTGCATTGGCACTCAATGCCAAAGCACTCAGCAAGCCGACAGGTACTCAACAGTCGGCCACGGTTTAACTTCCGGGAGCGGGCGGTGGCGATGCAGGGGCTGGCCGGGTGGGGCCGCCCTGGGGAGGCGACCCCACTCGTTGCTCTAACGCACGGTGAAGGTGACTGGATTGCCCTTTGTCGCCTGGTAAGACGTGTTCACCTCGACTAACGTCGCGGTGTGCGAGCCGGAGGCGAGGGTGACGCTGGCGGTCATGGTCGATCCGGGATAGTTGCCGATTTTCCTGCCATCGACCCACAGCTCCAGGTGATCGACCTTGCCGGCGCCGGCGCTGCCTGCTCCGGAGAAGCGCACCGGGGAGGCGACGGTGCTGCCGACGGCAGGACTGCAGAGGTGCGCTCCGGCGCCGCTGGGTGGGGCGCACGCTCCGCTGCCCGAGCCGACGGTGAAGGAGACGGGAGCGGATTTGAGGTAATTGCCGGAGTTGTCCACTTCCACCAGGGTGGCGGAGTGCGATCCATTGGCGAGGGAGATTTTGGTGGAAACGGTATTGCCGGGATAGTTGCCGATTTTGGAGTCATCGACCCAAAGCTCGAGATGATTGACGGAGCCGCTGGCCGCGGTGCCGGCTCCGGATATCTGCACGGGCGAAGCATAGGTTTTGCCGGATTGCGGATCGCACAGCACGGCTCCGGCAGAGCTGGGGGCCTGGCAGGAGGCGCTGGAGCTGGAGTCGTTGAGGTAGACGATGAGCTGGCCGGGGCCGCTGCTGGTCTGGGTGGCGACGGCGATGTCGGGACTGCCGTTGCCGTCGAAGTCGGCGGCGACGATGGAGCGCGGGGTGTCGGTGATCGCCCATTGGTGCGAGATGGAATAGCCGCCGCCGGATTGAGCTTCCACGATGGCGACGGAATTATCGGCGACGCCGCTATTCTGATTGGTTTCCTGGAGGCCGACGACGGAGTCGGCGCGGCCGTCGTTGTTGAAGTCGGCGGCCGAGCCGGCGTAGATGTAGGTGCCCTGGCCGGCGTAGGCGGTCTCATACAGCGTCTGGTTGTAGGTCATGACGCCGTTGCCCTGGTTGAGCAGAAGCGCGGAGTGGTAGGCCAGGGATCCGTGCGGGCCTTCCTGATAGTCGATGAGGGCGACGTCGGGGCGCCCGTCGTGGTTGGCGTCCACGACCTGGGGATACATCCCGTCATAGCCGAAATCGTTTTGGGTGATTTCGGAGAAGGTGAAGTGACCGTTGCCGTCGGCTTTGGCGAGCCAGAGGGTGCCCTCGTTGATGGGGCCGCCGGGACAATCGGCGGTCACGACCAGATCGGGGATGGGGTTGCCGGTGAAGTCTGCGCCAACGGTGTCGCTGATGTTGCATTCATCGGGCGGGGACGAGGTTCCCTGGTAGAGGGTGCCGTCGAGATCGATGTTGCTCTGGACGATGGGGGTGCCGAAGAAATCGCCTGATCCGTCGCCGGGATAGGTAGAGACGGAGTTGTCGTAGACGCCGGAGTTGTTGACGTACGAGGTGACAACGATGTCGGCGTGGCCATCTTTGTTCTCATCGCCGATGGCGACACCGGTGCAGGCGGCGGTGATGGGGACGGACCAGGACTGATGGAACTGGCCGTTGCCGTCGTTGATGAAGGCGGCGACGGAATCGGAGCCGGATGAGCCGGCGACGCAGTAGGCGATGTCGGGCTTGCCGTCGCCGTTGAGGTCTCCGATGGCGGCGGACTGGGTTGCGCCGACGCTGATGGACTGCGGGGCACCGAAGGCGCCCTTGCCGTCGTTAAGCATGACGGCGTTGGTCTGGCCGTAGAAGAGGAGATCGGGGGGAGCGCCGGGGGTGAAGGGGGCGGCCATCATGCTGGTTCCTGGCGCGGCATAGGTTTCGGAGTGGAATCCGGTTTGGGCTGCGGCGGTGAGGGTCAACAGGGGAAGGAGGATCAGGGCACATCGACTGGTTGCGGGTTTCACGGGTACCTCAAGGGGGGTGCGTGCGGATACGTGCGGGTCCGTATTTTTGGGTTATGGCAACCGGGGGCGAGTTGGCCGATCGAGCTCATTTCAGCGAGGAGCAAGGGCAGACGGGGGAGAGACAGGGACGGGTGGCGTCGAGGCGGTGCTGCGCATCCAAATCTCTGCGAAATGATGCGGTACTGGTGCCAGATGGTCGCCGGAGCCATCAAGGCGCAGCCGGACCAGTCGCTGCGCATCGTTGTGCCCGATTACAGCAAGCTGGCGCGGGGCGCCTGCCAGCGGTAGAGACGGGGAACGGGCTTCCGGCGAAAGCGAGCGAGGGCGGCTTGTTGCCCCGGGTTACTCATACCGGAGGGCGACGATGGGGTCGATCCTGGTGGCGCGCCGAGCGGGCAGCCAGGCGGCTCCGCAAATGACCGCGGTCAGCAGCAGCACGGCCAGCGCCAGCGTGATCGGATCGGCAGGGCTCACGCCGAAGAGGCCGGCCCGGACGCCATGGCTCGCCGCCAGTCCCGCGGGGACGCCCAGGGCCACGCCGATGCCGAGCAGCAGGAGCGACTCCCGCAGCACCAGCCAGAGCACGCGTCCCCGGGGCGCGCCCAGCGCCATGCGGATGCCAATTTCGCTGGTGCGCCGCACCACGTTGTAACTCATCACGCCGTAGAGCCCCACGCAGGCCAGGGCCAGCGAGAGGAGTGCGAAGAATCCCGCCAGCTGCGACACCAGCATGGGCACACCGATGATCAGATCCACCTGGTCCGCCATCGTCGAGACGCCCACCACCGGCAGGTTCGGATCGATCCCGGCAAGCGCATTTCGCACTTCGTCCGTGACCTTCGAGGGATCGCCCACGGTCTGTAACTGAATCACGTAGGCATACTGGTCGTCGCCGGTGAGCTGCTCGATGGCCAGATACGCCATCGCCTGCGGCTTCTCTGCCGGGGTGTTGTATTTGGAATTCCCGACGATGCCCACGATCTGCCACGTCCCCACCACTCCGGGATCGGCGATCTTCAACGTGTGTCCAATCGCGTCGCCTTTGGGAAAATACTGCTCCGCGAGCTTCTGATTCACCACCACCGCTTTCTGCGCGCTGGCTGTATCCTCAGCGCCGATGGTCCGGCCGCGCAGCAGCGGAATCCCCACCGTCTCGAAGTAGCGGGGCGCCACGCGGTTCAGGAGCGTTTGAGGATTCTGCTGCGGATCGGGCGCACGCCCGTCGATATAGATGGGCGAGTTCCAGCTCCCACCGCTCATCGGCGGCACGCCCGATATCGTCGCCGAACGCACGCCCGGCAAGGTCCCCAGGCGATCCAGAATCCGGTCGTAGAGCGCATTCAGTTGCGCGGGCTGGTATCCCGCAAATTTCGGATTGGTCGGGACGATGAGAAGGTTCGATGAGTTGAATCCCAGGTCCTGGCTGCGCAGCATGTTCAGCGATTCCAGAAATAGCCCCGCGACCATCAGCAGCACGAGGGAAAGCGTTACCTGAGCGACGACCAGCGTCCGCGGCAGCAACCGTCCACCTCGTCCCCCGGCTCCCGTCATGGTTCGCGACTGCGCGTTCAGGGTGCCGATCGCCTGATTCCGCGCACTCCGCCACGCGGGCGCGATGCCAAACAGGATGCCCGTCAGGAGGCACACGCCGAAGGTGAACGCCAGCACCCGCAGATCGGGCGACGCCGCAAGAGCGGTGTTGGTTGCGCCCTGCACAATCAGGTGGATCAGCCCGCGCGTGACCCAAAACGCCAGCCCCAGCCCCAGCGCGCCGCCGACGAAGGCCAGCACGAGAGTCTCCGTCAGCATCTGGCGCACGATGCGCACCCGGCTCGAACCGAGCGCCAGCCGCGCCTGAAATTCCCGCTCCCGCGCCGCGGCCTTCGCCAGCAGCAGGTTGGCGAGGTTCGCGCACGCGATCAGGAGCACAATCGCCACCATCCCCATCAGCACCGCCAGCGGCGTCTCGAAGCTCGACCGGACGTTCGAGATCCCCGCGCCACCCGGCAGCAGTGGAATGAAAATCCCCGCAATTTGCCTGCGCCGATTCGCGGAGATCTGCCCCCCGGCTCGATCCACCAAAAAGCGCCGGAATTGCTCCGTGGCCCACGCCTGCGCGGCCGCAGTGGGCACCCCCGGTTTGCTGCGCGCCATGATGTGAATCCAGAACATCCCGTCCGGGTTGAGCAGCGTGGGCTGCATCAGGACCTGCGGCTGCATGGTGATCGGCAGCCACAGGCCGGACGCAGCCTGGTTCAGCTCGACTCCATAAAAACCCGGCCGCATCACGCCGACCACGGTAAACGCCGTGCCATTGATGGTCAGCGTCCGCCCAATGACGTTCGGGTCGGCAGACAGCTCCTGCTGCCAGTAGCGGTGGCTGATGACAGCCACCGGATTCTTTCCGTCGACCGCCGTATCCTCCGGGCGAAAGGTGCGCCCCAGCAACGGCTCAGCGCCGAGCACGCTGAAAAACGTTCCCGACACCAGATCGCTCACCGCCTGGGTAGCTGGTCCCGCAGCACCCTGACCGCTGCGGACGCTCACCAGCGCCTGAAAGCTTCCGAAGGCGCAAAGTCCCGCAAATTCGTTCTGATTCTGGATGCGGCGGAAGAATTCGTAAGGAAAGATGTCGTACGGGCCAGGGCTGCTGTTCTCGACTTCGCCGCTGCTGCTGCCGTCTCCGAACGAAAGCAGTTGCTGCGGGTCGCGGACCGGCAGTTGCTTCAGCAACACGTCGTTGATCAGGGTGAAGATCGCCGTGTTCGCGCCGATACCCAGCGCCAGGGACAAAATCGCTACCGTCGAAAATCCCGGCGACCGGACAATCTGCCGCACTGCAAAGCGAACGTCCTGCGCCAGGGAATCCGCGAGCGATTCCCATCCCGCCGACCACACCTTCTGGCGCACGGACTCCGCGCTGCCCACCTCCGCGCGCGCCGCCCGTTCCGCATCCGCCCGGCTCATCCCGCGCCCCATCTTCTCCGCCACCGAGGCCGCGACAAAACCGCGCACCTCTTCCTCAATCTCCGCGTTGCGCTCATTCCGGTGCGTCAGCGCCCGCAACCCGCTCGCCACATTCCGCAGAATCCCCATCGCCCGCTCCTTACGCTTCGAGAATCCGGTTAATGGCCGCCGTCTGCCGTCCCCACTGGCGCCGCTCTTCCTCAAGCGCCTTGCGACCGCGCGCCGTCAGCGCGTAGTACTTCGCGCGCCGGTTGTTCTCGGTAGCCTGCCAGTCCGCGCGGATGTGGCCGGCGCGCTCCATGCGGCTGAGCGCCGGGAGCAGCGAGCCTGGGTTCACCCGGAAGACGCCTCCGCTGACCTGCTCGATGCGCAGCGCGATGCCGTACCCGTGCATTGGCACCAGCGCCAGGGTCTTCAGCACCAGCATCTCCAGCGTTCCCTGCACCAGATCGCCCGCTTTATCCGCCATCCCGTATCTCCACTTGATAATCAAGAGGAATATGCGCTTTCCCCCAGATTGTCAAGAGGAGCTGCGGCGTATTTTCTACGGCACCCCTGGGCTTTTATTTCCGGATGGCGGCGCCGCGGCGGACGCTCGAGGCGGAAACGGAGCCGTCGGGATTGTGGGCGGCGCCGTGGCACGCCAGCACGCAGGTGTTCGCGGTGCGGTTGTAGGAGATGGGCAGGCCGTTGTTGGGCGCGACCACGTTCACGTCAAAATTGACGAGCCGCTCGCCGGTAATGCTGCCGCTGGTGGCTCCCATGCCGTGCGCGGTGTGGCAGGTGGAGCAGCTGAACCCCGCGTTGATGTGCAGGCTGTGCTGGTGCCAGCTGGTGTTCTGCAGGATCTGGCTGGACAGGTCGTGGCACTTGCCGCACAGCGCGTAGGGACCGTTGACGGTGAGGTCGGGGTTGGGGAAGAGATTGGAGATGAGGCCGCCGGGCGTGACGGTTTGGCTGAACTCGTAGCGGCGCTCGAGGATGTGGGTCCACTTCGAGCCGTGCGGGCCGTTGGCGCCGGCGCCGCCGAACTCGCGATTGTCGTCGCTGTTGTGGCAGTCGGTGCAGAAGATTTGCGTGCCCATGGCGCGGCCCTGGGTGACGCCGTCGAGGTTGAGCATGGACGGGCGCAGGCTGGGCTGCGGGTACGGGCTGTTGCCGGGATGCATGACCGGATGGCTGGAGGTCGAGGCGATGGCGAACTGCGGGATGAGGTTGAGCGGATCGCCGGCGGAAACGGCGCGCACCGGAGTGTATCCATACATCGTCAGCGTCTGTTTGCCGGCGCTGGCGCCGTGGCAGCGCAGGCAGGTCTCGTATTGATTGACGGCGGACGTGAGCACGGTGACGCCGTCGCTCGAGCTGATGCCGAGGGCGTCCTTCTGCGATACGCGCAGGAGCGGCGGCGGCGAGAAGATGCTGACGGGCTGCGATGAGTGCGCGTTGTGGCAGTCGGCGCAGGTGGCGTGGCGATCGTTGTTGAGCAGCACGCCTTCGGCCGTATCGTGCGGGTTAGTCGAGCTCGGGATGGGATGGCCGACCTTTGGCGCGGCGTATTCGGCGAAGACGTTCTCCCAGGTGGGCATGGGCGAGACGTTGGCGCCGTTGTGGCAGCCGATGCAGGCCTGCTCATTCTGCCCGCGCAGCAGCCGCGCGGTGCTGCCCGCGTTGTGCGAGGTGTGGCAGGCGTCGCAGCCGTCGAGGGCGACAGTGGCGTAAGGGCCGAGTCCCGTTCCGGAGGCGATTTTGGCGCTGGAGAGCGCGTGCGCGCTGACAGGCCAGCCGGCGAGCGGATTGACATGGCCGCTCATTTGCCGCGCGGGATCGTGGCAGGCGAGGCAGAGCGCGGCGGAGGAGCTGTCTTTCACGAGGAAATTTTGCGCAAAGCTGTCGCGCGACTGCACATGCGGATCGTGGCAGGAAGTACATTCGACATTGCCGGCGATGAGCCGGACCGCGCCGGTGGTGTCAGCGGTTTTGCCGCCGGAAGCGAGGGTCGCCACCAGGGCGACGTTATCTTTGAGCGGCGTGACCAGGCTGAAGGGATGCTGCGTCTGCATGTTGCTGGCGAAGATGTCCTGCGGGTACATGGACCCGCGCATGGTCACCTGGCCGTAGACGACCGTGTTGCCCACGGCGACGGTGCCGTCGTGGCAGCTAAGGCACTGGTTGCTCACCTGGCCGAGCGTAGGCTGGCGGCTGGTGTTGGCTTCGGTCGAGCTGGTGTACGGGGTGTAGACCTGCGTGGTCAGCTTCTGGTTCCAGAGGCCTGTGTTGAGCCCGGAGTGCGGCGCGTGGCAGTAGGAGCAGGAGTCGGGGCGCGCGCCGGTGATGGGCGACGTGCTGCCGGGGCCGAGATTATGCATGCCCAGCACGTCGCTGGTGATCTGCGCGCGCGCGGGCAGGCTCGCGCCGCACAGCGACAGCGCGAGGGCCGCAACCAGAGTCCCGCGTTTCACGGCTGGCCTCCGCTCGCGGCGGCGCGCAGGCCGGCATAGTGAAAGATCTGGACGCGGCGGTTGAACGA
The DNA here is from genome assembly GCA_036521315.1 of Acidobacteriaceae bacterium. GTDB lineage: Bacteria > Acidobacteriota > Terriglobia > Terriglobales > Acidobacteriaceae > Palsa-343. Next base: position 49,625 of record DATDHZ010000052.1, read on the forward strand.
GTCCACGACCAGGACGCGGTCGCTGCGATCGATAAACAATCCCGTGGGCAGCTGGAACTGGCCGGCATGCGTGCCGTGCTGGCCGAAGTCATAGAGCAACTGGCCCTGATGATTGAAGACCTGCACCACGCCCCACTCCGCGTCGACGATGTAGAGGTCGCCTTCGGAGTCGAAGCCGGCTGCTTTGGGGCGGAACATCGCGCCGGGCCGATCGCCGATTTTGCCGATGGCGTACTGGAACTTGCCGGAGCGGTCGAAGACCTGGACGCGGAAGTTCATCGCGTCGACGACGAGCAGGCTGTCGCCGTCGAGGCGCAGCTCGGTGGGGTAGTTGAATTCACCGTCCGCCTCGCCGCGGTGGCCGAGGGTTGCGAGCACGGCGCCCTGCATGTCGAGGACGAAGACCTGGTCGCGCAGGGTATCGGTCACGTAGATGCGCTGCGCGGCGGAATCCACGGCGATGCCGGTGGGCCGCTTGAAGTAGCCTTCGCCGCCCTGGAGGCTGCCGAGGGTGCGCAGGAACTTTCCGCTCGGCGCAAAGACGAAGATGACGCCCGCGTTGGAGTCGGTCACGTAGAAGTTATCGGCAGAATCGACGGCAACACACTGGGGCGACTGCATGGAAAATTGCTTGCCGAGGCGCTGCACGAATTTGTACTTGTGCTGCTCGAAATCGAAGATGTGGACGCCGGCCGCGCCGGGATCGGTGACGATGATGCGGCCATGGGAGTCGGCTACGACGCTGTAGGGGCGCACCATGGAGCGGTAGTCGGGCGCTCCGGCGACTACGTCCCACACTTTGTTCCAGAATCCGCGATTGGCCTTCACTTCTGCTTCGGAGCTGAAGCTGCGTTCCCAGGTGAGGGAGCGGCCGCCGTCGAGGGAGAGCTTCCACATCTCGGAAGGAGGGACGGTTTTAGGAGCCTTCGCGGCCCACGAGGCGGCAGGCAGCAGCGCGGCCGCCGCCACCAGAAACATCGCGCAGAGCCGGGCCCGGGTTTCCCTCAGAAGAAGTTGAACCATCGCGATATCCCGAAGAAATACGACGCCACGGTTTGCGGCTGCTCTCCTGAGTTCCCGAAGCCCTGCTCCAGCCGCGCATAGCCGCTCGTGTAATAGAGCTTACGCGTCTGGTATTGGATGAGCGTCTGGAATTGCTCGTTTTGGTTCGCCGACGACAGGCCGTCGGTGGAGATATTGGTGGTCGAGCGCGCCCACGATCCTTGAAGCGTGAGCTTTTTCACCGGCGAGCTGGCAACGCCGAAGGAATAACTGTCGCCTCCGTAGAGAGCCAGCAGGCTGGAAGGAATGACGGGCGGGGGGACAGGCAGCGTGGTGAGTCCGGCGCCGGTGCTCAGCGCCTGCCCGGTCGCCCGCGCATAGCTGGCGTTCGCATTGAACCACGCGCCGTACCCAACGCTGGCGTTATAGCTTTCGCTGCCGCTCACCGTGCCCGCCAATTGAGTGAGACCGGTGTGGGACTGTCCCGCGCCCACGCCGAGGTTGAAGGCTCCCCATCGCCTGCGGGCCGACACGAGGTAGTTGTAATACGAGTTCATGTAGGTCACGAGCAGGGTTTCTGCATTCTGCGCATAACTAAAACTGCCGTTCACGTGCCAGCCATCGATGACGCGCGCATAGTTGCCGCCCGCAGAAAAGCCGAGGGTGCTCTGGCCGGTCTGGTCGTCGGTGTTTTCGGTGACGGTGGCCGCGGCGTTCAGACTGCCGTCGAGCACGTTTTGGGTATAGGCGGCGCTGCCGCCCCACGAGTGCACGCCGTAGGACTCGCCCAGAAAGGTCTGGTTGCGGACTTCGCCGAAGACCGAGGTTTGCAGGTGCGCCAGGGGGGAATAGGTCGCCACGCCCATGACGTCGAGGGAATTCGAGGTTTCGTTGGACGCGAGGCCGGGGGCCACGCCGCCCGCGGCGACGATCGATTGCAGCAACTGACCGCTCAGGTTATCCGAGTAGGTTGAGTTGACGGTGAAGGCCAGCTTCTCCGTCGGGTGAATCCCTGCGTTCGCCGTGAGCAGATCGATCGTGCCGCTGGCGCTGGCGCCGAGAAAGCTGCTGCTGAAATTCGAGCGGCTGAAGCCGATCGCGGCCGCTCCCTGGTCAGGCAGACGGTGGGAGACATCGAATCCTTCGCCATTGTCGGTGGAGCGTGTTTCCGCGGGCGGTCCGCCGGTCACGATATCGGGAATGAGTGAGTGGGAACCGCCATCGGTGTAGTAGGCACCGAGATTGAAGCCATCCGCCTGATAGCTGGAGTGCAGGTTGAGCGCGTGAAACGCATTCTGGCCCTCCTCGTTCAGCCCATAAACGGAATAGCTGCTGGTGCCCTGCTGATAGCCCGCGGAGAAGCTGGGGAGGCGAGGCAGGTTCGCGCCCCAGTTCACGCCAAAGGTTCCGCTGTTGCCGTTGGTCACGTAATTCGGCAGCCCGGGCACGGCATAATCGCCCTCCTTGTTGAAAGCGTCGGAGTAACTGATTGACCCGGGAAAATGGCTGCCGCCGAAGATCTGGGTGCTGAGGTTCACGCCCGTGGCGTTGGTGATGGACTGAAAGTTCGAATTCGCTCGCGACTGGTTCAGGTAGTAGTCGGCGTTGAACGAGAGGAAGTTGGGATTGTAGTAATTGCCGGTCAGCGATCCGGTGCCGGCCAGGGCCCAGGAGTGGTTCGACTGGGTGTCGTTGCCGTAGGACGCGGTGTAACCGGGGGTGACGATGCCCGAAAGATGCGTGCTGAACTGGCCGAATTTCACCTGCGCGGCCGCGGGCAAAGCCAGCAACAGAATGCCAGCCATCATCAGCCCCGCAACTCGCCGCCCGTTCGCCACTTCGCGATCTCCTTTGGCCGGAGCTTCTCTGCGCTCCGCCGGTTTTTCTGTTTCGTCGTGCCGGGCTTCGGTTCCACTGCAGAGCCAGCCGCTACCACCGAATATCCTCAAGCCCCCGGGGCCTCGCTTCCAGGCGCCGAAAAGACGCCTTCAAAACTCCTGAATCTTTGCGTTCTGGCGCAGCTCGGCATCGAGCGACGCGCGCAGCTGATTTCGCTTCGTCTCTTTCAACTGCTTTTCGAGCTGGGCCTTCACGTCGGCGAACTGCGCGCGGCCGGCGGGCGTGTGCTGGTTGAGGCGCACGATGGTATACGCCTGATCGAGCTGGATGAGGCCGCTCACCTGGCCGGGTGTCATGGGCTTGAGCGCCTGCAATACCGGAGGCGCGAGCTGGTTGATGGGCACCGGCTTGTGTTGCCCCATCACGACGCGGTAGTCGTCGTCGGAGAGTTTCTCCGCGAGCAATCCGAAGGCCTCGGCCGTCTTCGTGGTCTTCGCCTGCTCATATGCCTTCTCGGCGCGTTTTTTCCCCTCGGCCAGTTGCGCGGCGTTTGCATTCTGCGGCGGCAGGACGGAGATGGTCTGAAAGGTGTACGTCTCCGGATGATCGAAGCGCGCTGCGTTCCTGTGGTAATACGCCAGGGCGTCGGCCTCGGAAACGGTGTCGCGATTCTCGACTTCCGTCTTCAGCAGAGAGTCAATCAGCAGCGAGCGGCGGATCTTCTCGTTGAGCACCTGCTGTGAGCCATGAAAATCGGTCTGCAACATGGCGTTATATTCGTCGGGCGTCGCGAATTGTTTGCGGAACTGCGCCTCGGCCTGGTGCATGCGCGCCGGAGGCACGGTCATTTTGCGGCGCAGAGCCTCCTGGTAGACCAGCTCTTCGAAGACCATCATTTTCATCGCGCCCTGGCGAATTTGGCCGGCGAGCTCTTTCGGCAATCCGCCGTGCTGGCGGGCGTAGGGGAAGATTGCGTATTCCTCGCGGACCAGATCGCTGCCGGTGAGCACGGTGTGATTCACGCGGGCGACGGGCTGATCGGGCTGCGGTTGCGAAGCGGCCGGCTGCGCCTGCCGGGCGGATGGCTGGCTCAGCGCCGTCGGCGCATGCGAGGCGACCTGCGCGCTGGCCGCTGCGCAGGCGAGCAGGATGAATCCTAAAGTTGATATTGTGCGTTTCATCGAAGTGACCGTCCTGGGGTGACTGTCAGGGGATCGAAAAAATAGGGGAGGGAAGTTACCCCTCCCCGTCGTGCTTCGCGTCAGCAGGTTTAGAAAACTGTGCCCGCTGTGCTGCCGTTGGCTTCGTTCGATTCTCCACCGTGGCACTGGCGGCAGAACTGCGCCGTTTGGTTGGTCGCGGTGTTGGGGTCGGCCGGGTTATACGGGCCACGCAGGAAGAACATGGTCGCGTAGGTTCCGGTGGGCAGGCCGGACTTCGGCCCGGTGGTGACCTTCACAATGTTCATCACGTGCTGGTTGTGGCAGGTGGTGCACAGCACAACCGGCGTGCCCGCGTTGTTGCCGGGGCTGACGAAGAAGCCGTAATTCGTGACGAATTTCGACGAATTCGCGCCGTTCATCAGAACCGATCCGTTGCTGATCGTGCAGTCCCAGTTGTACTGGCCGGTGCAGGACATGGCGGCGTTCAGGCCGACCGGGTGATCGTTCAGGTAGTTGCCGGTGGTGGTACCGTCAGCGCCGAGCAGGGTGGGTATGGTGTTGCTGGTTCCATAGGTGGAGGGCAAGGACTCATAGACCGTGTTCTTCATCATGGCGCCCACGGCGTAGTTACCGTCGTGGCAGCTGAGGCAGGTGAGGACACCCATGACGTCGGGCGTCGTGGCTGTCAGTGAAGAGGGCAATGTTTCGGAAAAAGTGGCGCCGTTGTCCATCTGGCCGGTGACGATGGTCTTGCCGTACAGATTGCCGACGTCCTCACCCCAAAGAGCCGAATTGCCGGTGGTGGTGTCGCCGGATTTGTTAATGCCGTTGCCGTTGGCGCCGCTGTGCGGTGCATGGCAGGCCGCGCAGCCGCGGCCGTAGTTGAGGTGAGCGCCCAGAACGTCGTTTGTCTGGACGATGATCTGGGCAGACGCAAACGTCGCAGCTGCCAGGAACATCCCGGATAAGAGTGCAATACGCTTCATGAAGTGAAGCCTCCTGGTAAAGAAACCTGGGTGGTCGGCCCGATCCGCGACATCCAGCAAGCCGGGCGGGATTCCGGTCCAGTTCCCAAAGCGCGCGGCGCGAGGCCTGCGGGTGCTGTGGAACAGGAGCGGCGGGGCAGATGGGAGAGCAAGGAGCAGAGCGGGACGTTCTGCCGCGTCCCCGGATGAGAACTGAGGAGAGCGTGCTCCCGGCGCGATGGCGCGGGGGAGATTCCCCAAAGAGAACTCGTTCCCTGAAGGGGAATCTGAACCGGGCGAGTTGAGATCGCTGGTTGACATCCTGGTGCTTCCTGCCTACCTGTCATGCAAACATTGGAGCGAAGTTCCAGGATGTGACCCATGTCACAGAGCTAAGTGATAAAGAACGCAAGTCTTCCCGCGATTCAGCCGATACAGTAGGGCTGATATCGGGACGGCGCAGAATCTACGGGCTTTCCGCGAACCTCGGCGCAAACGGGGGCCGGTTCGCAGCGAAAAAGAGCGAGAGCCGGAGTGAACGATTCTGCGACAGTCGGCGCGCCGCAAGGCGGCGCAGAAGGAAGACGGCATGGCCAGCACACCCAACCTTTCAACCGGGGCGCAGCGCCTGCTCGACGCGAAACGCGTGTATGTGATGGCTGCGATCTGCCTGGTGGCGGGCCTGGGGATCGGCTATCTGCTTCCCGGCAGTTCCCCGCCAGCATCGCCCTTAGCGGGCAGTTCGCCGAGCGCAACGGCAGCAGCGCCGATGCGCGATCCTCACGCGATCACGATGGCGGACATGAAAGGGATGGCCGATGCTCAGGCCGCGCCGCTGCTGGCAAAACTGAAGAGCGATCCAAACAACGTAACGCTGCTGTGCGAGGTGGGAGCTACTTACCACGTTGCGCACCAGTTTCACGATGCGGCCGCGTATTACGGCAAGGCGGAAGAGCTGGAGCCAGGCAACGTGGCGATTCGCACCAAGCTGGCCTCGAGCCTGTTTCGCGACGGCGATGCGGATGGCGCGATCGCACAGCTGAATGAAGCGCTGAAGAGCGAGCCCGGCAATGCGAACGCGCTCTACGATCTGGGAATCATCCGGCTGCAGGGCAAAGGCGATGGGCGCGGGGCAGTGGCTGCGTGGCAGCAGCTGCTTAAGGCGAATCCGCAACTGAGCGCGGATCGCAGGGCCGCGGTGGCAAAGCTGATGGCCGATGTGACGGCATCGCTCAACGAGCAATCATCGGCGAAAGGAGCGCGCAGCGATGGCAAACGCAAATCGGATGTCGAGTGACGGATGGCGAGTGGGACCTGCGATGGTGCTGACGCTCTCCTGTTTGCTGGCGGGCTTCGCGGGTGGGTATCTGCTCCACGTCTGGCAGCCACGCGCTTCTGGTGGTGCGGCGCCGGCGGCGAGCGCCTCCGCGCAGCAGCCGCTGTCCGCGATGACGCAGGCGCCCGATCCTGCGCAGCTGAAGGCGATGGCCGACAGCAGCGCGGCACCGCTGCTCCAGAAGCTGCAGGGCGACCCGAATAACCCCGATCTTTTGGCCAGCGTGGGCAACCTGTACTACGACGCGCATCAATATCCCACCGCGGTCGATTACTACGGCCGCGAGCTGAAGGTGAAACCCGCCGACACATCGGTGCGCACCGACATGGGCACGGCGTACTGGTACATGGGCAACGCCGATGCGGCGCTGGCGGCGTACGACCAGGTGCTGACGGCTGAGCCAACGAACGCGAACGCGCTGTTCAACCGCGGCATTGTGCAGTGGAAAGGCAGGAATGATGCGGTCGCCGCGATGGCGGACTGGAAGAAGCTGCTGGCGGCGAATCCCTCCTACGCGGGCCGAGCGCAGGTGGAGCAGATGATGGCGGAGGCTCAAAAGGCTGCGCCCCAGCAGAACTGATCCGCCAGCAGGCGCGTAACGGGGGCGATTTCGGCGGGGCCGATCCCTGCGTCGCTGCGTCCCGTGAACGTTCCATGACAGGAAGGTGAATCTTTCGGACAGCCTGGGAGCTGCGGTCAACCGGGTCCGGTACGAGCCCATCGAAACCTGTATGTGGAGAATTTCGGGCTTTCTTTGGTCCGCCATGGAATGGTGCGAGGAGTGGAGCGCTCGGCGGCGGCAGCGCTACTGCTGCGAGCGGCAGCAGAGCGGGCGGCGCTCGTCGTCGCTCTCCCGCAGCCGACTCGATGCGACCGTGCGGACTGTTGTCGTGTTTCTTGTTGTGATCCTGGCGGCCCAGGCGCGTTAACGGCCGCCGCGGTTCCAAATCACGAAAGACCAGGAGCAAGTGCCCGCGTCCGGCGGCGTGCGCAGTTTAGCCGGGCGGCCAGTGCATTTGCCGTCCGCCCATCACGTGCACGTGGAGGTGGTCGACGGTCTGGCCGCCCTCCGGTCCGGTGCTGATGACGACGCGATAACCCTTGCTGAGTCCCTGCTCGCGAGCGATCTCGGAGGCGGCGGCCATCATGCGCCCGAGCAGCGGCGCGTCGGCGGCTTCAGCGTGGGCGAGCGAGGCGATGTGCTTCTTCGGGATGACGAGGATGTGCGTCGGCGCCTTGGGATCGATGTCATGGAAGGCCAGCAAGTGCTCGTCTTCCCTGACTTTCTTTGCGGGGATGCCGCCGGCGACGATCTTGCAGAAGATGCATTCCACGCGGGGCTCCTCAGAATTTGACGTAGACGCCGGCCATCGGCTCGGAGGTCAGGCGAAACGTGTTCGTGTCGAGAAACGAGTCGCCGAAGTTGGGAGCTTTGTAGTAGACGCCGCGATATTCGAGGCGCAGGCCGATGTGGCTGGTGAGCAGGGGCATGTTGGCGCCGACGCCGAAGTTGATGCCGGGGCGCGACTGCCAGGGCACGTTCTGGCCGCCGTTGAGCGAGGGCGAGAAGATCACCGCGCTGACGCCGACGAGAGCGAACGGCTGAATGAACACCGTGGGCCCGTGGACGTAATACGAGCCGCTGAACTCATGCTGATTGTGCTGGACGCCGTAGACCTGCTCGGGATGGCCGGGCACGCCGGTGTAGCTCTCGTGGTAGCGGGTGTACTCGTAGCCGGCATCATAGCCGAGCCACCAGTGGAAGCTGTGGCGGAAGCTGGCCGCGCCGCCGCCGGCTTTGGTGGGCGTGTCGGTGATGCCGTTCCCGCTGACGGTCTGGGTGAACTCAGCGAATCCATCGACGGCGATGTCGTCGTTCTTCAGCGCGCTTTGCGCGTGAGCCGAGGAGACGAGCAGCGCCGGTACAGCCAGCAGACCAAGCCAAACGGACTTCCGAAAAAGCATGCGAGCGGAGACCCTCCAGAACCATAGTAAGGGACGCGCGGCGCTCAGGAAGGTTGGCGACGAGCGGCGACGGGTAAGGCCGCCGCTCGTCGAGCCAGTTGGGGGCCGTGTTTATTGCGCCTGAACCGTGACGGAGGCGGTGTGGTCTTCCCAGGAGAGGGTGATCTTGCCGTCGCCGACCGACCACTCCAGATCCTCGACCGTCGAGGGAGGCTTGCTCATGGTCATCGGCGTCTTGCCGAGGTCCTGGGTTGGGTCGTAGGCCAGGCCCCACTCGCCGGTCTTCTTGCTGACGATCAGGTTCCACTGGTCGGGATTGCTGATATCGACGAACAGCGTGTAGGTGCCGGCCGGCACGTTCAGAGTACCGATGGTCATGTCATGGTCGGTCTGGAGCGTGGTGGCCGCGTTCGCGCCCGCGCGCCATACGGGGTAATGCGGATCGTGGCTGATGCGGCCGCCGGGGCCAAACAGCTGGCCGTCGCGGCCTTTCACGCGGGGCGAGGAGTACTTGATGGTGATGGAGTGGCCGTTGATGCTGCCGGTGGCTGTCTCGGGCGGGCTGGCGGGCGCCTTCTGCTGGGCTGCGAGTGGAAGGGCCAGGACAAGAGCGGCCATACAGGTGAGAAAACGGTTCATGGGATCGAGTCTCCTTCGGGGGGTAATGACACGACTGGCCATTGTACGCAGGAAAGTGGACAGGCGCAGGGTGCCGGGGACCGCTGCGCGCTTTCAGGAGGGTCTCGCGGTTTAGTAATCGAAGTTTGTGGGTCCTGCGACCGGGAATGGACGTATCCTGGTTAGCGTGAAACTGGTTAGCGTGAAACTGTCAGCGAGAAACGATTAGCAGGAAACAGTCAGCAGGGACACGGCTGGCAGAATAAGGCCCCGGGAAGGATGCTCGCATGCACGTGCAGAAGGTTCGGCGGTCGAAGTGGTGGTTCGCGGGTTTTGGCTGCGCGTTCGCGGTGCTGGGTGCAGGAATGGCCGCGCAGCAAAGTATGAGCGGCCCGTATACGTTTCGGCGGACGGTGCGGCGGGTGGTGGTCGATGTCGTCGTGACGGACCGCAACCACAACCCGGTGCATGGGCTGACGCGGCGCGACTTCAAAGTCTTCGAAGACAGCCGCGAGCAGGACGTGCGATCTTTTGAAGCCTTCGATCTGGACCGCGACCAGTCTTTTGTGCCGCCGCACGTGCCGGCGCTGCCCCCGGACACCTTCATGGATGTGCCGGCTGGGCCGGAGCGCGGCCCGCTCTACGTGATCGTCTACGACATGGACCACATGGGCTGGGGCAACAATGTCGACGACCAGATGACGGCGCGGAAGCAGCTGGAGAAGTTTCTGCGCGCGGAGCCGGAGGGCGCGCGGACGGAACTGTATGTGCTGGCGGGCAGCCTGCAGCTGGTGCAGGGCTTCACAACCGATCGCGACCAGCTGCTCGAGGTACTCGACGTCAAGCGGAAGGAAGGCCACATCCCCTGGGTGCTGCTGACGCGGATCAATTACGCGGGCAACGACGTGACCCTGCCTTTCACGGCCATGACGATGGTGGCGAAATCGCTGAACGGGCTGCCGGGGCGGAAGAACCTGATCTGGCTCTCCTCGTCGTTTCCTGTTCCGCTGGCCGGGCCCGGCAACGGCGGGATGGGCGGCCTCGGAGCCGCGAGCGGACCGAATGGGGGCACGGGCGGCGCGGGTTCGATTCCCAACATGCCGGCCCAGGAGATTACGGGCAGCTCCGCCGTTGCCGGGCAGGATATCTCTGCCCAGGCGCGAGCCATGCGCGAGGCCTGGGATGCACTGAACACGGCGCAGGTGGCGGTCTATCCGATCGATGTGCAGGGGCTCAATCCGAACGCCGGCTGGGGCGGCATCGATTACGTGGCCCAGCGTACGGCCGATGCGACGGGCGGCCAGGCATACTACAACCGGAACGACATCAGCCAGGCGATGGTGGAGGCAACGGAAAATGGCGGCAGCTATTACGAGATGACCTATGCGCCGCAGGGACACGAATACGACGGCAAGCTGCATACGATCCGGGTGAACCTGGCCCGGCCGGGGTACTCGCTCGAATACCGGCAGTTCTACTACGACGACGATCCGGACAAGCCGCTGACATCGGAAGAGAAGCGCGCCGCCGAGGCGGTGGCCGATCATCCGGTGGCCCACCATCCCGGCGATTCCATGTGGGCGTATATGGTGCGCGGCGCTCCGATGGCGCACGACGTCCTGTTCCGGACGCAAATTCATGCCGCCGCGCCGGTGATGGCGACGCCGGAGCAGATGGCGGACCTGCAGATGCAGCCGGCCTACTTCGTGCTGCGCAAGCGGAAACATGCGGCGAAGGTTCCGCCGGCGATTCCGCTGCGGCGCTACACGATCGATTATCTGGTGATGGATCCGCAGGCGAAGGCGCGCGCGGGCCAGGTGCTGGAGTTTGCAACGTGCGCGTATGACGAGGACGGCAGGATGCTGAACGGCATCTCGCAGAATGCGGTGCGCGTTGCTGACAGGGGGAAGAAGGGCGCGCCGCCGCTGTTCCGCGCCGAGCAAACGCTGGACGTGCCGACGACGGCGCAGTGGCTGCGGGTCGCGGTGCGGGATGTCGCGACGGACCGGATCGGAACCATTGAGGTGCGGCTGCCGCTCAAGGAGGATCAAGCGCCGACGGGGCCGGCGACGGCGGAACTGACAGCGCCAAAGCCGTAGCGTCACGGATGCGAACGAAGATGTGCCGCGAGATTTGAGACCCTCGAATGCAGGAAAAGCCGGGGGGTCTCAAATCGGATTTGCCCGCGCTCGTCCGACGCGATGTTGCCATTGCAACGAGCGAGGTTCCGAGCGTCGGCCGGTAGTCCAAAACGGTCTCCATTGCCGCGGTCCCATTCAACCCCCCATCTTCCCGCCCAGGGTCGAATTTCTGCCATTCAACCTACGCCGATATCCCTGGACCCCGGTTCTCCCTATCTTAGAAAGTGGAGAAGTCCTGGCAGGCCAACGACTTAGTTCCGGTCCCAGGCAACCATGTGGCATCCTGCACCACCCAGGAGAATCCAGCAATGTCGAAAGCCGTTAAATACGCAGAGCGCGCCGTGACCATCGCGGCCCAGGGCGCCTGGACCGTCTTCGAGAAGCTGAACAGCATCAGCCCCAACCCCTCGTTCACGCCGAAGTGGTCCGACAAGCCGCTGCTCAAGTCGTGGCAGAAGGAGAAGCCGCCGCTCGGCTGGCCCCGCACCACGGATTCGCTCTGCCCCAAGTGCGTGCCGGAGATTCGCCAGCAGATTCTGGACGGCAAGCTGCCCCACGAAATCCTGCTCAACGAGAAAGTGGGCGAGATCAAGGCGCAGATCATCGAGCGCGACGGCAAGATCCTGATGGTGAAGGATTGCCCGAAGCACGGGCACTTTGAAGACACGATGTCGATCGACACCGCTTTCTTCAAGCACCTCGAAGAGGTCTTTCCCGGCCGCGACATCCGCGCGCACAACGACGACAAGCTGCACAACCACGGCACCTCGACGGTGACGCACGGGCGCGGCTCGGTGCTGACCATCGACCTGACCAACCGGTGCAACATGATGTGCGATCCCTGCTTCATGGACGCCAATCAGGTTGGCTTCGTCCATGAACTGACGTGGGACGAGATCAAGCTGATGCTGGACAACGCCATCACCATCAAGCCGCGGCGTCAGATGAGCGTGCAGTTTTCGGGTGGCGAGCCGACGCTTTCGCCGTACTTCCTTGACGCGGTCGCGTACTCGCGGAAGGTTGGCTACAACTCCGTGCAGGCAGCCACCAACGGCATCGAGTTCGCCAAGTCGAAGGAGCTGTGCCGCGCCGCTGCGGAAGCGGGCCTGCGCTATGCCTATCTGCAGTTCGACGGCATCGGCAACGCGGCCAACTCGCACCGCAAGGTCGGCAACCTGTTCGATGTGAAGCTGCAGGCCATCCATAACCTGCACGAAGCCGGCGTCGATATCGTCCCGGTGACGACGATTATCAACGGCATCAACAACGAGCAGGTGGGGCACATCATCCAGTTCGCGCTCGACAATCCGAAGAAGATCAACTTCCTCTCGTTCCAGCCGGTCAGCTTCACGGGGCGCGACGAAGGCATCAGCGACGAGCGGCGCCTGGCGCAGCGCTACACGCTCAGCCACATGGCGCACGACGTGAAGAACCAGACCGGCCTCGGCGAGCCCGTTCGCGACTGGTTCCCCATCAGCTTCATGAGCACCTTCAGCGACTGGGCCGACCTGGTGCATGGGCCGAACCACGAGTGGGGCCAGCTCTCCTGCGGATGCCACCCCAACTGCGGCATCGGCATGGCGCTGATGATCGACAAGGAAACCAAGGAAGCCGTTCCGGTGACCGCGTTCCTGAACGCGGATCGCCTGGCGAAGGACATGGCGAAGATCAACGACGCGGCCCGCGGCAAGACGCTCTCCGTCATCGGAGCGGCTCTGGCGCTGCTGCGCAACTACGATCCGCGCAAATCGCCGACGCACTTCCGCATCGTCGACCTGCTGCAGAAATTCGACAAGTGCTTCGGGGCCACCGGCCGCAACTACGGCAAGGTGACCGGCGACCGCACCATGCAGGACATCGAGAAGCGCCGCGCCGATCGCTGGAACTTCCTCTTCATCGCCGGCATGTGGTTCCAGGACCTCTTCAACTACGACTTCCGCCGCACCGAGCAGTGCATTATCCCGTACGCGACGCAGGAAGGCGAGATCAGCTTCTGCGCGTACAACACGGGCGTGGGCTGGCGCAACATCATCGAGAAGATGCACATGACGGCTACGCTCACCAAGTGGTACGACGAGCATGGGCGGCATGAGATCTTCGCCGGCGGCAAGAAGGTTGGGATGGAGACGAACGAGCACACGCTGCTGCTGAACCAGGAGCACGTGAACGCCGCCGCCAACAACACCTTCGAGAAGAGCGGCATCGCCAAGAATGCGCGCGAGGAGAAGATCCGCGCCCGCGACGCGAAGCTGAAGCAGGACGCCGAAAACGCGAAAATGGCGAAGCTCTACCGCGAGCACGTGCTGGGGGAGAAGCCGGTCGAGGGGCTGGTGAGCATCGACGCCATCGCGCCCGCGAAGCCAGTCGCGAAACCGGAACCTGCCGGCGAACCCGTCATGGGGGACTAGCCGTCCAGGCGGACGCCGCTTCGCGGCAAAAAGCAAAGACAAAGGCCATCCGGAAATGGATGGCCTTTTTTTCTTCCGGTATGTCGGCCAGCTTAGATCTTCAGCGCTCGAACCGCGTCCACAAATTCTGCGGGCGGGCGATATCCGTGGCGAAGAATGTAGTGGTAGATGAGCGTGGGACAAGCGTAGACCTTGTCCGATCCCGCTACATCGATTTCGCCGTCGCCCAGCTCGATCGTTTGCATGCCGATCAGCTCCCGAACCGGATATTCACGGCACAGCGTGCAGGGATGCCATCCTCTTGTCCGCCTCGCGGGTGATTTGCAAAGCACGCCGATTCTCCTCATGAGATTGTGGTCGACGATGCCCTTCGGGTAATGCAGTCTGGGATCGATCCAGCCGACGCAAACGTAAACCTGCGCAGCAGCGTTCTCGATGGGGTAAAGACTGAGGTCTTTATGGACTGCCATTGGGTTTTGGCTTCGCCCCGATTCGTTTTGTTTTTGTTGGAAGAACCGGGAGTGGGTAACAGTTTAGACCGGGCAGGCGGATAGCACCTTTGGCCAGTGATTCAGGTTGAGCAGCTGGAGGGTGAGCCGGCCGGCCTGGTCTTAGCTGCCCTTTCGCTGTCGGTCATGCTCAGCTCCCAAGCCTCTGCCCAAGCCGCCGGCGCATCCAAGCAAGGGCAAGGACGACCCTCGACGACCCCCGGAGGCGCCATGAGGATCCGCCCAGTCCTCTTCTCTTCTTTTGCCCTTCTTTGCATCGCGTGCATCGCCGGATGCGGCTCGACCGCGAGTCCAGGAATGACGGCCGACACCAGTCCGGCAAGCAATGCAGCGGCCACCACGTCAGGAACCGTGGCTTATAACTTCTTCGGCTATGCGGGATCGGCCTACTCGCCGCCCGGCATCCAGGAGTTCGCCATGGAGGCGGATGGCTCCATCACCAACATGCCCGGCGCGACACTGGCGGACAGCCCGGCCGGCCTGACCAGCAACGGAAACTACCTGTACGTGGCCGACGAGGGGACCCAGAGCATCCGCGCTTTCCGAATTGCTTCCTCGGGCATATCGCCGGCTGCCACCACTTCGGCGGCGAAGCAGGGCTATCCCGTGTGGCTCTTTGCCGACCGCAGCGGGCGAACGCTCTATTCGTGGGGTGGTTCCGGCGGCAAGAACACGTATGCGGCGTGGTCGATCGGCGCGAATGGCGCGCTGACCCTGATCGATCAGGTGCCCGCGAGCATCCATGGGCCCTGGCCGGACGCGCAGCTCACCTTCAGCGGCAACGATGAGTGGGCCTATAACTCCGCCTGCATCGACAATGCGCCGGTTTACTATGGCTTCCTCCGCTCGTCCAGCGGGGCGCTGACGGCCTTTAACACCGGGGCAGCCACGCCCGCGGGAACCGGCGGGAACCAGTGGTGCCCCACGGGGGCAGCCGCGAACGGCAGCGGAGCCGTGGTGATCGGCATGAACCCCAGCCAGTCCTCCGCCGGGAGCTTGCTGGCGGTCTACGGCATCAACTCCAGCGGCACCCTGAAATACCTGCGCAGCACGAAGCTGCCGACCTCGCCCCAGTATCTCTCCGCTTATGTCTTCGACCCGACCGGTTCGTGGCTCGCAGCGGGAGACGGGGCAGGCCTGCACCTTTATCACTTCGTCAACGACGTTCTCACGCTCACCGACACGGCATCGATCCAGGGCGGCGTGCAGCAAATCGCGTGGGATCGCAGCGGCAACCTCTACTGGCTCGGGCAGGCCTGCTGCGGGAGCTTCGCGGTGTACAGCGTTTCGAGCGCGGGGAAGCTGACCGAACAGACCGCAGCCAGCAATTTCGCGCCGGAGGATTACCGCGAAGAGGGCGGCACGTATATGACGGTGCATCCGCTGTAGCGTTGGAAGTCAACCGATGCGGCGGCGCGCCCGACAGCACCGTCAGATTCTTCCGGCCAGCGGTCGCAGCGCCTCGTTGCCGCGCGGTCGCATCACGCTCCTCGCCCGCCACGCGAGAGATTTTCGCACTCGGCACGGAACCGCCTCCGACGGCCAGTATAAGAATGGAAGAGGCCGGTGTGGCATGGCAATTTTTGCCAAAATGTGCCAACATCGTTCTCGGAGCCACCCCATGCCGACCATGAATATCTCGCTTCCCGAAAGCCTGCGCCAGTTCGTCGAGGAGCAAATTGGCGCGCGCGGCTATGGCAGCGCCAGCGAATATTTTCGCGAGCTGGTGCGGACCGATCAGAAGCGCCAGGCACGGGAAGCGCTCGAAGTCATGCTGCTGGAGGCGATGCGCGAGCCGGCCGAAACCATGACGCCTGCCGCCTGGCAGGGCCTGCGCAAGGAGGCGGCCGGCCGCACCCGCAAGCGCGCCGCGTCGTAGAAAGACGGCGAGGCAAACCGTGCATGGCCGGTCAGCCGCAAGTCATCCTTCGTCCTGCAGCGCGGCGCGATCTCCTTGAATCATTCGATTATCTGAGTCGCGAAGCCGGAGTTCCGACAGCGGAACGATTTCTCGTGGCCGTCGAATCCGCAGCGAACCTGCTCGCCGGCAGGCCGCGCCTGGGCGCGCCCTGCGGATTCAGCGGCCGCATCAGCAGCCGTTTCCGCCGCTTGCCGGTTCCGGGCTTCGAAAACCGGATCATCTTCTATCTGCCTCGCCGCAACGGCGCAGACATCCTCAGAGTGCTCCATGGAGCGCGCGATCTTGCCGCCATTCTCGATTCGAACCGGTGACCTCGGTGCGGATCGCACTCGCAAATGCGGCCAGTATCGTGCAACCCGGCGGGCAGTCGGCCCGTACAATGGCTTCAATCGCCATGAAAGCCGCTGCTCGTGCTTGTTTTCCGCCACTGGCTCTTGCGCTCGCGCTGCTGGCGCCCGCGGCGCGCGCGCAATTTTCCAATCCGGTTTCGCCGACGACGCCGGTGCACAACGCCGCGGCTTTGCGGCCGCCGGCCGGAGCCCGGATAGCCATCGTGGAGTTCGAGGATCTCGAGTGCCCGGACTGCGCGCGCGCCAATCCGGTGCTGCAAGAGGCGGCCGCGAAGTACCGGATTCCCTGGGTGCGGCACGATTTCCCCCTGCCGTTCCACACATGGAGCTTTGACGCGGCCGTGGATGCGCGCTGGTTCGACAGCAAGTCCGACACGAAATCGAAGCGCCTCGGCGATGCGTTTCGCGATGCGGTTTTTGCAGCGCAGCCGACCATCCAGTCGCAGGCCGATCTGCGCGCCTTCGCGCAGAAATTTGCCGCAGACCACAAGATCACGTTCCCGTTCGTCGTCGATGCGCAGGGACGTCTGGCCGGCCTGGTGAAGGCCGACTTCGCGCTGGGCCAGAGCGTCGGCATCCAGCACACGCCGACCATCTGGGTGGTCACGAATCGCACCAGCGGCACGCCGTTTGTTGAGGTCGTCGACCGCTCGAAGCTATATACGCTGATCGATCAGGCGAAAGCGGAGACGGCGGGCAAGTAAGGTGACAGGTTACGGGTTACAGGTGAGAGCATGCAGTACCCGGGCCTGTTGGGCAGATCGGCACCGTTCGTGGGCAATCGCTGCGGTAGGATGAGTCCGATGCGCGGATGGGCAGCGATGGCGGTGACTGCGGCACTGGCGGCCTCGACGGGCTGCGCGCACCACCACGACGAGCGCGCCGGCCCACGGATCGACCCTGGCATCGCGCAATTGATCGACAGCATCTGGGCGGTCGATAACCATGCGCACCCGGTGTTGGCGCCTCCGCAGGACGCCACTGATCGCGAATTTGATGCGCTGCCGGTCGATTCACTGGAGCCGGAATCGGAGCCGCCGGCGTATCGGCCGGACTTCCCCGAACAGCAGGACGCGTGGAAGGCGCTGTGGGGCTTCGACGAGAAGCCTCCGCTCGATGCCGTCGGGCTCCAGCGGCTGAACGCCGCGCGGGCGCGAATCAAACAGCGCGAGGGCGAGAACTTTACCGCGTGGGTGCTCGACCAGGCGCATATCGGCACCCAGGTGGGCAACCGCGTGGCCATGGGATTCGGCGTCGAGCCGCCGCGTTTTCGCTGGGTGCCCTATGACGATGCCCTGCTCTTTCCGCTCGACAACAGTGGGCTGGCCGCGGAGACGCCGGACCGGAAAAAGTTTTTCCCGCTGGAGGACAAGGTGCGCGCGCGGTACCTGACTGAGTCGTCCGTCAAGGCGCTGCCGGATTCGCTGGACACCTATCTCGCGAAAGTCGTGACCCCCACGCTGGAGCGGCAGAAAGCCGGCGGGGCCGTTGCGGTGAAGTTCGAGGTCGCGTATCTGCGCGGCTTCGATTTCGGCAATCCGCCGCAGGAGCAGGCGGCGAAGATTTACGCAGAGTATGCGGCCCATGGCATACCCAGCGACGCCGACTACAAAACTCTCCAGGATTTTCTCTTCCGCTACTTCGCAAGGGAGTGCGGCCGCCTCGGGATGGCGGTGCACCTGCATGCGATGGCCGGAGACGGCAGCTATTTCGGAGTGGCGGGCGTGAATCCGCTGCTGCTGGAACCGCTGTTCAACGATCCGCGGCTGCGGAAGACGAACTTCGTGCTGCTCCACGGAGGCTGGCCGTACGAGCGCGAGGTGGGGGCGCTGCTGGAGAAGCCAAACGTCTACGCCGACCTCTCGTCGCAGGACCTGCTGATGACGCCGCATACCCAGGCGCAATGGCTGCGCGAGTGGCTGGAGTGGGAACCGGAGAAGGTACTGTTCGGTACCGACGGCTATCCGTATTCGGACCAAATGGGGTGGGCGGAGTCAACGTGGATCGCCAACCGCAACGGCCGCGAAGCTCTCGGGTTAGCACTGACGGGCATGCTGCGGGATGGAGAGATCAGCCGGGAGCGCGCCGAGCAAATGGCGCGGCTGGTGCTGCGCGGAAACGCGGAGCGGCTCTATGGCTTCCAGGGCGCGAAGTGAGGCATTTCGATCAGGACATCGGCTCCTGCGTCTACAATCCCTGTTGATGACCGGCCGGAGACTGGGTTTTCGCGGAGCCGTGGCGGCTTTGTGCGCAGCGTTGCTGTTGCCGTCGGCGTGGTGTGCCGACACGGTCGACACGAATCCGCTGAACCGCGAGCCTGCGGTGCGCGAAGCCTTCCGGCAGTTCTACAGCATGAATTACGACGACGCGATCACGCGCTTCGAACGCATCGAGAACGAGCACGCGGGCGATCCCATGGCGACGGATTATCTGCTGGACGCCGTGCTGTTTCGCGAACTGAACCGGCTGGACCTGCTCGACACCACGTTCTACGCCAACGATGGATTCCTGACCGGGAAGCATACGGTGGCCGAGGATGCGGCCATGCGAGACCGAATCAAGGCGCTGGCCGATCGCGCGGTGAATGAAGCGAATGTGGAGCTCAAGGCGAATCCCAACAACGTGAACGCGCTCTTTGCGCGGGGATGGGCGCGGAGCCTGAACGCGACGTATCTGGGTATGGCGGAGCGCGCCTTCGCGTCCGGTCTGCGCCAGGCGCTGGCCGCGCGCAGCGACTGCGACCGCGTGCTGGCGCTGGATGCCAACTACGTGGACGCCAAGCTGGTGGTGGGCGTGTATCAATATGTGGTCGGCGCGCTGCCCTTCGCCTTCAAGCTGGTGGCCGGGGTCGTGGGGATTCACGGCTCGAAGCCGCAGGGCATGGCGCTGCTGCGCGACGATGCGGCGCGGGGCGTCATTACCCAGGTGGAAGCGAAGACGGCGATGATGCTGTTCCTGCGAAGAGATTCGCAATACCGGGAGGCGGTGGGGATCGCCGAGGGCCTGGCGCAGCAGTATCCGCATGATTATCTGTTCCACCTGGAGGAGGCGAACCTCGAGAAGGACGGCGGCCAGGGAATGGTGGCCGTGGCCACGTACGACCGGGTAATCGCGCTGGCGAAGCAGCCGGGCTACTACCCTGAGGCGCACCTGGAGCTGGCCTACTTTGGGCTGGGCGACAGCCTGCGCGGGCAGCGGAAGTACGCCGAGGCGGTGGAGGCGTACCGCGAGGGCGTGTATCAGGCGACCATCAGCCCGGAACTGAAGCGGCGCTGCCTGCTCAGGGCGGGGGAAACGCTTGACCTGATGCACCAGCACGAGAAGGCCGTCGGGGAATATGAGGCGGTGCTCAACGCAGGCAGCGACACGGTGCAGGGCGAGCTGGCGCGGAAGTATATGCGGGCGGGGTACACGGGGAATTAGCCGAGACAAGCCGCTGGCTGCCAGCAACCATTACCGTGACCGGCTGACCCCATCCGGGCCTCAAGGCCAGGATATTTGGAGCTCTGATTTCCCCTGCCTGAAGGCCGGGGCTTCTACCGCAGTCCCGCTGATGCGGGACCGCTTCGCGCCGAGAACCAACAGCATGCGGCCGGAGAACTCCCATCGAGCAACGAGCAACAAACAACCGATCACAAACAACCGATCACAAACAACCGATCACCAACAACCGGCGACGCGAACACTAGCAACCGCCCCTGGCCACCGACCACTTAAGCGGCCAGGCGGCGGCTCGGAATCGAGCACGCCGCCTGGTTCCTGAGGGCTAATTCAGCACGTCGACATAGCGAGCGAGCAGCACCGGATTGCCCGACGCGGGGTCTTTGAGCAGCAATCCAACGACGCGCAGGTGGGTGGTATCGGTGATGTCGCCCACGCCGTTGAGCCCGAACCGGAACGACGTTTTCGCTCCGCAGTACACGGTCACGTTTTGCGGTATGAGCACGCCCGCAAAGCCGCCGACCTGCATCTGGAACGAGCCGCTGTTCAGGTCGATGGAGCCGGGGACGAGGGTGCCGTTGAGGCCGTTCTGACGCAGCGTGACGCGATTCACGCTGAGCGCCTGGCCGTTCTGCGCGCCGCTGATCGCTCCGCCAACGCCGACGTGCTGGCCGGCCAGCAGCGCCGAGGAATTGAAGAAGAATTGCGTGAGCGGGTTGTGCATCCAGTAGATGAAGAACTTCTCCTGCCCGGTGAGATCGACCTGCGCCTGCATGCCGTCGGTGACGCCGGTGCCGCTTGCGGGCAGCGTGCCGCGCACATAGAGGTCGAAGTTAGAGGCGGTGCCGGACGCAGGCTGCACATACGTGACGAGCCCGGCGGCGTAGAAGCCGTTTTGCGAAAGAATGGCGACTTCATCGGCATCGATGGTGGAGTCGGCCTTATCGAGCACGCCGGAGATCTGCACGATGCTGGTGCTGGTGAGCGCGCTGAGACTGGCGCTGCCGTCCCACTCGGTGTTGCCGTTCACGTCGATCGTCCACTGGCGCCCGTGCGGGCCCTGCACGATGAAGCTCTGCGCCGACGCATCGACGCTAACCACTCCGGCGTCGAATTCATCGATGTAGGCGCCGGGATCGTCGGGGCCGACGGCGGTGATGTCGATGTCGGGCGTCACCTGGCCGGTAATCTGGCCGTTCGAGACCTGGATGGATTGACCGAGACGGAAGTCGAAGCGAATGCCAACGGGGCCGGTCTGCGCGACGACCAGCGGCGTGGCGAGGGTCGCGGTGACGGTTGGGTTCGTGAAGGTGGCGTTCATGGTCTGGATAGTGGGCGGCGCGCCCTGCGTCTGCAGATAGCCAATGGTGGCGCTCGAAAATGTCACGGAGATTTGCGTGTAGGTGTCGGCGGGAACGTTGTTTTCGTCAAGGAGCGCCTGCAGGCCGTTGTAGCGGGCGAAATCGACGGTGGGCGAGCCGCTGATGAGCGAGACCGAATTGCCTGCGGCGTCGATGGCGTCGAGAGACTGGATCGTCGCGTTAAAGGACACCACGCTGGCGGCGGGTGCATCGGTGCCGATGACAAAGGCGGTGCCGCCGTTGTTGCCGGTGCTGCCGGAGCCGGTGATGTTGCCGCACCCGGCGATGAACAGGACGCCCAGCAAAACCGCGGCGCCCGTGATGCAAAGAAGGGAAAAGGGGGAGCGTGAACGAGTCGACATAGCTTAGCTCTTTCCGCGGCCAGGGAGTCTGAGTGTGGTGCAGCGCCGTGAGAGGAGACAGCGGGGCGGACGAGGAGTGTCTGCGCGCGCGACGCGCATTGCCTTGCAGCCGGGCTGGCTTCCTCGGAAAAGGCCGGCGACAGCACGCACAGGAGGCGTGCCCATAGACCGCTGTTGGTTTCAGTTGTCGGCGTCGAGCACAGATCGCCGTTCGATGGTGGCGAACCCAGGCGGCTGGGCAAAGTTGCGAGGCTTACAGGAAACCTTGGTAATGCGGCGGCGAAATTGCGCCGGTGACGGTGACAGAAGGAATACCCGAGCCGGTGAATTTGTGCTGAATGTAATGGCTTATTGACGCGATGTTGCTCCACCAATGCCAGGCTGGCGATGAGGACGACCAGGGAGCCGGAGGCCGGATGCGAACGGACGCACAACACCAACGCTGGCTGCGCGGTTCCCGTGCGAAGGAGCTGCTGTATCCGCTGACCCACTGGAACTGGAAAGTGGCGATGCTGACGGCGGTGCTGCGCGGGCTGGCGTGCGTGTGGGCGCTGCGGCATGTGGAGCTGCATGCGCGGCAGCACTTCGGCATGGTCGAGGCGGCTTACGTGCTGCTCACGTGCGGATTCTTTTCGGCGCTGCAGCAGCAATCGCTGAAGATCAGGCGCGAAGCACTGGCTTGGCTCGCCTGCGTGGTCGTGGTGCCGCTTGTCTCGCTGGGGCTCGACGCGGGGCTGCACTTCTGGCTCGATGGCGGCAAGACGCGGCAACTGGGCGTCGCGGCGATCGTCTTCACGGTGGTGTCCGCGACGTTTCACTGGCACATGATCCGCAACGGCGCATTGCTGGTGGGCGACGATGCGCACACGCTGGCCACGGATCTGAAGCGGATTCCGCGGCTGCTGGCGACTTATTTCGCGGGGCCGGCGCTGTGGGTGGGCCGGACGGCCGGCGCCGTGTTGCGGCGCGATCCGGCGGAAGAGGGTGCGGCCGCGTAGCTGCCGGAGCGGCCCAGAGCCAACCGGGCCAATCGTGAAAACGCGCGGCGGCCGCAGAGAAATACAGGTCCTTCAACTCGAGGCCTGAATGATGGGAGCGCGCCCTTGCACGCAGCAGATTTGGCGCGCTCGCTCAGGATGACAGGTTATTTTTGTTCAGCGAGCTTTCAACAATCTTGAATCTCGATACGACCCGTGCACTACGACATCGCCCGGCGCAGGGCGGCGCGGGCCAGCAGCTGCGTCGACGCGAGCGTGGGCAGCGGCGAGTTCGCGTCGCTCATGATGAGCGGAATCTCAGTGCATCCCAGCACGACGGCGTCGCAGCCGGCCTCCTTCATGCGCGCGATCACGCGCTGGTGATACGCGATGCCTTCCGGCCTGAAGATGCCGCGCACCAGCTCATCCATGATGATGCGGTTGATCTCCTCGCGCTCGTCGTCGCCGGGGCGCATCCATGCAAGGCCGCGCGCGCGGAGCTGTTCGGGATAGACTTCGCTGGCCACGAGCCACTTCGTCCCGAGGATGCCGATGCGTGTGAACCCGCGCGCCTGCGCTTCCTCCGCGACGACCGCCGCGATGTGCAGCCACGGCAGCGGCGATTGCGCCTCGACGAGCGGGAGCGCCTGGTGGATCGTGTTGTCGGGGCAGATGAGGAAGGCTGCTCCGGCGCGCGCCAGCTTTTGCGCGGAGTCGAGCATCAGCGCGCCGACCGCGGCCCAGTCGCCGCGCTCAATGTGCGGTTGATACTCGGCGAGCGAGTGATTGTGCAGGGCGACTTCAGGATGCGCGTGCTTGCCAAGCACCGGCTCGGATTCGAGGCAGAGCGTGCGATAGCAGAGGCCAGCGCCCTCGAAGGAGCAGGCGACGATGCCGATGGGCAGCATGAAGACAGGGTATAGCGTGTAGGGTGTAGGGCGAGGGGTCAGGGAATAGGGATTAGCAGCTGGCGGATAGCAGTTTGCGCCCCCTCTGGCGCGCAGACGATTCTGGCGAAGAGGGTTTCCGAGGAGACCTCGGGTGCACCAGGCTTTTCGATCCCTAATCCCCGTTGCTCATCCCTCCGGGGTCAGCTCCAGATCCTCAAACCGCCGCAGCTTGTAGATCGCGATCGAGACGATCCAGCTGAGCGCGAAGATGGCGACGATGCAATAGCCGAGCACCCCAAAGTTGCCGTTGAGGCGGCCGACCCATCCCCAAAACGAGCCCCGCAGGTGGAGCTGACCGCCCAGCAGGCCCAGCGCCTCGGTGCCGCCGACAACAAACGCCACAATCACAGATACAGACGTAATGGTGAGGTTGTAGTAGAGCTTGCGGATGGGCTTGATGTAGGCCCAGCCATACGCGCCGAGCATGAGGATGTTGTCTGTGGTGTCGATGAGCGACATGCCGGCGGCGAATAACACAGGAAACACCAGGATGGATACGAGCGGCAGGCCGCGGGACGCTTCGGCCGCCGAAATCCCGAGCAGGCCGATCTCCGTGGCCGTGTCGAAGCCGAGGCCGAAGAGCACGCCCAGCGGGTACATGTGCCAGCTGCGGCGGACCATGGCGAAGACGGGCCGGAAGAGGCGCGCGAGGAATCCGCGATTCGCGAGAAGCAGGTCGAAATCCTCATCGACGTAGGGCTCGCCGCGCCGCACGCGGGTGAAGGTGCCGTAGACCGAGCGCAGGATGATGAGGTTGACCACGGCGATGGCCAGCAGGAACACCGCCGAAACCAGCGTGCCGATGACGCCGCCGATGGAGCGGAAGTGATCGAGGTGCTGCTGCAGGCCCAGCGCCGCGGCGGCGATGAGCAGGGAGCCGACGATGACGATGGTGGAATGGCCCAGCGAAAACAGGAAGCCGACCGCGACCGGCCGCTTGCCTTCCTGCATCAGCTTGCGGGTGACGTTATCGATGGCCGCGATGTGGTCGGCGTCGACGGCGTGGCGCAGGCCGAAGCTGTACGCCAGAAACGCCGTGCCGAGGAGCACCGGGAAGCGATGAAAGGCAACGATGGCCCACAGCCACGCGCCCGCATTGAACAGCAGCAGCAGCCCATAGATGCCCGCCACCTTGCCGCGCAGATGCTCGGCGCGGTCATTGAAAAGGTTGCGCAGGGCGGGAGTCATGGGTCTCCTCGGGCGGGTCGGACGGAGATCCGCTGCCGTTCATTCTATTCTGGCAGGATTCCGGCGCTGTGCGTTCCGTCACGGGATGAGGGGTTAAGGATTGGGCGGTGCGTCCCTGCAGGAGGTCACGGACTGCCTGACGTACCGGGCTTTCAGGGAACCAGCCGGCAGGGGCGAGCGTAGGGAACGCTGTGGTAGCATGGCGCAATTCCCCTGACCCATAACCTGATTCTCCGCGGAGGATGCAGTGGCCCTCACCATCTCCGGTCTGTCCAAGACCTACGCCAACGGAGTCCAGGCGCTCCGTAACGTTTCCCTCACGATCGGCAACAACATGTTCGGGCTGCTGGGGCCGAACGGCGCGGGCAAGAGCACGCTGATGCGCACGGTCGCCACGCTGCAGGATCCCGATTCCGGCTCGGTCTCGCTCGATGGTCTCGACGTGCTCGCGAAGAAGACCGAGGTCCGCAGGATTCTCGGCTATCTGCCGCAGGAGTTCGGCGTCTACCCGCGGATCTCCGTGTCGGACATGCTCTCCCATCTCGCGGTGATGAAGGGCATCACGAACAGCGGCGAGCGCAAAGAAGTGGTCGATGCGCTGCTGCACCAGACGAACCTGTGGGAGGTGCGCAAGAAGTCGCTGGCCACGTATTCCGGCGGCATGAAACAGCGCTTCGGCATCGCGCAGGCGCTGCTGGGCAAGCCGAAGCTGATCATCGTGGACGAGCCGACCGCCGGCCTCGATCCCGCCGAGCGCAACCGGTTCCTCAATTTGCTCAGCTCCATCGCGGGCAACGTGACGGTGATCCTTTCGACGCACATCGTGGAGGACGTTCGCGAGCTGTGCCAGCGCATGGCCATCATCGCCAACGGGGCGGTGCTCATCGAGAGCTCGCCGTCCGAGGCGCTCGAAGGGATTCGCGGCAAGATGTGGTCAAAGGTCGTCTCCGGCGACGAAGAGCTCAAGGCGCTCGAAGCCGGCATGCAGGTGGTGTCGACGCACCTGGTGGGCGGCCAGCACGAGGTGCGCGTCTACGCCGATACGAGCCCCGGCGACGGTTTCCGCGCCTCCGAGTCGGAGCTGGAGGATGTCTACTTCCTTTCGCTCGCCCGTCACGCCAACGCCTAAGCCGGAGAGAACGCCATGCGCCAGTTTCTGGAATTCTTCCTCTTCGAGCTGAAGGTCCGGTTCAAGAGCATCTCCACGTACGTTTACTTCGCCATCTGGTTCGTCTTCAGCTTTCTGTGCGTGGCGTCGGAGAGCTTCGGCCCCGTGGGCTCCGGCAATGGCAAGGTGCTGCTGAATGGGCCGTTTGCGAACAGCTATAACGCGATCGGCGCCTCGTTTTTCGGGATCATCGTGATCGCCGCGATCTTCGGCACATCGATCCTGCGCGATTTCCAGCGCGACACGACGCAAATCCTCTTTACCAAGCCGATTTCAAAGTTCGCCTATCTCGGCGGGCGCTGGCTCGGCTCGTTTGTCGTTACGGTGATCGTGTTCTTCGGCCTTGTCCCGGGCGAGATGCTCGGCACGCTCGCGCCGTGGGCCGATCACACCCGCATCGCGCATGCGCCGCTGGTCTGGTACTTCCAGCCATTCTTCTCTATCGTCGTGGTGCAGATTTTCTTCCTGGGCTCGCTCTTCTTCCTGGTGGGCGCATTGTCGCGCCGCATCTTTATCGTGTACCTGCAGGGCGCCGCGGTGTTCGCGCTCTATCTTTTCTATGCCGGCGTGTTTCTTTCCACGCGGAGTCTCAGCCGATTCTGGCCGAGCATCTTCGATCCCGTCGGCCTTCTGTATATCGACGGCATCACCCGCTACTGGACGGTGGTGGAGAAAAACACGCTGCTGCTCTCCTGGTCGCACCAGGCGGCGCAGGGATTGTTCCTCTACAACCGGCTTGTCTGGTGCGGCTTTGGCGTGCTCACGCTGGCAGCGCTGTGGATGTTCTTCCCCATGTCGCTGGAGGCGCTGACCGCGCGCTCCAGCAGCCGCCGCGCGCGGCTGGCCGCCGAGCAGGACGATGAGATTCGGTCGGTCCCGACCTTCGTGACTACGCGCGCGCCACTCGTGCATCCGATCTTCGGCGCGGGGACCACGTGGGCGCAGTATCGTTCGATGACGCGGCTGCGCATGCGCAACATCGTGCGCGACCTTCCTTTCTGGGTGCTCATCATCCTGATGGCGCTGCTCTCGTGCAGCAACGGCCGCTATGCGGGGAGGATCGAGGGCCAGAACGTATGGCCGGTAACGTATCTCATGCTGCAGGCCGTCGAAGGCATCGCGATCCTGTTCTTCTATATCATCGCGACGTTTTATGCGGCCGAGCTGATCTGGCGCGAGCGCGACACGCACTTTGAGGGGATCCACGACGCGCTGCCGGCGGGCGAGACGACGGACTGGATGTCGAAGCTGACTGCGCTCTGCTTCGTTGAATTCGCGGTGCTGGCGGTGGCCGGGCTGTGCGGCATCCTGATGCAGGCCGTTCAGGGCTACTACCACTTCGAGCTGCTGCAATACTTCAAGGAGCTGTACGTTGTTACCCTCCCGCAGGTGCTGATCTTTGCGCTGCTGGCGATGTTCGTGCAGACCGTGGTGTCGAATAAATTCCTCGGCCACGGCATTGTGATCGGCGTGTTCGTGATGCAGCCCATCCTCTTTAACTTTGGATGGGAGAACACGCTCTATCTCTTCGGGCAAACGCCGCCGTACACCTACTCCGACATGAACGGCTACGGACACTTCGTCCTGCCGCTCTTCTGGTCCATCACGTACTGGCTGGCGATTGCCGCGTTTCTCGGCGTGCTGTCGATCGGCCTGGCTCGCCGGGGCGCGGAAGATTCGCTGGGCGCCCGCATGCGCGGCCTGCGCCAGAACTTCTCGCGCATCGCTCCCGCGCTGGCTGTATGCCTGCTGGCCGCCATCGGCAGCGGCATCTGGTACTACTACAACACGCACGTGCTCAACGAATATCTGACCGCGAAAGACCGGCGCGATATTCAGGCCGCCTACGAGCGCGACTTCAAGAAATACGAGCATTTCGCTCAGCCCAAAATTACCGCCGCCGACGCGAGGATCGACATCTACCCGGATCGCCGCTCGTTCTCCGGCACCGGCCACTTCGTGCTGCAGAACAAGACTCCGCAGCCCATCAGCGCTATTCACGTGACGAACGCGCAGCAGGGCTTCACCCACGTTGTCTTCGATCGCCCGTTTCACGTGGTCTCGTCGAGCCCGCGCGCCATATACACCATTTACGCGCTCGACAAACCACTCGCCCCCGGCGAGACCATGAACATGAATTTCAATGTGGGCTACACCAGCCGCGGCTTCAAGGACGGCAACGAGCGCGCTGAGCTGGCTTACAACGGCACCTTCTTTGACTCCGGCTATTTCCCCACCATCGGCTACGACCAGAGCCTCGAGCTTGGCGATCCGCGCCGCCGCCGCGAGGAGCATCTCGGCCCGCAGGAATTGTTGCCGCCCCGTGGCGACGCCGTCGGTTCCGTCACCAATCTCTTCACCCCCACCGCCGACTGGATCCACTACACGACCACCGTCAGCACCTCGACCGATCAGATGGCGCTCGCACCCGGCTATCTGCAGAAGGATTGGATCGCCAACGGCCGCCACTACTACACCTACGACATGGGCGACGTGAAGATCCTCGACTTTTTCGCCTACATCTCGGGCAACTACCAGGTGACGCGCGACACGTACCAGGGCGTCAACGGCCCCATCGCCATCGAGGTGTACCACCTGCCCGAGCACAGCTTCGACGTGCCCGACATGATTGCGGCATCGAAGGCGGGTCTCGCCTTTTACGAGAAGGCCTACAGCCCCTACCAGTTCCGCCAG
The DNA here is from genome assembly GCA_036521315.1 of Acidobacteriaceae bacterium. Taxonomy (GTDB): domain Bacteria; phylum Acidobacteriota; class Terriglobia; order Terriglobales; family Acidobacteriaceae; genus Palsa-343. The sequence goes on from DATDHZ010000052.1 coordinate 77,983, forward strand.
TACCGCATCATCGAGTTCCCGCGCTACCGCACCTTCGCGCAGTCCTTCCCCAACACCGTGCCGTTTTCTGAGGCTATCGGCTTCATCGACCGCACGGAGAAGCCCACCGACATCGACTTCACCTACTTCGTCACCGCCCACGAGCTGGGCCACCAATGGTGGGCCCATCAGCTCATCGGCGGCCGCGTCGCCGGCTCCAACATGATGTCGGAAACCCTCGCTGAGTATTCCGCGCTCATGACCCAGCAGCACCGCTACGGCGCGTCGAATATGCATCGGTTCCTGCGCTTCGAGCTCGACCGCTACCTGCGCGGCCGGGGCGCCGAGGTTCGCCGTGAAGAGCCGCTCGCCCAGGTCCAGAACGAACCCTATGTCTGGTACCAGAAGGGCGGCCAGGTGATGTACACGCTGGCCGACTACATCGGCGAAGACAAGGTCAATCTCGCACTGCATAACTTTCTCATGCAGTACCGCTACGCGAACGCCGACGACGCGCAATCCGGTCCGTATCCCGACACGCGGGAGTTAGTCGCTGCGCTGCGCGCGCAAACGCCGGCCGACCTGCAGTACTACATCGACGACTCGTTCGAGAACATCGTGCTCTACGACAACAAAGCAGTCTCGGCGACCATCACACCGACCGCCGATCACAAATACAAAGTGACGCTTGTCGTGGAGGCGCATAAGGTGAAGGCCGACGGCAGCGGCAACGAGACCCCGATGCCGATGCACGACCTGATCGACATTGGCGTGCTCACCGGGCCGCAGGATGCGCAGAAGCCGCTCTACCTGCAAAAAGAATGGATCCACGACGGCCGACAGACCTTCACCATGATCGTCGACCAGATGCCCAACCGCGCCGGGATCGATCCCTACAACAAGCTCATCGACCGGAATGAAGACGACAATCAGATTGCGGTGGCGAAGGAGTAGGGATTGGGGATTAGGGTGTAGGGGATAGGGTGTAGGGTGTAGGGGGTAGGGATAGGAAAGCTCTGAACAAGAGACTGCTTTGAAAGGGCACAGCTTCAGAACCTGCGGGTCATCCAGCTTCCTGGGAAGGACAATCCTCCACGGGTTGCGAAGAATTCCTGGCGGCGTCTTTGTATCAGGGCACGACCTTGGTCGTGCCGTACAGGCCTTAGAACAGCCCGGGCTTTAGTGTCTGCGTGATGGTTTCCGGGATCGTCGCAGCTTGCGCTGGGCGCTGACGTCAGGGCAGCGTCATCTCTTGCGCGCCTGCGTGGAGCGGGTACGTCTTGCCAGCCCAGACCAAATCCCCAGTCAGACCCTGGGGCAGGGTCGCGGTTGCGGTCCACGCAGACCCATGCAAGGCATACGCCACATGGATCGGCCCGCCGGCGTGAGGCATGGTTGCGTCGAGGGTGTGCAGACCGCGCAAATGGGGCGTGATGCGCACGGTGCGGAAGCCGGGTGAGGCGGGAGCGATGCCGGCCACCAGCGTCAGGAGATCGTAGTTCGGGCTGGCGCTCCAGGCGTGGCAGTCGGAGCGAGTGGGTTCGGGATTCTCGGCCCAGGTGCTGAGCCCCAGCTGCAGCATGTCGTACCACGGTTGTAACTGCTGCAGATACAAATCGGCCATGCCTGCGTGGTCGAGCGCGCGTGCCAGATAAAAACGGAAATAATAAGTCGGCGTGGACATCGCCGGCACGTCTTTGCCAGCGACGGTCGCCGCCGCATCGGGCCTGGACGCGAGCACGCGGCGCAGGATCGCCTGCTGCTCGGCTTTCGGCGCCACGTCAAGCCATACCGCCAGGATGTTTGCCTCCTGGCTGAAGGTCTTTTTCGCCGGCGTATCGGCATAGAGGCCCGCCTGGGCGTCCCAGTTCTGCGCGTTGAGCGCAGCGCTTGCCTTCCGAATCATCGCTGCGTACTGGCCGGCGCGTTCCTGGCTGCCGAAGCGCGCTTCCATCTCTGCCGCATCGTGCAGCGCCTCGATGAACTGCAGCGTGAGGAACGCCGAGCCGCCATCCGCCCCCTGCGGCGGAACGCCGTCGGGATAATCGGCCGTCCAGTCGCCAAACGGCCACCACTCAATGCGGCCCAGCAAGCCGTCGGGGCGCTGCCGCGCTGCGAACCAGTCAAGCACGGTGCGCGTGTGCGGCAGCGTCGCCCGCACCAGCGCCTCATCGTCCACGTACATCCAGTAGCCGTGGAGCATCCCGACCCACATGAGAGAGAACGGCGGGATGAACTGCGGCAGCGACGAAGGGTAGCGGCTCTGCGTGATGCCCTCCGGCGTGCGCGAGTCGTCGATGTTCTCGATGGCCTGCCGCGCGAGGCGCGCATCGCCGGTCATGGCATAGGAGATGAGCGCCTGGATGCGCGTGTCGCCGACGTACTGAAGCTGCTCCCAGTAGGGCGCATCCATATACGTCTCGTGCGCGTCGAGGCGCGCCGTGCGCCAGCCGGTCTGCCACAGGGCATCGAGCTGCGGAATGTCGCCGCTGATCTTCGCCTGCGCGTCGAAGGGATACGCCGTGAACCAGGCGCGCAGCCCGTCGAGTCGCAGCGGCTCGTTCCGGGTGGTCACTTCGATTTGCAGATAACGCCAGGTGCGCCACCACAACGAGGCAAAGACCTGGTGCGCGCCGCCTCCGGAGACGAACTGATCCGTGATCCCCTGGATATGCCGGCCTGCGATCTCATTGCGATTGCCCTTGCGCCCCTCGGCGTCGTACAGCGCTTCGGAATACGTAACAGCAAGGGTGGCATTTGCGCCGCCGCTCACGGTCAGCTCAGGGTAAGCCGTTTGCAGCACCTTGTGATCGAGCAGCAGCGTGACGTGGCTGTGCGCGGGGATCTCGACGGGCGCAGCGGGAAACCCGGGCAGCGAGGCCGACGCGGGGAGGCCTTCGGCGCGCACCACCGTTCCCGCATCGGCCAGGCGGTGCTCCATGGGCGGCAGGTCGTCGGCCACCAGCTCCCAGCGATTGTCGGCATCCTGCGCCCCGCGCGTTGCGGCGCGGCCCACGATCACCGGCGTCGCCCATCCCGCAGACGCATCGCCGGTCTGGTCCCAGGTCCAGTCCACGAGGTGGCCGTCGATCTTCTCGGCCGGACCGGCTGCATAGTAGCCATGCGCGCCGTTGTTGCCGATGGCCGCGTGTCCCGGCTCCTCGCGCGCCTGCCAGGTCACGCCCGTGTTCACGGCCGCTTCCGCCGCCGTGTCTCCCTGAAGGAGAAAGCCGGTGCGGTTGCTCATCTGCGCCACGGGTGCAATGTCGCCAAAATTCCACACCTCGGCCGCGATCACGTTGGCGCCGGCGTGGAGCAGCGGAGCCAGATCGACCGTCTCGAAGCGCCAGTGGAACAGGTCGCCGCGCGCCGGGCCTTCGGCAGCGTAGTGCCCGTTCACATGCAGGATGTACCGGTTGTCAGCCGTCACATGGACCCAGTAGTGCGGGGGCACGGCCGCCAGCGTGACCTCTTTGCGAAAATAGAAGACGCCGGGCGCCTGGGCCTGCACGTCGGGAGGCGCGATCCACGATGCGGCCCACTTGGCCGCCAGCAGGGCCGGATTCACCGGACGCGCGTCCTGCGCCGCGGCTGCCAGAACCGCGCAGCCTATCCACACCAGACCGATTGCTCTTCGCATCGCGGCAAGGGTAGCAGAAGATCGGCCACCGGTTGACCCGCTTCGACGTACCCGATAAACTAAATTGGTTTGGCGATTCTTTTCGTCCCGTGTGTTTCCGGGGCCTCCTCGCGCGGTTTGCAGGCCGGGGAGATGGTATCCGCCCAGCTCAGATTGAATCAGGCGCGTGGCTGCCGGTGTTTCCGGAGCACTTCGATTGCGCGCTTCGGAGGGTTTTATGTACGCAGTGATTCGCACGGGGGGCAAGCAGTATCGCGTGGCTCCCGGAGATGTGGTGAAGGTGGAGTCGATTACCGCCGGCGAAGACGGCGCAGTGGAGTTCGGCGAGGTGCTGGCGTTCTCCGGCGAGTCGGGCTCGGTGGTCAAGCCGCAGACCGCCAAAGTGCTGGGCACCGTGGTGGGCGAAGGACGCGGCGACAAAATTCTGGTGTTTCACTTCAAGCGCAAGAAGCAGTACAAGAAGCTGCAGGGTCATCGGCAGGGATTCACGCAGGTTCGCATCAGCGAGATCCAGGTGGACGGCAACAGCTACACCTCGTAGCGGCAAGAGTGGTCCGCCCGGCGCGGAGACGAAATCCGATTTCAGGAATTGAGAAATGGCACACAAAAAAGGTTTAGGCAGCTCAAAAAACGGCCGCGACTCGAACGCGCAGCGGCTGGGCGTGAAGATTTTCGCCGGCCAGGTGGTCACCGGCGGCTCCATCATCGTGCGGCAGCGCGGCACCAAACTGAAGCCCGGCCTGAACGTGGGGCGCGGCAGCGACGATACGCTCTTCGCCAAGGTTGACGGGCGGGTGAAGTTCGTCGATCGCGGACGGACGGGGCGCTTCGTGGCCGTGGAACCGGTCGCAGCGGAATAACCCGAAGCGAGCATATACGCAGGGCCGGACCCACGAGGGTCCGGCCCGTTGCTTTTACAAGCCGTGCGGAGTCCGGCGATCGTTGCCGCCGATGGTCGAGGCTGCGGCCGGCAATCGGAGCCGCAAAGGAAAAAGCCCCGGAATCCGGGGCTTTTTCTTCTGATCGAAGCGAATCCGTCAGTGGCTGGCTACGACGGGGTTCTTGGCGAGGACGCGGTCGACCACGCCTTCGATGTCCTGCAGGAAGAAGCCGGTCGGCTCGCCGGTAGCGGCCATTTCCGGCGCCTGCCCGATGCCGCGAGCGAGCGCATTCCAGCGGGCCATGACCGAAGTGGGCGGCAGGATGATCATGCTGCGTTCGGCCGACGGCTCCGGAATCATGAAGTACGCCGTCCAGGTGAGCAGAACCACGGTGGTGACGATCTGGTCAAAAAGATTCACCGAGTTCGCGAGCACGGGATAATGCGAAATCATGGAAGAGGTGACGAGGTCGGCAGCAGCCTGGAGTCCGAAGCCAAGGCCGATGCCGAAGAGGCGGCTGCGGAACGAGCGGCCCAGCGTGTGAATCGAGAGAGCGAGGAAAGCCAGGAGGCAAAGCTCAAGGATGCTGACGCAGCGCGCCAGGTGCGGCCCAATCTGGCAAAGGAAGTAATTCTGCACGTCGGGGCGCCCGGTGGCGGGCATCACGACCGCGCCGACGGAAACGACCAGGGAAACGATGCTGATCCAGCGGAAGGCAAGCAGGCCGAGACGGCGCAGTCCTGGAACCGGCTCCATCACGTGCTTAAAGATCTCCTGCACGACAAAGAAGATGGCGATGGCGCAGATGATGAAGTCCAGGTAAAAGCCGTAGAAGTAGACGGTATAGCGGACAGTGCCGTAGGCCGGCATGCCGCCGCGCCACAGCAGGGAGTCGAGCACGAGGAGAAAGATTCCGCGCACCACGAAGTAAGTTGTCAACGCGGGAAAGCGGCGGTTCGACCCCGACTTAATAAAGGCGACTGCGGCCAGGAGCAGGAAAACCGGTTCGAGATTGTCAAGCGACTGGAGCAGGTGCGTCATCGTTCACCTCAACGTGCAGGAGAAAGAAGGATAACGCACGAAGTCCCGCTCCTCAACAAAAATGTTGGAGGGCAGGACTTGCGCAGTACAACTTTTGTGGTAGGCTGGTGACCTCAGTACTGCTATGCCACTATTTGCCGCCTGTGGGGATGCAACCCGGGACGCCGGGGGTGCAGGACGGCATGGGCAGGGCAGCGGTCACGGACTGGTGAACAGGGGTCATGGGGGAGTGCGAACCGACAACGGCAGCCGAAGCGCCGGCAGCGAAGATTCCGAGAGCAAGAACGCGAACGACGATTTTCATGGGTCTCCAACCTTTTTGAAAAAATTTGAAAATTGCTGTGGACTTCCTTCAACAATTCCGAGTATAGTCGGTATATTGGGGAATAGCTTTTTAGGGATGTAGTTAGCAAGTATACAATAGTTAAGTTACCGAGGTTACATCCTTCCACACGATACTTTCCCGCCACCTTTCTTCCTCCTTCCAGCTTCTCTCTCCGCTTTTTTCTGACTTTCCCCCTGCGCCCAGGCGCATGCGGCTCCGCGTCGCAATGGCCCGCGCCGCGCCATCGGGGGTGAAGCGCTAACTTGCGATGCCGCGGTCGCCTAACTTCCTGTGGGCCAGGCGCATTGCCGCTTCGACTGCTTTCTCCGCGCGCTTCCGGCGCGACTCCGGGCTCTGATACCAGAAGATTCCAAGTAAATGACCGCGGCGCTGGATCGGCGTCATCGCCTGCCAGCCGGCGCGCGCCCGCGGCTGCCGGTTGAAGGCGAGTTCGAGAACCGGAGGCGTGGTATGTTCCCCCTCCATGGCGAGCAGCATGCCTTCGGCGATGCGCTCGGCGCGGGAGCGGCGTGCCGCCGGACTTTTCGGCTGGGTAATCAGGTCGCCGATGGCTTTCCGATACGAGGGGCTGAGCCGGTCGTGCCAGCGGCGCAGAGCGCGATCCTGCCGCAGAACAGCCTCAAGCTCGGGCGGCGTCGCGACCATGCGCTCTTCGGTGTCCGCTTCCAGCATGATTTCGGCCACGCTCCCGCGACTGAGCCCGGTGGCCTTCTGCATGCGCTTGTTGACGAGCAGGATGTATTTGCCGTCGCGCGTCCTAAATAAGGATGTCCGAAAAGCGAACGGCGCCGGCGCTGAACCGGAGCGGCGCGGCAGCGCGGCCCGAACCGTACCGCGGACGCGCAGGCCCTTGCGGTTGGGCCACACCTCGGTGGGATCGAAGGGAACGCGCACGATGGTCCAGCCGAGGCTGGTACCGTCCGGTTCGAGAACGCCCTGAAACGTACGCGACGCGGTCACGGCTCCAGCATACCGGCGGGGCAGAGCTGGGTGCGTAGGCAAGGGATAAGGAGGCCGCGCAAGCCGCAATCCTCTCGGCGCGGCTGAGTGCCTGCGAAAACTTCTGAATCAGGCAAACGCCATCCCACAGTGGCTGAAGCCGAATTGATTTTGCGGCTTCGACCGCACGGCTCGAGGCCGCGTTCTTTCAAAGAGAGGCCGCATTGTTCTGTCTTGAAGACTCTTCTGGGAGAATTCTGTGGCTTCGTGATTCTGCATGCGTGGTCTATTCTTCAGCGGGGTCAATGCCTATGGTCGAGGGTCCCAGAACTGAATGGCACCGAAGAAAAAAATGACTCATTCAGGGCATGTCTTCGTCGGTGTGCCGGCGGGCCTGTTCGCTGCCGCGGTCCCGGTCGCATGGTTTGGGAAGATACCTGGCTTACGATTCGGGAAGAGCGGCGAAGCGATTATTTCGCGGCGCCACGAACATTCGGATGGATTTCGCAGTCGTCAATCGCGCCACAGTCGTCCGTCGCTGTTCCCACCGAGCTATAGAACTGGCCGTTGAATCGGAAATAGCTGAGACCCGTTTCTGGCGCGCCCATATGCTCGCCAAACACAAGATCGTGATAACCATGGGCCACCGATGGCTGGATGGAATAGAGCCAGCCGCTCAAATCATCCCTTGGGCCCACCAGATTGACCGGTTTATCGCCATCCAGGCGGACCAGCCACAGCTCAGCAAATCCGCCATTGCCCGAAGCCTCAGTCGTGCATCCGCTCACCAGCAGGGTGTTTTGTTGGGCCGCCAGCGGCATCTTCTCAAACTTCAGGCAGTTGACAGTCCCAGCAATCCTGTCTCCCTGTGTCTCATCGAGAATCCCCGCGGACAAATGCAGAATAAGCTGAGCAATCGCGCGCTTCTGAACGGCGGTGACCGCCGCAGCCTGCAATTGCGGACTGTTGCGCACGGGGTTAACTTCCTTCCAGAGGTCCGAGCGCGTTTGCGCAGACAAAGAAGGGAACAGTAAGGCCAACAGTATCGCCAAACGCATCGCGTGCCTCGCCCGGAGGATACCAGCCTCCAACCCTCAGGGTAATTGCGGACCTGGCCTTCCTGCTTTGTTTAGTGCTGTGCTGTGGAGTGTGGCACGGGCTTCGACCTGGAGAGGTCATATCGATGCCGCTGCGGGTTCCACTTGTAGGTGAGGTTCCTGCTTCTGGTGGGGCAACATTGAGCGTCGCCCTCGCCCCAGATCGCCTGAGTGAGTTCGAGCGTCTGGCCGGTCACATAGTCCAGCACCACGCCAGGTTCACCAAATTGAAAGAGCGAAGTCAGGGAGCCGCGTTCGCAGGCGAAAGCCAGCACGTATCGCCAATCACCCGATCCCGTCAGATGGTCTTTTTCCACAACAATGACGCGAATCCACGTTGAGGGATCGGGGTGCTCCAGTCGATCTGCAAGCAAACTGAGCCCCCAGTCGTGCGATTGCGGGTCATCGGGATCGTCCGAGATAAAGCCTTCGCCGTTCTCGAGCCGAAACAGCTCTGGACCGGAGCTCGCGCCACTGGCGTCTCGTGCCGCTATCGGGATTTGGGAGTTTCTGAAATCGAATTGCCTGATACTGGTGCAGGTCTGTGCTCCTGCTGCCATTGATATCAGGCCGAGGAGGATCTGTGCGAGCCGTCTCGAGATGCGGGACATGGTGTCAGGCGTCCCTACTTCTTCGCCAAAGGCTTGCGCGCGAAGTAGTAGAGCGAGAACGCTAAGAGCGCGAACATCAGCACGGCGAACCAGTCGTGGTAGATGGCCGTCTGCGGGAACTGCACGGGGTTGTTGCGCTCGGAGACGGATTCCCAGAGCTTCATGCCGACGCCCATCAGGCCGACGATGCCGCCGGCGGCGATCAGTCCGCTGGCGTAGAGCGAGCCGGGGCTGATCTCGCTTTCACCCTCGCTGACTTCGCCGGCTTTGGCCGCGGCGCGGTCGACCATCCAGCGCACCACGCCGCCGACGAAGATGGCGAACGTAGTGGCGATCGATAAATACGAGCCGACGGCGAAAGTGAGGGAGCGGACGCCCATCAGCTCGATGGCGATCACGAGAAAGACGCCGAGCAGGACGAGTCCCCACGGCAGCTGCTGCCGCAGGATGCCGTTGATGACCGTGGCCATGAGGCGGGCCTGCGGAGCGGCGGCTTTCTCGCTGCCGATCCCCTCGATCCACTGCACGTCGATGGCTTTCGCCGCAGGATCGTAGAGGTACTTGCCGTCAGCCAGCTCGTGCGAGCCGAGCGCGTTGAGCAGGATGTACTGGCTTCCGGCTTCGGATTGGGTGGTCTTGTCGGGCAGCATCACGCGGAACTCTTTGCGCGTAAACGTGCCCTGATTCTGCACGCCGTCGTGGTAGGCGGCGATGTCCCACGGCTTCGCCATGGTGTGAAATTCCTCGAAGCCGCGATTCATGGCGTTCAGCGTGACGCCCACGGCAAACGTCGAGACGCAGACGCCGATCATGAGCGCGAGCTGCTGCTTCCACGGCGTCGCGCCGACCAGGAAGCCAGTCTTCAGGTCCTGCGAGGTATCGCCCGCGTTGGCTGAGGCGATGCAGACCACGCCGCCCACGGTGATGGCGAGCGCGCCGTAGGCCGGGGCGGTCCAGCCCTTCACGAGGAAGACCGCGGCTGTGGCCATGAGGGTCGCGATGGTCATGCCGCTGATGGGGTTCGCGGAGCTGCCGATCAGGCCGACGATCCGCGACGACACCGTAACAAATAAGAAGCCGAAGATGACGATCAGCAGCGACGCGGCGAGGTTGGCGAGCATGCCGGTCTGCGCGCCGGGCACGGGCTTGAAGGTGAGGAAGATCCACATGAGTACGACCAGCAGTACGCTGCCGCCGATGACGACGGACATGGGCAGATCGCGGTCGGTGCGGGCGCTGCCCGCCGCGGCGGCGCTGCCTTTGCGCAGATTGCCCATGCCGGCTTTCAGCGCGTTCACGATGGTCGGGACCGTCTTCATTAAGGTGATGAGGCCGGAGGCGGCGACGGCGCCTGCGCCCATGGGCCGCACGTAGGCCGACCACATCTCGCCGGGGCTCATGTCGGCCACGGGCTTGACCGCGGGATAGAGGGGTCCGGAGAGATGCGATCCAAAGAAGTAGATGGCCGGCATGAGGACGAGCCAGGAGAAAACGCCGCCGGCAAACATCGTCCCCGCAACGCGCGCGCCGATAATGTAGCCGACGCCGAGGTATTCCGGCACGGCATCGATGCGGAGCGCGCCGCCCTTCATGATGTGCTGGCGGCCGTAGTCAGGCTCGTAGTCGGGCGTGTCGGGCCATGCGCCGAAGAGGTCGCTGTTCTGGAAGAGCGCGTAGACCGCGCCCAGGCCGAGCCCAAGGAAGACGCGGCTGGCGAACGATCCGCCGTGCTCGCCGGCCAGCAGCACGTCGGCGCAGGCTGTGCCCTCGGGATAGGTGAGGTTGCCGTGCTCTTCGACGATGAGCTGGCGCCGCAGAGGAATCATGAAGAGAAGGCCGAGCCATCCGCCCAGCATGGCGAGGACGAAGATGCGGAAGTATTCGAGATCGAAGCCGAGGAAGATGAGCGCGGGCAGGGTGAAGATGACCCCGGCAGCGATCGATTGCCCCGCATTGCCGGTGGTCTGGACGATGTTGTTCTCGAGGATCGACGCGCGGCCGAGGGCGCGCAGCACGCTGATGGAGAGAACGGCGATGGGGATGGACGCGGCGACCGTGAGTCCCGCTTCGATGCCGACGTAGACGGTGACGCCGCCGAAGATGAGCCCGAAGATACAGCCCAGCACGATGGCGCGAATCGTGAGTTCGGGGCGAGTTTCTGTGGGAGGAACGTAGGGCTGAAAAGCGGACCCGGGCGGCTTCAGGCTGGACGTGGACAAGACAGGTTCCTCCGCGGACATTCGGGGAAGAGTGAGTGTATCAGGGGCTGAATGGAAGCCGGAAGCGCACGAGGCAGGGGTTCTCGCCAAGGGGGAATCGTGTTTCCTGAGGAAGGATGATTCCGCACGCTAGCCTGACCGCGAGAATCCGGATTGCCGCTGACAGTGGGGCTCACCGGCTGCAGGCGATGCTGCGCATTCGCTCCGGCTCGCCGGCGGCGCATTACGGGAAATCGATCCGCGCCCATTTCCCGGGGAAGCTTCCCTGCATCGAACCTTTACCGGCACAGAGGCGAATCCGGCGCCCCCGGCGCGCCATCAGATTTCAGGACGGCTAAAAAGCGTATGGTGGAGCCCCAGGACACATCCGCAAACCGAACCCCCGGAGAGAACGCCATCGAATCAGCGCCAGAGCTTCTTTTTGTCGACGACGAAGCGAATATCCGCGTGCTCATGGGGGCGATCCTCCGGCAGCAGGGCTTCGCAGTCACCGTAGCGGCTACCGTTTCAGAAGCTCTCAACCTGATCGCGAACCAGCGTTTCGACGTCCTGATTTCCGACCTCAACATCGGCGAGGCCGGCGACGGCTTTACCGTTGTCAGCGCGATGCGCAGAACGCAGCCGGAAGCAGCCACTTTTATCCTGACGGGGTATCCAGCTTTCGAATCGGCTCTGGAAGCCATCCGGCAACAGGTCGACGACTATTTCGTCAAACCGGCCGATGTTGAAGTCCTGACGGCCCGGATCAGGGCTCGGCTCCGGGAACCCGCTTCCAAACGGACGGGCATCCAGCCCAGACGACTCGCGAATATTCTGGAGGAGCGAAAAACGCAGGTCTTCTCTCGCTGGATGGAGCAAGCCAAAGAGGATGAGCGCATCCGGTCGGGTGGCTTGTCGGACGAGGAGCTGGCTGACCACCTACCCACGCTGATCGATGAAATCATCGCTGCCTGCAGCGAGCAGAGGCTCCCTGCGCATACTCTGCTGGCTGCCCGGCGTCACGGAACTTTGCGGTCGCAGCAGGGCAGCAGCGTCGTCGCCATCATCCGCGAGGCGCATATTCTTCATGGAGTGCTATGCCATATCGTGCAGGAAAACCTGCTAAGCGCCGAAACCAGCTTCCTGGTCACCGATATTATGCGCATCGGTGAGGCCGTTCAGGCCTTCCTCGAGGAGTCGCTGCATACCTACTTTGAGGTCCAGCGCGCGGCTGACAAAGCGGCGGCGCAGGCCGGAAGTTCCGTTTTCCTGCTGGGCGCAGACCCGGAACTGGCCTAGGGTGCATCGACATATAGGGATGGTCGGCGCTGCGCAGGAAAAATCCGGCCAGACGAGGCGCAGCCCGAAGGCTGTGGCGGGTCCACTGTCGAGGGCGAGAATGAAGTATGGCTCGATTTGCCCCTCACCCCGCAGGGCTGGGGCCCCATTCCCCTCGTTTCTTCGTCGCTCGCAGACTCCCGGTAGGCGTCGCTCCTTGCTCCTCGAACTGAGAAAAATGGGCTCCCATCGCCGGTCGTGGGAAAGTGAATAACAGCCTCCAGGTGCGCGAGGCAGGTGCGTGAGTCAGCCGGAAACGGCTGCGCCTGATTCAGTCACTTCCGATGACTTGCTGCCGGGGCCGGAGCCGCGCGCGAGTCTGCGCGATCCTGCAAAGGCCCAATGCCCACCCCAATACGGAGCGGTGACGCTTCTTTATTTGTTGCGTGGAAAATGCATCACGGGTGCCGGCGATGCAGTGGCCGCCTGAGCTGCCTGGGTCGCGCGGCGCTCCGCCAGCACGACATCTTCCAGGCCGAAGGCGATCAGCAGGCTGTCGCGCATCAGGGGCGTCACCACAGAGAGCCCGGTCCAGAAGCCTTCGCTCGTACGCATCGTGTAGAAGTCCGCCGACTGCTGGCCGGCAAAGGACGCCAGCCGCCAGCCCAGCGGCTTTTCCAGCTTTTGCCAGAACTCGCGGTCGAGAATCGACTGCCCCAGGCTGGTCTCGGTAATGCACACCAGCTTCGCTCGCAACGTCCCATCCGGCATCTCTGCTTCGCCTCCGAACAACCCGGGCCCGACCTCTGGGGATGATTTGTAGTCTTCCAAGATTACTGTAGTGAATAACACGGGTGGGTCACACCTCTGGAAAACCGGGTCACCCAGGGGCCCGCTCGACCGGTGCAGCCAGGCGGCTCCGTTCCGTGGCCCGGTTATGCTGGCGTATGCCTGCCCGCAAGCTGCTGGCCTATGCCGCGATCTACTTTCTGTGGGGCGGATCGTTTCTGGCCATCCGCGAAATAGTGGGAGGAGCCGGCGGCGCCGCAGTCCCGCCGTTCTTCGCCGCAGGCTTTCGCTTTACGCTGGCCGGCGCCTTCCTGATTCTCTGGAGCCGGGCCCGCGGGCGCACCGCGCTCACCGCGCGGCAGCTCGCCTCCGCGGCCATGCTGGGATTCGTCATGTTCGCCTGCCTCTACGCGCCGCTCTTCTGGGCGGAGACGCGCATCGCTTCCGGCGTGGCGGCGATCATCTCGGCCATGATCCCGCTGTGGATTTTCGCGGGAGAGCTGTTCGTCCTCCGATCCCAGCGCGCCACTCCTCTGGCAGCCGGGGGCATCGTTTTGGGGCTCGGCGGGGTTGTGCTGCTGACGCTCGGGCCGGGCGCGAACTCCCATGGCTCCGGGCCGCATGGTGCGGGGGCGCACTCGCCGGCGCTGGCAATCGTCCTCACCCTGGCGGGAACGGTGAGCTGGTCGGCGGGAACGCTGGCCTCGCGCCGCCTCACGCTGCCGCAGCCGCAAAAAGCGAATGCGGGATGGCAGATGTTCCTGGGCGGGCTCATGCTGCTGGCGCTCTCGGCCGCCGCCGGCGATTTCGCGCGGTTGCCGCCCATGCCGGCTTTGCTGAGCGCGCGCGTCGCGGGCAGTATGGCGTATCTCATCATCGCGGCGTCGATCATTGCCTACACCGCGTACGTCTGGCTGATCGCGCACGATGTGCCCACCCGGGTCTCGAGCTACGCCTACGTCAATCCGGTGATCGCGCTGCTGCTCGGAGCGGCGTTCGCCGGAGAACGGCTGCGGCCGGGGCAAATGGCCGGAGCCGCCCTCGTGGTGACGGGGGTTCTGGCGACGCTGCAGGCCCGGAGCGCACACGCGAGCTCGGATTCCGCGCACTCGTGCGACCCGGCTGCCGTCAGCGAACCGAGCTGAGCCGATTGATGGAACCGACGATCCAGAATTCGCCGGAGAGGCCGCGGCCGAAAAATGCCGAAGCGGAATCGATGCAGCGACCGCATCCGGCATTACGTTAATACCTGCGTCGCCGCAAATTTCCTGTTCCATCCGTTCCGCGCGGGCGTACAGTGGTTGCCGGGATTCCCCAACAGTTCATTCAGGAGGCTATTCATGTTGAAGCCTTTACTGATGCTTCCGGCGCTCGCATTTCTGGGAGTTCCGGCGCTCACGCAGCAATCCACGCCGCCTCCAGCCGGGCAATCAGCGGGGGCCGCTCCCGCCGCCATTCCGGCCGAGTACATCGGCAAAGCCAACCCCGTGAAGCCCACGCCCGAGCAGCAGGCGCTCGCGAAAAAGTTCTATGGGTGGGACTGCGCCATGTGCCACGGCGAAACCGGCAACGGGAAGGGCGACGCGGCCGACCCCAACGTTCCCATTCGCGATTTCCACGATCCCGCTTCTCTGGCCAAACTGAGCGACGGCGAAATCTTCTACATCATCCAGAACGGCCGGGGAAAAATGCCCGCCGACGGCGATCGCCTCAAGCCCGACCTGATCTGGAACATGGTTACCTACCTGCGCCAGATGTCGAACACCCAGCCCACCCCCGGAGGGGCGCACTAGCTCCAGAAGTGCAGTGCACTGCGGGAGCCGCCGGAATCTTCGGCGGCTTTTTGCGTTCTGGCGTGCGGGGACGCCACTGGAGCGGGGTTGATTCCGATTTGGTTGCTTCACGTTGCGGGGAATAGTTTGCGGCATGAGAGAGAGCGCGCGCGCCAGCATTCGCATCTTACCCAGCAAGGAGACTTTACTATGGCAGACGACAGACAAGAAGGTCGCAATCAGCAGTCTGGCTCGCAATCCCAGCCGGGACAGGGCAGCTCATCGCAGGGCGCCAATCGGGATGCATCCCGTGAGCACAAGGAGCAGGGCAGCAGCGGCCAGTCCAGCCAGCCCGGCCAGTCCGGCCAGCCCGGCCAGCAGACGCCGAAGAAAGACCCTCAGAGCAGCGAGCGGGATCAGGGAACCGAGAAGTCCGGAACCCGCTAAACGAACGCACGTTGCTAACCTCAGGCGGCCTAAGCGGCCGCCTTTTGTTTTTCGGCAGGTCTACTTCTGGACGAAAAACTCGCCCATCGCCGGCGCCTTCGCTGCTGCTCCTGGCGGGTTCGAGAGCCCCAGCGCCTTTTCGATGGTCAGCAGCATGCTCTGGTGCTGATAGATCGTGCTGGACTCCTGGCGATAACCATCTTTGATGATCGGCCCCCACAGCACGGGCGAGATGTGCCCGCCGCCGTACGCTGTGTCGGTGGCCGCGCCTTCATCGAAGTCCACCGCCAGCATGCCGTCGCCGCTCTGCTGAAACGCCGCGTCGTTCGACAGCAGTTCAACCACGTTCTTCTGCAGCCACGCATCGGCCTGCTGCGGCGTGCCGTTGTGCGCGTCGTCATCCACATCGGGCACGATGAACGAGAACTCCGGCAGAGTGCCGCTGGCCAGATCTTTCGAGAACTGTGAGAACGGCCAAATCACCTCTTTGGCCACCGTCCGGTTGTCCGCAATATCCGAGAGCAGCGCAAACGGATTGTGCCGCACCAGATAGAGCCCTGTGTTTCCGCCCACGTATCCCTGCGTGATTCCCTCGGCATAGACACGGAACCGGATGCCGGCCGCCAGCATCTGCCGCGCAAGATTCGGCACATTCCATACCTGCGTGGAGTTGTCGTTGGTGGTGAGAGTCTGGCCCGTCGTCAGCATGAAGTAGTTGCCGATCGATGGATGCGAGTCGGCATAGTCATGCGTGGGCAGCGCGCCATGGGCCATCAGGCTGTTCAGATTCGGCCATGCGCTGCTCCCCACCACCGAGGAGTAGCCCGAGTTCTCCTCCATCACCATCACGATGTGCCGGCTCGATCGCACCTGCGGCGCTGCGCTCTGGACCGTGAGGTTCACCGTGGCTTTCTCGGCGCTGCCGCAGTTGTCCCATGCCTGCACCACCGTGTCGTAGCTGCCCGGCGGCAAAGAGAGCGACGTATTCAGCGTGTTCCCCTTGCTCACATACTTCAGCTGGTTATCGACGTAAACGCCCATGGAAGCAATGCCCGCTTTGCATGTCGTCGTGCTGCTCGCGCTGTAATGAACGGGCGACTCGACGGTGGCGCCGGCTGCGGGGCTGCCAACGGTGACCGAGGCGCAAGAGGAGAGGGTGAGTGCGGCGACCGCGGAAAGACAAAACACGAATGACTTCATTTGCAACACCTGCCCGGCATGAGGCCGGCTACTGGGGCCGGATTCGGCTCGAAAGAGAAGGATGGGAGTCCTGTCGGAGAATTATCATAGTAGTAACTATCCCGCAACCGGGCGTCCGTCGAGCCTGCTCAGTGTGCAGGTCATCCCAGCGGGGCGTCAGCCCCGCGGACTCGGCGCCGTGGCTGGTTCCTGTGGTGCAGGCTCGATGGCAGGCGGCGCTTCCGGCTGGTTATCGGCTTGCGGGCACATTCGAGGCTGGAGGCTTAGACAGGGGAGCCACGGCGCCGAAGGTGCCGGAACTTCGGCCACTCGCCCAGAAGCTGAGAGAACCGCTTGGCGCTCAGGCTCCGTGTCTTCTCATTCCGCGGGGGGCGCTGTGATTGGCAGCTCCACGATTTCGCTTGGTTTCACCCGAACGGTCCGTCCGGGACCAGCAGATTTTTCCAAGGCGTCCGGAGGCTGAAACAACAGCGAACGTTCTCGGCGAACGATGTAGAACTTGTATTGTCCAGGGGCCAGGCCGCCAAGCATGAAGTTTGCGCCCGTCTTCGGGTCGAAGAGTAGCGAACGCAATCCCGTTGGAGCGGGAAACTGCGGGACCAGCACGCCATAAAAGGTTCGCTGGATGCCACGGTAATCCCGGCCATCCTGGGAGCGCGGGTAGACCATGTGGATCCTGCCGCAGTCATTGCGGAGCGTCACCTCGATGGATGGACTCGTGCCGTCCAGTCCGACGACCAGAGGCCGACGCGCGAGGTCGACGCCACCGGCGGTGATCGAACCCACATAGCCATTGCCGACTTCGTCGACGTGAACCCAGTACCGTCCTGGTGAAAGGGCGGGGAACGACAGTTCGTCGCTCGAAGCTCTGGCTGGAATGGCTTCGGAGTTAGCGACGGAGTCGGCGGGCGTGAGCCAGAGGCTGTTGGGATTCAAGTAGGGATGGTTTGGGGGGGGCGGTCCAATCCTGGCAATGCTGGGCATGATACTGCCGCACACATCCCTGGGCGTGCCATCAGCATTCACCGAGGTGAGTTCGAGCCGGACATGAACGGAGGTGGACGGCTGCGTCGAGGGACGCAAAGCGATGGGTGGCAGCAGGAGGTCGGTTCCTGCGACCTTGAATTTTGCGGCCCCAGTTAGGGAGACGGGCTGGGCTGCCTTTCCACTCTCGAACGGGTCGCCTCGCGCGGAGGCCGCCATAACCTGGACGGTATAGGTTCCGTCTGGCAGGTTCACCAAAGTCCTGCCGGTTGCGGGGTCGCGGCGCTCGGGCATTTCGCGGCCGCAGTTGTATCCGGGTATCTTTCGCCTCTCCAGTTTTCTGCCGTTTTGGTCGCGTAAGAAAAAAATCCCGGGGCTGGCAAGATCCCCAGCCGCAACCATGGATACAGTGTGAAACCGCATATCCTGGAGAACGATGCCGGCGAAGGCATGGGCGCCCTCAGTGAGCACAATCTGCTTAGCAGTGGAGAAGTCGAGAACGCCGGGGTTCGCCGTAGCAGGAAATCCCGATTGCGGTATGAAGGTCTCGGCGCTGCAACCTCCACGAGGTTGCGGATCGACATCATTGTCGAGCATCCAGCTGCTCACCACGACGTAGGATCCAGCGTCCAGTCCTGTGAACGTGTAATTGCCATCCTTATCCGTCAAAGTGGTTTGCGTGTTCTTCCAGTTTTCGCGACCACCCTGGTAAACGCCCTGATAGAGAGTAAGGGGAACTCCGCTCATTGTGCCTCCAGCTTTTTGGGTCACCTGTCCAGTGATTTCTGCGGCTGGAGTGAGAAAAAGATTCAGGAAGAACGGCGTCGGGGTTGGTCCCTGAGGCAACAGCTCGACCTGGTAGAAATCCTGATCGTGATTAATGGCGGGAATGTAGCCTGACTTGCTGACCCTGAGGAGATGTTCGCCCCAGGAGAGACCTGTAAATGTGAAGTGGCCTTCGGCGTCCGTGAGCTGCTGGTTAGCGGCATCGGCCGGCGGGGCGGATGCGGCAGGGTTCGCTGCGCCAGCGCGGCGCAGCATGCGTGGAGACTGGTCGAGAGTTATGACCGCTCCGGCGATGGGCTGGTGCGTGTGTGTGTCGGTGACGAGACCTTGCACGGTCGGTGGCGGAAGAGGAGAGAGCCGCTGGGCAGCGGCTCCGGGGAACGCAATGGCCGAGCCGGGCAACAGCAGGAGCAGGGGCCAACTGCGGAACAGAATCCCAACGTTCAAAGGGCCTGCAATTCGGGAAAAGACTCGTGAGATTCGCGTGGGGTCATTCAAGCGAGTCTCTCCCACAGTTCCGTCAGTTGCAGTCTATGCTGGGCTATGAATCCGGCAATACAACTTCGGCGCCTTTACGTCTTGAACCGAAGTCGATATGAGAATCGCATCCGCACTGCCCAGTTGCCGCAAGATTCGCAATCCTCGATCGAGCCGCGCCAAAATGGTTGGGCGCCCCCAAATCTCAAATGGTTGGCGAAACCGGCAAGCCGAAATCAACCGCGCGCCTTATCACCCGCAGCGCCCGCCCCGCTCACCGCTGCACAAGCGCGCGGTGTCCGATGTCCTTCCGGTAGACCATCCCCTCGAACGAGATGCGCTCCATCGCCGCATACGCGGATGCGAGCGCCTGGCCCAGCGCCGGGCCGGTCGCCGTCACACCCAGCACCCGGCCGCCGGCGGTGCGAAACATCCCGCCCTCGAGCGAGGTTCCGGCATGGAAGATCTCGACGCCCGGCACTTGCGCCGCGGCTTCGAGCCCGCTGATGGGGTGCCCCACCGTGTACGCGCCGGGATACCCGCCGGACGCCGCCACCACGCACGCCGACGCGCCTGGCTTCCAGCGCAATTCCGTCGACCGCAGCCGCCCTTCCACGCACGCCTCCACCGCCTCGAGCAAATCGCTCTCGAGCCGCGGCACAATCGCCTGCGTTTCCGGATCGCCGAAGCGCGCGTTGAACTCCAGCACCATCGGTCCCTTCGCCGTCATCATGAGCCCGCAATAGAGCACGCCGACGAACGGCGTCTCCTCGGCGGCCATCCCGTCTACGGCTTTCTGCGCGATGTGCTGCAGAATCCAGCCCTGCATCTGCGCGTCGATCATGGAGTCGGTCGTGTAGACGCCCATGCCGCCGGTGTTCGGCCCGGTGTCGCCCTCGCCCAGCCGCTTGTGATCCTGCGCGGGGATGAGCGGCGTGGCGTGCTTGCCGTCGCTCAGCACCAGAAACGACAGTTCCTCGCCGGTGAGGTGCTCTTCGATGATCACGCTGCTCTCGGGCGACCCGAGCAGCTGGCCGCTGAACAGCCCCGCAATCGCGCGCTGCGCCTCGTCTTTCGTCTCGCAGATGAGCACGCCTTTGCCGGCGGCGAGCCCATCGGCCTTGATCACCACCGGCAGATGGAAGATCTCGAGCGCCGCCAACGCTTCCTCTTTGGCCGTGGTCACCGCGTAGTGGGCCGTGGGAATCCCATGCCGCTGCATGAATCGCTTGGCATATCCCTTGCTTGTCTCCAGCATGGCCGCATCGCGCGCCGGCCCAAAGACGGCGAGCCCGCGCCGCTTCATCTCGTCCACCAGGCCCAGCGCCAGCGGCAGCTCCGGCCCGACGATCGTCAAATCCGGCCGCACCTCGGCTACCACGCGCAGCAGGTCGCCCAAATCTCTCTGGCTTGCGGAAACGCAGCGCGCGACCTGCGCGATGCCGCCATTGCCCGGCGCGCAGATCACGTCGCTCACCCGCGGCGATCGCGCCACCGCCGCGCACAGCGCGTGCTCGCGCCCACCGCCGCCCACCACCAAAACTCTCATGCCGGCTCCGCTTTTCCTTTACTGCGATTATCGCAGCCCCGCCGCGCCGGCATCGCCGCACTCATTTCCGCGCGGCTGCCCCGTGCCTCTCTGGTTTCCTCCCTCACGCTGCAACGCAGGTTGACCTTTGCGCGTGCTGCGTTCGTCGCCGATAATCGGATCATTCACCCAGGGTAAGAATCCTGCTCACCTGGATGCACGTTTTTCCGGAAGAGTCGGGCCAGTTGTCCAGAAGTCCATCCCGCAGTCTCCAGGCGCGGCATTCGCCTGGCCCGCACCCGAACCGCAACGGCCTCTGGGCGCGGGGACGTGCCTCCTTCCGCAGGCCGGGCCGCATCCCTTCCTCACCTCGTTGCCTCCTGACACTTCTACCGGCGGCCGCTGGCTGCATCCTCGCCGCCGGTCTTTCCGGTTGTACCGCCATTCGCCCGGTGGTAACGAGTCCGGCGACGGGCCACCTCGTCGTCTCCAGCACCTCGCTCGATTTTGGAACGGTGCCGGTCGGCTCTGCCGCGAATGCCGCGATCTCGCTCAGCAACGACGGCTCGGCTCCCGTCGAAATCTCAAAGGTCGCAGTCACCGGCTCGGCGTTTTCGATTACCGGCGGGAGCTTGATGCCGATCACCATCAATCCCGGATACGCGTACAGCATCGCCCTGCAGTTTGCGCCGAACGCAGCCGGCGCGGACACAGGAACCCTCACCATCGCGGCGAACTCCGCCGCAACTCCGGTCAGCATCGCGCTGAGGGGAACCGGCCAGGCGAAGGCGACAGGGCCCGCGCTGACGCTCGCGGCCACAAGCCTCTCCTTCGGCGACGTCCTGCTCCACACGCCGGCTACGCAAAGCGTCCCGTCACCTCCTCGGGCACCGATCCGCTGGTGGTGAACGCAGGCACGCTCACCGGCGCTGGATTCACCGCATCCGGCGTCACTTTTCCGCTCACGCTGAACCCCGCGCAGTCGACTACGCTGTCGGTGATTTTCGATCCGGCCGCGACCGGATCGGTCACCGGATCGCTGGTCCTGACTTCCAACGCGGGCAGCGCGAAGGTTGCGCTCAGCGGCACGGGCGAAACGTCAGTTCATGAAGTGGATCTGTCCTGGGACGCGCCCTCCAATCCGGCGGACGCGGCTGTGGGGTATAACATCTACCGCGCGGTCAACGGATCTGCGAACTATCAACTGCTGAATGACGGCCTGGCCGCCGGTACCTCGTATGCCGACACCCTGGTCTCCGGCGGCTTCACCTACAGCTACTACGTCGTGAGCGTCGACGCGGATGGGGCGGTCAGCGCCCCCTCCAACGTCTTCACAATTTCGCTTCCGCAGTGAGGATACGGCCAGGAAGTGAAGCGGTCAGGAGTGATGCGGCCAGGAGTGAAGCGGCCAGGAGTGAAGCGGCCAGGAGAGAAGCGGTCAGGAGTGAAGCGGTCAGGAGTGAAGTCCCTGCTAACCGTCTTTGGCGAACAGTCTCCAGCCAACGTTCTTGCAAACAGTCTTGAGCCAACAGGTTCCAGCTAAGAGGTTCTTGCTAACAGTCTCCAGCTAACAGGGTCCAGCTAAGAGTTTCCAGCTAACAGGTTCTTGCTAACCGTTCTTGCCCTGGCCGCTTGATCCCTGGCCGCTTTTCCCCTCGCCTTACCGCGTCGCCGTCCATGCCTGCCAGAAGACGACGGCCATCATGAAGAGCAGATACAGGCGCAGCGCCCACAGCAGGAACAGCTCGCCCCCGCGCAGTTGCCGCCGCGGCACCGAGACATTCTTCGCCGCGACGAGCTGGTCGTGCTCCAGCGTGGACAGCACAAACCCGGCCTGCGCGTCGCTCACGTGTTCGTGGATCTTTGTCATTGCGATCTCTAATGCCTTCCTAACCAGACAAACGCCTGCGGCGCCACGACACTGATCCCATAGAGCACGCCCGCCGCGGTCAGCAGCACCACCACAATCGCCGCCAGGGCGTTGGCCCACCCCGGGCTTCTGACACCGCCCATGATCTCCTTGTCGTTGACCAGCAGGTACAGAAACACCAGCGCCGGCGGCATGGCGAGCACCGCGACCACGTTGACCACCAGCACGACAAACACCAGCGGCAGTCCGGGAATGAGCACAATGGCCGCGGCCGCCGCCGCGCACAAACACAGCACCGCATAGAACGACTTGCCCTCGCTCACCGGCAGATTGAGGCTGTGCGGCCGCCGCGCCACCTCGCCGTAGGCATACGCCGACGACGTGGAGATGGTGATGGAGGCCACGATCCCCGCTTCCACCATGCCCAGCGCAAACAGCGCCGCGCCGAACCGCCCGATGTAAGGGATGAGCGCCTGCGCAAACTGCGCGGCCTCGAAGTTGCCGGCGCTGATGTGCCCAAAGAGCGGGGCCGTGGCAATGATGGTGCCCAGCGCCGCCGCCGCCGCCAGGCCCGCGCCCAGCACCGTATCGATGCGCCCAAAGTGGATGTCCTTCGTGGTCATGCCCTTGTCCACGGTCGCGCTCTGCTGGAAGAACAGCATCCACGGCGTCACCGTCGCGCCAATGTCGGAGAGAATGATGAGCACCGTGTCTTTGCTGAGCCCAGGCAACGGCTTCCAGGTGAAAAACGCGTGTCCCATGGCGCCCCAGTGCGGATGGGCCATGAGCGCCACGGGAATGAAGATGAGGTTGAACGCCGCGGCCGCGAGCGTCACGCGCTCCCACGTCCAGTAGCGATGGCTGAGCAGCGCGGAATACAGAATGGCCAGCGCGATCAGGATCGCCGCCCATGGCGGCACGCCGAAGAAGCCCAGCCCCGCGCGGACGGCGATGAACTCGGTGATCAGCGTGAGAAAATTCCCGATGCCGAGGTCGATCATCGAGAACCAGCCCCAGAACGGCCCGAAGCGCTCGAAGATCAGCTCCGCGTGGCCGCGATGCGTGGCCGCGCCCAGCCGCACCGTCATCTCCTGGACGACCAGCGCCATGGCGAAGGTGAGCACCACGAAGGGGAGGAAGAAGCCGATGCCGAATTTCGCTCCCGTCGCCGCGTACGAGAGCATGCTGGGGCCGTCGTTCTCGCCCAGCATGACCAGGATGCCCGGACCGATGAGCAGCCACAGCAGCCACATTTGCGAACGCAGCCCGCGTCCCCGGCGCGCCTTCCACACGCGATCGCGGTCGCGGGCGCGGTCGATGTCTTCATGGGTGACGACTACCGGATCGTCGGTTGGCGGGATCATGCGCGCAGCCGTTGCCCGCCTCCTGCGTCCGGATTGTGTGCCCACACCCATCCCTGCGTGAATTCCTGCTCTTCTGTGATGACTGATGAAGGTTCCGGGCCGGATCGGACGCCGTTCCCGCCAAACCCAGGAAAGACCGCTGCTGTTCCGAGTCTACGGGTGAGATGCGCGCTTGTAAACCATAGTTAATGCCAGATTGTTAAGAAATGTTCACATGCGCCGGGGCGCATCCCTTCGCCGCCGGTCCCGGGTGCCTCGCGAGTACCATCGAAATCGAGGAGAAAACGCCGGACATGCTGCGCATCGATCCCGCCAGTCAGGCCCCGGAAAACCTCTACAAGCTCATGATCGGCGTCATCGTCCCGCGCCCCATCGCGTTTGTCTCCAGCCTCGACGAGCACGGCGTGCGCAATCTTGCGCCCTTCAGCTATTTCACCGGATGCAGCACCAACCCGCCCGTGGTCTGCTTCGTCGCCGCCGTCCGTCCCGGCCCGCGCCCGCAAAAGGACACGCTGCACAACGTCGTCGCCACGCAGGAATTCGTCGTCAACATCGTTTCGGAGGAGTTCGCCGACCGCATGAACGCGACCTCCGCCGAAGTCCCGCCCGACGTCGACGAGTTCGCACTCGCCGGCCTCACGCCGCTCCCGAGCGAGCTGGTCCGGCCGCCGCGCGTCGCCGAAAGCCACGTCCACATGGAATGCCGCCTCCGCCAGGTGATCGCGATCAGCGATCGCCCCGGCGGCGGCAACCTCATCCTTGGCGACGTCGTCCGCTTCCACATCGATCCGGCGATCGTCGACAACTTCAAAGTCGATCCGGACAAGCTCGGCGCCATCGGCCGCATGGGCGGGCCAACCTACGTGCGCACCCGCGACCGCTTCGACATGCAAAGGCCGAAGTAGCCCGCACATGGGTAGGGTGCGCACCGCGTTTGCGCGATGCACCGGGGCCGCTCGCCTGTGACCTGAACTCAGCGCCGCGGTTTGCGAAAGATGACGCAGTACAGCTTGTGATCCGCATCGCTCGGCCAGTGATTGTCGATCGTCTCCACCGTGAAGCCGGCGCTCTTCAGCTCTCCAACGAGGACCGGCTGCGGAATGCCATGGCCGAGACGATTCTTCGGCACGCCGTCGGGAATCGCGCTGCCCGGCCGCGGCTCCTCGTCGATCACCGCCAGCTCGCCGCCCGGCTTCAGTGACCGCAGCAGGCTCGCGTCCATCGCTCCTGGGTTCGTGAAGTGGTGGTACACCAGCCGCATGAAGACAGAGTCGCAGCACAGCGGCGGAAGGTTCGTGCCGTCGGCCGCTCCCTCCACGACCGTCACATTCTTTTCCGTCGTTGCCAGTTCCCGCAGATGCGCGAGCTTCTGCGCATCGAGCTCATTGGTGTAAACGTTGCCGGAAGGCCCCACGCGCTGGGCCGCCGCGGCCGTCATCCGGCCCTCCCCGGCGCCAATCTCCGCCACCACGCTGCCATCATGCCAGTGCAGCAGGGCCGCGAGCCGAGCCATCTCCGGCTGCAGCGTGTCCTGGGCGAGGCAGGGCGCCACGCCAACAACGCCGAGAGCCAGAACGCCGAGTGCGAGAAACCAGCGCCGCATCATGGATCGATCACCTCCATCCCCATCTCTGTCATGGATAGGCACGAGGCCCAAACCGGGGCCGTTGCAATCTTAGCCGTCTCCTGCGAAGAAAGTCCCGGTTGCGATGCCTGGAGCGCCGGCAAGGCTGGAGCAGGCATCTGCACCTGTCGCATCCGTGCTGAATGGTTCTACAATGATGATCGGCGTCCATGGAACTCTTTCTCCAGTTTCCGCCGCTCCTTCGGCGCTTTCGCCGCGGCCGTCCCGATCGCGGACGACGCACTTCGTAAAATCGCGTTGCCTGCCGCTCTGCCCGCGTGAATTCCCGCTCCGGCGGAGCGATGACCCCGCGCCTCAGCCCACGAAAGGAAACGCCATGACGACCCGCCATTCCGAGCTCAAAGCCGGAGGCAAGACCTACGAGATCTTCCGCCTCAGCACCATCGAGAAAAACGGCATCAGCCTCACCCGCCTGCCTTACAGCCTGCGCATTCTGCTCGAAAACCTGCTCCGCTACGAAGACGGCAAGTCCGTCACCGCCGACGACATCGAGTTCCTCGCCAAGTGGGATCCCCAAGCAGAGCCCTCCCGCGAAATATCGTGGATGCCGGCCCGCGTCCTCATGCAGGACTTCACCGGCGTCCCGGCCATCGTCGATCTGGCCGCCATGCGCGACGCGATGAAGGTGCTGGGCGGCGATCCGCAGAAGATCAACCCGCTGCAGCCCGCCGAGCTGGTCATCGATCACTCCGTGCAGGTGGATGAATACGGCACCGGCAACGCCTACTCGCTCAACGCCGCACTTGAATTCCAGCGCAACCGCGAGCGCTACGCGTTTCTCAAGTGGGGACAGACCGCCTTCCGCAACTTCTCTGCCGTGCCGCCGGGCATGGGCATCTGCCACCAGGTCAATCTCGAGCATCTGGCGCGCGTCGTCTTCACGACGTCGGGATCGAAGCTGCAGGCCTACCCGGACACGCTGGTCGGCACCGACTCGCACACCACCATGATCAACGGCCTCGGCGTTCTGGGCTGGGGCGTCGGCGGCATCGAAGCCGAAGCCGCGATGCTCGGCCAGCCCATCTCCATGCTGGTGCCGCAAGTCGTCGGATTCAGGCTGACCGGCAAGCTGCGCGAAGGCGCCACGGCGACGGACCTCGTCCTCACCGTGACGGAGATGCTGCGCAAGCTCGGCGTCGTGGGCAAGTTCGTTGAGTTCTACGGTCCCGGCATTGCCGAGCTGCCGCTCGCCGATCGTGCCACCATCGGCAACATGGCTCCCGAGTACGGCGCGACGTGCGGCCTGTTCCCTGTCGATGCGGAGACGCTGCGCTACCTGCGACTCACGGGCCGGTCCGCCGAGCACATCGCGCTCGTCGAGGCCTACTTCAAGGAGCAGGGCCTCTTCCACACGCCCGATGCGCCTGAGGCCGAATACTCGCAAACGCTCGCGCTCGATCTGGCCACCGTCGAGCCCAGCGTCGCCGGCCCCAGGCGCCCGCAGGATCGGGTGCTGCTGCGGGACGCCGGCGCCAGCTTCCAGAAGCAGCTGCCGTCGCTGCTCGGCCCCAACGCCGGCAAGCTCGGCGAGCGCCAGGCGCAGCGCTGGGAAGGCGAAGGCGGCCACATGTCCGCGAACGGCAATGTGCAATCGACGCAGGCAGCGCCCGAGCCCGGTGGCAACGGGCACATCGCGCACACCGTGAAGGAACGCTTCGGCGTTGACGTCGATCGCTATCTCGATCACGGCTCCATCGTCATCGCCGCCATCACCAGCTGCACGAACACCTCGAACCCCTCGGTCATGGTCGCCGCCGGTCTCCTCGCCAGGAAGGCCGTCGAGAAAGGCCTCAGCGTTCCGCCGTGGGTCAAGACGTCGCTCGCGCCCGGCTCCCGCGTGGTCACCGACTATTACGACAAATCCGGCCTGACGCAGTGGCTCGACAAGCTGCGCTTCAACACCGTCGGCTACGGATGCACCACCTGCATCGGCAACTCCGGCCCGCTGCCCGAAGACGTGGCGAAGTCCATCGAGGACCACGGGCTCGTCGCCGTCAGCGTCCTCAGCGGCAATCGCAACTTCGAGGGCCGCATCAACTCCGACGTGCGCGCCAACTACCTCATGTCGCCGCCGCTGGTCGTCGCCTACGCGCTGGCCGGCCGCATCGATCACGATTTCGACCACGCGCCGCTGGGCAAAGACAAGTCGGGGCAGCCTGTCTTTTTGAAGGACATCTGGCCGTCGCAGCAGGAAGTGTCGCAGGTGATCGCGTCGTCGATTTCCTCCGACAGCTACACGAAGGAGTACGCGACCGTCACGCACGGCGATGCCAACTGGCAGAAGCTCAGCTTCCCCACCGGCGACGTCTACCAGTGGGAGCCGGACTCCACCTACATCCGCAAGGCGCCGTACTTCGACGGCATGCCCGCGCAGCCTGCGCCCCTTACGGATATCAGCAGCGCGCGCGTGCTCGCCGTGCTCGGCGACAGCGTCACGACGGATCACATCTCGCCAGCGGGATCGATCAAGCTGAACGGCCCGGCCGGCAAATACCTCACCGAACACGGCGTCAAGCCTGCCGACTTCAACTCCTACGGTTCGCGCCGCGGCAATCATGAGGTCATGGTCCGCGGGACGTTTGCCAACGTGCGCCTGCGCAACAAGCTCGCGCCCGGAACGGAAGGCGGCGTCACGCGGCTGCTGCCCGAAGGCGAGCCGATGTCGATCTTCGACGCGTCGGTGAAGTACGCGGAGCGCGGCACCCCGCTCGTCATTCTCGCCGGGAAGGAGTACGGCTCCGGCTCCTCGCGCGACTGGGCGGCCAAAGGCCCGCGGCTGCTCGGCGTGCGCGCCGTCATCGCAGAAAGCTTCGAGCGCATCCACCGGTCCAATTTGGTGGGCATGGGCATCCTGCCGCTGCAGTTCGAGGCAGGCAAGACGGTCGAATCGCTCGGCCTTACCGGCGAGGAAACCTACGACTTCCCCGGCCTCACTCAATTGCTCAGCACAAAATTCGCCAACGGCCACACGCTCAAAGTCCGCGCCACCGCCAACGGCTCAACCAAAGAATTCGAAGCAAAAGTCCGTATCGACACGCCGCAGGAGATCCTCTACTTCGAGCACGGCGGGATTTTGCAGTACGTGCTGCGCCAGCTCGCCGCGCAGAAATAGTCCCGCAGACAAAGCAGAAGGCCACCCATCGGGTGGCCTTCTGCTTTGTCTCCAGAGTCTTGTGCGAAGCGCGTCCGCCTGGACGGCCAGTCCTTAGGCTGCCAGCCTGTGCGCTCTCTGCTCTGCCATCCGGCTCGCCATCGCGGAAACCCCGAACGCAATCCCCGTCACCAGCGTGGTCGAAATCAAATCATTCCGGTAGAAGGGAAGTCCCGCCGCGTAGCACAGGCTCAGCCCGCCCAGCGTGTGCGGATACATCACGCTGCTCGCCCACACCGCATAGTTGCTGACCAGGAAGAAGCTCGTCGACGCCAGCACCGGCGCGCCGATCAGCCGGGTCACGGTCACGCGCCGCAACAGAATGCGTCCCAGCACCACGGCCGCCACGTACCACACCCATGTGATCAGATAATCGCTCGTGTGCCAGGCATAGTGGTAGAAGGCCGTCGTTAGCCAGACATCCGTCACCATGAGCGCCAGCACCGGCCCGATGGCCTCGCGCAGCGGCCGCCGCGCGCCGAAGAACAGCAGCCCGCCGCCCACCGCCGTAAAGTTCAGCCACGGGTGCGGCACCACCCGGCTCAACACCGCCACCACGATCAGCAAATATGCGCCCATTGTTCCCTCAACAATCCCTAAATTCGTTCTGTTCCATTCTGCGGACCTGCGACCCCGCCGGTCAAGGCGGGTTTCTCCGCCCCATCGTGCCGCGGACAGTCTTCCACCCTAAACCCTATCCCCTACACCCTACCCCCTACCCCCTATCCCTCTCACCTCTGCTCTTTCCCGCTCAGAAATATTCCCTCAATTTCATTCTGCGGCCCCACATAGACCCACCCGCCGAGCGGCGGATTGTTCACCCCTTCCGACCGCCTCATCGTCAGCGCGCCGTGCCCGAAGCGCAAATCTTCGAACTCCACCGTGTGCCAGTCCGCTCTCGGCGCAAAATCAGCCCCCGGCGCCTGCACCGGACCCAAATCTGTCGTCAGCGGCCACGACGACCAGCTGAGATACACGCTTCCCAGATAAGACTGTTTCGCCGCGGCGACCGCGGGCGTCACCGGCGGCTTATAGATCACGTTCGAGTCATCGGTCGTCACCTGGTCGCCGAGGGTTCGCACTTCCGCTGTCTGGTAGTAGTCCTGCGTCTCCATGAGCACATGCCAGCTAAACGGATCGGACATGCGCGGTTCGGCCGCCGCGCGCAGCAGCGGTTCGCGCGTATAGCTGCCGGTGCGCGCCAGTTCCAGCGCATGCGCGTGCTCGGCGTTGCGCAGCCCCCACCACACCACGATGAGCGACAGCGCCGCGATGGCCCATCCGCGCCCGCGAAATGGCTGCCTCTTCGCGCCAATCTCACGATCGGCCAGGCCCAGAATCCACGGCATCACCAGCGCGCCCAGCAGCAGCAGAAAGATCACCGGATCGAAGATGAAGACGATGCTCCACGCGTACCAGTGCGCATGGAAGGGAAAGAACGGCCGCACACCGTAGTTGTTCGTAAAGTCGAGCAGAAGATGGCTCAGGTGGGCGATCATCGCAAACACCCAGATCAGCCACCAGCGAGGAGGGATCACCGGATCTTTCCTCCGCAGGCGGTGAACCCCCCATACCAATCCGGTGATGATGAGCGCCATCACCGGCGCGGCGACGAGCGTATGCGTGATGCCGCGATGATGCTGGAACCCCGTCACCGGCCCGCGAAAGCCCCACAGGATGTCGATGTCCGGAGCCTCGGCGGCCAGCGTCATAGCCAGCGTCGCGTAGGCAGTCTTGCGGTTGAAGCCGGAGCGCCCAAGGCACGCCCCGGTTAAAAAATGCGTGACAGGTTCCATAGCGTCTTAGTGGAAGTTCAATCAGCGGAAAATGTTCGGCGGAATGCTGACAGCAAAAAACTGTTAGCGGACAACTGCCAGCCAGGTGCTGTCGGCAGAAAACTTTCAGCGAACAACGGTCAGCGAAAAACTATCAGCCAGATACTGTCGGCGAAGGTTTGGCCCCAAACAGTGGGCGCCGCATCGACGCGCGGCGCTCGTTTGCTTTTCTATACCCTATCCCCTGACCCCTATACCCTGTTTTCTTCACACCAGCTTGGCGTCCAGCGTGATGTTCGTATTCCCTTTGAACAACTTCGAAATCGGGCATCCGTTCTTCGCATTGTTGGCCGCCGTCTCAAAGCTTTGCTCGTTGGCGCCCGGCACCTTCGCACGCGTAGTCAGGTGAATCGCCGTGATCGCGAAACCGTCGTCGGTCTTCTCGAACTTCACTTCCGCCGTCGTCTCGAGCGACTCGGGCGTCAAATTGGCGTTGCCCAGCTGCGCGCTCAGCGCCATGGTGAAGCATCCCGCATGGGCCGCGGCGATCAGCTCTTCGGGATTCGTCCCGACGCCGCTCTCAAATCGCGTTCCAAATGAATATTGCGTTTCCTTCAGCACGCCGCTCTGGCTGGAAATCGTGCCTTTGCCGTCCTTCAAACCTCCGCGCCATACGGCGCTCGCCGTGCGTTGCATACTTCTCTCCTTCGTGTGATCGGTTGATGGATTCCCGGAATGATTCGTGCAGAGGGGTCTTACCCGGTTCAATGCCGGGCCGGGTGACCTGGAGCGCTTGTCGCGGCTCATCCCGCGCGGACTGCCCGCAGCGAGACGAACCACGCGCCCGGACCATGATATGCGATTTGGCCTGGGGCGCGCGCCCGCCCTCGGCCTCCGGTGCCGCACTCCGGTATCATGGACTTCGCCAGGCTCATGAATTCTTACTCCATCGGCGTGGACCTTGGAGGAACAAACCTCCGCATTGCGGCCATCACGCCGGCCGGCGAGCGTCTCGACTCGATCGCGCTGCCGACGCGCCTCGATGCCGGCCCGCACGCCGTCCTCGACGACATGGCGGACGCCATCCGTCGCATCGTCGACGGGCAAAATGGCCGCGGGCTGCTGGGCGTCGGCGTAGGCTGTCCTGGACCGCTGGAATTGCCCGCCGGCATCCTGCACCACCCGCCCAACCTGCCCGGTTTCGACGGGCTTAGTCTGCGGGTGGAGCTGGAACAGCGCCTGCGCCGGCCCGTCCACGTCGGGCACGATTCCAGCCTCGCCGCGTACGGCGAATGCATCCTTGGCGCCGGGCGCGCCTTTGGCGCTCGCTCCCTGTGCATGTACACCCTCGGCACCGGCGTGGGCTCGGGCATCGTGCTCGACGGCCGGATTTGGCACGGTATGCACGGAGCCGCCGGAGAATCCGGCCACGGTCCCCTGCTGCCGGACGGGCCTCGCTGCCCCTGCGGCGCGCGCGGCTGCCTCGAGATGTACGCCTCGGCCACGGCCATCGTGCGCCGCGCCCATCAGCTCGGCATCGCTGCGCCCACGCACGCCGCGCTCACCTCCTCGGCCGTCGCCCAGCTGGCTGCGGGTGGCGATCCGCGCGCCCTCCAGATCTTTGACGAAGCCGGCCTCGCCCTCGGGCTCTCGCTGGCTCACCTGGTCAACGCGCTCGATCTGCCCCTCTACGTCATCGGCGGCGGCGCGGCGGCGGCCTGGCCGCTCTTCGCGACGCGCATGTTCGCGACCCTGCGCGAGGGAAGCTACGTCTACCGCATGTCGATGCCCGCCGATCCCAATGTCTTCGAGCCCGGCAAAACCCACGTCGCCCCCTCCCAGCTCGGCGGCGACGCCGGCATCCTCGGCGCGGCCCTCCTGCCCCTCGCCACCGGAGTCCCCCAGCCGGCGTAGGCAACATCAACTTTTCATGGCCTGCCGCCGATCTGCTGTGCTATAACCCTGCTCACCGCTCGCAAGCCCTGCTGCGGTGCAGGCAAATCCGCCCAGGAAAACCCACATGATTTCTCGTCTCGCTCTGCGCGCCACGCTCCCGCTGCTCTTTTCCTTCGCCGCCCTCGCGTCTGCCCAGTCGGACCTCACGCCTCCGCCCATGAAGATGGGCCTCTGGCAAAACGACGTCACCGTGCAGATGTCCGGCATGCCCAACGGGGTGAATATGCCGCCGCGCACCGTCAGCAGCCAGTCGTGCCTGACCCCGGATACGTGGAAAGACGCGATCCACAACATGCAGGGCCGCCGTCAAAATCTGGAGGCCAACTGCTCGAATGCCAACATCCAGCAGGATGGCCATCACTACACCGCCGACGTCACCTGCTCCGGCCAGCAGGGAATCACGACCGCCATCCACGTCGATATGCAGTTCGACAGCGACGAGAGCATGCACGGCACTACCAGCGCCACCATGAGCGGAGGCAATATTCCCCAGGGCATGTCGATGAACTCCACCATCAAATCGAAGTTCCTCGGCTCCGACTGTGGAGACGTCAAGCCCGGCCAGGGCAGAATGCTCAGCTCGCCCGGCGGCGCGCCTCCGTCCTAGCTCACCCGGTCCTTGCGGCATGCCTCTGCTAGCCTGAGGCCATGCCGCCGGTGCTCGCAACGCCGCGCCTGATCCTGCGCCCGCTTTCGCTGGCCGACGCGGATGAAATCCAGCGCCTCTTTCCGCACTGGGAGATCGTGCGCTACCTGGACGCCATCGTGCCGTGGCCCTATCCCGCCGGTGGCGTCCTCGGGCACCTGCGCGATTCCGCCCTGCCCGCCATGGAGCGCGGCGAGGCATGGCACTGGACCCTCCGCCTCCAGTCGGCTCCGCAGCAACTGATCGGCAGGATTCACCTCGCCTGCGGCGACACCAACAACCGCGGCTTCTGGCTCGTCCCCGAGCATCAAAGCCAGGGACTGACGACGGAAGCGGTCGTCGCCGTCAACGATTACTGGTTCGATGCGCTGGGGTTTTCCGTCCTGCGCGCGCCCAAGGCCGTCGCCAACGTCGCCTCCCGCCGCATCTCCGAAAAAACCGGCATGCGGATGGTCGAGACCTTCGAGAAAGACTATGTCTCCGGCCGCTTCCCCTCGGAAATGTGGGAGATCACCGCGGACGAGTGGCACGCCGTCCGCAGCCGCTGGCCCTGGACAACCGCCATCCTTCCCTGAACCCTGCGCTCTGCCCTACTGGTCGTCGTCCTGGCTGCCGATGGCGAAGTACCCCTTGCGCGCCTGCACCTTCAGCTCTTCGCTCGGATCCTTGCAGAACACATCCACCTTGCGGAAGGCCCCGTTCATGTCGTGGTTGGCCGGGATGTACTGCAGCTGGTACTGGGTCCGCAGTTCCTGTTCGATCTGATCAAAAGCATCTTCGAGCTTCTTGCCGTTGTTGCCCACGTTGATCACGCGGCCGCCCGTGGCTTCCGTCAGCTGTTTCATGGCGATATCGCCGGTATATCCCATGCCGTAACCGAAATACTGGGCGCGGTCGGCGATCAGGATCACGTAGATGATGGCGTTGGCGTTCTCCGCCGCGGCAAGGGCCCCTTTGGGTTTGGTCAGGCTGCCCTCGTCCTCGCCATCGGTCAGCAGAATCATCGCCTTGCGCCCGCTTTCGGAGCGCAGCTTGTCGTTCGAAACGGTATAAACGGCGTCGTAGAGCAGCGTGCCTTTGGGGTCGCCGATGGTCGGCACCGGTCCCTGCCCGATTCCCGGCACGCCGGCCGATCCGCCTCCCGCCGCGGTGTTGATCTGGGTCTTATTGATCGCCCGATCCAGCTCATGCAGATTGTTGGTGAAATCCTGTTCGAGGTTCACCCCCACGTCGAAGCTGACGATAAACGCCTGATCTTTCGGCCGCAGAATGCGCTTCAGGAAGGCCGACGCCGACTGCTGCTCGAGCGGCAGAACGTATTGCTGGCTGCCGCTGGTATCGACCAGAATGCCGAGTGTCAGAGGCTGATTCGCCTCAGCCAAAAAGCTGGTCATCTTCTGCGGCTGCTTGTCTTCAAACACATTGCAGTCATTCTTCGTCAGGTAGGGAATCAGCGCGTTTTTCTTGTCGCGCACCGTAAAGTACTCGGTCACCAGGTTCGACGTCACGTGCAGCGTTTCTTTCGGCGCGCTGGTATCCACGGGCGTGTTGTCGGCGGGAACCGTGCTCACCGGAGGAGCGTCGGGTGACGGAGCGGCCTGGGCCCGCGTCAGAGGAACAGCGGTTGCCAGCACGAGGAAAGTGAGACTGAGAAAACGCAGGGGGCGCACGACCATGTCCTTTTAGACGGAAGCGATGACCGGACGGTACCAGAACAGCACCAGCGAAGCTCTGGTAGTCTTGAGCATACGCCTTCAGCATGTGCCCCGGCCCGGCCCCGCATCTCAACTCGATGGATGCTGTCCGCCGCGATTTGGGAGATACGAACATGGATCGGCGCGTTTTGCGGAGTTTTGGTGAAAGATTTGGGGGTTACAGTGGAGGTTGCCGGTTGATACGCGCAGTTGGGCAGATCGCCCTGGCATTTGCGGCGGCAAGTTTCGTCGTTACAGCAGCAGCGCAGGCTGTCCCCGACGCGCCCCAGCCCCAGGCTCAGTCCGCGCCCAATGCGCCGGCTCCCAACGCGCCGGCCCCGAACGCCCCGGCGCCATCGTCGTCCTCCTCGAACTCGCTCAACAGCCTGACCAGCCACGTGGCGCCCGGCAAAGGCACGGGCCAATCCGACAACCAGACGCCGGATCAGAGCAATGCAGGCCAGGCCGCGCCGAATCAGAGCACCGGCACCGTCCAGCAGCCGGCCGACGTCACTGGCCCCGACGACTTCCAGAAGAACCCGCCCATGATGCCGAAGCCGGGCGAGATTGGGCCCACGCCTCCGCCTCCTCCGCCCACAAGCAATTCCGGCGACAACGGCGTGTTGACCATCACCCGGAACGTCACCGTGGTCGACGTCCCCGTGACCGTGCGCGACAAGCACAACCGCGAAGTCGCCGGCCTGCCGTGGTGGCGCTTCCGCGTTCTTGAGGATGGCGTCCGCCAGAACATCTGGTGGTTTACCACCGACGCTTATCCCCTCTCCGTCGCCTTCGTCATCGACGACACGCTGCCCGCCGACATCATGCAGAAGGTGAATACGAGCCTCGCGGGCGTCGCCAACTCGCTCACTCAGGCCGACACGGTCGCGGTGGTCACGTACTCCGGGACCGGCCCCGGGCTGATCACCGATTTCACCGGCGCTGGAGGCTCACGCCTGCCCGCTGCCCTCGCAATGGCCAAGAAGCCCGGCGAGGAGATGGGCGTCCCCGAAATGGGCGATCCCATGACCATGGGTCCGCAGGTCAACGGCCAGGCTGCCGATCCGACGCTGACGCCGCATCCCGGCAATTCGCTCGGCTTCCAGGTGCCGCAGCGCTCCGCCCACCCGCTCAACGACGCCATCCTCTTTGCCGCCGAACATCTCGCCAGCCAGCCCAAGGGGCGCCGGCGCATCATCTACGTCGTGAGCGACGGCAAGAACTACCGCAGCAAGGCCAGCTACAAAGAAGTCCTCGAATACCTGCTGCGCAACAACATCTCCGTCTCCGGCACCGAAGTCGGCGACGCGTCGCTGTGGGGTATCGGTTACCTCGACCGCATGAAGATTCCCTTCCTCCAGCCTGACAATGTGCTGCCGCGCTTCGCCCTGCCCACCGGCGGCGACGTGCAGGCGGAAATGACGGAGAACGGCATCCAGAACGCGTTCGTGCACATCACCGAATCGGTTCGCACGGCCTACACCATCGACTACATCAGCCACCAGCCCACGCTGAGCGGCAAGTACCACAACATCGAGGTGCGCGTGGAAGGCCTGCCGGGTCTCACTGTCGACGCCAAGCAGGGCTACTACCCCTCGGCCGAAAGCCAGTAAGCAGGACTCCCAATTTCCCGGGTGCCCCATGTCTGCGCGGTGTTCGCAGACGTGGGACTCCACCAATCCGGGTGCCCCATCCTTGTCGCCCTCTTTAGGCGACAGGGTGGGGATCCTCAGCGGTCCCCGACCCCCGACCCGCTCCCTCACTGATATCCTGTTTCTTCACCGCCGTTCTCTCGCTCGAACGAATCTTACCAACCGCGCCCGATCAACCTGCGCCGATCCGCGCGACTCCCTCTGAGCGCAATTCCTTATGGCTGACGCAAAAGTACAAATCATTCCGCTGGGTGGGCTGGGCGAGTTCGGCATGAACTGCCTGGCCCTGCGCTACAAAGACGACATCATCGTCATCGACGCGGGCCTCATGTTTCCCGAGTCCGAGCTGCTCGGCGTGGACATCGTCGTCCCCGACATCTCGTACCTGACCGAAAACAAGTCCTCCGTCCGCGGCATCATCCTCACCCACGGGCACGAAGACCACATCGGCGGCCTGCCCTGGATCCTCTCCGAGCTGAACGTTCCCGTCTACGGCACCGAGTTCACCCTGGCCTACGTGGAGGGCAAGCTCGAAGAGCACGCATTGCTGGACGACGCTGAGCTCATTGAGATCACTCCCGGCGCGCGCTTTACCCTCGGCCCCTTCAACATCGAGCCCATCCGGGTCACGCACTCGCTCGTCGACTGCGTCGCGCTCGCCGTCGAAACCCCGGTTGGCACCATCGTCCACACCGGCGACTTCAAGATCGATCTCTCGCCGCCCGACGGCAAGGCTTTCGACCTGCACCGCTTCGCGGAGATCGGCAAGCGCGGCGTGCTGTGCCTGCTGCAGGACTCGACCAACGTCGACCGTCCTGGCTACACGCCCAGCGAATGGGCCGTGAAGCCGCGCCTCGACGAGATTTTCGCGCGCACGAAGAAGAAGCTCTTCTTCAGCTGCTTCTCGTCCTCCATCTACCGCATCCGCATCGCCACCGAGCTGGCCCGCCATCACGGCCGCAAGGTGGCCATCGTCGGCCGCTCCATGCTGGAGTCATCGGAGATCGCACAGGACCTCGGCTACCTCGACCTGCCCGCCGGCCTGGTGATTCATCCCGGCCAGATCAACGACTATGCGCCCGAGCAGGTCATGGTGCTCATCAGCGGCACGCAGGGTGAGCCGATGAGCGCGCTCAGCCGCGCCGCCGTCGACAACCACAAGCACGCGAAGATCGTCGCCGGGGACACCGTCGTGCTGAGCTCGCGCGTCATTCCCGGCAACGAGAAGTCGATCTTCCGGGTCATCGATCACCTCTCGCGCCGCGACGCCGACGTGATCTTCGACGACGGCTCCCACGGCCTTATCCACGTGAGCGGCCACGGCAGCCAGGAAGAGCAGCGGCTGATGATCAACCTGCTGCGGCCGAAGTTCTTCGTTCCCATCCACGGCGATTACCGGCATTTGAAGAAGCATGCCGAAGTGGCGCAGCGCCTGGGCGTCATCGACCTCGCTCTGGTGATCGAAAACGGCGACGTTCTTGAGCTGGACCGCGACAACGCCCGCAAGAACGGCACGGTCACCGCCGGCCGCGTCTGCATCGATTCCGGCTCATCGTCCGATGTGGTCGAAGACCTGGTGATCCGCGATCGCCGCCATCTCTCGGAAGACGGCTTTGTCCTGCCCATCCTCACCATCAACAAGCTCAGCGGCAAAGTCGAGCGCCAGCCGGAGCTGGTGAGCCGCGGCTTTGTGGGCGCCGACAACGGCCTGATGGAAGGCGCGCGCCAGGTCGTCACGCAGACGCTCGATAACTCCAGCGCCGAAGAAAAGGCCGACTACGGCGTCATCAAGGAAAAAATCCGCATCGACCTCAAGCGCTACATCCAGAAGAACACCAGCCGCCGCCCGCTCATCATGCCGGTGATCCTGGAAATCTAGCCGGGTCCCAACCCGCCCGGGTTCCCCATGTCTGCGCGGTGTTCGCAGACGTGGGATGCCACACGTTTCAGGTTGCAGGTTTCTTCACTTCTTCTTCCGCTTCGCCTGGCGCGGCCAGTACTGAAACTCATCCGCGAACAGCTCCCCGCTCAAATCGCCCAGCCGCAGCTGCATGCGCGCCTGCGCATCGGCGATGGCCCGGTTGTAAATCACCGGCCCGATCTCTTCGAGAAAGAAGTTGATCAGCAGGCCCGCGGCGAGCTCGCCCACCGGCTCCGGCATCTTTGCTTCAAAGTATTTCTGCACCGACGCAATCGCCTGCGCCTGCACCGGTTTCGGCAGCTCGATCGTGACCATCCTCGCCCTCGGGGCCGCGCGGAATTCGCACCCGCGCGCCGAGCACCAGAATAGCCGCAATCCCTATTCCCTAATCCCTCATTCCGGCACCACCACGAGGCTGCTCGGGCTGCTCACGCTGTACGGCGATCCTGCCACCTCGCTCGCGCCGGTTGCCGTCACGGTGAAGACGTACAGCTTGCCCGCCGCCTGCCCAATAGCGTACAGATGATTGCTCTTGTCCCAGGCAATCGCGTCGATCTCGCCCTGCGCCAGCACGCCGGTATATTTCGTCACCGGATTCGCGCCGTTGAAGTGAAACACCTGCACGCCGTTCGTTCCCGCCACCGCCAGCAGGTTGCCGCTCGGCGACATCGCCAGGCTTGTCACTGTGCCCACCGATACGGCGGGCATGTTCGCGTGCGTGCTCGCGGTCGTCAGCACTCCAGACGCATTCGCCGTGTAGGTCGCCAGCTGAAACGCTCCCGCCGTCGTGCCGTAGCCGGCCATCGGCTGCACCGCGATCGCCACGTGATTCGCTGCATCCGCCGCCGCTCCTGCGGGGCAATAATTCTCATTCGCCGGAGCGATGGGCAGCGCGGGATGGCTGCTCAGCTCCTTCAGCGCTCCCTCGCTGCCGCGCGCGAATCCATAAATCAGCGGCATGAAGTGGTAGCAGCTCGCCCCATAGCCGAACTCGTTGTTCGCGATAAACTCGAGCGGAGTCGCCAACTCCGGGCTCGCCCCTGCCTCATCCACGATCGTCAGCTTGCCGTTCGTGGGAGCAATGGCAAACGACTGATAAGTCGTGTTCGCGCACTCGTTGCCGTCGTAGTCGAGGTTATAGAGCGACGCCCCGGTGCGATCGACAAACAGCGACAGCGCCGTATCGCAGTTCTTGCCCTGCACGATGTCCGTCGCCGCGGCATACGTCAGCGCGCCGTCGCTCTCCATCGTGTATGCGTCGATGTCCACGCCGTTGCGGTTCGCGCCAAACAGCTGTTTTCCGTTTGTCGTCAGATAGGTGACGTCTTCGCCGAACGGCGATCCCGCAACCGCGGTCAACTGGCCGTTCGCGGCTGCTGTGTAGCCCGCCACTTCGTAGTTGCTGCTGTCCTTCGGCGTGATGGACACATAGACATGCGCCGCGTTTGACTGCACGGCCGTCGCGTTCTCGGTCGCGATCACCGGCCGCGCCACGCCCACCTGCGCCGCCGCCGTAACAGCCGCCAGTATGGTTGCGCCAAAGATCATCCAATGGTTTTTCATAAGGCCCCCAGGGTTAAAAGTCCCGTCGATCAACACCCGCTCACAGCCGGACGGCGGATCGATTCGCCCCTGTGGTCATTGTGCGGAAACACCAGGCCGGTTCATGCCTGTGCGCAATTGGATGCACTCCAGACGCCCATCCTGCATACCCTCGCCAAAAATATATTTGGTCCTAATGACCCGATCCCTAACCCCTGATTCCTCAACCCTGCCCTCCCCGCATCTCACTCAATAAAGGAGCCCACGCCGATGCGCAAGACGCCGTTGTCCGCACCGGAATCCGGCCAGCGTTCCCCCCTCGATACCTGGCTCGATATCAAGGACCTCGCCGCGCTCGAAATCTCGTCTGAAGATCCCCTTCATCCCTTTGAGGTTGCGTTGCATGGCGGCAATGGAGAAGGATGGCGCGCCGCCGCGCCCGGGCCGCAAACCATCCGCCTCAAATTCGATAAACCGACGGTGGTGCGCCGCATTCGCCTCGAATTTCGGGAAGCGAAGTACGAGCGCTCCCAGGAATTTCGCCTCTCCACAACCTCCGTCCGCGGAGATACGCGCGAAATCGCCCGCCAGCAGTGGAACTTTAGCCCCAGCGGCTCAACCGTCGAAGTGGAGGACTACGCCGTCTTTCTGCCCGACGTCGCCGTGGTCGAATTGCAGATCGATCCCGGCCGCCATGATCAGAGCGCCATCGCCACGCTGCAATCGCTCTCCGTCGCCTAAGGCGCATTGACCGATCGAACCGGAAAGGGCACCCTCGGGTGCCCCTCATCGGCGTGATGCTCACAGATGCGGGATTCGGCTGCCCTTAGCCTGCGCGAAGCACAGTCGCCTGGATGGCCGGTCCACGCCATCCTGAGTGGTACACTCCGGCTTGATTCCCCGCACCTCAGGACAGACCCCATGAACGTTTGCCGTCGCTCACCGATGCGAGCGCCGCTGTGCCTGTTCGCTCTCGCCGCCT
Source organism: Acidobacteriaceae bacterium (assembly GCA_036521315.1). Classification (GTDB taxonomy): domain Bacteria; phylum Acidobacteriota; class Terriglobia; order Terriglobales; family Acidobacteriaceae; genus Palsa-343. Next base: position 118,174 of record DATDHZ010000052.1, read on the forward strand.
CCATCGCCTGCCCCGCCCTTGCCGCTGCCCAGCAGGGTCCTCCGCCGGCGGTTCCCTTCGAAGGCATCGCCGGTGCGCAGCAGGCGAACGACGAAGGACGCACGGAGCTGCCCATGGTGGTGCGCCGCAGCGTCGGTTTCCGCGAAATCGGCCCCGCCATCAGCGGGGGACGCGTCACGGCGGTCGCGGGAGTCGCCGGGAAGCCAGGCATCTACTACGTGGGCGCGGCCGCCGGCGGCGTCTTCCGCACGGCCGATGGCGGAGCCACCTGGCAGGCGCTCTTCCAGCATGAAAGCGTCGCCTCCATCGGCGCGCTCGCCGTCGATCCCGTCAATCCCAACATCGTCTGGGCGGGGACCGGCGAAGCCAACGTCCGCAACGATGTCTCGTACGGCGACGGCATCTACAAATCCACCGACGCCGGCAAGCACTGGAAGCGCATGGGCCTCGAGCAGAGTTTCCAGATCGCGGCCATCGCCATCGATCCCGTCCATCCGGACACAGTGGTCGTCGCGGCCATGGGCAATCCTTACGCCGACAGCGACGACCGCGGCGTCTACCGCACCACCGATGGCGGTCAAACCTGGCAAAAGGTCCTCTCCCTCGGGCCGAGCGTGGGCATCTCAGACCTCGCCATGAATCCGAAAAACCCACAGGTGCTTTACGCCGCGGCCTATCGCTTTCGCCGCACCCCGTGGAGTTACTCCGACGGCGGCCCGGAGGACGCAATCTATCGCTCCATCGACCAGGGCACGACCTGGCAGCGCCTCAGCGGTCATGGCCTGCCGTCGAAGCCCGTCGCGCGCATCGGCCTCGCCATCGCCGCCAGCGATCCAAGCGTCGTTTACGCGGTCATGGGTTCGACCGAAGGCGTGGTGTGGCGCTCAGGCGACGCCGGCGACCACTGGTCCCTCGTCAGCAAAGATGAGGAGGCCGACGCGCGTCCGTTCTACTTCTCGCACATCGCCGTCGATCCCACCGATCCCAGCCACGTCTTCGCCATCTCCAACAATCTCGAGGAATCGAAGGACGGCGGCCACACCTTCGCGGCCATCGCCAAACAGATTCACGTCGATTACCACACCATGTGGCTCGACCCCGCCGGCAGCGGCCGCATCATCGATGGCAACGACGGCGGCATCGCCATTTCCCGCGACAACGGCGCCCACTGGGCCTTCGTCCACAACTTCGCCATCGCGCAGTTCTACCATGTGAGCGCATCGGGTCCGTCGCCCTATCTCATCTGCGGCGGTCTGCAGGACAACAGCGCATGGTGCGGGCCCAGCCGCACAAAAGATCCCAATGGCATCACCGACCGCACCTGGTTCGACCTGAACGGGGGCGACGGCATCTACGCCATCCCGGCGCCCGACGACCCCAACCTCATCTACAACAGCACCGAAAACGGCGTCTTCATGGTCTTCGATCGCGCCGCGCAGCAGGTGCACGACATCGAGCCCTACCCGCGCGACATGGCGGGCGCAGGCGTCGCCGGCACGCCTTACCGCTTCAACTGGAACGCCGCCTTCGCCGTCTCGCCGCAGGATGGCAAGACCCTCTACGCCGGGGCGCAGGTCGTCTTCAGGAGCGAAGACCGCGGCCGCACCTGGAAGGCGATCAGCCCGGACCTCACCCGCAACGACCAGGAGAAGCAGCAATCCTCCGGCGGCCCTGTCGTCAAAGACAACTCCGGCGCGGAATACTACGACACCATCCTCGTCATCGCGCCTGCGTCGAAAGATCCGAAGACGATTTGGGCCGGCACCGACGATGGGGAAGTACAAGTGACGCGCGACGGCGGCGCGACGTGGAAAAATGTAACCGCGGCGATTCCCAATCTTCCCGCGTGGTCCCGCATCGAGTCCATCGACGTCGATCCTGAAGACGGCGGTGCGGTGACGATCGCCGTCGACGCCCACTTCAGCGGCGACTTCAAGCCGTATCTCTTCCGCACCTCTAACTATGGCGCTGCGTGGCACTCCATCACCGGCAATCTGCCCGGGGCCTGCGCGCATGTGGTGCGCCGCGACCTGCGCAATCCGCACATGTATTATGCGGGGCTCGAGAATGGGCTCTACGTCACGTGGGACTCGGGCGCGCACTGGTATCTCTTCGGACTCGGCCTGCCCAACGCCGCGGTCTACGACGTGCAGCTCAACGCCGAGACGAACGATCTCGTCGTCGGCACGCACGGCCGTTCGCTCTGGATCCTCGACGACCTGACGCCCTTCCAGCAATTCACGCCCGAGCAGGCGCAGGAGACGGTCCATCTCTATCCGCCGGCGGCAGCCCTGCGCTTCTGGCCGTGGTCGCAGGTCGAGGAGCTCGGCGACGCCGCGTTCTATGGCAAGAACCCTCCCGCGGGCGCGCAGCTCAGCTACTCGCTCGCCAAGGAAGTGAAGGAGCCGGGCGAGCTGGTCATCAAAGACGCGCAGGGCCGCGTCGTCCGCACCATGAAGGGCATGCACCCGCTCGAGCCCGACGAAGCGCCCCCGCAGGAAGAGGATCTGCCGCCCGCCGTTCCGCCCGAGGGCGCATCCGAGAAGTCGCAGACCGAGCAGCACGAGGCGCAGGCTGGGCATCCGGCCACGCCCACGCAGACCGCGCAGCAGCCGCCGCCGGAAGAAGAAGCAGCCGCTGAGAAGCCGAAAGAGATTCCCTGGGTACCGACGAAGCCTGGCCTGCAGCGTGTCTGGTGGAACCTGCGCGCCGACGGCCCGGTGCGCTGGGAGGGCGGCAAGGACTTTGACAAAGGCCCGCTCGCCGGCGCGATGCTGCCGCCCGGCGATTACACCGCGACGCTCACCGTCGGCGGCCAGTCCGCCACGCAGAAGATCACCGTGGAGAACGATCCGGCGTCCCACGCCGATCCCGCGGCCATGCAGCAGCGATTCGAGGTCGCGCAGGCCGTTCTGCACCAGCTCTCGCAGCTCGATGTCGCGCTCAATCGCCTCGACGCCATCCACGCCCAGCTCGACGCGCTGCTTCTGGCGGTGAAAGGCTCGCCTCAGGAGAAGGCCGTCAACGCCGCGATCGATGCGCTTGAGAAATCGATCAAGCCCGTCGAGGCCGCGATGACCAGCAACCCCGGCGCGGCGGAGTCGATGCTGCGCGTCCCCGATCGGATTCGCGAGCATCTCTTCGCTCTGGCCGCCGGTCTCGAGGGCGGAGACGACGCGCCCACGCCCGCGCTGCTCGATCAGCAGAAATTGCTCGAGCCCGAATACACAGCCGCGCTGAAGAAATTTAACGACTGGCTCGCGAATGAGGTTGCCGCCTTCAACCACACCATGGCGGAAGACAAGCTGAGCGGGGTGGTGATGGGAGAACCGCTCCAGCCGTAGCGCGCGACTCGGAAGAATCGCGCGACCAACGCCAAGTCATCCTCAGCGAAGCATCGGTATTTCTTTGCGCCCGCCGTTGGCGCAAAGAGCAATCCAGCCGCACCCGCGAAGATGCGCGACATTCGGCCCCTTTTCCACGCCAATTCGCGCACACCCCGTCCCGAGCCCCGGACCTGCCTCCTGCAGCCTGTAACCGGCAACCTGCAACCGCCCCCTCCCTGTCCGCTTCCAAGTCACCGAGGACACAATCATGAATGCATCCGACATTTTGGTCGAGCGCCTTCTTGCGTGGGGCGTGGACACGATCTTCGGCATCCCCGGTGACGGCATCAACGGCGTCTTCGAGGCACTGCGCCAGGCCAAAGACCGCATCCGCTTCATCCACGTGCGCCACGAAGAAGCGGCGGCCTTTGCCGCCTGCGCCTATGCCAAGTTCACCGGCCGGCTCGGCGTCTGCATCGCCACCTCCGGCCCCGGCGGCATTCACCTGCTCAACGGACTCTACGACGCCAAAATGGACGGCCACCCCGTCCTCGCCATCACCGGGATGCAGCACTCCGACCTCATCGGCACGTTTACCCAGCAGGACGTCGCCCTCGACAAACTCTTCGTCGACGTCACGGAATACAACGAGCGCATCATGAGCGGCGCGCACATGGAAGCCATCGCCGACCTCGCCATCCGCACCGCGCTCGAGAAGCGCGGCGTCGCGCACATCACCATTCCTGTTGACATCCAGGTGCAGTCGGTCAAGAAGGGCCGCTCCGAGCGCAACCCGCCGCACCACACCACGGCCACGCCCACCATCGACCACCACCTGCCCTCGCGCGTCGATCTGGAGCACGCCGCCGACATCCTGAACCGCGGCAAGCGCATCGCGATTCTCGTCGGGCAGGGTGCGCTCCACGCCACCGCCGAGCTCGAGCAGGTCGCGGAGATCCTCGGCGCGCCCATCATCAAGGCGCTGCTCGGCAAAGCCGCCGTCCCTGACGACAGCCCCTACACCACGGGCGGCATCGGCCTGCTCGGCACGGAACCATCGCAGAACGCGCTCGAGGACTGCGACACGCTTTTCATGATCGGCACGTCGTTCCCCTACATCGAATTCCTGCCCGAGCCGGGCAGCGCCCGGTGCGTCCAGATCGATATCAACCCGCAGCGCATCAGCCTGCGTTATCCCGCCGACGTGGGCTTGATCGGGAGCACCCGGCCGTGCCTGCGCGCCCTGATGCCGCTGCTCAAGCCGCACGACAAGGGTTTCCTGAAGAAAGCGCAAAAGGCCAAGAAGGACTGGGAAGAATTGATGGAGAAGCGCGGCACCTACATGGAAACCCCCATGAAGCCGCAGGTCATTGGCTGGGAGCTGGGCAAGCGCATCCCCGCCAACGCCATTGTCACGTCGGACTCGGGCACCATCACCACGTGGTGGGCGCGCTACGTGCCGGCGCGCCAGGGCCAGATGCACAGCTGCTCCGGCAACCTCGCCACCATGGCCTGCGGCCTGCCTTACGCCATCGGCGCAGCGGTCGCGTATCCCGACCGCCCCGTCTACTGCATCATCGGCGACGGCGGCCTCAGCATGCTGATGGGCGAGCTCATCACCATCGCCGCCTACAACCTCAACATCAAGATCATTGTGATCAAGAACAACACCCTCGGCCAGATCAAGTGGGAGCAGATGATCTTCCTCGGCAATCCCGAGTACGCCTGCGACCTCTACCCCGCCGACTTCGTCACCATCGCGCGCGGCTGCGGCATCGCCGCCATCCAGATCAAGGAGCCGAAAGAGTGCGCGGCGCAGCTCGACAACGTCGTCAACACGCAGAGCCCCATGCTCATTGAAGCCGTGGTCGATCAATTCACGCCGCCCATGCCGCCGAAAGTGAAACTCGGCCAGGCGGAGAAATTCGCCGAAGCCCTGCTGCGAGGAGAGCCGAACCGCACCAAAATCGCCCTCACCCAGATGCACGAGCGGGTCCGCGAACTGGTCTGACGCACGCGGGGCCGGTCCTTGCAGGCTCGGCCCAAACCCACAGCGCGCTGCCGGTCCCGTAAATCGGTCCCGGCAGCGGCTGCTTCTAACTTACGGCTTCACGCAAAAGCATCCCTTGGGCGTGCACCGGTACACCAGGCCCGGACCGCACAAAACGACGCCCGGGCTGCTGGCCCACGGAACCATGGAGGCATGGGTGGTTTCTGCCTTCTGCGTCTGCGGACACAACATAAACAACGCGGCCAGGGCGATGAAGAGACTGCTCTTCTTCATAAGGGGGATTCCTCCTTGTGTTGGGATGAGTAGGCTGTAACAAACCCCGGCGGATCGCCGAGTCTTCGACTAATTACCACTCTGTTAGCAAAGGTGTCAAAGGCCTGGCGCCCCGGCGCTAAGGCTTCCTGATAACACATCACTTACCAGCCGACTTAGGCACTCAAGTTCGGGGGTTTTCGTCTCTAACTGGGCGGATCCCCGGCGTCTTATCCGCCGATCTTCTCGGTCAGTTCCAGCCATCGCTCCAGCACCGCATCGTGTTCCGACTGGGCAGCGGCCAGGTCGGCCAGGGCGTCAGTGAGCGCGGCAGCGTTGATGGCGACAACGGGGTCGTCGACGCGAGCCCGGGCCTCGGCGAGGCGCTGGTCGGCGGCTTCGATGCGAGCCTCGATCCGGTCGTATTCGCGCTGCTCGAGGTACGAAAGCTTCTTCTTCGGACCAGGAGCCGAAGGAGCGTCTGATGCAGGCTGCCGCTCGGGTGCAGGCGATGCCGAAGGTGCGGAGATCTGAGCCCGCCATTCCTCCCATTGCACGTAATCGGCAAACAGAGCGGAATCGCCGCGGCCGTCGAGTCCGAGAACGGCGTTGGTGACGCGGTCGAGGAGGTAGCGATCGTGGGTGACGAGGACGAGCGCCCCGGAAAACTCGAGCAGCGCCTCCTCGAGAATCTCGAGCGTCGGAATGTCGAGATCGTTGGTGGGTTCGTCCAGAATGAGGACGTCCGCCGGCTGGAGCATCAGGCGCGCGATGAGCACGCGGGCGCGCTCGCCTCCACTCAGCCGGGAGACCGGCTGATTGAGCTGCTCGCTGGTAAACAGAAAGCGGGATGCGTACCCGGCGACGTGCACGACGCGATCCTGGCAGACGACGGAATCCGAGTCGGGGGCGAGCGCGCGGCGCAGTGTCAGCGATTCGTCGAGCTCGCGCAGTTGCGAGAAATAGACGACGCGCAGCGCGCTGGCGCGGCGAAGCCGACCGGCAGTGATGGGCAGTTCGCCGGTCATGGCGCGGAGCAGAGTGGTTTTCCCTGAGCCGTTGGGCCCAACCAGTCCCAAACGAAGTCCGGCGATGAGGCTGAACGTGACGCTCCGCAGGATTTCGCGGTTTCCCAGCGTAAGGGCGACGTCTTCCAGTTCGATGAGACGCTTCGTCTGGCGCTCGGTCGCGTCGAAGGCGATGCCTGCTGTCAACGAAAAGCTGCGGGATTCGGAGTCCTGCAACTGAGCGATGAGAGCATTCGCATTGTCGATCCGGGCTTTGGCTTTGGTCGCGCGAGCTTTGGGGCCGCGGCGCAGCCATTCGATCTCCGTGCGGACCCGATTACGCAGGCTCTCCTGCGCTCGCTTCTCTGCTTCCAGCCACGCCTCGCGCTCCTCCAAAAACCTGGAATAGCTGCCCTGCACGCGCAGAAGGCCGTCCGCATAGATGCGGTTGAGCTCGACGATTTCGTTCGCGGTGTTTTCGAGAAAGCGGCGATCGTGCGATACGACGACGAAGGCGAACGAGGCTGCCCCGAGCAGGCCCTCGAGCCACTCGATGCCTTCGATATCCAGGTGATTCGTAGGCTCATCGAGCAGGAGCAGGTCCGGCTCGGTGACCAGTCCCTCCGCGATGGCGAGGCGCTTGCGCCAGCCGCCGCTCAGCGTTGCCGCCTCGGCGGAGAAGGGAACGCCTGACGGCCCCGATTCGACAAAGCCGGCGCGCCCCAGGGTTCCGCGCAAACGCTGCTCGCGCTCGGATTCCGGCACGCCGGCACGCAGCAGGGCGGATTCAATGACCGAGCGAACCGAGATTCCGGCGGCGAAATCCGAAATCTGATGCACGTAACCAACACGGCCGCGCTTGCGGATGGCGACTTCACCCGAATCCGGTTCCTGCTCCCCCCCGAGAATCGCCAGAAGCGTCGACTTGCCGGCGCCGTTCGGCCCGATCAGGCCGATGCGGTCGCCGTCATGAACCGCGAATCCAATGTTGTGAAAGAGTGGCGTTGCGCCGAAGCGTTTGGCGATCTGCTGCGCATTGACAATCGGCGGCATTCTCTCAGTTTATGGGGAGCAACCTGCCCCAACATCCGCACGCAATCCTTCGGCGCGGATCGGCATGCAGCTGCCTCGCCGCCAACGGGTGCCCCGGCTGCCAGTTCTGCTGGCTCGCTGACTCACGATATCCTCGTCTCTGATGGTCGATCTCGCGCATCTGCCCACCGAAGCCCGCAACCCCGCATCGGAACGGCTCGACGAAATCTCCACGGCGGAGATGCTCCAGGTCATGCACGCCGCCGACCGCCAGGCCGTCGATGCCGTGGGGCGCGTATTGCCTGTAGTCGCCGCCGCTATCGACGCCATTGCCGCCCGTATCGAAAACGGCGGGCGCCTTTTCTATATCGGCGCAGGCACCTCCGGCCGGCTCGGCGTGCTCGATGCTTCAGAATGTCCGCCCACCTTCAACACGCCTCCGGAACTGGTGCAGGGCGTCATCGCCGGCGGCGACATCGCGCTGCGCCGCTCCACCGAACGCGCCGAAGACGACCGCGCAGGGGGAGCGCGCGATCTGGAAGAGCTGGGCTTCTCGGCTCGCGACGCGCTGGTCGGCATCGCCGCCAGCGGCCGCACGCCCTACGTCCTGGGGGCCATGGACTACGCGCGCGCTCAGGGCGCTCTGGCGGTCGCGCTCACCTGCGTGCCCGGATCGCCGCTGGCCCAGGCGGCCGATCTGGCCATCACGCCCGACACTGGTCCGGAAGTCGTCACCGGTTCGACGCGGATGAAGGCCGGCACCGCAACGAAGCTCGTGCTCAACATGCTCTCCACCGGCGTGATGGTGCGGCTCGGCTACGTCTACGGCAACCTGATGGTCAACGTCCGGCCCTCGAACACGAAGCTCGACGATCGCGCCTCCCGCATCGTCGCTGCCATCACCGGTCTCGCGCAGGAGGATGCGGCGGCCTTGCTGCATCAGGCTGGATCGGTCAAAACTGCCGCCGTCATGCATCGCCTCGGCCTCCATCGCGATCAGGCCGAGGCCCGGCTCGCCGCCGCCCACGGCCTGCTGCGAGACGCACTAAAATAGTCTGCAACCGCTCCACTCGAGTGTCTTCGCAGCCGCCTTTTCGCTGGCCGCTTTCGCTGACCGTTTCACCGCTGACCGCCTGATCGCTGGCCGTTTTTCTGCTGACCGCTTCACCGCTGTCCCTATGAAAGCCACCGAGTTCGAATTCCGTTTCCGCGTCTGGATCATCGCCGCGCTCTACTGCCTCGGTTTCTGGGCGCCCTGGCTGACGACAGGATCGCGCTTGGGCGCCGTCGCCGGCCCGCACACCACCGCATGGCTGGCGCTCTGCACCACGCTGGCCAACTGGCGCTGGCTGCCGCTCGAGCAGGCGACGATGGTCGTCACCGGCCTTGCCATCTTCTTCGCCGTGGCGGGAGCCGCGCTGCGGCTGTGGGGCACAGCCTGCCTCGGCGCCTCCGTAGTGCACTCCGGCGATCTGCACGCCGGGCAGGTGATGGTCGCGGGACCGTACCGTCACCTGCGCAACCCGCTGTATCTCGGTTCCGTGCTGTTCGCGCTCGGCGTCTCCATTCTGATGCCGCCCTCGGGTGCGGCGGTCTTCCTCGTGGCGATTGCCGTCTTCTACTTCCGGCTCATCCTGACGGAGGAGGATTTCCTCGCCCGCCAGCTCGGCGCGCCTTACGCGGAGTACCGCCAGCGCGTGCCGCGCCTGTTGCCGACGGTGCGCCCGCGCATTCCATCTCCGCCCACGCACCCGCAGTGGCTCGCAGCCGCCCTTGCAGAGATACTTCCCGTCGGGTACGCGCTCTGCCTCGCTGTGCTGGCATGGCGCTACGAGCCGCAATTGCTGGAGCAGTGCCTGCTCGTCTGCTTCGGGCTGTCCCTGGTCGCGCGAGCGCTGCTGCCGAAGGAACACGCAGTCGGCCATAGCCTTTAGCGCGGCGTCAACCCGCCATTCAGCTGCGCGCAATCGCTCCGCGCAGCCGGTTCGCCATGCAGTTCAGCAGATGCCGCCACCCTCTGCGCCGCCCCGAGACAGCAACAGCCCTGCACCCGCACGGCGTCGTCTTCGTTTCTGCCGGATGCGCATCGCCCCCGGCCTCGTCTCGTGGCCCGTTCTCTCGCTCGGCCCTTTCTTCGGCCAGCTCCGCCATCAGGCCGCGAATCATGTCCATCTTCCGCCCGGTCACGCCATAAAAGCGGAATCCCACGCCGGTCTCGCGCTTCACCACCAGGTTGGCAGCCATCCGCAGCGGCATGCCCTGGGCGCACATCCAGATCTCCACGCTGGTTCCGCGTTCCAGCCGGCATTGCGTCTCCAGGAAGCATCCGCCGATGCTCAGGTCCCGAATCGTCCCCGTGAACCGCAAACCGCCTCCCGGCAACACGATCTCCGCTTCTCCGGCGCAGGCAAAGCGCGGGCTGCTGCGGCGTTCTGCGTCGATGGCCTGGTTGCTCATGGCTGTCCCGCTTATCGGCAACTCCGGCGAACCCCTTGAGACTGCGGCGATGGTTCCCATGTGCACTCGCCCCGCGCAAACCGATACAATCCCATGTTTATGACTCGCTCTCCGGTACTGCTCGTTCACGGCGGCGCGTGGGATATCCCCAACGACCAGCTCGAGGCCCACGAACAGGGTGTCTTCGACGCGCTCCAGGAAGGCTGGCGCCTGCTCGAGCGCGGCAGATCGGCCGTCGACGCCATTGAAGCTGCCGTGACCGTGATGGAGAACGACCCCGCCTTCGATGCCGGACGGGGCAGTTTTTTGACCCGCGATGGCCGCGTGCAGCTTGATGCTCTGCTCATGGATGGCGCCACGCTCCGCGCCGGCGGCGTTGCCTGCGTCGAGCGGATCCGCAACCCCATCCAGGCCGCGCGCCTCGTTCTCGACAAGAGCCATCACGTTTACTTCGTCGGCCAGGGCGCCGAGGAGTTCGCCGCCTCCCATGGCATGCCGCTCATCGACAACGCCGATCTGGTGCTCGATCGCGAGCGCGAGCGCCTCGCCGAAGCCCAGCGCCGCGAGCGCTCCGGCGTGCCCGACGCCACGTTCACCGGCAGCCCCAGCCAGCAGTCGCACGATACCGTGGGCGCCGTCGCGGTCGACAGCGAGGGACGGGTGGCCGCAGCTACTTCCACCGGAGGCACCCTGAACAAGTCTCCGGGCCGCGTCGGCGACTCGTCGCTCATCGGCTGCGGCTGCTATGCAGACAACGCCAGCGCCGCCGTTTCGCTTACCGGGTGGGGTGAACCCATCATGAAGCTGGTGCTCGGCAAATGGGCGACGGACCACGTCCTCGCCGGCCGCTCGCCGGAGCAAGTCGCGCCCGACGCGATCAGCTACCTGCATCGCCGGCTCGGTGGCCACGGCGGCATCATCCTGCTCGCCCCCGACGGCCGTTACGGCATGGCTCACAACACGCCGCGCATGGCGTGGGGCATCCACACCGCGGAGGGTCCGCGCGTCGGCACCCGCATGCGCGACGAGGAGGCGGACGGCAAGGACCAGGCCTGACGGTCACATGCGCGCCCGATCCTCCAAACAGGGCGCATCATAGTAAGTTCAAGTTACAATCGTCGCCGGCAGGGCTCCCATCGCCACGCTCAGCCTGCCGCCAATTCTTCCGGGAGGGAACTGTCATGCTGAAAGGTTTTCGTGACTTCATCCTGCGCGGCAATGTGGTCGACCTCGCCGTAGCCGTCATCATCGGCGCAGCCTTCACCGCCATCGTCAATTCGCTGGTGAAGAATGTCATCAACCCCCTCATCTCCGCCATCGTGCACAAGCCGGACTTCCACAGCTTTCAGTTCGATCTGCACGGCGGCAAGTTCATGGTTGGCGACTTCCTGAACGACGTCATTTCCTTTTTGCTGATCGCCGCCACCGTTTACTTCTTGTTCGTGCTGCCCATTAACGCGCTGCTGAAGAAGTTCCAGCCGGCCAAGGCCGCGCCGCCCCCCACGCGTCCCTGCCCGGAATGCCTTACGGACATTCCGCTGGCGGCAAAGCGCTGCGCCCACTGCGGTGAACCCGTCGCGCCGGCAGCCTGAGCAGTTCGAAGACGCGATCGGGTTCGCGAGCTTCACGCGCCGGACAGCGGCTCCCGTCTGCCGGCCCTCTGCGAGTGATACCCTGTCTCCTTACTCGCGCAGCCATCCCTGCAATCGAGGAGTTCCTCGTTGATCCCTTCCCGAGTTTCCGCGCTTCTCGCCGCCTTCCTGGTCTCTGCCTTTGCGTTCCTCAGCGGCCAGTCGTCGACCCAGCCGGCCGTATTCGGCTATCGCGATTTCGCGGCTGAGCAGGCGAAGACCGACCAGACCTTTCTCGCCGTTCCCGACGCGAAACTGGCCGGCGAAGAGCTCAGGACGCTGACGGCCGAGCCCCACATCGCCGCCTCGCCTGAGGATCACAAAACGGCCGAGTACGTTGCCGGGAAATTTAAAGAGGCCGGCCTCGAAACGGACATCCAGGAGTACAAAGCCTGGCTCAATATGCCCATCTCGGTGAAAGTGCAGGCGTGGGATGCGAACGGCAAGCTGCTGATGACGGGTCCGGTCCCCGAGCACATCGACGGCAACGAGCCGTTCCAGAACGATCCGCGCGTGACGCCCGCCTTCAATGGATCATCGCCTTCCGCCGATGTGACCGGCGAAGTGGTTTACGGCAACTACTGCCGTCCGGCCGACTACGACAAGCTCGCCGAAATGGGCGTCGACTTCAAAGGCAAGATCATTCTCTGCCGCTACGGCGGCAATTTCCGCGGCGTCAAGGTCTACATCGCGCAGCAGCGCGGAGCCGCTGGGGTCCTCATCTATTCCGATCCGGCGGATGACGGCTACTACCGCGGCGATGCGTATCCCAAAGGCCCGTGGCGTCCCGCGACCGCGGTCCAGCGCGGCGCGGTGCAGTATTTGTTCAAGTATCCGGGCGACGCGCTTACGCCCGGCATCGCTTCGCGTCCCGATCTGCCCGCGGACAAGCTGCTGAAACCGGAAGACGCCGCTAACATGCCCAAGATCCCTTCCGAGCCGCTGTCGTATCACGACGCTTCGCCGATTCTCGAGGCACTCGGCGGGCCTGACGCGCCGCGCGAATGGCAGGGCGCGCTGCCCTTCACGTATCACATCGGTCCCGGAGTGAAGGTTCACATGGTGCTGAAAATGGATTATCAATACCGCACCATCTGGGACGTCAGCGGCACGGTCGCCGGCACCGATTTCCCCGATGAATGGGTCGTCGCCGGCAATCATCGCGATGCATGGGTCTACGGCGCGGTCGATCCCAACAGCGGCACCGCGGCCATGCTCGAAGCCGTGCATGGCGTCGGCGCGCTGTTGAAACAGGGGTGGAAGCCGAAGCGCCGCATCGTTTTCTGCAGTTGGGACGCGGAAGAAGAAGGCCTGATCGGCTCGACGGAATGGGCTGAGGATCACGCGAAACCTCTCGCCCACGCGGTCGCGTACTTCAACACCGACGTCGGCGTCTCCGGCCCCAACTTCGAGGCCGCCGCTGTGCCCTCGCTCAAGGAGTTCGTTCGCAATGTGACGAAGCAAGTGCCCAGTCCCAAAGGCGGCACGGTTTACGAAGTGTGGAAGAAGACGCAGGCTGACGAGGCTGCGCATCGCCACGGTCCCGATGAAGAGCACGAAGCACACGACGCCGCGAACCTCGGCAACGACGTTCGCATTGGCGATCTGGGCAGCGGCTCGGACTACACGCCGTTCATCCAGCACCTCGGCGTTCCTTCCACCGATGTTGGATCGGGCGGACCCTATGGCGTCTACCACTCCGTCTACGACGACTACGCCTGGTTCACGATGAACGCCGACCCAACCTTCGTCTACGAGCAGGAAATGGCGCGGGTCTTCGGCCTCGAAATGCTCGATATGGCCGATGCCGATGTGCTGCCCTACGATTATGTGACCTACGGCAAAGAGCTGACCGCATATCTGACCGCGGCGCAGAAAAAGGCCAAAGAGGCGGGCATAACCGGCCTCGATTTTGCGCCGGCTGAGTCCGCCGCGCAGAAATTCACGCAACTGGCCGAGCAGGTAAAGCAGAAGCAGGAGCATCCTGCCTCCTGGTCCACCGCCGATCTGGCCGCGCTCAACACGCAGCTGCGCGCCGTGGAAGAAGACTTCCTGTCCGAACAGGGTTTGCCCGGGCGTCCCTGGTTCAAGCACACCATCTACGCGCCGGGTGAGTACACCGGCTACGCGGCTGTGGTGATTCCCGGCGTCAACGAAGCCATCGACGCGAAGGATCTGAGCCGCGCCCAGACACAGATGACGGTACTAACGGAAGCGATCGACCGCGCGAATGGAACGCTGCAGGCAGCGGCGAAGTAGGACGTTTTTGTTAACCGGTTCTTCGCTGACCGCCTCTTAGCTCGCCGGCGGCCACGCCAGCACGCCCTCGTAATGCTCCACGACCGGCGGCGCAGCAAAGAACGGCCCGATGATCGCCCGCCATTCGGCGAAGGCAGGAGACTCGCGGAAGCCGACCGTGTGCGCCTCCAGCGTCTCCCACCGCACCAGCAGCAGATACCGGCCTGGCCTCTCGACGCAGCGCCGCAATTCGTGCGCGATGTAGCCAGCGGCTCCCGCGATGACCGGCGCAGCCTGGCGCATCGCCGCCTCAAATGCATTCACTTCGCCGGACCTCACCTGCAACTGCGCCACTTCGAGAATCAAGGCTTCTTCTCCGTTCGGTAATCGGCTCCAGGCTAACCGTCTTTCACCGGCCGCTTCATCACTGGCCGCTCTTTCCCTGCCGCTTGTTGCCTAGCTTTTCTGCACCGCCCACGACCCCGCCCCCACAATCAGCAGGAACACCAGCCCCAGCACCATACTGAAATCGGTGCGCGCCTCGTGCAGCATGGCCCACACACCCTCGTGGTGATGCAGCATGGGAATTTTGGTCGTCCAGATGGCCACGCCGATGACGATCAACAGCGGCACCGCCGCCTGCCGCGTCCACAGGCCCAGAATCACCAGCGCTCCGCACACAATCTCGACCACAGCCACGAGCGGCGCCGAAAGATGCGGATCGGGAATGCCGATCTTCGCGAACCGTCCCACGCCCAGGGCCGCGGGAAAAAGAAATTTTTGGAGGCCCTCGGAAATGAAGACCCAACCCACCAAAATGCGAATCAGGATCACCGCTCTCACAAGCTATTTGGCCTCTTCCACCGCATCGCCCTCGCCCGGCGCGAGGAAGAGATTCTCTTCGAGCCCGTGCTGGCGCGTGTAGAGATCGTAATAGCGGCCGCCCAGAGCATAGAGGGTGGCATGCGTGCCGCGCTCCACGATCAGCCCGCCTTCGACCACCAGGATTTGATCGGCGCGGCGGATGGTCGAGAGCCGGTGCGCGATCACAAAAGTGGTCCGTCCCTGCATTAAGTAACTGAGGCCGTGCTGAATCATCGCTTCCGATTCCGAATCGAGCGATGACGTCGCCTCGTCGAGGATAAGGATCCGCGGCCCCGCCAGAATGGCGCGCGCGATCGACAGCCGCTGGCGTTGGCCGCCCGACAGCTTCACGCCGCGCTCGCCCACGATCGTGTCGTACCCTTCCGGAAACCGCTCGGCAAACTCATCGACCCGCGCAATGCGGCAGGCGTTCAGAAACTCCTCTTCCATCGCGTCGGGATGCGAGAACATCACATTCTCCCGGATCGTGCCGTCGAAGAGGAACGACTCCTGCAGCACCACGCCCAGTTGCGAACGGTAGCTGTCGAGGCGCACCGTCGAAAGATCGATCCCATCCACCAGCACCCGGCCTTCGTCGGGCTTGTGGAAGGCGCAGACCAGGCTGATGATCGTCGATTTGCCCGATCCCGACGAGCCCACCAGCGCCGTCACCGTGCCCGGCCGCGACTCGAAGCTGATGCCGTGCAGAACAGGCTTGTTCGTCTCGTACGCAAACCGCACATCGTCGAAGCGCACTTCGCCGACAATCGGCCCCAGTGTCTCGACGCGCGCCGGATCGGCAAACTCATCTTTCTCGCCGAGAATCTCCATGGTGCGATCGATCCCGGCTACTGCTTCCGTAAGCTGCGTGCCGATGTTCACCACCTGAATCACCGGCGCAATCATGAACGCGAGGAACATCGTGTACTGGATGTAATCGCCGGCATCCATGCGGTGCTGCATCGCCAGATGCCCGCCCAGCAGCATCACCAGGCCGCCCACCACGCCCAGCACCGTCGTCGCCGCCATGGAGAGCAGGCTGGTTGCGGTGAGCGAGCGCATCACGTTGTCGAGCAGCCGCAGCACGCCCACCGTAAACACGCCTGCCTCGCGCTCTTCCGCGTGGTAACCCTTCACCACGCGCACGCCGCCCAGCGATTCGGTCAGCCGCCCCGTCACCTCGCCGTTGATCTTCGCGCGATCGCGGAAGATCGGCCGGATGGTCTTGAACGCGTACTGCAGCACGAAAACGAAGCTTCCGATCACCGAGAAGATGATCAGCGTCATGCGCGGGCTGCGGTGCAGCAGAAAGACGAATGCCATGCCCGCCGTCATCAGGCCGCCGACAAATTCCACCAGGCCGGTGCCGATGAGGTTGCGCACGCCTTCCACATCGCTCATGATGCGCGACACCAGCACGCCCGTGCGATTGGCGTCGTAGAAGCTGACCGCCAGCCGCCCCACGTGCTGCTGCACCTGCTGGCGCAGCTCGGCAATCATGCGCTGCGCCGCCTTCGAGAGCAGCTGCGTGTTGGAGAACGAAGTGACCGCCTGGATGAGTGTCGCCACAAACACAGCGATGACCAGCGGCATGAGCCGGTTCTGCTGATGCTTCGTCAGCACCAGCGCGACGAACGGCTTGGACAGATAGGGCAGGACCAGTCCGGCAACGCGGTTGAGAGCCACCAGCAGCAGGCCAGCCAGCAGCAGCCACTTGCGCGGGCGCACCAGCCGCCAGATCTCCGGCATCGCTCTTTTGAAGTCGGTCTTCTTCTTCGGCGCATCGCCACCGGCTCGCGCGCGCCCGCGATGGCGGTCGCCGCTGGGCATCCCGCCCATTCGCATTGAAGAAGCCATAAGAGCCCGTCCTCGGGGCTGTGATTCTCGTCAGCCCCTTCATCCCTGATCCCTAATCTCTAACCTCGTGCCCTTCTTGCGTTGATGAACGAGCGCACGCAAAGAAGCACAAAAATGAACATCAGCGCGGCCAGAATCGCTTTCGACGTCTCGGCGGAGATGAGGAAACTCGAAGGGTCCACCCCGCCCGGCGCGGGCTTGCCGTACCCGCGAATCGCCTCGACCAGGCCGCCGATGAAGCCAATCAGCCCGATCGTCACATTCACGTGCATGAGGATTTTGCGCCGGCTCTCGCTGGGGCTGATGGCGAGAAATCCGAAGATCGCCAGTGCGACGCCAAACCAGGCCGGGATCAGCGCGGTCGGATAGTGGCTGCCGCTGCCCAGATAGCCGGCGAGTCCCAGTGCGATCAACAACGCCGCAAACACCAGCGTCACTTTGGCCATTGCGCCTCCAGTATGTTGTCTTAGTCTACTGGAGGCTCGTCATCCCTACACCCTATCCCCTATACCCTGCCTCATCTCTGAATCCGCGCCGATCCGCCCCCGGCCAACGCCTTCACCTGGGCGCGCGTGGCCATCGTGGTGTCGCCGGGGAACGTCGTCAGCAGCGCGCCGTGCGCCCACCCCAGCCGAACGGCTTCCTCGGGACCGGCGCCCGTCAGCAGGCCGTAAAAGAAGCCCGCAGCAAATCCGTCGCCGCCGCCCACCCGGTCGTAAACATCCAGATCCGCGGTGGGCGCGTTGTAGGTCTTGCCATCCACCCACGCTACCGCGCTCCAGCTGTGCCGGTTGGTCGAGTGCACCTCGCGCAGCGTTGTCGCCACGGCCTTCACCTGCGGATGAAGGGCGCGCACCTGGTCCATCATCGCGAAGAAGGCGCTGGGGTCCAGCTTCGACGCGCTCTTCCCAACCTTCGGCCCTTCGATGCCGAGGCCTTTCTGCAAATCCTCTTCGTTGCCCACCAGCACGTCCACGTGCTCCACGATGCGCCGAATCACCTCCGCCGCCTTGCCCGCGCCGCCCCACACGTTCCACAGCTTCTCGCGAAAATTCAGATCGAAGGACGTTACCGCGCCTGCGTCTTTCGCCGCCTTCATCGCTTCCACGGCCACTTCCGCCGTCGTCTCAGAAAGCGCTGCAAAGATGCCGCCGCTGTGTACCCAGCGCACACCACCGGCAAAAATGGCCTTCCAGTCGAAGTCGCCCGGCTTCAGCTGCGCGGCTGCCTCATGGCTCCGGTTGTAGAAGACCACCGGAGGGCGCACGCCAAATCCGCGATCGCTGTACACCGTGGCCATGTTGGGCCCGCGCACGCCATCGTGCTCAAAGTGCTTATAAAACGGACGCACGCCCATCGCGAGCACGCGCTCCGCGATCAAATCGCCAATGGGGTAGTCGACCATGGCCGCCGCGATGCCGGTTTTCATGCCGAAGCAGTTCGACAAATTGGCCGCGACGTTGAACTCGCCGCCACTGACGTGAATCGAGCATTCGGTCGCCTTGCGAAAGGGAACCACGCCCGGATCGAGCCGGTGCACGAGCGCCCCTACCGACAGAAAATCCAGCTCACCCTCTTTGCGAATCTGCAATGCACTCGCCATCGTCTCATTCCCTCAATTCCCATCGTCTGCTGTCAGCCCTGTGCGCCCACCATCTTTTTCACGTCGTCCAGCACCTGCTGCACGGTCCACTCGTTGCCGGGGTACCACTTGTACAGTTTGCCATCCGGAGCGATCACCACGGTCGAGAGAGAATGCGTGATGGTCTGATCGTGCTCCGGCGTCGCGCCTACGTCGAAAAACTGCAGCACCTGCGGGAGCGCCTTCTCCGCCGGCGCGGCAAAGTCCCAGTGCGCGAAGGTCTCCCGCGTATAGCGTCCGGTGTACGCGCCGCCGTAGCTGCGCAGCACCTTCGGCGTATCGTACTTTGGATCGAAGCTCACGCTGAGCAGGTGCGTTTTCGCAGCGAGCGCCGGGTCCTTCTCGAGCGCCTTGTCGATCTCCGCAAAATTGCGGCTCATCCGCACGCAAAAATTCGGCAAGGGGCAGCGCGTGTAGATGAAGGTCAGCAGCACCACCTTGCCGCGAAACTGCTTCAGGCTGATCCATCTTCCGCTTTGATTCAGGAAGCGGAAGTCCGGTATCGCCTCGCCGGGCTCAAGATCGTTGTACGTGACCGCCGGTTTGTAGTCCGGCTTTGCCTGGCCCACGATCACGATCTCGTCCAGCACGTCGGCATCGGCTTCCACCGTGAGCGTCGCCGTGATGGTGTCGCCGCGATGCAGCTCGCTCGCGATGTTCGGCTGCGCGAGCGTGTAGGGCATCGTCATCGCTTCCATGTAGCCTGGAATCGCGTCGGTGTCGAGGGTGACGGCCCCGGTCTTCGCATCGCTCGAGGCCACGATGCCGCGGATGTGATAGCGCTTCGCCCCGGCCTGCTGCTGCGCGGCGCTTGCGCCCGGAGCGTTCGCGCCCGGGCGGTGGCATCCTCCAAAATAGAAAACCGCCGCCAGCAGGCAAGCGGTGGAAATTCGCGCAGGGAGATGCTTCACAGGCCAGTTTACACTTGGTTCTGACTCCCCATGAGCCTCGCCACGCAGCTCGCGGACGCGCTTCGGCGCGGCGCCACCATCATTGCCGCCAGCGCACGCACTGCCCGCGTCCTGCAGCGCCTCTGCGCGGAAGACCAGCGCGCGGCAGGCCGCGAGGTCTGGCCTGCGCCGCCCATCCTCGACTGGGACGCATGGCTTCGCGAGCTCTGGCGTGACTACGCCTTCATCACGCCCGATGCGCCGGTGCTGCTGACCTCGCTGCAGGAGCAGGTGCTCTGGACCGTGGTGCAGCGTGAGGATGCCGATCTGGTCCTCTCGCCGCACGCCATGGCCGCCCAGGCGATGGAAGCCTGGGAATTGCTTTCGGACTATCGAGCGCACGGAGCCCGCGCTTCCGTCTGGGAGGCGACCGACGCCGAGCGCTTTCGCCAGTGGGCTGCGCGTTTCGAGCACGCCTGCGAACGCAATGGCTGGATCAGCGCGAGCCGGCTGGCTGCACCCCTTGCCGGATCCGCAGACATTGCGCTTCCCGCTGAGGTTTGCCTCGCCGGGTTCGATCGCGTGACGCCCGCGCAGCGCGCCTTCCTCGGCGCGATGGCCGATCGCGGTGTCGTGCTCAGCGAACTCGAGCTGCAACTGCAAATTCCCGCGCGCCGCTGGATCATGGCCCGTGATGTGCGAGAAGAAATCTCTGCCTGCGCTGTGTGGGCTCGCGATCTGCTGCTCGAAAATCCTGCTGTCCGCATCGGCATCATCGTTCCCAGCGTTGCCGGCCTGCGGGGGACCATCGACCGCGTCTTCCGCAGTCTCCTGATGCCCACGAGTGAAGACATCCGCACGCCGGCAGCCTCGATGCCGTGGGAGTTCTCGCTCGGCCAGCCGCTCGCCGACGTTCCCGCCATCCGCGCCGCCCTGCTGCAGCTCCGCTGGATCGCAGAAACTTTGCCCGAGGAAGAAATCTCGTGGCTGCTCCTTTCCGGATTTGTCTCCGACACTGCGACAAATTCTGCGGCGACGGCTCGCTACGACGCCATGCGCCGGCGGCGCGGCACCGCCCACGTCTCGCTTCTGCCCCAGCGTTCGCTTGCGGAATTCGCGGACAGTCTCGCCGCTCGCTCCGATCGCAGCGCGCTCGGCCACGATCTCACCGCGCTGCTGCAAGCCACGGCTGCGAACCACATTCTCGATCAACCGCGCCAGCCCTCCGCGTGGGCCGACCTGGTCCACCACCTGCTCGACCGCGCCGCATGGCCCGGCCGCCGCGCACCGGAATCCGTGCTCTTCCAGGCGTTGCAGCGCTGGCAGCGCCTTCTCGACGATCTCGCCCTTCTTGATTTCGATGGGCGGCGCTACAGCTACAACGAATTCCTCGGCCTCCTCGGGAGCCACGCGCGCGAGACGATCTTCGCGCCCGAATCGCGCGATGCACCCATCCAGATCACCGGCCCGTTCGAGTCGTCGGGGCAGGAGTTCGACGCGCTCTGGTTTCTCAGCGCCGACGACAGCCGGTGGCCCCAGCGCGGACGTCTCCATCCGCTGCTGCCGCCCGGCATCCAGCGGCAGTTCGGCATGCCGCACAGCACGCCCGAGCACGACTGGAACCTTGCCCATCGCGTGACCACGCGCCTGCTGGCCAGCGCCCCCCGCGTCGTCTTCAGCTTTGCCCGGCATGAAATAGATGTTGAGCTGCGCCCGTCGCCGCTGGCCGCGAGTCTGTTTCCCGGTGACGCGCTGCCGGAGTCCGCCAACACTCTACGTTTCGCAGGCGAACCAGCCAATCTCGAGTCGATTCCCGAAGCCGCGCCGCTCCCGTGGCCGCAGGAGCGCAATGCCGGCGGGGCCGATGTGCTGCGTCGCCAGTCGGCCTGTCCTTTTCAGGCCTTCGCCGTCAAACGCCTCGCCGCGGAGCCGATGGAAGCGGTCGAGTGGGGCTTCGATCCCGCCGAGAAGGGAAACATCCTCCACCAGGTTTTGCAGTTGTTCTTTCGCGCCGTCCGTACTCGCGACGATCTGGTTGCAGCCATCACTGCCAATCGGCTCGACGCTGAGCTTGCCATCCACATCGACGCGGTCCTCGATCCCTATGGCTCATCCGACCCGTGGCAGCAATCGTATGTCGATGCGGAAAAGCGCCGCCTCCGCGCGCGACTCACGGAGTGGCTCGCCATCGAGGCCCAGCGGCATCCCTTTCGCGTGGAAGCGAGGGAGGATCCGCGAAATGACGTTCACGTTGGCGCGTTGCGGCTCAATCTGCGCGCCGACCGCATCGACGTTCTGGCCGACGGCAGCCGCCTGCTCATCGACTACAAGACCGGCGAAGCGTCGCCTGCCTCCTGGCGCAGCGACAGGCCCGACGAGCCGCAGTTGCTGCTCTACGCCGCCTATGGAAACGTCGCAGACCTGAGCGGCGTGGTCTTCGCAAAGATTCGCGCCGGCAAAACTGGCTTCGACGGCCGCATGCGCGATGCGCGCGGTCAGCTCTGCGCGAACATCGGCACTCGCTCCGGCCTCGTCACCGAACCCTACTCGGAAAAGATGCGCGACGACTGGGCCGCCGTGCTGGTGCGCCTGGCGGAGCAGTTCCTCGCCGGCGATGCCGCGGTCGATCCGCGCGAGCCGGCCGTGTGCAAGCAGTGCGACCTCCACAGCCTGTGCCGCATTGCTGAACTGAACCGCGCCGCGTCCGCTGACGACACCGGGGAGGATGCCGATGCCTGATCCCGCCATTGCTCCCGCCGATGCTGCCGAGCGCGAACGAGCGCTCGACATCCGCCGCTCCATCATCGTGCAGGCGCCGGCCGGCTCCGGCAAAACCGATTTGCTCACGCGCCGCTTCCTCAGGCTGCTCGCCGTCGTCGGTGAGCCGGAAGAGATCCTCGCCATCACGTTTACGCGCGCCGCCACCGCGGAGATGCGCGGCCGCATCCTCTCCGATCTCGAAGCCGCCGCACGCGGCACGGCGCGTGCCGATGACGAAGAGCGCATGTCCCTGGCCCGGGCCGCGCTCGCGCAGTCCGAGCGCCGCGGCTGGAACCTGCTCCATCACCCGCAGCGGCTGGCGATTGAGACCATCGATTCACTCTGCCTCCGCATCGCGCACGATCGCCCGCTGCTCGCCCGGCTCGGCGGACATCTGCAACCCACCGAGCACGCCGAGCCGCTCTACGCGCTTGCCGCGCGCCGCACCATCGAGCATTTGGGCAGCGCGGATCGCGAGCTCGACGCGGCGCTCGCCCATTTCCTCGATCTGCGCGACAACCGCCTCTCCGACTGCGAAGCGTTGCTCGCGAAGATGCTGGCGACGCGCGACCAGTGGCAGCATGTGCTCCCCCTCTCGCGTTCGACGATGACCGAAAACGACTGGGAAACGGCGCGCGTACTGCTCCAGGCGCCGTTCTCCCGTGAAGTCCGCCGCCTCCTCGCCGAGGCGCATCGTCTGCTGGCGCGTGAGCCACTGCTCAGCAGGGAGCTGCTCGCGCTGGCAAATTACGCCTGCTCGAACGGCAACGAGAATGTCGCGGCGCTCACCGGCATCTTCGAGCTGTCGCCGTCGTTCTCCGTCGGCCATTGGCGCTGCCTCTGCAATCTGCTTCTCACCAAAGAGAGAGAATGGCGCAAAGCGGTGACGGTCAAAGAAGGCTTCCCTCCGGAGAAGACCCACGGTCCCGAAGCGAAGCGCGCCAAAAAGCAGATGGAATTTCTGTTGACGCGGCTGCGCGATCTGCCCGGCTTCCTCGACGTGCTGCACGCCGTCCGCGATCTGCCGCAGGAAACCTACTCCGGCGCGCAGTGGACCACGCTGCGCCACATTCTCACCGTGCTCTACCACGCCATCGGCGAGCTGCGCGTCGTCTTCGCCGAAGCCATCTCCGTCGACTTCACCGAAATCTCGCTGGCTGCCCTCGAGGTTCTAAAGGATGCGCCCGACCGCGCCGCAGGTTTGGGCGCGGCCACACGCCATCTGCTCATTGACGAATTCCAGGACACATCGCGCCGCCAGCACGAGCTCGTCACCGAGTTGTTGCGCGCGTGGGACCCGGGCGAAGGCCGCACCGTCTTCCTCGTCGGCGATCCCATGCAGTCGATCTACATGTTTCGCCAGGCCGAGGTCGACATCTTCCACGAGGTCTGCGAGCACGGCATCGGCCCGGCTGAAAACCGCGTGCCGTGCGAGACGGTGCGGCTCTCCGTCAACTTCCGCTCGCACTCCGGCCTCACCACGCCGCTCAACGAGTTCTTCGAGGCGATTGGCGCCGAACCCCCACCGCCCGGCGCGGCGCCGGCCAACTTCGTGCCCGCCACCTCGGCCGATCCCGCCGAACGCGAATCGGCCGTTCACGTCTATCCGCAAATCGTCGGCAACGCCATGGCCCGGCCCTCGCTGGAAGAATGCCGCGAGGCGCAGCGAGAGGAAGCGCGCAAGGTCGCGGACGTCATCGCGAGCCACATGCCGCAGATTGACCACGCCCGCGCCACCGGCGGCGAGTATCGCGTTGCTATCCTCGTCCGCGCGCGCACCCATCTCGCAGAGATCGTCCCGCAGCTCCGCAAGCGCGGCATCCCTTACCGCGCTGTCGAAATCGAGCGCCTTTCCGATCGCCAGGAGCTGCTCGACCTCCGTTCGCTGACGCGCGCGCTGCTGCATCCCATGGACCGCATCGCGTGGCTCTCCGTGCTGCGCGCGCCCTGGTGCGGGCTCACGCTGGCCGATCTGCACCGCCTCACCGGCTCTGACCATCCCACCGGCCGCGACGCGTCCATCCTCGAGCTGGCCGATCGTCACTTGCCTCGTCTTTCGCCCGACGGCCAGCGGCGCCTCACGCGCACCGTCACGATTCTCCGACGCGCGCTCGACCTGCGATGGCGCCAGGCCGAGTCCCCGTCGTTCGCGTCGTGGATCGAGCGGACCTGGCGCACCCTCGGCGGCGCTGCCTGCGTCGATGCGGCCGGCGCTGAAAATGCCGAGGTGTTTTTCTCGCTGCTCGATTCCGTAACGCCGGACGGCCTTGCGCCTCTCACCGCGGAATTTGACGCCGGGCTCGAGCGGCTCTTCGCGCAGCCCGACCCATCGGTCGACGAACGCTGCGGGGTCCATCTGATGACCATCCACAAAGCCAAGGGTCTGGGCTTCGATGCGGTTGTCGTTCCTGGCCTCGAACGCAAGCCGTTCACCAGCGACCAGGATTTGCTCTGCTCGCTGGAACGCCGCAATCCGTTCGATCCTGCGCAGGACGAGTTTCTGGTTGTCCCCATCGGCGCCAAAGGCGAAGACGCCGACGCCACCTACAACTGGGTTCGCCAGCAGCGCAAAATTCGCTTCGACGAGGAACGCAAGCGCCTCTTCTACGTGGCCTGCACGCGCGCCCGAAGGGAACTGCATCTGCTGGGCACAGCCACGCTGGGCGCAAGCGGCCTCAGTACCGGAGCCCAGGACAGTCTGCTCGCCACGGCCTGGCCTGCCCTGCACGGCGCCTTTGAAGAAGCGTCTGCGAGACGCCAGGCGGCAACGCCCGCAGCCCGCGTGCTGCCGTTCCCCGAACCCGCCGCGCGGCCTGGCATGCTCGAAGAACTCGCCGCGGCAGCCGATTCCTCGCCGAAGCCGCGCCGCCTGACCGCGGGCTTCGAACCGCATCAGGCGCAGGCCAATGTCAGTTTCGCCGGAGCAGCCTGGTCGGGGAGCTCCGACGCCCCCGAATTCCGCCGTCCGGAAGGCTCGCGGCTCGCCCGCGTCATCGGATCGGCGATGCACGAGCTGCTGCAGCGCCTTGGCTCGCAACTCGGCCAGCTTCCGCCGGATCAGCTCCGCGCGCCCGCTGCGGCGCTGCTGCGCGCCTCAGCGCTTACCGGCGAAGCACTCGAGTCCACACGCGAAACCCTCCTGCGCATGCTGCAGGACTGTGCCGCCGATCCCATCTGCCGGTGGATCCTCGCGCCCCACCCCGACGCCCAGTCGGAAGCGGCGTGGTCGGGCTTCGCGCCTGGCTCGCGCCTGCGTACGCTGCGCGCCGACCGCGTCTTCCGCGCCGGCCCTGAGCCGCACGCGACCGGCTCCGAATATCTGTGGGTCATCGACTACAAGACCGGCAGCGAGGCCGCTGGCTCACATGCCGATCGGGACGCGCTTCTCGCAAAGCACCACGCGCTCTACGCACCGCAGTTGATGGCTTACGCCCGCGCCCTCCGCGCGCTGCACGGGCCAGACACGCGGTTGCGCCTGGGCCTCTATTACCCCGCACTCGCCGCCTTCGATTTCTGGGAGCCCGGGTTCTAGCCGTTGCCGGGGCCGGTGCCGGCCGCCGCGCCCACGTTGTGCCGCACATCCGCCCCGCGCACCCAGAAGATCACGTCTTCGGCGATGTTCGTCGCATGGTCGGCCACGCGCTCGAGCGCGCGAGAGATCATCAGAGCGTTCAGCGCCTGCGGAGCCAGTGGAGGGTCCTTCTTCATCAGCGCCAGCAGTGTTTGGTGCGCGTTGCTGTTCAGCTTGTCCACGCTGTCGTCCATCTTCAGCACCGCTTCGGCCACCTCGGCATCGCCCTCAATGAACGCCTGCAGCGCCTTGCGCACCATGCCGCTGGCAAGGTTCGCCATGCGCGGGATGTCGATCGGCAGATCGACGGCCGGAAACGCCTGCAGGTCCCGCACCCGATCGCTGATCGTGCGGGCCGAGTCGCCCACGCGCTCCACGTCGGCATTGATCTTGATTACGGCGAGAATGAAGCGCAGATCGATGGCCATCGGCTGCTCCATGGCGAGCAGATCCAGCGCCATCTGATCGATTTCCCGCTCCAGGCGGTTGATCGCCATTTCGCTGCGATCCACCAGATCGCAAATAGAAAGATCCCGCACCCGGTAGGCTTCCACCGCGCGCTGGATCGACTGCTCCGCCATGCCGGCCATCACGAGCAGCTTCTCTTTTAAATCGTCGAGATTTTGCTGAAAACGGATCCGCACCATCAGCCAAACCTGCCCGTAATGTAATCTTCGGTCCGCTTATCGCTCGGGTTTGTGAATATTTTGTGGGTTGAATCGATTTCGATAAGCTTCCCGTTCAGAAAGAACCCGGTGCGCTCGGCCACGCGCGCCGCCTGCTGCATGTTGTGGGTCACAATCACGATCGTGTATTGCGACTTCAGCTGAAAGATCAGGTCCTCGATCTTGGCCGTCGATACCGGATCGAGCGCCGAAGCCGGCTCGTCCATCAGCAGCACCTCGGGGTCAACCGCCAGCGCTCTCGCAATGCAGAGCCGCTGCTGCTGGCCGCCGGAAAGGCTCGCTCCCGACTTTTTCTTCAGCTCGCCCTTCACCTCATCCCACAGCGCCGCCTGCTGCAGCGAGCGCTCCACCACATCGTCGAGGACGCGCCGATTGCGAAAGCCGTTCAGCCGCAGGCCCGAAGCGACATTGTCGTAGATGGACATGGTGGGGAAGGGGTTCGGCCGCTGGAACACCATCCCAATCCGCCGCCGCACCTCCACCGCCGATGTTTCGCCGTAGATGTCCATCCCGCCAACCTTCACCTCGCCCGTCACCTTCGCGATGGGATTGGTCTCGTGCATGCGATTGAGGCAGTGCACGAACGTCGATTTGCCGCAGCCCGACGGGCCGATCAGCGCTGTCGCCTCATTCGCGGGGATGTGCAGGGAGATATCCTGCAGCGTGTGGTTCGTCCCATACCACGCGTTCAGGTCTTTCACCTCGATGCTGACACCCATCGGCTAGCTTGCCCCTTTCAGTACGCCGCGCGAGGTCACATACCGCACCAGGGCGACCGAGACCACAATCAGCACAATCAGGACCAGCGATCCGGCCCATGCCAGGCGGTGCCACTCGTCATACGGCCCCAGTGCATAAACGTAAATCTGCAGCGGCAGCGCTTCAATGGGCCGGTTCAGCGCCGTCGAGAAGAACGGGCTCCCGAAAGCCGTAAAGAGCAGCGGAGCCGTTTCTCCGGCCACGCGAGCAAAGGCCAGCATGCAGCCGGTAATCACGCCCGGCATCGCTGTCCGCAGCGTAATCGACACCACCGAGCGCCAGTTGGGAACGCCCAGCCCCAGAGCCGCTTCGCGAATCGAATGGGGCACCATCAGCAGCATCTCTTCCGAGGTGCGCGCCACCGTGGGAATCATCATGATGCCCAGCACCACGCCGCCGGCGAAGGCCGAGAATCCCCTCTCCGGCACCACGATCAGCGCGTAGACGGCAATGCCCATCACGATCGACGGCACGCCGTTCAGCACATCGGCGGTAAAGCGCACCAGGGTCGAGAGCTTCGTGCCGCGGCCGAACTCCGACAAATAAATCCCTGCCGCAATTCCCACGGGAATGCCCAGCGCGCTGGCAATCGCCAGCAACATGGCCGATCCCAGGATGGCATTGGCCATGCCGCCGCCGTGCTCACCGGGGGGGACGGGCAACTGGGTAAAGAAATTCAGATTGAGCGAACTCGCGCCTTTGTAGACCAGGTCGATAAAGATGGCCACCAGAGGCGCGATCACCAGGAAAGTCGCGCCCACCGCGAGCCACGACGCGGCATGGTTCGCCAGCCAGCGCCAGCGGCGGTTCGCCTTGCTCGACTTGAATCGCGTGGCCATAATCTGCCGCTTACGCCGTCCTCGCCGGCGCTCCGCGCGTGACCGCCCAAACCAGCAGGCGCGCGAACATGTTCACCACAATCGTCACCAGAAACAGCGCCAGCCCAATCTCGATCAACGCGCTGCGATAGGTATCGTCCGCCGCCTCCGCAAATTCGTTCGCGATCACGCTGGCCATGGTCGCCGCCGGCGCCAGCAGCGATCGCTGAATCGTCGGGCTGCTGCCGATCACCATGGCAACCGCCATGGTTTCGCCGAGCGCGCGGCCCAGCCCCAGAATCACGGAGCCCACGATGCCGATCCGCGCATTGCGCAGGACGCCCATGCGGATCATCTCCCACCGCGTCGCGCCCAGAGCCAGCACCGCTTCGCGCTGTGAATGGGGAACGGCGGTCATCACTTCGCGCGTCAGCGAGGAGATAATCGGCAGAATCATAATCGCCAGAATCACGCCCGCCGCAAACAGCCCGACCCCGAAATCGGGCGTCGCGAACAATCCCGTCCAGCCGAGCGCCTTGATGAGCAGGGGATCGACAAACCGCCGCAGCAGCGGCACCAGAACGAAGATGGCCCACAGTCCATACACCACGCTGGGGATGGCCGCGAGCAGTTCCGTCAAAAACGAGAGGATGCCGCGCATCGCTTTCGGGCACATCTCCGTGAGGAAGACAGCCGTTCCCACCGCCAGCGGCACGGCAATCACCAGCGCGATCACCGACGAGACGATGGTCCCGTAAATAAAGGGCAGTGCGCCGAAATTGTCGTTCACCGGATCCCACGCGCTGCGCACGAAGAACTTCCATCCGAAGCGCGCCAGCGTCATCCGCGAGTGCGAGATGAGCTCGGTGAAGATGAGCGCGACAATGGCAAAAATGCTCAGCGCGCAGAGCACCATGATCCAGCGAAACGCCGCATCGCCCAACTTCGAGTTGCCGCGGTGCTGCAAAAAGCTGCGAATCGCCGAAACCGGAGCAGGAGCGGTAACGGCCACCAGGCCGCCCACCGGGGCAGCGGTGTCGGAACTTTTCGGCTCGCGTGGTTCCTGGATCCGCAAGGTCACAACTCGTCTACCCTAACCCGCGATTTTGAACGCTGTGTTAATCACTATGAAAAATAAGGAAATAAGCATCAACAAAGAGGCACTTCAGCAGTCCCGCCTGGAGGCCGCTTGAGCCGTCTGCGGCATCTAATCCCGGTGATTGCGCTCCCGCCTTCGTGCCAGATCCCCTGCCCCACACTGGTTACGTTACCGGCGGCTGTATGCCTTGCCGGTAGTTGCGCCCGAAGCCTATACTCTCCCCCGTTTGGCCCTGGAACGGGTTGATCCCGGAATGAACGGCTTTTGTGCGGTTTTTTCGCACGCTGGACAGGCGGTTCACGGTCCAGGGCGATGGTTTCAGTGCAGGACAGAAGTGGAGATTCCCCAATGGCAACGATGACTCTGGAGCAGGAAATCAACCCCTGGGAAGCCCAGGCGGCACGCTTTGATTTCGCTGCGCGCAAGCTCAACCTCGATGAAGGCCTGTGGCGCGTGCTGCGCTACCCTTCGCGCGAAATTATTGTGCATTTTCCCGTCGCCATGGATGACGGCCGCATTGAGATGTTCACCGGCTACCGCGTCCTCCACTCCCAGGCGCGGGGCCCGGGCAAGGGCGGCATCCGCTACTCCCCCGACGTCACCCTCGACGAAGTCCGCGCCCTGGCCAGCTGGATGACCTGGAAGTGCGCCGTCGTCAACATCCCCTTCGGCGGCGCCAAGGGCGGCGTCATCTGCGACCCCAAAAAGATGTCCCAGGGGGAGCTGGAGCGCATGACCCGCCGCTACACCGCGGAGATTATCGAATTCATCGGACCCGAAAAAGACGTTCCCGCCCCCGACGTGAACACCAACGAGCAGACCATGGCCTGGATCATGGATACCTACTCCATGCACATGCGCCAGACGGTGACCGCCGTGGTCACCGGCAAACCCCTCACCATCGGCGGATCGCGCGGCCGCCGCGAAGCCACCGGCCGCGGCCTCGCCCTGGTTTGCGACGAAGCGCTCAAATACCTCGGCCTCCAGCGCGACGGCTGCCGGGTCATCGTTCAGGGATTCGGCAACGTCGGCTCCAACGCCGCCCGCCTCATGCAGGAGCGCGGCTACAAGGTCATCGGTATCGCGGAATACGATGGCGGCCTCTTCAATGCCAACGGCATCGACATCGGCGCGCTCATCGAGCACCGCCTGCGCAACGGATCGGTGCTGGGCTTCCGCGGCGCCGAGGGCACGCCCTCCGCCGAGCTGATCACGATGGATTGCGAGATCCTCATCCCCGCGGCCACGGAAAACGTGATCACCAGCCGCAATGCGGAGAAGATCGCGGCGCGCATCGTCTGTGAGGGCGCCAATGGGCCCACCACCGCCGTCGCCGATGAGATCCTCGCCGACAAGAAGGTCTTCATCATCCCCGACATTCTCGCGAATGCCGGCGGCGTGACGGCCTCCTATTTCGAGTGGGTCCAGGACCGCCAGGGCTATTTCTGGAAAGAATCGGAAGTGAACGAGCGGATGGAAAGCATTCTGGCCGAGAGCTTCGACGATGTGACCCGCTACGCCGAAGCCCACGGAGTCAACAACCGCATCGCCGCGTACATGCTCGCCATCGATCGCGTCGCCTTCACCATCAAGCAGCGCGGCATTTACGCCTAGCGACAGGGTTTAGGGTGTAGGGAACAGGGTTGAGAAGCCTGCGGCGGCGGAGCAATCCGCCGCTGCCGGCGTCCATCGATGCCGCCCGCCCAAATGGGCGACTTCCTTTATCCTTGTTCTATGAAGCATGTTCTCTTGCCAGTTGCCGCGCTTTTCCTTCTCCTGGCCTCCACGTTGCCCGTCTCCGCCCAGGACAAAGGTCCCTGGCGCGCCTCCACCGCCGACGCCAAGTCGATCACCGGCGACATCGGCATTGGGGGCTCGCGGCTCAGCCTGAACTTTGCTGCCTTTGATATCGCCGAGATTCGCGCCATCACGCCCGCTGAGGCCACCGCGGCTTTCGACGCCGACCCCGGCACACCCGGCGGCGGGAACCTCTACCGCCTCAACATCCCTGCCAAGCAGAAGTTCGCGCACAACAATACGCTTTGCGGCTCCGATGATACCCAGTGGATGGCCACCTGGGCGGCGGGTTCCGAGCTCCACGTCGCCTTTTTCTCCGGCCCGAAGATGCCCACCTTCACCATCGACGCACTGGCCAACTCAGCCACCCTCTGCGGCACCTTTTCCTACGCGCGCTGAGGGAGCGATCGCCGCCGCCAGTCCGATTCCGGCCAACCCGCGAGCGGGCGGCTTCATCCAACGGATTCACGGCCAAAAGGGTGCATTTTACCTGCTTTTCCGGCCCACGCCGGAATTCCAGCATGTCAACGATTTGGTTAGACCGACAGACGGGCGAGGTCGGCACGCCTCAGCCGGAGCAGCACAGCAGCACCCGCCAGTTCGCGATGGTGCGGGGCCGGCTTCGTGCGCTCCCCTCGTTCTTCATCGTGGGGCCGCCGCGCACCGGTACCACCTGGCTTCACGACGTTCTTCGTTCCGGCACGAACCTGCCCGCCCCCACCAAAGAGACCCGCTTCTTTGACCTGCACTTCGATCGCGGCCTGGCCTGGTACCTCGACCGCTTCCCCCTGGCAGTCAATGGCTTGCCGCGCGGAGAAGTGGCGCCCACCTACTTCGCCTCACCATTCGCCTGCGAGCGTATCGCGCGCATTGCCCCCGAAGCGAAAATCGTCTTTATCTTCCGCCATCCGGTTGAGCGCCTGATCTCTCTCTACCGGCTCAAGCGTGCCTATGGGCTGTTAGGATCGAGTCTCGAGGCCGCACTCGATCGCGATCCCGAACTGATGGCTTCGTCCCGCTATGCGACCCATTTCGCTCGCTGGCAGAGCCTCTTTCCCGACGGCCAGTTGTATGCCGCTCTCTACGATGACCTCAGCGCCGATCCACAGCTCTTCCTCAACCGCCTCGCGGACTTCGTCGGCTTTCCCCGGGTCCATTTGCGCAGCGATCAGCTGCCGCGCGTAGCCGCTACCGCGCATTTGTCGGAGCCGCGCAGTTATCTGGCCACCCGCATCGCCACAGCGGCTGCCGAATGGTGTAAGGCACAGGGCCTCGGTCAGCTGGTCGCGGAAGTGCGCAATTCCAGCCTGATGAAAGTCCTGGTCGGCGGCGGAGCGCCCTTTTCTGAAATCCCTCCGGTCATAATGCAGCACATCCTGCATACGGTTCTGCCCGAAATCGACGCCCTCGAGGGAATGCTCGACCGCGACCTCTCCGCCTGGAAATCCGTCCGCGCGCATTAGGGTGTATCCGCTCAACGCCGCTCCGGCCCCATTCGCCCCGCCGATTTCCCCGTCTGCCGCGCAAATCACGGTAAACTATAGGCAGGCTTAACCATGCTGCGGCTCACCAAGAAGGCCGATTACGGACTCATGGCTCTCAAGTACCTCGCCGAGCATTCCAACGATGCTTCGCTGAGCGCCAGGGATATCGCCGAGGCTTACCATATTCCGCCGCAACTGCTGGCGAAAATCCTGCAGCGGCTGGCGAAGGTGGGCATCCTCCGCTCCCATGCGGGCATGAGCGGCGGCTATTCACTGCTCAAACAGCCGCGGGAGATTTCGGCGTTCGAGGTCATCCATGCCATCGACGGGCCCCTCTTCATTACTTCCTGCGGGCCGAGCCACGACGGCTGCGACCTCACCGACAGCTGTACCATCAAAGAGCCGCTGGCGCGGGTGAACGATTCGATCTCCAGCCTGCTGCGCTCCATCAGCATCGCCGATCTGGCCGAGCCTTCCGCGGACGCGGCCAGACCGAAGACCATCCAGGAACTCGTCAGTATCCGGCTGTAGGCGGTGAGGGTTGGGCGTGCCGCAGGGTCACGCTGAGGCAAGAGGACGCCGATGAACCTGCCCATCTATCTCGACAATCAGGCAACCACGCAGATCGATCCCCGCGTACTCGACGCGATGATGCCGTATCTGACCGGCGTCTACGGCAACGCGGCCAGCCGCAGCCATTCCTATGGATGGGCGGCGGAGCAGGCGGTCGAGACCGCGCGCACCCAGGTGGCGCAGCTCATCGGCGCTTCCCCCAAAGAGATCGTCTTCACTTCCGGCGCGACGGAGAGCAACAATCTTGCGCTGAAAGGCGCGGTGGAGAGCGGCTGGGAAGCGCGGCCGGCAGAGACGCCGTGCATCATGACCCAGGCCACCGAGCACAAAGCGGTGCTGGATGTTTGCGCGTGGCTCGAGAAGCAGGGCTGCCGGGTGACCGTGCTCCCGGTGTCGCCGACCGGCGAGCCGGATGCGGGACGCGTGAGTCTCGAAGACGTGCAGACTGTCCTCGACGATGAGAAGCCGCTGGTCGTTTCCATCATGGCCGCGAACAATGAAGTTGGGACTTTGCAGCCGGTCGACGAGATCGGCGCGCTGTGCCGCGAGCGCGGGGTGCTCTTCCACGCGGACGCGGCCCAGGCGGCAGGCAAAGTACCCATCGATGTAAATCGCGGCAACATGGACCTGCTGTCGATCTCCGGACACAAGCTCTACGGGCCCAAGGGCGTGGGCGCGCTGTACGTTCGGCGCAGGAATCCACGCATCGCGCTCGCCGAGCAGATGCACGGCGGCGGACATGAACGCGGCACGCGGTCGGGTACGCTCAACGTTCCGGCAATTGTCGGCCTGGGCGCGGCATGCGCCATCGCCAGGGCGGAAATGCAGGAGGAGTCGGCGCGCATCGAGGCCCTGCGCGACCGGTTGCAGACGAAGCTCGAAGCCGGGCTGGAGCGGGTCCGCGCTAACGGCTCGCGCGACCACCGGCTGCCCGGCAACCTGAACATGACGTTCGAGCATGTCGACAGCGAATCGCTGATGATGGGCCTCCGCGATGTTGCGCTGTCGAGCGGCTCCGCGTGCACCTCGGCCGCTATTGCGCCGTCGCACGTGCTGCACGCCCTCGGCCTCGACGACGAGGCCGCGCACAGCAGCCTCCGCTTCGGCATCGGCCGCTTCAACACCGAGGAAGAGATCGACTTCGTCGCCGAGCGCGTGATCGACGTCGTGCGTAAGCTGCGCGAACTTTCCCCCGAATTCGCGGCGTATACCTGATTCCTCGCCCGATCGGGCGGTAGTATAGACCGGAATCGGCCCGATGCAACTTTCGACCAAAACGGTGACAATCCAGGAGATTTCTCTGTGGCGCGATCTCTATCGCCAGGAAATGAACTGCCAGGTTGTCCATGACTCCCTGCACCCCCGGCAGGGATGGACGGAGGAGTTTCTCCTCGAAGCAGAGGGAGCTCCGGTAGGGTATGGTTCTCTTGTGATCGGGGGTCCGTGGAAAGGAACGCGGACGATCTTTGAGTTTTACGTGGCGCCGCCGCATCGCTCCCGAGTGTTCGATTGGTTTGCCACATTCCTGCAGGTCAGCGCCGCAACAGCGATGACCGTGCAAACGAATGACGTCCTGTTGAATGTGATGTTGCACACCTGGGCGCGCAACATCACCAGTGAGAAGATTGTCTTCGAGGACCAGACGACGACGGAGCACCCGGCCAACGGTGCCGTGTTTCGGCGCCGCGGCGAACCCGACAACGACCGGGCCCTGGAGATCGACGGCGCGGTGGCCGCATGGGGAGGCGTTCTGTACCACTACAACCGCCCGTATGGGGATGTCTATATGGAAGTCGCGGAACCGTTTCGCCGCCGCGGCTTTGGCAGCTATCTTGTGCAGGAACTCAAGAGGGTTTGCTACGAGGGGGGCAGCATTCCCTGCGCCCGGTGCAACACGGAGAATGTGGCGTCGCGCAAGACTCTGCAGAAAGCGGGATTCGTTCCGTGCGCACACATCCTCAACGGAACGCTTTGAATTCGCGCCTGGAGATGGATGTGTGATCGGCTCTCAATGGCCCTGAAGCTCCTTCTTTCCTCACTCCGCCTCTACGATCACGCACTTCAGATACTCGGTTTCCGGTATGGTGAGCACCACCGGATGATCCGCCGATGCGCCGCGCACTTCCAGCAGGCGCACGCGGCGGCGCGCATCGCCGGCGGCGGCCCGCAGCGTCTCCATCAAATCCCCGAGGCTCACGTGGTGCGAGCAGGAGCAGGTGATCAGCCGCCCTCCTGGCCGCAGCATTTTCAGCGCCCTCAGGTTCAGTTCGCGATAGCCGCGCAGCGCACCCTCCACGGCGCGTTTCGACTTCGCGAACGCCGGCGGATCGAGCACGATCGTGTCGTACACCGACCCAGCGTCGCTCCAGTCGCGCAGCAGCGCGAAGGCATCGGCCTCGACCCAGTCCACCTCGGCCGCGCCGAGAGCGGCGCGATTCGCGGCCAGGTTCCGCTCCGCCACTTCCAGCGCGGCGCGGGAGACGTCGACCCCGGTAACGCGCGGGCATACGCGGGCCAGGTGGAGCGCGAAGCCTCCCTGATAGGTGCAAACGTCGAGAGCCTCGCCCGTGGCGCAGCGCGCGGCTGCCGCGTAGTTCTCGCGCTGATCGAGAAACGCGCCCGTCTTCTGGCCGCTCGTCGCGTCGAAAGCAAACACAAGGCCGTTGAGCCGAAACACCGTGCTGGTGACGGGATGCTCGGCGTCGCGCGCGAACAACGTGGCCGAAGCCGGAGCGCTCAGTTGCTCCAGCTCGCGGATGCGCGGGTCCTCGCGCTCCAGAATCGTTTCCGGCCCCTCCGCTTCAGAAGCGACCTCCGCCCGCAGCGTCTCCGTTAGCGCCGTGCGCACGGCGTCGTTGTCGAGCGCCTTGTGCCGCAACTGAACGATCACCAGCGAGGCGTACTGGTCGACCGTGATCCCAGGCAGTTTGTCCGCCTCGCTGAAGACCAGACGGCATGCGTTGTTATCCGCATCAAGCAGCGGCTTTCTGCGCGCGATGGCCGCGCGAAGGCGGGCGCGCAGCAGATCGAGCCAGGCGTCCTCCCCATCGATGAGCCCCGGCGCAACCACGCGCAGCGCAATCTCCGATGCCGGACTGTACAGCGCCGTCCCCAGCAGCGCGCCGCGGCGATCCGCGACCGGGACGAGGCCCGCTGCGAGCTGTTCCGGTTCGCCAGGCCAGAATTCAACGTCGGAGCGGTAGACCCACACGTGCCCGGCGCGCAGCCGGTCGGCAGCGCGCCGGCTGATCCGGACAGCTCCAGGGATATCCGGCGGCGCCTCGTTGAGGCCGGGTCCTGCAGCCGCGGCGGTAGTCCGGACATCTCGCCCAGGCCGGTTCTTCCCGCGGCTTCCCCCGCCGGCCCCCGCCTTCCTCTTCTTCCTGCTATCGCGTTTCTGCTGTTCCGGCATCACACTTCCCTGAAGCATCTTCGCACAGAGAAGAGGAACGTACGTTGAGCGGGAAATGCCGCTGGCTGGTGTCGATCGTGCTGCTCGCTGCGCCCGGACCGGCGAGGGCGCAAGCTGCCCCATTGGCAAACGACCCGCCGCAGGCGGCATCGCAGCCTGCCACAGCGAAGCCGGCCGCCCCGCAAGCGGCTCCGCCGGCCAAATCCGCATCGACCGAGTCGATTGCCGACGCCGCACCTTCGTCCTCGCCGTCCGCCGTCCCGGTCCGCACAGAAATCGGCACCGTGGACGGAGCCTCCTACCGCATCGACATTCCGAAGAACTGGAACCGCGGCCTGGTGCTCTATTTCCACGGCTACGAGCCCACGCGCCTGACCTTCGATTCCAAATATCCGCCGGGCCGCGTGCTCCAGGAGATCCTGAATCGCGGCTATGCAGTCGCTCGCTCCGGCTATGGCGCCGGCGGATGGGCGCTGCCCCAGGCTGCCGCGGAGACGGAGGCGCTGCGCCGTCACTTCAGGAAGAAGTATGGCGCGCCGCGCGAGACCTTCGTCATGGGTCATTCCATGGGCGGCCTGCTCACCCTCATGTCGCTCGAAGAAGATCCCCGCGACTACGCAGGCGGGCTGGCCCTGTGCGGCGTCACCGCGCCTGCCGACCTGGTGATGCAGCGGGCCTTCGCCAACCGCGTCGCCTTCGACGCGTTCTTTCCCGGCGTGCTGCCCGACGTGAACCATGTGCCGCCGAACTTCATGATGAACGACATCCCGACCATCGCGAAGGTGCAGAAGAGCCTTGACGCCGACCCCAAATCGGCAGCCATCGTGCGCCAGCTCGCGAACATCCACACGAACCGCGGTCTCGCCGACGTGCTCGTGTTCAATACCTTCGTCATTGAGGACCTGCGCCTCAAATCCGGCGGCAATCCCTTCGACAATCGCAACCTCATCTACACGGGCACCGACAACGATCCGCTGCTCAACCAGCGCGTGCATCGCTACGCCGCCGACCCCAACGCGTATCGATTCCTCGCGAACTGGTATTCGCCCACGGGAAATCTCCGCCGCAAGCTGCTTGAGGTGCACACCATCTACGACCCGCTGGTGCCTGCATCGACCACTGCCTGGTACAACGAGCTGACGCGGCGCCTCGGCAACGGCAATCTCTACGTGCAGCAGTACGTCGATCGCGACGGTCACTGCAACATCACCGCCGCGCAAACCGGGTTGGCCTTCGATGAGCTGCTCGACTGGGTCCACAACGACCACCGCCCGACCCCAGGGCTGTTGCCCGGCAGCCCGCCGCCGCCGGTCAAGACGCCCCCCAAGCCGAAGAACCCCGGCAAACCGGAGTAAGGAAACAAGGAATCCTTGTAATATTGAAAACAATGTATCCTTGTGTTATGGCCACCCTCGCGAAAAAGACGGTCAAAAACCAAATCACGCTGCCGAAGTCTGTGGTCACAAGATTTCGGGACGTTGAGTATTTCGAGGTCTCCACAGACGGCGATGCGATTCTGCTGCGGCCTTTCCGCAGAAGCCGGGCGGACGATGTGCGGGACCACCTGGAGAAGCTGGGTATTACGGAGCAGGACATCCATGATGCGGTCGCGTGGACGCGGAAGCGGTTGTGAAACACCGGGTCGTGTTCGATACCACCACAGTGCTGTCGGCTCTCTATTTCCGCGTTGGAAAGCTCGCATGGATGCGGTCCCACTGGCAGGAGTCAGAGTGTACACCTCTGGTTTCGCAGGCCACGGCTGCTGAACTGACCTTAGTCCTGAATTATCCGAAGTTTCATCTCGCGGGCGACCAGCAGCGCGAACTGCTGGCTGACTATCTGCCCTGGTGCGAAATTGTCGACGTGGCCCGCCCGTGTCCTGTCGTAAGCCGTGATCGAAAAGATCAGCCTTTTCTTGACCTCGCGCATACCGGGAAGGCGGAGATCCTGGTGTCCGGTGACAAGGATTTGCTGAGCCTGAGAGGGAAGACCAAATTCGCGATCCAGTCGCCTGAGGAGTATCTGCGAAGCGTCTTCGGCGAATAGTCTGCGTTCATCGCCTGCGCCCGCCCTTTCATGCGCCTCTCGCAATCCCTGCCTATAATGGGTCATGGCGAGTGTTCAGCCACACACGCTCCCCGTCGAGCGGGTCCCCGACCTGTTCCCGGAGAAGTTCCGCAAGCTGCTGGACACGGTTCGCGCCAACCGCCCCTCCGACGACACCAAAATCATCCGCCAGGCCTGGGAATTCTGCCTCGAACATCACAACGGCCAGCAGCGCGCCTCCGGCGAGCCCTACGTGTTGCACCCGCTCGAGGTCGCCCTGGTCCTGGCGGAGATGAAGCTCGACTCCACCGCCATTGCCGCCGGCCTGCTGCACGACGCGGTTGAAGACACCCCCGTCACCACCGAAGACATCGTGGCGAAATTCGGCGAACAGGTCGCGCACATCGTCGAAGGCGTAACCAAGATCGACAAGATCCAGTTCGCCAATCGTGAAGACCGCCAGGCGGAGAACGTCCGCAAGATGCTCCTCGCCATGGTCAGCGACGTGCGCGTGGTCCTCATCAAGCTGGCCGACCGGCTGCATAACATGCGCACGCTGCAGCATCTCTCGCCCGACCGCCAGCGCGCCATCGCCCGCGAGACCCTCGACATCTACGCGCCGCTCGCGCATCGCCTCGGCATGGGCAAACTCCGCGGCGAGCTCGAAGACCTCGCCTTCAAATACGTCGACACCATCACCTGGGATCAGCTCCACGAGGCCATCGAAGCCAGGCGCTCGGAAGGCGAGCAGTTCCTCTCCGGCGTCGAAGCCCTGCTTTCGGAGAAACTCCACGAGAACAACATCAAGGCGCGCGTGGAGTGGCGCATCAAGCGCCTCTACTCCATCCATCAGAAGCTGGTGAAGTCGCAGACCTCCATCGATCAGGTCTACGACCTGCTCGCGCTGCGCGTCATCACCACCAGCGTGCAGGACTGTTACGCGGTCTTCGGCATCATCCACAGCATCTGGCGTCCGGTACCGGGCCGCATCAAGGACTTTATCGCGATGCCGCGGCCCAATTTGTATCAGTCCCTGCACACAACCGTCATGGGCGAGGGCGGCCACCAGTTCGAAGTGCAGATTCGCACCGAAGAAATGCACCGCATCGCGGAAGAAGGCATCGCGGCCCACTGGAAATACAAGCAGGGCGGCTCCCCGGTCAGCGCGCGCGACGAGCAGCGCCTCGCCTGGGTCCGTCAGCTCGTCGAGTGGCAGCGCGACATGACCGATCCCAACGAGTTCCTGTCGACGCTCAAAATCGATCTCTTCCCCGAAGAGGTCTACACCTTCACGCCGAAGGGGAAAGTCGTCGTCGTCCCGCGCGACGGCACCCCGCTCGACTTCGCTTATACCATCCACACCGAGGTGGGCCACACCTGCACGGGCGCGCGCGTCAACGGACGCATGGTGCCGCTCCGCACCAGGCTGCGCAACGGCGACATCGTCGAAGTCATCACGCAGAACGGCCACACGCCCAGCCGCGACTGGCTCACCTTCGTCAAGAGCAGCCGCGCGCGCAACAAAATTCGCCACTGGCTCAACGAGCACCAGCGCGAGCGCGCCATCGACATCGGCCGCAAGCTGCTGGAGCGCGAAGCGCGCAAGTACAAGATCCCGCTCTCGCAGTTTGAGGAGGCGGACTTCGCCCGCATCGCCGCAGAGTACAGCCTGGCCACGCCCAACGATCTGATGGCCGCCATCGGCTTCGGCAAGTACTCCGCCCGCCAGGTGCTCAACCGGCTCGCGCCGGGCCTGATGCATCCGCAGCAGGAGCCGGAAACCGCTCCGCTCGCGCCCGGCGCCGATGCGGTGCGCCGCGTCTCCGCCGCCAGCGGGACCGAGTCGCTGGTCGTCGAGGGCCAGAACGAGCTGCTCGTCTATCGCGCAAAATGTTGTAACCCGATCCGCGGCGAAGAGATCATCGGCTACGTCACGCGCGGCAAGGGCGTCGCCGTCCACGCCCGCAACTGCCCCAATGTGCAGAACCTGCTCTACGAGGCCGATCGCCGCATCGCCGTCGAGTGGTCGCGCACCGCCGAAGAAAAAGCCGGCCACCCGCAG
The DNA here is from genome assembly GCA_036521315.1 of Acidobacteriaceae bacterium. Classification (GTDB taxonomy): domain Bacteria; phylum Acidobacteriota; class Terriglobia; order Terriglobales; family Acidobacteriaceae; genus Palsa-343. Next base: position 158,448 of record DATDHZ010000052.1, read on the forward strand.
ACCTATCCCGTCAAGCTCACCGTCCACTGCGACGACCGCGCCGGCATGCTGAAGGAAATTACCGCCGTCATCAGCGACGCCAACGCCAACATCCGCACCGTCGAAACCCATCCCGGCGATGCAGGCGACGCGACCATCGAGTTCGTCCTCGACGCCGAAGACGTGCGCCACCTGACCCTGCTCATCCAGGGACTCCGCCGCCTCCCCGGCGTCCGCGAAGTCACAAGGTCACAGAAGCTCTAGCCTCCATCACTGGATTTCGCTGCATAACCGAGCTGTCATCCTGAGCGAGCCTTCCGCATCGTCGCGCCAGCTTTTGGCGCGACAACCTTTTTAGCCGCGAGTCGAAGGACCTGCATTTCACTCCGATGATGGAGCGAACCGCTGAGGTACTCGACTAGCTGGCGCGCCGGCGAACCGGCATTCGGTCTTCCCGAATCTCACCGGACGCGTCCTTCGCTGCACGCCTGTTAACCAGCCTCAGCGCACGCCCAGCTCCCGCGCCGCGATCTCCGCAATCGCCGCGCGATTTTTCCTCCATGCGGCCCACTCCGCCCGGCACCACGCCTCAATCTGCTCATCGCGCTCCGGTCCCGCACGCGCCCCCAGCACATCCGCCACCCGGATCGCCCCACGGCTCGCCGGCAGCGGCAGCAAAGGCCACTCCTTCCGCTCCCGCGCCATCCGCGTGTGCGCCTGCTGCACCGCCAGTCCCGTGAATCCCTTCTCGATATGCAGATACAGCCCGATCAGCGCGAATACCAGCGCCATGGATTTCGTCGCAGCATTCGCCTGCTGCAGGGTAAAGGTGTCGATGGCAATCTGGTGAATAAACGGCGGACGCGGTTGCGCCAGCGTGTAAAACGACAGCTCGTCGAACAGCTCTCGCTCCGTTCTCATCGGTCCATCCGCCCTGCCTCGCAACGAGCCCTGCGCCAACGCCAAGCTACAAACCCAAACCCCTACTCCCCAATCCCCGCCTTTCCCCCATGCGCCCGCACCACCACCTCAATATTCCCCCGCGTCGAATTCGAGTAGGGACAAGTCCGATGCGCCGCGGCCACCAGTTCCTCCGCGCTCTTCTGGTCCTGCTCGGGAATCGTCACATCCAGCTCCACGCGCAGCGTGAACCCCTCGCCCTGCCCCTCGTCGAACGGCCCCACGCCCACCTGCGCCCGCACCGTCACCACGCCGGTCTTCTTCTTTGTGAGCGCCGCCTGGTACTCCACCGCGCCGCCGAAGCACGCCGCATACCCAGCGCCAAACAACTGCTCGGGATTCGTCTTGTCGCCCCGGCCGCCCATTCCCGGCGGCAGCGCCAAATCATGATCGAGCAATCCGTCGCTGCTGCGCACATGCCCCTGCCGCGCCCCCTCCGCCGTCACATCCGCGGTGTACAGAACCTTCATTCGTTGATCCTCCTTTCTCGATTTTCTCCTGGCGCGAGGGAATGCGAGCGCAGCGGATCAGCGCAGTTCAGAAATTGATCCTGATCGCCGCTGAACCGGCGTCATTCCGTCCGCAGCGCTTCCATCGGGTCGATGGCGACGGCTCGCCGCGCCGGCAGCGACGCCGCGATCAGCGCGATGAGCACCAGGGCCATCGCGGCTCCCGCAAACACAGCAGGGCTCTCCGCGTGCACTTCAAAGAGGAAGCTGCTGACAGCCCGCGCGGCGAAGAACGCGCCCACTCCTCCGGCGGCGATCCCGATCCCGAGCAGAAGCGCCGTCTGCCGCAGCACCAGCAGGAAGACGCGCCCGCGCGTTGCGCCCAAAGCCATGCGCACGCCGATTTCTGTCCTTCGCTGGGTCACGCTCCACGACAGCAGGCCGTAGATACCGATGCCGCTCAGCAGCAGCGCCAGCAGCGCGAAGAATCCCGAGAGTCCCGACAGCAGTTGTTCGCGCGCAATCGAGTCGCTGAAAAGTTTGGCAAACGTCGCCGGATCGGTTTCCGGCGCTGTGGGCGCCAGCTCATGCAGCGCCGTGTGGTACGCGGCGCGCGCCGCATCGAAGCTGCGAGCGTGAATGGCGAAAAACATTCCGTCCTGCGAGGAGAGGGGATAGTAGACGATCGGCTGCAGACCCTCTTCCACTGTGTCGAACTTCGTGTTTTCCGCGATGCCGACAATCTGGCAGTCGCGCACAGTCGTCACGCCGGTCTGCGGATTGTGATCGACCTCGTGCAGCATCTGCCCCAGCGCGGACCCGTGCGGGAAAAACAAAGCAGCGGCGCGCTGGCTGACCACACAGGAATTTCGATCGCCGTCTTCATTGCGCAGGTCCCGGCCGGCGAGAAGCTGAGTTCCCACTGTGGCAAAGTAGTGCGCGCCAATTTCGTCGATATCGGCCGTCAGCGTCGTCGCATGCTGCGCATCCGCGGATGCCGTGAACTTGCCTCCCCACGAGGAACCGTAGAACGGCAGGATGGAGCTCACGCTCGCCGCCTCGACTCCCGGCTGCTCCTCCATGCGCTGCTGGATTCGCCGGTACAGCGCCAGCAAATCCACACCTTTCTGCTGCAATCGTCCGAAGTCCGCGTACCAGAAAATCACGTTTTGCGTCCGGAAGCCGGTGTTGTCCGTGCGCAGGCGAACGACCGTCGCGCCCAGCAGCGCGGCTACGACGACCAGCGTGAGCGAGAGCGCGACCTGGAGCGGGACGAAGATCCGCCGCGTGGTCGAGCTGCTGCCGCCTGCGCGACGGCTCCCGCTGCGCAGGGCCGCCTCGAGATTCGTTCGGCTCGCAGCCCAGGCCGGGGCCATCCCAAAGAAGAGCGCGCACAGGCAGGCACACCCCGCGGTAATGGCCAGCACGGCGAGATCGGGGCGCGTCGAGAGATACGCCTGGGTCTCCGACTGGTGGATCCCCTGCAGCAGCCATGGCCCGGCAAGCCACGCCAGCCCGACGCCCAACAGCGCCCCTGGCGCCGCGAGCAGCAGGCTTTCCACGAAGAGCTGCCTCATCAGCCGCGAGCGCGCCGCGCCGAGCGCCCCGCGAATGGCAAACTCCTGCTGCCGCGCCGAGGCGCGCGCCAGCAGGAGGCCCGAGAGATTCGCGCAGCAGATCAGCAGCACCGCGCCCACCATCCCCTGCAGCAGCAGGAGCGGTTCGGTGTATGCCAGGCGGAGGTTGCTCCACCCCGTGCGCCCGGCTTCGACATCGAGCGTGAGACGGCGCGCCTCCGGCATTTGCAGCATTGCGGGAGGCAGCGCCGACTTCAGCATCCACGGCAGCAGCGTCGTGGCTTCGCCCTGGGCCCGGGAGCGCGCGATGCTGGGCTTCAGCCGGGCGAACACCGTCAGCCACAGCATGCGGCCGTCGTGCAGCCACTCCTCGTGCCCGCTCAGGGCGGCGCTGAATTCAACCGGCAGGTACAGGTCGGGATGCTCGCCTACGATCACGCCTTCGAAACCCGGCGGCGCCACGCCAACGATCGTAGCGCCATGGTCGGTCACCGTAACATGGCGGCCGACGACCGAAGTGTCCCCGTGGTACTGCTCCATCCACAAGCGATAGCTGATGACCGCGGCCCAGCCGTCCGGTCCGCCGCCTGGCTGGTCGTCCGAGGGTTGCAGCAAACGGCCGGCCGCTGGACGCAGCATCAGCACATCGAAGGTATTGCCGCTCACCGTCGCGCCGCGCAGCCCACGGTTGCCGCCTTTGTCCTGCAGCACGAAGTCGTAGACCGACCACCCGAAGACCCCGCTGTACGACCGCGCGCCTTGCCGGATCGACTCGATCATGGGCAAGCTCAGCGGTGCGTTGCGTGAACGGGCCTCAGCCCGATGAAAATCGAGGCTGAGCCGCACCAGGCTTTTTGGATCCGGCACCGGCAAACTGCTGAGCAGCAGCGCATGGGTCAGCGTGAAGATGGCGGTGTTGGCTCCGATGCCGAGAGCGAGCGTCAGAATCGCCGTGACCGCGAATCCCGGCGTGCGGCGCACCTGGCGCAACGCGAAGCGCGCATCCTGCCACAGCGTCTCGAGCCGGTTCCAGCTCCAGTTCGCGCGCGTCTCATCACGCAGCGCCGTGGGATTACCGAAACTCCGCAGCGCTGCGTACCGCGCTTCTTCTGCGCTCATGCCGGCGGCGCGATTCTCGTCAATCTGCTGTTCGAGATGGAACTGCAGCTCGGCGTCGAGCCGGTCGCCCGCCCGTCCGCGCGTGAGCAGCATTTGTAACCGCAACCGTAACTGATCGAGCCAGCGCATACCCCGGTCTCCTCTCCTATTCCGTGCGCAACGCCGTCATCGGATCGAGCCGCGACGCCTGCCACGCCGGTAGCAGGCAAGCCAGCGCCGCCGTTGCCAGCAGCGTGATCGCCACCAGCGTAAACACCGCGGGATCGAGCGGCTCCGTTCCGAACAGCAGCGATGCGATCCATCGCGTGGCGGCCGCCGCGCCCGCAATGCCCAGCGCCAGCCCCAGCAGCGCGGGACGCAGACCATCGAGCAGCACCAGCCGCAGCACGTTCTCCCGTTCGGCGCCCAGCGCCAGGCGCACGCCAATCTCCGTGGTCCGCTGCGTCACCAAATACGCCAGAACGCCATACAGCCCCACCGCGGCAAGGATCAGCGAGAGCACAGCGAACGCGAGCACAACCGTCGCCGTCAGGTTCCGCGCAGCGGTACTCTCGCCCACCATCTGATCCATGGTCAGGACCTCTTTCACCGGCAGGTCGGGGTCGAGACCTGCCAGGACCTTCTGGATCGGCAGCGCCATCGTTTCAGGATTCCCTGCCGTGCGCACCACCAGCGTGTTGTCCGAAGTCGCCGCGTAGATGCCGCTCAGAATGGGCAGCCACACCATCGGCGCCGCCGGCCGGCCCAGCTCATACAGCGTGTTGCCCACCACGCCCACGATCTCGTAGTTCTCGCCCGCATCGCTGCGCCACTGCATGTGGACGTGCCGGCCCAGCGGATTCTCCTGCGCCAGGAACTGGCGGACGAATTCCTGGTTCACAATCGCGAATCGGTCGTGCTCGAGCCGCTCGTCGTCCGCAAAGAAGCGTCCGCGGATCAGCGGAATCTGCAGCGCTGAAAAATATCCAGGATCGGCGGTCCGAAAAACGACAAAGGTGTCTTCCCCCGGCTTCTGCGGCGGATGCTCGACGATGGTGAAGCCGGTATCGCCGTAGTAGCCGCCCCCCGGCGCCACATTCGTCAGCCCCGCCCCGCGCACACCGGGCAGCGCCCGCACCCTCCCGAGCAATTGCGTGTCGAGCGAGACAATCTGCTCCGGCTTGGTGTATTGGTCGCCGCGTAGAAAGTAGTTCATCGTCAGCACATTGTTCGTTGTGCAGCCCAGAGAATCGCCGCGCAGACGCTGAAAGCTGCGCAGCAGCAGGCCGGCGCTGATCAGCAGCACCACCGTCAGCGCCACTTCCGCGGTGAGAAGCGTGCGGCGCAAGTTTGCGCGCAGGCCTTTGCCCCCCGCGCCGCGTGCGCCTTCCTGCAGCGCAGCCAGCAGGCCGCGGCCCGTGCCGGACAGTCCCGGCAGCAGCCCCGCCATCAATCCAGCCAACAGCGTGATGCCCGCGGCGATGAAGACCACCCACGCATCCGGATGCAACCCCTGTGTGCGCGGCAAACCGGCCCACGCAAACAGCAGCCAGCGCACCGTCAGCCACGCGACCAGAATCCCCACCGCCGCCCCCGCTCCGCAGAGCAGCAGGCTCTCCGTCATTTGCTGGCGCAGCAGCCCAAGCCGGCTGCAGCCCAGCGCCGTGCGGATCGCGGTCTCGCGCCGGCGTGCCGCTCCCCGCGCCACCAGCAGGTTCGATAGATTGAGGCAGGCAATGAGCAGCAGGCAGGCGACCGCGGCGAGCAACGTGTACAGCGGCGTCTTCACGTCCTCGATCACATCGTCGATCAGCGGCTTCGCCAGCACCGCCTGCGCCACTGGACCGTCACCGTGGAACTTCACGTAGATCTGGTGCTCGATCGCACTCACTTCCTGCGTTGCGGCAGCGAGTGAAACCCCCGGCCGCAACCGCCCCACCACATAGCTCGAGTGGTTGTAGTGGCTGGGCAGCAGGTCGGGCCGGTTGTCGAGTTGAAACGGTACCCACAACTGCACTTTCTGATCGGGATAGCTGAACTCGCGCGGCATCACGCCCAGCACCACGTAAGGGCGCGCGTTCAGCCGGATCGTCTGGCCCACAATCGACCGATCGCCCGCAAAGCGCCGCTCGAACAAGCTCCACGACAGGATCACCGAGAGAGGCGCGCCCTGGCGATCGTCGGCGGGCGCGAACCGACGGCCCACAGCCGCATCGACGCCGAGCGTCGGGAAAAGGTTCCAGGAGCAGGTCACAGCATTCAGGAATTCGGGCAGTTCCCCCGAGTTACCGGCGAAATTGAAACCCGTCCAGCGCCAGATGGCCATCTGCTCGAAGCCGCGCGCGCCCTTTTGCCAGTCGTAGAAATCGGCGGGGGCAACGACGTTCTCCGAACGCGGATCGTGCGCGTCGTTCTGGCCGTAGAGCATCACAAGGCGGCCGGAATCGCGATACGGCAGCGGTTTCAGCAGGACCGCGCGCACCACCGTCAGCAGCGCGATGGCCGCCCCGAGGCAAAGCGCCATCACCGCTATCGCCGTGAATGCAAATCCTGGGGCGCGCCGCAGGGAGCGGACGCCGATCCGCGCATCGCGCAGTACCGATTCAAGGTTGTTCCAGCTCCAGTTCGCGCGCGTCTCAGCACGCAGCGCCGTGGGATTACCGAAACTCCGCAGCGCTGCGTACCGCGCTTCTTCTCCGCTCATCCCGGCGGCGCGATTCTCGGCAATCTGCTGGTCGAGATGGAACTGCAGCTCGGCCTCGAGCCGTTCGCCCGCCCGTCCGCGCGTGAGCAGCATTTGTAACCGCATCCGCACTTTATTCAGCCATCGCATCGCTTGGTTCACCTCTCGCGAGGCCTTTCGTCAGGTCGGGCGCGCAGCGCGTCCGCCTGGACGTACATTCCCTGGACGGCGGCTACGCCTTCTCCATCACCATGTTGATTGCCGCCGACAAACGGCTCCAGTTGGCGCTTTCCTGCTCCAGCTGTTTGCGGCCTCCCGCGGTCAGCGAGTAAAACTTCGCCTGGCGCCCGGTCTCGCTCTCCGCCCACTTCGCCCGAATCCATCCCTGCTGCTCCAGCCGGTGCAGCGCCGGATACAGCGACCCCTGCTGCACCTGAAGAACCTCCCGCGAGATTTGCTGGATGCGTTTGGCAATGGCCCAGCCATGCATCGGCTCCGGCGCAAGCGTGCGCAGGATCAGCAGATCCAGCGTGCCCTGTACGAGATCGTTTGGCTTCCCCATACTATGACGGTCTACACTACCCGATTGTCGATCGTCAAGGTATGGGAAAAAGACAGGAAAAGGAAACAGGGATTATGGAAGAGAAATGCGCAGGCACGCCGCTGGGGCTCAGGCTGTTTCGAGCCGCGCCAGAAACTCCAGCAGCTCCGGCGGAAGCGGCGCCTCCAGGTGAAGCGGCTGTCCGCCCACCGGGTGCGCGAACTCCAGCTCCGCGGCGTGCAGAAAATTCCGCTCCAGCCGCAGTTCCTCGCCGTCCTCGCGCTTCATGCGCGCCGGCGCCCCGTACAGCGTGTCGCCGACCACAGAATGCCCAATCGACGCGAGGTGCACGCGAATCTGATGCGTGCGTCCGGTCTCAATGCGCACGCGCACCAGGGTGAACTCCCCCCAGGCCGAAGAGATGCGCCGCTCCACCGTGTAATGCGAAAGCGCCGAGCGAGCGCCGTCCTCGCGACGCGTCGTCATCCGCGTGCGGCGGACGAGATCGCGCGCAACCGGTGCGTCGATGGTCCCCTTGTCTTTCTTCAGCCGCCCGTGCACGAGCGCGATGTACGTCTTGCGCATCTGCCGCCGCGAAAACATTTCCGCCAGCCGCGTGTGCACCGCATCGGTGCGCGCCACAACAATCAGCCCGCTCGTCTGCTTGTCCAGCCGGTGCACAATGCCCGGACGGAGATCGCCGCCAGTCGTCGAGAGCGTCCGGTAGCGATGGAGCAGGGCGTTCACCAGCGTGCCAGCTCCGCGCTTTCCCTCCTCATCTACACCGGCTCCGGCATGCACCATCATCCCGGCCGGCTTGTCGATCACCGACAGCGCGTCGTCTTCGTACACCACGCGCAGCGGAATGTCTTCCGCGAAAGCCTTCAGCGGCGGCCGCACCGGGTCGCCGAGCACCTCGATGAATTCGCCGCCGCGCAGCCGATAGGATGCGCGCGGGCACTGGCCGTTCAGGCGCACCTTTTCCTGCCTAAGCAGCATTTGCACGCGCTCGCGGCTCACGCCTGCGAGCTGCGCCGCCAGCCATGCGTCGAGTCGCTGGCCGGCTGCTTCTGCCGGAACCGAAAATGTGCTCGTCATGGATACGAAATCCGCCTACCACTGCCCGTTGAACTGGCCCGGACCGGTGAGCCCGTCAATCCACGCCGGCAAATTCGGCTGCGGCGGCGGAGGCGGCGGCGCAGCCGCCGGAATCCATCCCCGCTGCACGAGCCAGTGGCGCAGCAGCATCGGCCAGGTGGCAATCGGCTCGATCGATCCACACAGCCCGCAGCCGTGGTTCGCGTAGTCGTAGACGTGCAGCTCGGCCGGCACGCCCTGCTCCACCAGCGCGCGATAGAAGTCGAGACTGTTTGCAATCGGCACCGTCGGGTCCTTCTCCGTCGCGAAGAGGAACGTCGGCGGCGTCTCCTTCGTCACGTTGAACTGGTTGGAGAGCTTGTGCGCAAGCGCAGCGTCCGGGTTCGGCCCCAGCAGGTTCGCGCGCGAGCCGGCATGCGTCTCCGGCAACTCCATGCTGATCACCGGGTACGCGAGGATCAGGAACGCCGGCCGTGGGCACTGCATCTCGGCCCCGCCCAAATCGTGCGCGCCGCCTGTGCACTCCGTGCCCAGCGTGGAAGCCAAATGTCCGCCCGCCGAAAATCCCCACACGCCGATGCGATCGGGATCGATGCCGTATTCCGCCGCGTGCTGGCGCATCAGCAACAGCGCCTGCTCGCCATCGCGAATCGGCGCGGGGTAGTGATACGGAGCGACGCGGTAGTCGAGCACAAACGCCGCTACGCCCTGCGCGTTGAGCCAGCCGGCAATCTGCACGCCCTCATGCCCGATGGCGACGTGCTCATAGCCGCCGCCAGGAATGACCAGCACCGCCGCGCTCGTGGATCGCTTCTGCGGCAGGAAAGCATACAGCCGCGGCTTGTCTGCTTCGGCATGGCCCAGCGCGCCCGGCGCGCCATCCGGCCACAGCATGATCGGAGCCGGAATGCCCGCAGGAAGTTGCTGCCCGGAAAACGGCGTTGCGCAGGCCATGAGAAGAAGAGACGCCATCGCCCAACTCTTCATGCGATCAGTATAGGAGCGGCGCGGTTGCCCACCCGCTTCTCGTACCTCCGCCGCAGAAATGCGGACGCGTTCAGGACGAACGCTGCGCGACAGCAGGATCTGCAACCGGAGCGCGCCGCAGCCACAGCGCGCCCCCAGCCACAACCGCGACGATCGACAGAATCTGCGGCAACGTAAGAAATCCCTCCAGCAAATGCGTCTCATCGCCGCGAAAAAACTCGACAAAAAAGCGCCCGACCCCATAGAGAAACAGCCATGCGCCGGCAATTTCCCCGGGGCGCGCAGGTCGAGCAGAAGCAAATCCAGCATCGGCGGCCTCTGAATCAGCCGCCCCGCGTCCCGCCCGAACGCTCCGCCGGCCCATCGCCAGCAGCAGCGCGAAAATTGCCAGCGACAACCCCGCATCGTAAAGCTGCACCGGATGCAGGCGGACGCCGAGCGGGGTGCGGTACCACAACCACGCCACGATTTTGCGATACGTCACACCCCAGGCCAGTGTCGTCGGCTTGCCCCATGCAAGCCCACCGCAAAACGCCCCAATGCGATTCACCGCGAACGCCAGCGCGGCCGCGGGCGCCAGCGCATCGGCGGTAGCCGGCAGCGGCATGCCTTCCGCCAGCGCGTACAAAGCCGCGGCCGCCACGCCGATGGCCGCGCCGCCCAGCGCAGTTCCCGTACCGGAAATGCTGGTCAGTCCCAGCACCCAGAACGGATGCGCGCGAAACGTGGAGAAATGCGTCGCGATGAGCAGCAGACGAGATCCGAACAGCGCTCCCAGAATCGCAATCAGCCCCAGGTTCCACACCTTTTCGCCCGGAAGACCAAATCGCCGCGCCTGACTCACCGCAACGCCCAGCGCAGCCAGCAGCGCAGCGGCCGTCAGCACTCCGTAGGTGGGAATTGCCAGATTGCCGGAATGGAAGAGAAAAGGGTGCACGCGGCGTTCAGCGTGAGACAGGAAGTTCGGCCGGACCCGGAACGGACTGGCTGAATGGGAGAACCGACCCGCTGGGCCGTGGGGCGATGCGCTGGTGAACCCGTCCTAAGACGGTGGGAACTCTCCGCGGCTCTTTAGGCATTCCGAACTGGCGGACACTGCACACCGAGCCGATTGTCGAGTCGAGCCCCCTGTTCGCATGAATGTAGGTTCATCCAGCGTTGATCGACCTCACCTGCTTTGCAGGCCGGTCTCTTGACTGGATGCTAACTATCCCGGCGTGTTTTGGCAAGCGCATCCCGGGCAGACAAAATCCGATCCCGTCCTTCGCCATCGCTCGCCGCTCGCTACACTATCCCTTCCATGCTGCGCACCGTCCAGGCCACGCGTTACGTGCTCCCGCTGCGGGAGGGCGGTTCGCTGCCCGCGATCGTCGAGGCCGGCGACCTCGGCCTCTACGTGGTCAAATTTCGCGGAGCCGGCCAGGGCGTCCTCGCGCTCATCGCCGAAATCATCGCCGGTGAAATCGGCCGCGCCCTCGGCCTGCGCGTCCCCGAGCTGGTCCTCGTCGACATCGATCCCGCCCTCGGCCGCAACGAGCCCGACTACGAAATCCGCCAATTGTTGAAGGCCAGCCCCGGCCTCAACCTCGGGCTCGATTTTCTGCCCGGCTCGACGATGTTCGATCCCGCCGCGCGCGATTCCGCTCCAGCGGACGAAGCCTCGCTCGTCGTCTGGTTCGACGCCTTCGTGCTCAACGTCGACCGCACCGCGCGCAACGCCAACCTGCTCCTCTGGCACCGCAAGCTCTATCCCATCGACCACGGCGCAGCGCTCTTCTTCCACCACAACTGGCCGGCGCGCGAAGAGAAAATCGCGTCCCCGTTTCCTGACATCGCGCAGCACATTCTGCTCCCCTGGGCCACGCAGCTCGAATCGGCCGCCGCGGCCGCTCACGCGCGCCTCACGCCCCAGGTCCTCGCTGCCATCATCCAGCTGGTTCCCGAAGAATGGCTCGCCGCCGTTCCCGACGGCGTTTCTCCCGCCGAGCGCCGCGCCGGCTACCTCGATTTTCTGACGCGCCGTCTGGCTTCGTCCGCAATCTTCACCGAGGAGGCGATCCGTGCACGCACCCGCCTCGTTTGATTACGCCATCCTCCGCGTCGTCCCGCGCGTCGAGCGGCAGGAATTCATCAATGCCGCCGTCGTCGTCTACTGCCCCGAGAGAAAATTCCTCGCCGCCCGCGTCCATCTCGACGAGGCCCGCCTGCAGGCGCTCTGGCCCGATGTGGACCTCGATCTTGTCCGCGAGCACCTCGCCGCCGTCGAGCGCATCTGCAGCGGCGACGAAGCCGCCGGCCCCATCGCCCGCCTGCCCCTCCGCGAGCGCTTCCACTGGCTCACCGCGCCGCGCAGCACCATCATCCAGCCCTCACCGGTCCACACCGGCGTCTGCGAAGGGACGGACTCCCTGCTCGATCGACTCGAAAAGCAATTTCTCTCCGGCTAAGAGTGGGTTGACGTGCAGCCGCCAGATGGCGGGAGAGCGCACAGCACAGCGGTCTCGCGCAGCGAGACAACGGTAGAAGCCCCGGCCTTGAGGCCGGGGACAAAGAGCCGCATCGTACCGGCCTTTAGGCCCGGGTAATCTGCAGGGGCCGCCCGCCTACTTCACTCCCTTGCTCGCGTCCCAGTCGCCCGCCAGTTTCCGCACGTAGAGAATCTGCCCCAGGTGGTACGCGTTGTGCGCCCCCACATGCGCGATGAGCGATGCATTGGCCGCCAGCTTCGCGTCATCGGCATTCTGCACCGCCGTCTCCCAGTCGGCCATCGTCTGGTTCAGCTTCTTCACCAGGTCGTCCCACTGCGCGGGATCGAAGTTGTTGAACGTGTCGTCGTTGTTGCCCGAGAAAGCCATCGGCTTCGTCCCGTTGAATTGCTGCAGCGCCCGCGCATCCCAGTACCACAGGTGATAGGCGAGCTGGCCGACGGAGTGCTGCCCCTTGCCCGGACTCCAGTTTGCCTGGTCCGCCGTCAAACCGGCCACGGCGACACTCGCCGGAACAAACCAGTCTTCCTTGTCGTGCGTGGTTTGCAGTTGCTCCAGCAGCACGCCGCGCAGCGTCGTCGGCGGCTTCTTGTTGTTTTGGGCGGAGGCGGCGAGCGGTACAGCCAGCAGCAGGAGGCAGGCGAGTCGATGCATGCGGAAGCTCCCTTTTCGATAGAGATTCCGCCGACTCTACCACGCCCTGCCGCCCTCTCGCCAGAACCACTGGCCGGCGTTCGTCACCATTCCGTCATGGCCGCCACGCGCTTGACTCCGCCTTGCTCACCGCCGATAGTGGATGCTTCATTTCCTCACCTGAGGTGACAGGCATGTTGCGACGCACGGCGCCGTTGGCCCTCCTTTGTGCATTCTGCGGAACAGCCGCGCTCGCGCAGAGTTCCTCCGCACCCGCGAATCCGGTCTCGAAAGAGCTGGCCCCCTTCGTGAAAATCGATGCCCCGGCGCTGGTGCTCGAAAATGTCCGCGTGATCGATGGCACCGGCGTTCCCGCAAAGGAGGCGCAAAGAGTGGTCATCGAGAACGGAAAAATCACCTGGCTCGGTCCAGCGACGGCAGACTTGATAATTCCGCACGGCGCAATGGTCATCGACGCCACCGGCAAGACCGTTTTCCCCGGCCTCGTCGGTATGCACGAGCACCTCTTCTACCCGCTCCCCGACGGCGGACCTGGCCTCCTTCCCCTCTACGGCGAAATGGCCGACTCCGCCCCGCGCCTCTACCTCGCCGGAGGCGTCACCGCCGCGCGGACCGCCGGCTCGCTCGAGCCCTACACCGACATCTCCATCAAGCAGCTTATCGACGCGGGCACAATGCCCGGCCCGAAGCTCTACCTCACCGGCCCGTATCTCGAAGGCTCGCCCGCCATCGGCCCGCAACTCCACACCCTCACCGGTCCTGACGACGCCGCGCGTCTCGTCAACTACTGGGCCGAGGAAGGCATCACCTCGTACAAGGCCTACATGCACATCACGCCCGACGAGCTGAAGGCCGCCGTCGACGCCGCCCACGGCCACGGCCTCAAGATCACCGGCCATCTCTGCGCTGTCGGCTTCAAAGAAGCCGCCTCGCTCGGCATCGACAACCTCGAGCACGGCCTCGTCGTCGACACCGAGTTTTACTCCGGCAGAAAAGAAGGCGTCTGCCCCGGCCAGCATCCGCCGCAAGCCGAGCTGGCGAAGATGGACGTCGAGGGCCCGCAAATCCAGGGCACGATCAAATATCTGATCGACCACCACGTCGCCGTCACCTCCACGCTGGCCATCTTCGAGAGCTTCGCCCCCAATCGTCCGCCCATGAGCCAGGAAATGCGCCTGCGCGAAACGCTTCTCCCCGACGCATGGGGCAGCTTCGTCACCACGCGCGCGATGATTGCTCAGCGCGCGGCGGAAGCGCCCGACGAAGCTATCTCCGGCCGCCTCCTCAAGATGGAAATGCAGTTCGAGCACGATTTCGTAAAGCAGGGCGGCGTCCTCATGGCCGGCTGCGATCCCACCGGCTACGGAGGCGTGCTGCCAGGCTTCGGCGATCAGCGCAACCTCGAGCTCCTCGTCGAGGCAGGCTTCACGCCCGAAGAAGCGATCCACGTGGCGACGGAAAACGGCGCCCACTGGCTCGGCGAGGACGCCCACTTCGGCACGATTGCCACCGGCAAAGACGCCGACCTCGTCGTAGTCGACGGCAATCCCGCAAAAAATATCGCCGACGTCGAGAAAGTCGACACCGTCTTCAAAGACGGCATCGGCTACGACCCACAAAAGCTGATCGCGTCAGTCAGGGGCTTGGTGGGGCTGCGCTAAATGGGCGGGTTGGTTCTCGACATCTGGGTCGCTGTTCTCATCCGAACCTTAGCGAACGGATTTCGGCGTTTCCGCAGCCGCAAGTGGCCCACTCCCAAAGCGAAGGTCTTCAGCGCATACGCAGCGGGCAGCGGCGGTTTCGGCTGTGCGGTCACAACTGTTTCGTACGATTACCGCGTGGGCGATGAGAAATACTCCGGCACCTATGACTGGCCCTGTTTGTCGCACTCGGCAGCAGAGGACGACGCAAAGATCTATCCAAGGGGCAAAGAAATCACAGTCCGCTATAACCCCGGCCCGATACTCGACCATCTCAGTTCCGTCCCATGTCCGTTCGCATCGGCAGCGACGAAAGGGGCTGTCGTCTTCAGCGCGCTCAGCTCTGCCAGAACCGCCTGCCACCGCGCCGGGTCGCTCTTCGTCTCGATGGGCAGCGATAAATCGGAATAGAACGCGAGGATGTTCGCGCGCAACTGCGGCGACGTGGCCACAAAGTTTCCCGCCGCCAGCTTGTCCAGCAGTTTGGCGTAAGACTCGTCGGCGAGCGAGTATTCCGATGCCCGGGTAGGCTTGCCGTCGTCCAGGTCGCAGTTGGGCAGCACGACCTTGCCGGCCCTGACCTCATCGAGCAGCGCCTGATAACGATCGACTGTCAGATTGATGCTCTTGATGTACAAATCCTCTGTCTGCGGCGTCGGGTTGTCGAAGGCCATGCCTTTGAAGGGACCGATCTTCGGAAAGTAGCGCAACAGCGTCGACAACACGCGCGTCCCGAAGCCCGGCCGGTTATAGGTCTTTCCCCATGAATGTTCGTAGTCGGAGCGCGACAGGCGATACAGAAATTTCCTCTTTGCAAAGTTGGGCGTCTCGCTCATCAGATCTTTTTTGTGCGCCTGCAGCGCCACCTGGGTCATCTTTGGAATCAGCCTGCTGATGGAAAACCGATACGAGCCGACCGCCAGGTCCTCGTGCGTCAGCACGTCCTTCAGTTGCAGTCCGTAGACGATCGGAAAGGTCCGCTCCAGCAAGGGCAGGGCGACCTCGAATCCGATGAAATCGTGGTATTGGTCCGAGGCGTATCGATTCTTCGCCACCTGCAGCGTGTCGAAGCCGAACTCGGTTTTCAAATGCGCCTTCGTGTCCTGCGCATAGCGAACCGAACTGCCATACCTGGCGCGCAGCTTCGGATAACGAAGAGCCACCGCCTCATTCACCGCCGGATGGCCGTTGATGTCGGCCACATAGTGCGACAGCGCGCCCAGCGAGAAGGCGTATTCATCCGCATCCTGGCTCTGACGCAATAACTCCAGGACAAAATCCCCGCTGCGCACATAATGCACCAGATCGCTGAACTCCCTGCTTCCGAAGGGATAGTACCCCAGATCCTGGATGACGGAGCCGCCGTAGGCGTAGGCGTGGGCCTCCTTGATCTGGTCTTCCGTCAGGTTCGGAAACCGCTGCTGCAACAGAGGAAGAATCTCCGATTTCCACGCCAGATCCACGATCTCTTCGTGCGTAAGCACGGAGTAGCCAGACAATGCAGTGCTGGAAAGCAGCGCGACGAGGGCCAGCGCGGCTGCACGCGCATATTTCGAATGCCGCAAACGGAGTAGGAGGGACATCAGGCCGATCTGCCGAGCGTAGACGCGCGGTGCGAGACGCTTCTGCAACGCAGAGAATTGTCAGAGACCCTCTGAAGCGCGTCGGCAAAAACTCGTGCGCTGCAAACTCGCCAGATACAGCCACTCTTCCATACGGCGCCGCTTAAAACTGTTCAATTTTGACCGCGTTGCCGCCTCGATCCGCAGGCTCTGCGCGCCCATTTACATCGTTTTTTCCGCCAGATACAAATACATCTCTGCCCAGCTCCGCGCGGTTTCTTTCAAATCTGCCCCAGCCCCGTGTCCGCCCTCGACGATTTCGTCGTAGAGAAATGGCTCGTGATACTCCTCCATCTTTGCGGCGAACTTGCGCGCGTGCTGCGGACCCACACGGTCATCCCGCGTCGTCGTAAAGATGAACGGCTCAGGGTACTTCACGTCCGGCTTGAGCTGGTTGTACGGCGAAATCTTCTCGAGGAAAGCGCGCTCCTCCGGCACGCTCACCGACCCGTACTCGCCCACCCAGCTGGCGCCCGCCGCGATGTGCTCGAAGCGCAGCATATCGAGCAGCGGCACCTGGATCACGATGGCGCTGTACAGGTCAGGATGCTGCGTCATCTCCACGCCCATCAGCAGCCCGCCGTTCGATCCGCCCATGATGCCCAAATGCTGGGACGAAGTGATCTTCCGCGCGACCAGCGCCTCGGCCACCGCGGCAAAGTCGTCGTAGATGCGCTGCCGATGCGTCTTCAGCCCGGCCTCATGCCACGCCGGACCGAACTCGCCCCCGCCGCGAATATTGGCCAGCACAAACACGCCGCCCTTCTCCAGCCACAGCTTGCCGCGGATGGCGTTGTAGGTCGGCGTCATCGCCACCTCAAAGCCGCCATAGGCCGTCAGCAGCGTCGGATTCTCGCCGTTGTACGCCATGTCTTTGCGATGGACGACAAAGTACGGAACCTGCGTGCCATCCTTCGACGTGGCGTAGAGTTGCTCGACCGTGTCTTGCGACGCATCGAACATCGCCGGCTCCGACTTGGAAGGCGTCAGCCGTCCCGTGGCGGCATCGCCGGCCAGCAGTGAAGGCGGAGTCAGAAAGCCTTCTGTCGTCAGAAAGAAATCGTTCGTGGTGTCGCTGGCGGTCGCGATGTCGATCGTGCTGTTGTCGGGCACGTCGAGGGCCTGGTGCGTCCACTCGCTCTTGCCGGTCGGCGTGTAGACATACGCGCGCCCCAGCACGTGTTTCAGCGTGATCACCAAAAAGCGCGTCTTCGTGCTGCCGTAGGAGCTGAGGAACTCATCCGCCGTCGGCGCGAAAACCACCGTGGGATGCAGATGCGCCGGGTCCCCGAGCACATCGGCAACCCGCACCTGCACCAGCGATCCCTGCGTGAACGTGGGGCCGCCGGCCGCGGGCGTCCAGTTCTCGTGCAGCTCAATGATCAGCCGCCCATCGATCATGCCGGCAGGATTGGCCTTCCGTGGAATGCCCAGGGGCTCAAGCCCGGCCGTGGTCTTGACGAAATAAAGGTCCTCGAAAAACGAGACTCCGCGCCGGATCATCGTCACCCGGTCGCCCTGCGCATCATTGATCACAAACCCTGAGTCCGAGATGTCCGAAGGCTCGCCGCGGAAAATCTCTTTCGCGCTGTCCAGCGGCGTGCCGCGCTTCCACTCCTTCACTACAAAGGGATACCCGGACGCGGTCATCGTTCCCGGACCCCAGTCGCGCGCGATCAGCAGCGTGTCCTTGTCTTCCCACGCAACGTTTTGCTTGCTGTGCGGCGCGACAAAGCCCCCATCGACAAAGCTGGCCGTCTTCAGGTCGAATTCGCGCTCGGTCGACGCATCTTCGCCGCCCACCGAGAGGCTGGCCATGCAGAGACGCTCGCCGGGATAGAGGCAGTTGAGGCCATGCAGCACCCAGGGCGTGTTCTCCTTCTTGCCCAGCGCGTCCACGTCGAGCACCGTCTGCCAGTGCGGATCGGCCGTCGAGTAATCGGCAATCGTCGTGCGGCGCAGCAGGCCGCGAGGATTGTTCTGGTCCATCCAGAGGTTGTAGACCGTGTCGCCGTGCAGGTCCGGCCGCGGCAGCCGATGCGGATCTTCCGCCACCTTCAGTGCCTCCGCGTTGTAATCCGCGAAGCGCGGATCGGCGTCCATCACTTTCGCGGTGCGCGCGTTCTCCGTCTTCACCCACGCCATCGCTTCGGGGCTCGTCGGCGCTTCCAGCCAGATGTATGGGTCGGCGGGCAGCGTGGGGTCCTGCGGATAAAGCGCAGGCTGATTCGCCGCCGCCTGGGTTTGGGAATTCTGCGCGGCAAGACCCGCTGCGCTCAGCGCGATGCAAACGCCCGCGACCGCCTGGGCGAACAGGGCACGACGGTTAGACATCGAGAAACACTCCTTGGGGGAATGCACCCAATTTACCAGCCGAGAATGGTCTGCAGCGGAGTCGCCGCAGCCGAACCGCCGAATTTCAGAGCGTGGGCGCTCCCGACGCGGGCGAGGGAATCTCCGCCTGCAGCACTTCCTTCCCGTCGCGCTTGTAGACCACGCCCGCCTTCATCACAAAATTTACCTGGCTCATCACCTGAATGTCGTCGAGCGGATTGCCCGGCACCGCGACCAGATCGGCGAACTTGCCCGGAGCCACGCTGCCTATCTCATCGTCGTGGCCGAGCAACTGCGCCGCGTTCATCGTCGCCATTTGCAGCGTATACGCAGGCGGCAGGCCCGCCTTCACCAGATAGACGAAGTCTTCCCAGTTCTGCCCGTGCGGATAAACTCCCGCATCCGTCCCATACGCGAACTTCACCCCACCTTTGTAGGCGCGCGTCACGGTATTCATGATCTGCGGCCCAATGGCCAGCGCCTTCGCCGCAACGGTCGGCGGATACGCCCCCTTCTTCGCCTGCATGGCGACAAATTGTCCCGTGTACACCGTGGGGCAGTAAAACGTCCCATGCTGCTTCATCAGCGCGATGTCCTGGTCATCCATGAACGTGCCATGC
>DATDHZ010000053.1:0-6832 GCA_036521315.1 Acidobacteriaceae bacterium
GGGGACAGGGTGTAGGGTGTCGACGCTTGACGCACCTGCCAGAAGCTATGGGATGACCTCGGAATCCGTCCAGCCGCGGAGCACTGACCAGCTGCGGCGCCAGTCGCTATCCCCTATCCCCTATCCCCTGCCTACTGATCCAGCGGGGGCGCGGGAGGTGCGTAGTAGCCGGGGCGGTAGCGGAGGGTGTCCACCATGGCGGTGGGTGTGGCGCTGGGTTTCAGCTTGAGGTCGATGCGGCGGAATTCCGACTGGGAGCGGCGCTGGACGGGATAGTAGCCGATCAGATACTGCGTGCGCAGATCTTCTGAGACCTGCTGAAAAGCGCGGGTGAGATCGCCGTACTGTGCGTAGTAGAACTTGCCGCCCGTTCCCTGGCTCAGCGTGATGAGCGCGTGCTCGCCGCCCGTGTCGCGGCCGGCGTCGTTGAGGATAGGCAGATCGATGAGCGAGTAGACCATCACTTCGCTGCGGATGGCTTCTTCGAGGGCATCGTTATAGTCGACGCCTTTGATGGTGTTGCCGCCGTCGGAGATGACGACGAGAACTTTGCGTCCGTGGCGCGGGGCGAGGATCTGCGAGGCGAGGTAAATAGCGTCGTAGAGCGCGGTCGCGGGGCCGGTTTCGAGATTGTTCAGGCCGGCGTCGATGCGGTGCATGTCGGAGGTGAAGGGGACGACCTCGCGCACGTCGGAATTGAAGTCGATGAGGTCGAGCTGGTCGACGGGACGCAGGAGGGCGCGGATGAAGTCGTGCGCGGCACGCTTCTCAAAGTCGAGGTCTTTGCGCACCGAGCCGCTGGTGTCGATGGCGAGAACCAGCGAGAGGGGCATATCGGTCTGGCGTTCGAAGTAGGAGATTTTCTGCGGAACGCCGTCTTCAGCGAGGGCGAAGTCGTTTTGCGTGAGGCCGCCGATGGGCGAGCCGGTGGGGTCGGTGACGTTGACGAAGACGTTGACGAGGCGGACGTTGACGTGGAACGGCGTGCCGAGATTTTGAGGCTTTTGCTGGTCCTGCGAGAGGGCGGAAACCGGGCACAGAGCGCAGAGCACGAGGAGCCAGCGGATAGCGCGCGCCTGCGGCGCGTGCGGGCCGAGGAACACCCGCGCGAGGGCTTTCACTGTGCGCGCTCCGGGGCGTGCGGCATCAGTTCCGGCGGAAACGGTTCGCCATCGGCCCAGACGGCTCCGTCGGCGAAGAATTCCTTCTTCCAGATGGGCACGGTTTGCTTGAGGGTGTCGATGAGCCAGCGGCAGGCGTCGAAGGCGCCGGCACGGTGGGCCGAGAAGACGGCGATGAGCACGCTCGATTCGCCGATTTCGAGGCGGCCGAGGCGGTGCACGAGGGCGACGTTGCGGATAGGAAACCGCGTGCGGGCCTGCTGGGCGAGTTCCTCCATCCTGGCGAGCGCCATGGCCTCATACGATTCGTATTCGAGGTAGCGCGTCGCCCGGCCACGGGAGTGATTGCGCACGATCCCGGCGAAGAGGACGATGGCGCCGTCTTCCGGGCGTTCCAGGGCCGGAATGATGTCGCGGGGGACGATTCGCTCGTGGACGATGCGCACGTACGGGCGTTCCTCCGCTCCACCGCTGACCGGCGGCAGCAGGGCCACTTCGTCTCCGTCGGCAAGCAGGTGCGAGGCTGTGGCGTATTCGCGGTTGACGGCAACCGCGATGGACGACCAGGGGATCGAGCCTTCGGGGACCAAAAGCTCGCAGACATCAAGCAAATCGGCGACCGTATCGCCGTCGTTCAAATCGACGGCAATACCGTCAGCTGGGCCGGCGCCAGGCAACAGGTCACGAAGCATACCGAAGGCAAGAAGGGTGACGCGCATGAACAATTGATTATCCGCGAACTCCTGTGCCTTTGGACGTTTGAGCGGGGTTGACGGGAGCGATGGCGCGTTTCCGCGGACCCGTTCACCAGGATGTTCCCCGCCCCTGCTCTTCGGTAATCAGTTGTCATAAAAAGAGGGGCCGGCGAGTACCGGCAGAGTAATATGGCCTCAACGATCGTCAGTCCCAGTCTTCGGAGTTTTCTGCCCATGGCCTATTCCCTGCAAGGGAACCAGCGGGAACCAGACTACAAAAAGCGGTTGCCGCAACTGAGTGAGCTCAAGCGGGAAACGCAGATTGCGGAGAAACTGCGTGAGGATCCGGCGCCGAAGACCCTCGGTCCGCGCAGCCGCCAGATGGCGGTGCTGCTGACGCTGGTAGGGCTGGCGACTTTCGTGGTGCCGCTGATTACCAGCGTTCCTTCGGTGATGGGACGGACGGACTGGTCTCCCTGGGAGATGTTCATGGGGGTGACCGGAAACACCCTGCCGGCAGCAGTGATTCTGACGGCCCAGGGGATGCACGACGTCCGTTGGCTGATTCTTGCGGATACGGCGCTGCTGGGAGCGCTGTTCGATTACAGTTTGCTGGCGGCGGCGCTCGTCTCGGTGATGGGCCACGCCTCGCGGAAAGTGATCGGCAGCGTGGGAGCGCTGGGGGTACTGGCAACGCTGGTGGAGATGCGCCAGTTTGCGGATTTCCAGCTGGCGATATTTGGCGGGACTCCGGCCAGCCTGGGCGGACAGCACGTGGACGCAATGACCTGGGCCGTGGTGATGCTGGTAGTGATGGCGCTGCTGCTGGTTGTTGCCGTGCTCAAGGAATTCGACGCAGACCTGCCGGCGAACCTCTGAGGAAACCCCAGAGCCGTGCGATTCGGCATCTGAACCAGCGAAGCGGTGGGTGCGGGGAGGAGCGAATCCATGGGATACATCGAAAAGACCCTGGTTCCGGGCGAGCGGGTGGTCTACAAGACACGACTGCACTGGATCGTCATGCTGGGCCACATCATTCTGGGCTTGCTGCTTATGGGACTGGGCGGCTTTTTGCTGTTCTACGCCTACCGCCATCAGCAGATGCAGCTGACCGATCTGCATATCCTCGAAGGCGGCGGGGTGGTGGCGCTGTTTATTGGCCTGCTGGTGCTGATTATGGGCAGCGTGCGGCGCAGCGCGACGGAGATGGCGGTGACCAACCGGCGGGTCGTCATCAAGACGGGGCTGACCAGCCGCAGAACGATCGAGATGCTGCTGAATAAGGTGGAAACGATCGAGATCAGCGAGCCGACGATGGGCCGGATGCTGGGGTATGGATCGATTGTGGTGATTGGGACCGGTGGCACGTCGGAGCCGTTTCATCGTATGGCGCATCCGCTCGAGTTCCGCAGCCATGTCCAGCAGGAGATTGAACGGCTGCGGCCAGGGGATCAGCCTCCGCTCGGCCAGACGGCGCAGGTTTAGAGTCGTCGGCGGAGGGGCCGGTCGGAATCGGCCCTGGCCTGGATCGTGTGTCCGTGGAAAATCGCAGCGTGTCCTATGGGCTCTGTTGTATGGTCTGAGGAGAAACCATGGAACCGACCGAAGCCCAGGAACTCCAGGAGCAGCACGAGCACGCCGCCGAACATCCGAGCCTGCGGCCGGTGAGCTTCACCATCAGCGTGCTGGCTGTGCTGGTGGCGATTGTGACAGTGCTGGGGCACCGGACCCACACCGAGGCCGTGCTGAACCAGGCGAAAGCCAGCGACCAGTGGAATCTGTATCAGGCGAAGAAGATCCGCCAGTACAACACCCAGCTCACCTCCGATTTGCTGACGGCGCTGACGGTGCGCGACCAGTCGAAGGCAGACAAGGTGATCCAGAGCTACGAGAATCATCTGCAGAAGTGGAATCAGGATCTGACGGAGAGCGAGAACGAGGCTCGCGGGCTCGAGGAGGAAGTGCGCCGGTCGGAACGGCGCGCCGACCGCTTCGATCTCGGCGAGGCCCTGCTGGAGATCGGGCTGGTGATCACGTCGATCACGCTGCTGACGCGGCAGCGGAGTTACTGGTATCTGGGAATGGCGTTCGGGGTAGCGGGGATCCTTGCCGCATCGCTGGGATTCTTGATCCGGTAGACGCGCGGGTGGGCATTCCGGATGGCAAGCGGCTATCATGGCTGGCGTAAAGAAGCGACCCGGTCGTGCAGCGGAAATCCCCGAAAGGAAGCCCACGCCAGTGAAGAATCACGGCATCTTTCTCACAATTCGAATGGATCGTGCGACGGCAAAGCGGAGAGCCCTGCGGGCATGGTTGCCGGCAGCGGCGTGTCTTGCGCTGGTGGCCGGAGTTTCGGCGCCGCTGGAGGCGCAGCAGGCCGGCGCTGCGGCGTCGGGCAAGCTGCAGATCTATTTCATCGATGTGGAAGGCGGCCAGTCGACACTGTTTGTCTCCCCGGATAAGCACTCGCTGCTGATCGACACGGGATGGCCGGGGAACGGCGGACGAGACGCCGACCGCATCGCGCAGGCGGCGAAGCAGGCGGGAATCACGGAGATCGGTACCGTGTTGCTGACGCACTTCCATGTGGACCACACCGGCGGCGTGCCGCAGCTGGTCGCGAAGATTCCCGTGGGGACGTTTATCGATCACGGGCCGAACCGCGAGTCGAGCGACGCAGCGACCGAAGCGGCGTACGAGGGGTACCAGAAGGTGCTGGCGACGGGGAAGTACCAGCACATCACGGCGAAAGTGGGTCAGGTGCTGCCGGTCCTCGGACCGGAAATCAAGGTGAAGGTGCTGTCGGCGGATGGCGCGCTGATCGACAAGCCGCTGCCGGGCGCGGGCGCGCAGAATCCGTACTGCGCGCAGTCGGAAACGCGGCCCCCGGATCAGACGGAGAACGCGCGGTCGCTGGGAGTGGAAATCACATTTGGCAAGCTGCGCATTCTCGACCTCGGCGATCTGACCTGGGATAAAGAGATGGAAATGATGTGTCCGGTGAACCGGATCGGACGTGTCGATCTTCTGGTGGTGTCGCACCACGGCTGGAATCAGAGCTCGAGTCCGGCGCTGGTGGATGCGATTCAGCCGCAGGTCGCCGTCATGGACAACGGGGCGAAGAAGGGCGGATCGAAGCCGACAGTGGAGACCATCCGCGCCATCCCGGGGCTCAAGGCCGAATACCAGCTGCACTACTCGGAAGAAGCCGGCGCGGACAATCCCCCGGAGGCGTTTCTCGCGAACCTGCAGGGGCCGGACACCGGAATCGGCATCCTGGTCACGGCGGATGCGGCTGGCAATCTTGCCGTAACGAACCAGCGGACCGGAGCGACGACGCCGTATCCAGCTCGCTGAGGGGAGTCAGCGGCGCTCAGGGGAGCTGCATCAAGATTGCAACCCCAAAGTAACTTAGAATGCACGGCCAGGCCGGAAGATAGGCTGACGAGTTTCCGCAGCAGGTCTAACATCGTCGCAATACTCTTGATTCGCTGGTTGTACGGAGATTGCAATGCGGCGTTGCGGGACCGGCTTTGAGTTTCGAGCCGTGGTCTTTTTTGTCCGTTTTCTTGTTTGCGGTGGGCTGGCTACGTTTGCGCTTTCCGGGTGTAGCGGAGGGGGCCCTCACGGACCGCCGCAGACGCCGATTCTCACGTGGGCGACACCCGCGCCGATCAGCTATGGCACGCCGCTGAGCGGAATCCAGCTGAATGCCACGGTGAATGCGAGAGGGACACTCATCTACACGCCAGCCCGAGGCGCCGTGCTCGGCGTCGGAGCCCAAACTCTTTCCGTGATCTTCGAGCCGGACAATCCTGCCGACTTCACGACGGCCACGGCCAGCGTGACGCTGACGGTGAATCAAGCGACACCGACAATCGTCTGGCAGACGCCGAACGCGATTCTGTATGGAACGGCATTAAGCAGCAAGCAACTCGATGCCACCTCAACGGCCGCGGGTACCTTCGTGTACACGCCGGCGGCTGGGACGGTGCTGCCGACTGGAACGCAGACGCTTTCCGTATCCTTTACGCCGGCCGACACGACGGACTACACGACAGCGACTGCGAGTGTGACGTTATCGGTGGATCAGCAAGCGCCGGCGATCGTCTGGAAGACGCCGAATCCAATTTTCTATGGTACGGCTCTGTCGGTCGGGCAACTCGATGCCACGACAACGGTAGCGGGCACATTCAGTTATAGCCCGACGGCCGGCACGGTGCTCGGAGCCGGTACGCAGGTTCTGTCCGCCACGTTTACCCCTGTGGATACGGCAGACTACGTCGCGTCCACAGCCAGCGTGCCGCTCACCGTGGTACCGGCAACGCCTGTCATCAACTGGCCGTTTCCGCCCGCGCCGTTTCTTCAGGGGACGGCATTGAGCAGCGCGCAGCTCAACGCCACCTCGCCAGCAGCGGGAACGTTCTCTTACTCGCCAGGAGCCGGGACAGTTCCGAGCGTGGGAACCCAGAACATCACGGCGACGTTCACGCCAAACGATACGACGGATTACACGACAGCGACGGCCACAATCCCGCTCACCGTGTATGCCACGCCGCCTCCCGGACCTGCCGGGATCATCCAGCACGTCGTGGTGATCATGCAGGAGAACCGCAGCTTCGATAACCTGTTCAACGGCTTCCCGGGAGCGGATACCGTACAGTCGGGGAGCAGCTACGGCACCACGGTCTCCCTCCAGCCTGTCCCGTTGGAGCAGGGGAGAGATTTGGGTCACAGCCATCCGACATGGTGGAGCGACTGGGACAATGGTTTGATGGACGGGTTCGCGTTGCCGCAAGTGGACTATCCGATACCGAACATGCCGTATGCCTATGTGCCGCAGAGCGAAATGGTACCGATTTGGACGCTCGCCTCCGCGTACACGCTGGCAGACCGGATGTTCCAGTCGAATTCCGGTCCCAGCTTCGTGGCTCACCAGTACATGATTGCCGGGCAGTCGCAGGAAGCGGACGAAAATCCAGCCGCTCCCAATGGCGCCGCGGGACCGTGGGGGTG
>DATDHZ010000054.1:0-93885 GCA_036521315.1 Acidobacteriaceae bacterium
GGCACCGAGATGGTGATGCCGGGCGACAACGTCGAGCTCGAGGTGGAGCTGATCACGCCGGTGGCCATGGAGAAGGGCCTGCGCTTCGCCATCCGCGAAGGCGGCCGCACCGTGGGCGCAGGCACGATCTCGGAAATCATTAAGTAGCTGAAGTCTTCTTAGCTGAGAATCTGTCAGCTAAGAGGCGGTCAGCTAACAAGCGGTTAGCGAGTCAGCGAAATTGGAGATAACCTCCGGTTTCGCTGACGAGGAAAGAAAAAACGATGGTTGGACAGAGAATACGAATCCGGCTGAAGGCTTACGACTACCGCGTGCTCGACACGTCGACCGGCGAGATTGTCGATACTGCAAAGCGCACCGGCGCGCAGGTGGCGGGGCCGATTCCGTTGCCGACGGTGAAGAACAAGTACTGCGTGCTGCGTTCGCCGCACGTGGACAAGAAGTCGCGCGAAGCGTTCGAGATTCGCACGCACAAGCGCCTCATCGACATTCTGGAGCCGACCCAGCAGACGGTTGATGCTCTGATGAAGCTCGATCTGCCCGCCGGCGTGGACGTGGAGATCAAGGCGTTCGAAAAGTAACTAAACGAGCGGCTGGCTAAGAGCCGGTCAGCGAAAAGCCGGTTAGCAAAACCTACAGTGACCGCGGATGTCGCGCGGGCATGATGAGGAGAGGAAGATATGCCAGTTAACGGGATTTTAGGAAAAAAGATCGGCATGACGCAGGTGTTCGATGAGAAGGGTGAGGTGCACCCCATCACCGTGCTGCAGGCCGGTCCGTGCGTGGTAACGCAGCTGAAGACGGCCACGAAGGACGGCTACGAAGCGGCACAGATTGGGCTCGTCGAGTTCGTGAAGGCAGCGAAGGTGACGAAGCCCCAGGCCGGTCATTTCGCGAAGCAGAACGTTACGCCGGTGAAGCTTCAGAAGGAAGTCGCGATCGAAGTGGCGAAAGCCGGCAGCGAAGGCGAGGCAGCGACAGATGGGGTGAAGGCCGGCGACCGCGTCCTTGTCGATATCTTCAGCGACGAGAAGTACGTCGATGTGACGGGCACCAGCAAAGGCCGCGGGTTTGCGGGGGTGGTGCGGCGCCATCACTTCGGCGGCGGTCCCAAATCGCACGGCCACATGTTCCAGGTGCAGGGCTCCATCGGCGCGTCTTCCTTCCCGTCGCGCGTGTTTCCTGGGCAGCGTATGCCGGGCCACATGGGCGTGGACAGGGTGACGGTGCGCAATCTGCGCATCCGCGGCATCGACATCGACGAGAACCTGATCATGGTGGAGGGCGCGGTTCCCGGTCCTCGTGACGGTTATGTGCTGATCACCAAGGCGAAAGCGCCGCCGCGCGAGCGCCGCGGGTTTGCGGGCGGAGGCACGGTCGATCCGCTGAAGGCTTCGAAGAAGGCGGCAGGCAAGAAGAAGTAGCTAAGTAGCGGTGAAAGTCCGGTGGGCTAACAACCGGTCAGCCAAGAAGCGGTTAGCGAAACAGTTGAGATTCAGAGCAGCAGAAAGAAACAAGACGATGGCAAACATTGATGTAGTGGATCTCGGAGGACAGAAAGTCGGCTCGCTTGAGCTGGCTGATGAAGTCTTCGGACAGGTCAACGAGGCCCTGCTGTGGGAAGCGGTAAAGCACTATCGCGCCGCGCAGCGCCAGGGCACGCACGCGACGAAGAACCGCAAGCTGGTCTCCGGGTCGGGCAAGAAGCTGTGGAAGCAGAAGGGGACCGGCCGGGCGCGCATCGGCTCCGTCCGCTCGCCGCTGTGGCGGCATGGCGGCACGGTGCACGGACCGGTTCCCCATTCGCACGAGTACCCGTTTCCGCGCAAAAAGCTGTTGGGTGCGCTGCGCTCGGCGCTGGCCTCGAAGTTTGCAGACGGGAAACTGACGGTGGTCGAATCCTTCGAGCTGAGCGAGCCGAAAAGCAAGCTCTGCCGCGAGGCTCTCAACAAGCTGGAAGCGAAGAGGACCACCCTGCTGGTGGAGAGCAGCCAGTCTCTGGGCCGCAATCTGATCCTGGGCGCGCGCAATCTGCCCGGGGTGGAGCTGGTGCTCAACAACGAAGTGCATCCGTACGATTTGCTGCGCTATGAGCGCGTCATCTTCTCGCGGCCGGCGATCGAAACGCTGCAGGATTCGCTCAAAAAATCGCTGCCGAAGGGCAGAAAGGCGGTGGCTTAAATGCCGACGACTTATACCGTAATTCGCCGCCCCATGATCACCGAGAAGGCGCTGGGCGTGAAGGAGACCGAGGGCACGCTGGTCTTCGAAGTCGCCGCGAACGCCTCGAAGACCGAGGTGAAGCAGGCGGTCGAAGCGCTGTTCAAGGTGAAAGTACGCGCGGTGCGCACCGCGAATATGGCGGGCAAGGAGCGCCGCCGCGGCAAGTTTGCCGGCTATCGTCCTGACTGGAAGAAGGCGTATGTACGCCTGAAGGCGGGCGAGAAACTGCCGGATTACGTGAACAACCTGTAAGAGCAAGTTACAGGTTACAGGGTTCAGAAAAGTTAGTAGAACGAGCGGTTAGCCGGGAAGAGCAGGCTGAGAGCTAACAGCTGGAAGCTAAGAGTTACCAAGATGCCGATTAAGACATACAGACCGATGACGCCGTCGCTGCGGTTCCAGACGACGCTGGTGCGCGACGAGATCACCACGGACAAGCCGTACAAGCCGCTGCTCCAGAACAAGCTGCGCACGGGCGGCCGCCGCAATTCCGGCGACCTGACCATCCGCCACCATGGCGGCGGCCATAAGCAGAAGCTGCGGCTGATCGACTTCAAGCGCGAGAAGTATGGCGTGCCGGGCAAAGTGGCCACCATCGAGTACGATCCGAACCGTTCGTCGCGGATCGCGCTGATCAGCTACGCGGATGGCGAGAAGCGGTACATCCTGCAGCCGGTTGGCCTCAAGGTCGGCCAGACGATTATGAGCGGCCCCGACGCCGATATCCTGGTGGGCAATGCGCTGCCGCTGAAGAACATTCCCGCCGGCACCACGGTGCATAACGTGGAGTTGCGGCCGGGCAAGGGCGCGCAGATGGTGCGCTCGGCGGGGTCTTCGGCGCAGCTGGTGGCGAAGGAAGGCGACTACGCGCTGCTCAAGCTGCCTTCCGGCGAGACGCGCCGCGTGCTGATCGACTGCATGGCGACGATTGGGCAGGTGGGCAACACCGATCACGAGAACGTTTCGATCGGCAAGGCCGGCCGCAATCGCTGGATGGGAATTCGCCCAACCAACCGCGGCGTCACCATGAACCCGGTCGACCATCCGCACGGCGGCGGCGAAGGCAAGACCTCCGGCGGACGGCATCCGGTCACCCCATGGGGCCAGCCGACGCGAGGCTACAAGACCAGAAACAACAAGCGGACCGATACGTTCATCGTGTCGAGGCGCAAAAAATAGCAAGCTGGCAGGACAGCGAGTCAGCGAAAGAACAGCGGCGATAAGCCGAAAACGAAGAGGTTGCTGAAAATGGCAAGGTCGACAAAAAAAGGCGCGTTCGTGGATACGCACCTGATGGTGAAGATCGAGACGATGAACCGGGCGAACGACAAGAAGGTCGTCCGCACCTGGTCGCGCCGCTCGACGATTCATCCGGAAATGGTGGGGCACACCATCGCGGTGCACAACGGCAAGAAATTTGTGCCGGTATATGTGACAGAAAACATGGTGGGCCACAAGCTGGGCGAATTCGCCGCCACGCGCATGTTCAAAGGGCATTCGATGAAGGCCGCCGAGACCACGGCTAAGCCGAAATAGAGCTGAAAGCCGGTCAGCAATGATCCGGTCAGCGACGAGACGGTCAGCCAGGAAGCGGTCAGCGAAAGACCGGTGAACGCTGGATCCGGGAAGGTTTGGAGCAAGGGATGGAAACGCAAACACGAGAGTTTCGGGCCGAAGCGCGATTTCAGCGGGTATCTCCGCAGAAGGCGCGGCTGGTGCTCGATCTGATTAAGGGACGAGGTATCGAAGACGCGCTCAACACGGTTGCGTTCACGCGCAAGGCGGTCGCTCCGCTGGTGGAGAAAGTGCTGCGTTCGGCGCTGCAGAACGCCAACCACCTGAGCCAGGAGCAGGGCCTCGACGTGGACCTCGACAACCTGTATGTGAAGACGGCGGTGGCGAACGAAGGCCCGCGCATGAAGCGCATCCGCCCGGCGCCAATGGGACGCGCCTACCGGTATCAGCGGCGGCTTGCGCACATCCAGATCGCGGTAGCCGAGCGCGCCCAGGCGGAAGGCCTGGTGCACAAGGTGGAAGAAGAGCCGGCGCAGCCCGCGAAGCAGGCGAAGAAGACGGCAGGGAAAAAGGCTCCGGCGAAAAAGGCTGCCCCGAAAAAGGCAGCCGCGAAGAAGCCGGCAAAGAAGACCGCGGCGAAGAAGTCCGCGAAGAAGTAGCGAGAGGATTAGGAACATTATGGGGCAGAAAGTCCATCCTTACGGATTCCGGGTCGGAATCAACAAGCCGTGGCACTCGCGCTGGTTTGCGGTGAAAGATTACAGCCGGCTGCTGATCGAAGACGTTCACCTGAAGCGCGAGCTGAAGGAGAAGCTGAAGGCGGCCGGCGTCAGCTCCGTCGAGGTGGAGCGCCCGGGCAACAAGCTGCGCCTGATGATCCGCACCGCCCGGCCGGGCATCGTAATCGGCCGCAAGGGCGCCGAGATCGAGAAGCTGAAGGGCGAGCTGCAGAAGCGCACCAACCGCGACGTGTTCATCGACATCCTCGAGGTGAACAAGCCGGAGCTGGACGCGCAGCTGGTGGCCGAGAACATTGCGCTGCAGCTGGAAAAGCGCGTCGGGTTCCGCCGCGCTATGCGCAAGGCGGTCGATTCGGCTCTGCGCTTCGGCTGCAAGGGGATCAAGGTGCGCGTGAGCGGCCGGCTGAACGGCAATGAGATTGCGCGCTCGGAGTGGTATCTGCAGGGACGTCTGCCGCTGCACACGCTGCGCGCCGACATCGATTACGGGTTTGCCGAGGCGCGCACCACCTATGGCGTCATCGGCGTCAAGACGTGGATCTATCGCGGAGATATCTACCAGCAGCGGCGGCGCGAGCCGCAGGCTGCGGTGGGAACGAGCGTGTTCTAACGAACACGCACAGGTTGCAGCGAACAGGTTACGGGGAACAGGTAACTCGATATGTTGATGCCAAAGAAAGTGAAGTATCGCAAGCAGCAGCGCGGCCGCATGCGGGGCAAGGCGTGGCGGGGCGGCGAGCTGTCGTTCGGCGACTTCGGGCTGAAGGTCATGGAGTGCGGGTATATCACCGATCGGCAGATTGAAGCCAGCCGCGTCGCGATGACCCGCTTCATCAAGCGCGGCGGCAAAATCTGGCTGCGGTTGTTTCCCGACAAGCCGGTCACCAAGAAGCCGGCCGAAACCCGTATGGGCAAAGGCAAAGGCGCGCCCGATCACTGGGTCGCCGTGGTGCGGCCAGGGCGGATTCTGTTTGAAATGGAAGGCGTGACGCCGGAGATGGCCGCGGAAGCCATGCGCCTGGCCGCGCACAAGCTGCCGCTCAAGACGAAGTTTGTGCAGCGGCACGACGCGAAGGTGATGGTCGCCGCGAAGTAGGCGCCGGGGTTTTTGGCGGGACGGCGGGTGGAAAGCCGGTTGCCGCGGAGAGAAGAAAACGATGGATGTCGAGAAGATACGCAACCTGAGCGACGACGAGCTTGGGCTCGAGGAGCGCAAGACCGGCGAGCAGCTGTTTCGCCTGCGCTTCCAGATGAAGCTCGGGCAGACGGAGGGCGTGAAGAAGCTGCGCGAGCTGCGCAGGGATATCGCCCGCATCAAGACCGTAGCGCGGGAGCGCGAGCTGGGCCTGCACGGAGCCGAACACAAGCTGGAGTCGAGCGCTCCGGCGAAGACGGCGCGCAAGAAGGCGGCGAAGCCGGCGCGGAAGAGGGCTGCAAAGAAGGCTGTCACCTCGCGGAAATCCGGGAAACGGTCTACGTCGAAGAAGGCATCGGGCGGACGCACCACCAAGCGGGCCGCGGCACGGACCGGAAAGGTGAAAACGGGCTGATTTATGAGCGAAACGACGAATAGACCGGCGGAATCGCGCCGCAACGAGAAGGTCGGCGAGGTGGTCTCGACGAAGATGCAGAAGACCATCGTGGTGGAAGTGGAAATGCGCAAGGCGCACATCAAGTACAAGCGCATCGTGCGCAGCAGCCGCAAGTTCTACGCACACGATGAGCAGAACACGGCGCGCGTAGGGGATGTGGTGCGTATCCGCGAGACCCGGCCGCTGAGCAAGCTGAAGCGCTGGAACCTCGAAGAGATCGTCCGCCGCTCCGCGCTGGCGCAGGTGGAAGAAGTCACCGCGGCCGCGGCCGAGTAAAAGCGACCGGGACGGACCTGAGGGAACGAAGGAGAGTGCCATGGCAGTGCAGATGAGAACCATGCTCGAGGTCGCCGACAACTCCGGCGCGCGCAAGCTGCAGATGATTCTGCCGCTGGGCGGGGCGAGCGGCCTGAAGGCCGGGCTCGGCGATGTGATCACCGCGGCGGTGAAGGAAGCTTCCCCCGACGGCCAGGTGAAAAAGGGCAAAGTGGTCAAGGCGGTGGTGGTCCGCACGCGCAAGGAGACGCGGCGCCGCGACGGCACCTACATCCGCTTCGATACGAACGCCGCAGTGCTGATCAACGATGCCGGCGAGCCGGTCGGCACGCGCGTCTTCGGTCCTGTGGCCCGAGAGCTGCGCGAGAAGAAGTTTCTGAAAATTGTGAGCCTGGCCCCCGAAGTTCTTTGAACTTCCGGAGCAGGCAGCGAAAAAGCGGTCAGCTGAGAACCGGTCAGCGGCAATCCGGTTAGCGACAGCAAAGGCTCAGGGCAGAGGACAAGACGATGGCGACTTTGGATATTGTTCGTAACGACACGGTGGAGGTGATCTCCGGCAGCGACCGCGGCAAGAAGGGCCGCGTGCTGCGCGCGATTCCGGATACCGGGCGCGTTCTGGTGGAGCACGTGCACGTGGTGAAGAAGCACCTGCGCGAGAATCCGCAGCGGCGGATCAAGGGCGGAATCGCGGAACAGGAAGCTTCGGTGCACCGGTCGAACGTGATGCTGGTTTGTCCCAGCTGCAATCAGCCGACGCGCGTGGCGCATAAGTTTGAAGGCAATCTGAAGGTGCGGGTTTGCCGGAAGTGCGGCGGAACGATTGCCGTGAAGAAGAAGTAGGACTGGCCGTCCAGGCGGGCGCGCCTCTGGCGCAAACGACCCTGGAGGGAATCGAACATTCGTAACGGTAAACGGCACAAATGCTAATCCGAG
The DNA here is from genome assembly GCA_036521315.1 of Acidobacteriaceae bacterium. GTDB lineage: Bacteria > Acidobacteriota > Terriglobia > Terriglobales > Acidobacteriaceae > Palsa-343. The sequence goes on from DATDHZ010000054.1 coordinate 7,280, forward strand.
ACCGAATGGGAATTGAGTGAAAGCAATGGCAGCGAGACTGAAAGAGAAGTACCACAAGGAAATCAAGGGCGCGCTCCAGAAAGAGCTGGGCCTCGAGAACCCGATGGCCGTGCCGCGGCTGGAGAAGATCGTGCTGAACATGGGCCTCGGCGAAGCGACGCAGAACTCGAAGATGCTCGATCCGCTGGCTGCCGATCTGGCGGCGATTGCCGGCCAGAAGCCGGTGACCACGCGGGCGAAGAAGTCGATTGCGGCGTTTCACGTGCGCGAGAACATGCCCATCGGAGCGATGGTGACGCTGCGCGGCGACACGATGTACGAGTTTCTCGACCGGCTCATCTCGGTGGCGCTGCCCCGGGTGCGCGACTTCCGCGGCGTGTCCACGAAAAGTTTTGATGGCCGCGGCAATTACACGCTCGGCATTCGCGACCAGCTCATCTTTCCCGAGATCGATTACGCGAAGGTCGAGAAGCTGAAGGGCATGAACATCACGATTGTGACGTCGGCGAAAGACGATAACTCGGCGCGCGCGCTGCTCCGGCAGTTCGGCATGCCGTTCCGCCAGACGGCGTAAGAAGGAATAAGGAAACTATGGCAACGACTGCAAAACGAGTAAAGGACGCGCGCAAGCCGAAGTTCAAAAGCCGGAAGCATAACCGCTGCAAGCTGTGCGGACGGCCGCGGGGTTTTCTCCGCAAGTTTGGGGTCTGCCGGCTGTGCTTCCGCGGCCTTGCGCTCAAGGGCGAGATTCCGGGCGTCGTCAAGTCCAGCTGGTGAGGGTGGTGCGCGCACGGCGAACTGCGGCCTTCGGCCGCGAAGAAAAGCTTGATGGAGGGCACAAGCCCGAAGTCAGAAGAACATTTCCGCTGGTTCTCGGCTCAGGGGCTGGAATTCAGGGCCGAGCGAACGGGGAATGAAGGAGAAACGATGAGTTTGACCGATCCGGTAGCGGATTTTCTGACGCGGATACGCAATTCAATTCGCGCGCGTCATCAGAAGCTCGATGTTCCGGCCTCGAAACTGAAGGCGGAGATTGCCCGCATTCTCAAAGAAGAGGGCTATATCTCCAACTTCAAGACCACCGAAGAGAACGGGCGCGCGGTGCTGCGCGTGTACCTCAAGTACGGCGCAAACAACGAAGCGGCCATTCGCGATCTGGAGCGCGTGTCGCGTCCCGGATGCCGCGTCTACATCGGCCGCGATGAGATTCGCCGCGTGCAGGGCGGGCTTGGCATCAGCATCATGACCACGCCCAAGGGCGTGATGACCGGCCGCCAGGCACGCAGGGAAGGCGTAGGCGGCGAAGTCCTCTGCGAGATCTGGTGAGGACTGCGCGTCCAGCGGGGAGCGCCCTTTGGGCGAGCTTCGCCGGGAACTGGAGAGCAGGGGCCGCGGCAATCGCGCGGAAGAAGTTCGGCGAGCGATAACTCGCCAGGCTGCAGTGGAACGGCGCGGCGCAAGCCGAGGCGGGACTCGCAAGCCACCAAGGATTGAACGATGTCGCGTATAGGAAAAAAGCCGATTCCATTGCCCTCCGGGGTGAAGTACTCGGTGCATGGCAACGTGGTCACAGTCGAGGGCCCAAAGGGCAAGCTCGAGCAGCCGATTCCCGGGGGGATCAAGCTGGAGACGCAGGATGGGCATATCCAGGCCGTGCGCGAGAACGATTCGCAGGCTGCGATTCACGGACTGACGCGCGCGCTGATCTCAAACGCCGTTGAGGGCGTGACGAAGGGCTGGTCGAAGGATCTGGACGTTGTCGGCATCGGCTATCGCGCCGAGCTGAAGGGCAAGAATACTGTGGTGTTCACGCTGGGATATTCGCACCCGATTGAGTTTCCGCTGCCCACCGGCATCACGGTAACGATTGATCCCAAGCAGACGCGGGTGACCATCAGCGGTATCGATCGGCAGAAGGTCGGGCAGGTGGCTGCGGATATGCGGTCGCTGCGCAAGCCCGATCCGTACAAGAACAAGGGCGTCCGCTACTCCGACGAGCGCCTGAAGAAGAAGGTCGGCAAGACGGGAGCGAAATAGTTTTCAGCTATTAGCTGCCAGCGGTTAGCTCCGACGTCTGAGGCCGATACAGATTTGGCTAGAAGCTAAGAGCTAGTAGCTGGAGTTAGATCCGAACGGACCCGCAGGGCGGGCCCGCTTTTAGGAAGGAAACGAGAATGATCTCGCCGAGAAAGAGAAACGCAATTCGGCAGCGGGTGCACACCCGCATCCGCCGTCGCATGACGGGCACGGCGGAGCGGCCGCGGCTCAATGTCTACCGCTCGCTGAACCACATTTACGTGCAGGTGATCGACGACAGCCAGGGGGTGACGCTGGTGTCGGCCTCCACGGTGGCCTCGAAGGCAAAGACCGGCGGGAACGTTGCCGCAGCCAAAGAGATTGGCAAGCTGATCGCCGAGCGGGCAAAAGAAAAGGGCATCAGCAAGGTCGTCTTCGATCGCGGCGGCTATCTGTATCACGGACGCATCAAGGCGCTGGCCGATGCCGCGCGCGAAGCAGGACTGGAGTTCTAAAGGCAGCGGCCAGGGTATAGGGAATAGGGTATAGAAGGCATCGCGGTGCGACTGAACCGTTTGCGCTACACGCTATCCGCTACACGCGACCCCCTGCAGTGAAGGGAAGACATGGCGATACTGAAAAAGAAGCTGGATTCCGGGCAGTTCAACCTGAAGGATCAGGTCGTGGCCATTAACCGCGTCACCAAGGTAGTGAAGGGCGGCAAGAACATGTCATTCGCGGCGCTCGTCGTGGTCGGCGACCCCGGCGCGGGCGTTGTGGGCTACGGCTCGGGCAAGGCGCGCGAGGTTCCGCAGGCCATCCGCAAGGGCATTGAAGCGGCGAAGAAGAACCTGGTCCGCGTCAACCTGACCGCGACCACGATTCCGCATCAGGTGCTGGGCCGTTTCGGCTCCGGTCAGGTGCTGCTGAAGCCGGCGCCGGAAGGCACAGGCGTCATCGCCGGCGGCGCGGTGCGCGCGGTCATGACTTCGGCCGGCGTGCAGAACGTGCTCACCAAGAGCCTGGGCACGGCCAACCCGCACAACGTCATCAAGGCTACCTTCGACGCGCTCGTGCAGCTCCGCGACAGGAACGAAGTGGCGGCCATGCGCGGCAAGACGGCGCAGGAGATCTAACCATGGCGCAGAAGAAAACCGCAACCAAAGCCGCGGCGAAGGCGACGATTCAGATTCAGTACTACCGGTCGATGATCCAGGCGCCGGTGAAGCATAAGAGGGTCATCAAGGGCCTGGGCTTCACGCGGCTCAACCAGATCGTCCAGCGGGAGGACACGCCGTCGATCCGCGGGATGGTGAAAACGGTGCCGCACCTGGTGCGGATCGTGGACTAGCCGTCCAGGCGTACGCGGCCTTCGGCCGCAAAAACATGCGAGTCGGCGAGTGCGATTCCCGCCGGCGCTGAGCGAGGAAACTATGAAGAATCTATCCAATCTGCGGGCGCCGAAGAAGGCCAACCGCAACAAGAAGCGCATCGGGCGCGGCATGGGCTCCGGGACCGGCAAGACGTCGGGCCGCGGACACAAAGGCCAGGGATCGCGCTCCGGCTCGAGCCTCATGCGCGGTTTTGAAGGCGGCCAGATGCCGCTGCACCGCCGCCTCCCCAAGCGCGGCTTCACGAACATCTTCCGCACCGAATACACGGTGGTCAATCTCGACCGGCTCGCGGAGCTGGGCGAGAAAGAGCTGACGCTCGAGAAGTTCACCGCGCTGGGCCTGGTCAAGGGCCGTAATCCTCTCGTCAAGGTTCTCGGCAACGGCGAGCTGAAGGTCGCCGTCACCGTGCATGCGCACAAGTTTTCGAAGTCGGCCCAGGAGAAGATCGAGAAGGCCGGGGGCAAGGCGGTCGTCATCGGCGGGACGACCGAAGCCGCGCCGGTGAAGAAGCTGTCGCCGAAGAATCGGTCGTAACGGCAGGCACACGCAGTTCGGGAAAAACCGCTGGCGGCAGGGCTGTACCTCCGGCGTATGATGGGAACATCAATCCATGTTTGAGAAGTTTGCGAATATCTTCCGCATTCCTGACCTGCGCAGACGCGTTCTGTTCACGCTCGGGATTCTGGCCGTTTATCGTCTCGGCGCGCACATCACCACTCCAGGCGTGAACGTTCAGGCTCTGGAAGCCTTCTTCAACAACCAGGCCGGATCGTCCCTCGGCCTCGTCGACCTGTTCAGCGGCGGCAACCTGCGCCGCCTCACGGTTTTCGCGCTGGGCATCATGCCGTACATCACGGCATCGATCATCTTCCAGCTGCTCACCGTGGTGTGGGAGCCGCTGGCCAAGCTGCAGAAAGAGGGCGAACTCGGCCGGCGCAAGATCACCCAGTGGACGCGGTACGTTACAGTGCTGCTCGGCATCGTGCAGTCGGCGGCCATCGCGGTTGCCCTGCAGAGCTCTTCCAGCAATCTCGTGCTGCATCCCGGCATGCCGTTCATTCTGATGACGGTGCTGACCCTCACTACAGGCACCACGTTTGTGATGTGGCTGGGCGAGCAGATCACGGAACGCGGCATCGGGAACGGGATGAGCTTGCTCATTTTTGCCGGCATCGTCGTCGGCCTGCCGCGCGGCATCGGCGACCTGATCACCACAGCGAAAGCAGAGCGGTTCGGCGCGCTCACGGTGCCGGCTCTCATCCTGCTGGTCGTCTTCATGATTGCCGTCGTGGCGTTCATCGTGTGGGTGGAGCGCAGCGAGCGCCGCATCCCTGTGCAGTACGCCAAGCGGATTGTGGGCCGCCGCCTCATGGGCGGCCAGTCCACGCACTTGCCGCTCCGCGTCAACTCCGGCGGCGTCATGCCCATCATCTTTGCGGCTTCGGTGCTCTCCGCGCCCATGCTTTTCGCACAGGCGAAATTCGTGCAGAACAGCCCCTGGCTCTCGCGGACCTTTGAAGTGCTGCGTCCCGGTGAGCCGGCCTACGAGTTGCTGTACATCGTCTCGATCATCTTCTTCGCCTACTTCTACATTTCGATCGTGTTTCGGCCCGACGACATCGCCGACAACATGCGGAAGTACGGCGGGTTCATCCCCGGCATACGGCCTGGCCGCCGCACCTCGGACTTCGTCAACGAGATCCTCACCCGCATCACCCTGGTCGGCGCCCTTTACCTGATCGTGGTTGCGATTATTCCCCAATTGCTTATCAGCGGTATTCACCTCAATCATCTCTGGCTGATTGGGAACTGGTTTGAGACCCTGCCCACGTGGGTCACCAACGGCATGGGTTTCAACTTTTACTTTGGGGGCACTTCACTGCTGATCGTGGTCGGCGTGGCCATGGACACGGTGAATCAGATCGAATCGCACCTGATCATGCGGCACTATGAAGGCTTCTCGCCCAAGAGCGGGCGCGTTCGGGGAAGGCGGGCCTGGTAAATGCCAGTCGCAGCAACCGATGTGCGGACAGAAAAACAGACCAAACTTGATTTGATTCCTGGGCCGATTCTCTTGCTGGGCGCTCCCGGCGTGGGCAAAGGAACCCAGGCCAAAGAGCTGATGGGAAAGTGGGGCATTCCGCAGATCTCGACCGGCGACCTGCTGCGCTACCACCGGGATCACGGCACGCCGCTCGGGCTTGAGGCGAAAAAGGTCATGGAGCAGGGCCACCTGGTCCCTGACGCCCTGGTCAACCAGATGGTCGCCGAGCGCCTGCGCCAGTCCGATACGAAACAGGGCTACGTCCTCGACGGATACCCGCGGACGCTGGGCCAGGCCGACTGGCTGGATCGGCTGATCGGGGCCGACGCCAAAGCCCTTCCGGTGATTGCGATCAGTATTCAGGTCAGTTATACTCAATTACTGCGCCGTATTACCGGGCGGCGCATCTGCCCAGCGTGCGGGACGATCTTTAACATCTACCTGCAGCCGCCAAAGGTCGATGGGAAATGCGACCTCGACGGCCAACCTCTGGTGCGGCGCTCCGATGACACCGAGGAAGTGTTCCAGGAACGGATGCGGACCTACCAGACGCAGACCGCTCCGGTCGTGGAGCATTATCGCGCTCTGGGGCGTTTCGAGGAAGTGAACGGCGAGCAGCCGGTGGAAGCAGTAGCGGCCGGTGTCATGGCCGCAGTGGCCCGCCTGAGGAGTTGAGCAGGTGGCGATTACGATCAGAACGCCGCAGGAGATCGACAAGATGCGGCGCAGCGGGCAGGTTGTTCGGGAAGTCCTCGGACATGTCCGCAAGGCAGTGAAGCCGGGGGCGACGACGCTCGATTTAGAGACGGCGGCCGTGGCGAAAATCAAAGAACTGGGAGCGACTCCGGCCTTCAAGGGATACCGGGGTTATCCCTGTGTGCTGTGCACTTCAGTCAATAATGAAGTCGTGCACGGCATCCCTTCATCGGAACGGAAGCTGCGCGACGGCGACATCGTTTCGATCGATACGGGCGTAGTGATGGATGGATACTACGGCGATTCCGCCATTACGGTTGCCGTAGGCAAAAAGCTGGCGCCGAAGACGCAGAAGCTGCTGGCTGTGACAGAAGCTTCGCTGGCCAGCGCGATTCGCGCAGTGAAGGCGGGCGCCACGCTGGGCGATGTGGGCGCGGCGGTGCAGGAAACGGTCGAAGCCGAAGGGTTCAGCGTCGTACGCGATTTTGTGGGCCATGGAATTGGTACCCGGCTGCACGAGGATCCGCAGATTCCCAATTACGGGACGCGCGGCCGGGGGCAGAAGCTGAAAGCCGGCATGGTGCTGGCGATTGAACCGATGGTCAATGCCGGGCGTCCCGGTGTGCAGGTGCTGAAAGACGGCTGGACGGCGGTAACGCAGGATGGAAGCTGGAGCGCGCATTTCGAACACACCGTCGCGGTCACCGAAGAGGGCGCGCTGGTACTGACGCAGTAGAAACGAAGCGGACGTGAGGCCGAGGTAACGATTGTCGAAGGAAGACGCGATTGAAGTCATGGCAACGGTTCTCGAGACGTTGCCCAATGCCATGTTCAAGGTGAAGCTCGAGAGCAGCGGCGGCCATGAAGTGCTGGCCCACGTGTCGGGGCGCATGCGGAAGAACTTCATTCGCATCCTTCCCGGCGACCGCGTCGCGGTGGAATTGAGTCCGTACGATCTGAATCGCGGACGCATTGTGTACCGGTACAAATAGCTGCCAGCTTTTAGCCGTTAGCTTTTAGCCAGAGCTGCGGCGCAACCGGCGCTTGCGTATGCCGCGAAGAAGCTAACTGCTAACGGCTAACGGCTAAGAGCTGAGGTTTTCATGAAGGTTCGGGCATCGGTAAAAAAGATTTGTGACAAGTGCAAGGTCATCCACCGCCGCGGGGTGGTGCGGGTGATCTGCGAGAACTCAAAACATAAACAGCGCCAGGGCTGATCCACAGAGGTCAGGGCTCGGGAACGGCCAGGCGCATTGGAGAGTTGAGCTTCTCCGGGTGGTTGGGGGAAGCAGGGGCGAGTTAGCCGCAGTCAGGCTTGCGAAGAACCCCGAGGGCAACTTCAGACTCTCGATTTTCCGGCTCGAAGCCGAGCTGGAGTAACCGCAACCGGCAGCATAACCGCCGGCCGCACAGTGAAGGAAACCGTATGGCACGAATTGCAGGCGTCGATCTTCCCCGCAACAAGCAGGTGAGAATCGCGCTGACCTACATCTACGGCATCGGCGATCCGCGCGCGCTCAAGATTCTGGGCGCGGCGACCGTCGATCCGTTCAAGAAGGTTCAGGATCTCGGCGAAGACGAGGTCAATCGCATCCGTCAGGTTATTGAGGAGCAGGGCGATGTGGAAGGCGATCTCCGCAAGGATGTGCAGATGCACATCAAGCGGCTGGTCGACATCCAGTCCTATCGCGGACTGAGGCACCGCCGCGGCCTGCCCACGCGCGGACAGCGCACCCACACCAATGCCCGCACCCGCAAGGGACCCCGAAAGGGCACGGTGGCCAACAAGAAGAAAGCGACGTCGAAAACCTAATGGCAAAGGAACAGCAGAAGCCGGCAGCGGGCAAAACCGGCAAAGCCGCCCGCAACAAGAAGTTCAAGAAGCGCGAGCGCCGCAATGTGCCGTTCGGTCTGGTGCACATTCAGGCCTCGTTCAACAACACCATCGTGACCATCACGGACCAGCAGGGCAACACGCTCAGCTGGAAGAGCTCGGGCTCGCTCGGCTTCCGCGGGTCGCGTAAAGGCACTCCGTTTGCCGCGCAGCAGGCCGCGATGAACGCCGCCAACATGGCGCGCGATCACGGCGTCCGCTCGGTGGATGTGCGCGTCGCCGGTCCCGGTTCGGGCCGCGAATCGGCTGTCCGCGCGCTGGCTGCCGCGGGGATTGAAGTGAGGTCGATTCGCGACGTCACCCCCATTCCGCACAACGGTTGCCGTCCGCCCAAGCGGCGCAGAGTCTAGCCTTTAGCTGCCAGCCGCCAGCTTTTAGCTTCGGCTGCGGTGAGGTAAAATATTGAGGGCGAGCGGCATCAAGCTTGCCTTCGCAACAATCAGGTTAGCGGCTAAGAGCTGAAAGCTAATAGCTGCTCCCGGACCGGGACGAAGTCCCTGCTGGATGTAAACCGGTCGGCCTCTGAATCAAGGAGAATGCTTTGGCACGTTATACCGGAGCCGTTTGCCGCCTTTGCCGGCGCGAAGGCATGAAGTTGTTCCTGAAGGGCACCAAGTGCACCACCGACAAGTGCCCCATCGAGAAGCGTAATTTTGCACCCGGCCAGCACGGCCGCGACCGCAAAGCCAAGATCGTCGGCTACGGCCTGCAGCTGCGCGAGAAGCAGAAGGCGCGCCGCATCTACTTCACCCTCGAAGGGCAGTTCCGCGAGTACTACGAGAAGGCTTCGCGCACGCCTGGCGTCACCGGCGAACTGCTGTTGCAGCAGCTCGAGCGGCGTCTCGACAACGTGACCTTCCGCCTCGGGTTTGCCTCTTCGCGGCGTCAGGCGCGGCAGATCGTCCGCCATGGCCACGTGGAAGTGAACGGCCGCAAGGTGAACATTCCTTCCTACCAAGTCGGCGTGGGCGACGACATCAAAATCCGGCCGAACAGCACCAGGCTGAGCGTCGTGGAAATTTCCCGCGAGATCGCCAGCCACAATCCGCTGCCCGGCTGGCTCTCGTCTGAGCCGAACACGCTCAGCGGAAAAGTTCTCGCGCTGCCGAAGCGCGACGACATCAACCTGCCCGTCAACGAGCAGCTGATTGTCGAGTTGTACTCGAAGTAGCTTGTAGCGTGGAGCTGGTAGCCCGGGTGGTAGAGGCTACCGGCGACCGCTACCAGCCGGATTCACCCGCAAAGCACCGCGGAAACTTAACCATCCTGAGAAGGAGCTCACCCGCACAGGCTCCGCAAAATGCATCGCGGCGCTGTGCAGAAGGCGAATCGATATGCTTTGGAGAGGATTTCAGAAACCCAAGCGTCTGGCCGTGGAAGCGGAAACGCTCACCGACAAATTCGGCAAGTTCAGCGCGCAGCCGTTCGAGCGCGGATTCGGCACCACCATCGGCAATGCCCTGCGGCGCACTCTGCTTTCCTCAATCGAGGGCGCAGCGGTGACGGCGGTTCGCATCGAGGGAGTTCTGCACGAATTCCAGTCGATCACCGGCGTGGTGGAAGATGCCACCGACATCGTGCTCAACCTGAAACAGATCCCGTTCAAGCTCAATGGCGACGGCCCGAAGGCCCTTTATCTGAACGTCGAGCAGCCGGGAATTGTCACCGCCGGCATGATTGAAGCCGACGGCGACGTCGAAATCCTCGACAAAGACGTCTACATCGCCACGGTGAGCGAAGGCGGCCGCCTCAGCATGGAGATGCGCCTGAAACGCGGGCGCGGCTACGTCTCCGCCGACAAGAACTTCGACTCCGATCTCGGCATCGGCTTCATCCCGATCGACTCGGTCCACTCGCCCGTGCGCAAGGTCAACTTCGCCGTGGACGCGGCGCGTCTCGGCCAGATCACCGACTACGACAAGCTGACGCTCGAAGTCTGGACCAATGGCTCCGTGCTTCCGGCGGATTCAGTCGGTCTGGCTGCGAAGCTGCTCAAGGACCACATGAGCATCTTCATCAACTTCGAGGAAGAGATCGAAGCGGACAGCCACGCCGAAGAAGGCCGAGTGCAGCTGAAGAATGAGAACCTGAATCGCTCGGTCGAAGAGCTGGAACTGAGCGTCCGCAGCTACAACTGCCTGAAGAACGCGAACATTCAGACCATCGGCGAGCTGGTGCAGAAGACCGAAGCCGAGATGCTGAAGACCAAGAACTTCGGCCGCAAGTCGCTCAATGAAATCAAGGAAATCCTCGCGCAGATGGGCCTGTCGCTGGGTATGCGCATCGACGAACAGGGCAATGCCGTGCCGGGGCCGACGTCGGTCCTGCCGGCCGCGCAGCTCGCCGCCAGCTACAGCCGCTACGAGGACGACGAGGATGAAGGACTGGATTCGGATCTTCCCATCCAGCCGGAAACGGAAAACTTCTAAGAGCAGGGATGAGGGTATAGGGGTTAGGGGATAGAAACCCTCACCCCGTGCCTGCCCGACGAACAAGAAATTCAGACAGTCAGACAGAGAGATCACTATGCGTCATCGCAATGCAGGATTCAAACTGGGACGGAACACCAGCCATCGCCGCGCGCTGCTGCGCAACCTGGTGACGTCGATTCTTCTCGAGGACCGGGTCGTCACGACGGTGGCGAAGGCCAAGGCGGCGCGTCCCCACGTCGAAAAGCTGATCACCCTGGGCAAGCGGGGCGACCTGCATGCGCGGCGTCAGGCCCACTCGTTTTTGCAGACCGACGAGGCCGTGAAGCGGCTCTTTGACACCGTCGCGCCTCGCTATGGCGATCGCAACGGCGGCTACCTCCGCATCGCGCGTGCCGGCTTTCGGGTCGGCGACGGCGGGGAAAAAGCCATCATCGAGCTGGTCGACGCCGAGCAGGTGCTGGACGAGAAGCGCCAGAAGCGCGCCGAAGCCCGCGCCAGGAAGCGCGAAGAAATGCAGAAGGCCATGGCCGAGCAGGAAACCGCAGCCGGCGAGGGCAAGGAAGAGAAGGGCGAGTAGCTCGCAAGCTCCTCAACACTTGAGCGCATCCTTCGGGGTGCGCTCTTCTTTTTGCGCTGACGGAGCAGTGTCGCGGAGTTCGGGATAACGGGCGAAGATTTTCGCCTGATCCTCGGCCGCGAACGCTTCGAGCCGCCGCGGCTTGTCCTGCGGGCGCGTGCCTTTCTGATTGAGCACGTTCATCAAACTCCATTCGCGCTGCAATCCCTGCGGCTCACGTGCCGGCAGATCGTAACGAGTGTAATCGATGGCCAGCGGAGGCGCGCCGCGCTCCACATCTTCGAGCAGCGCCAGGCGGAATTCGCGATTCATGTACCAGCGCAAGCGCAGATTCGCCTCCGATCCAGGAACGCCCGTGCCGCGCACATCGAACCGGTAGTCAAGCGTCGCATTGCTCCGCACTCCGCGCCGCCACGCCAATCCAAACTCGCCTTCCGTCACGACCCGCGTGTCGGGCCAGCGGTCGCGCACCGCCGCGAGCCACCACGCCAGATCCTCGTCGTGCCCGATCGAGACTTCCCAGATTGCCGTAACAAATCCGAAGCCGTTCAGCGCCACGCCGCCGTCGAAGTGCATCGCCGTGGTCGCCATCATCTCGCGCCGTCCCACCTGCTCGCCGAGGTCGCCCACCGTTTCAATTGGACCCACGCCCATACGGCTGTTGAAGCCGCCGGCGAAGCCGTCGCGCCGCGCTGCCAGCAAATCGCAGGTCCACCCGTCGAGGCAGACGCAGTCGATGATGTCTTCGCGTCCCTGAGCCGGTTTGAGGTAATGCTCGCGGCTGGAGTAGTACGGATAGCAAATGCCGCCGTCGCCATCGCCGTTGTCGATGCCGTGCTGGCTCCAGATTTGCCCCTGGCACACGTGAATTCCCTCATCGCTCGCCAGCAGCCGCTGATTCTCCGCATCCATGAAGCCCGCCACCAGCGATGGTGGACGATAGCCGCCGCCGACCATGCGCGTCACCAGCCGCAGCGCGTCGTGAATGATCGCGCGAATCTCCTCGCGCGTGTTGTACATTGGCGCGAAATAGCCGCCGGGAATGAAGGTGATCTCATCGCCGTAGCGATGGTGATACGACGCCAGCAGCCGCCGCGCCTCCTGGTATTGCTGCCGCGTGTCGTTGAGCGCCAGCCAGCTCACCGCCCACGTCATGCGCCCGTCGGGACAGCCGCGGGCAAACGCCTCACGGCGCGAGCGGATGTGCGCCGGGCTGTTCAGCGCCGACTCATCCTGCCCGAGGTTGCGGGTTCGGCTCACTTCAATCTGGTTCACGCGCACCACCGAGATATGAGTGAGAAACCGGTCGCGGATGCCGGGCCGCGAACTCTCAGCGCCCGATGCAGGTCTTTGCGCGCCAGCCAGCGCCAGCGCGCCCGCGCCCCCCGCCGCATCGCGCAGGAATTGCCGCCGTGTCCGATGAATGCTCATCGTTCTCTTTGTATCGGCCCCGGCCGGGAGTGGCAAGGCCAGGGCAGCCAGGCGGGACGCGCAAATCGGCGAAAAGGGGGTCGCTTGGCTGCCATATTCCTGCTACTCTTCCCTCGTGAACCCTCTCAGGCGCGAGTTCATGCGCGGATTCGACGCACTGTCCCATCTGAACCCCATTGGCCGCACGGCGCGCCAGGCGGAGCTGAAACAGGCGCGCGATCTCCAGCAGAGCCTGCTGCCCGAGGCTCCTCCGCCAATCCCAGGCTTCGATATCGCCTTTGCCTGGCAGCCTTCCGCAGAAGTCAGCGGCGACTACTTCGATGTGTTTCCGCTGGATTCGAGCCGCATGGCCCTCTGCATCGCCGACATCTCCGGCAAGGGGCTCGCCGCGGCGCAGCGCATGCGCGCCTTGCAGTCGGCTGTGCGCACCTTCGCGCCGGCGTCCGCATCCCCCTCGGAGCTGTGCACCCGGGTCAACCAGGCGCTCTGCGACAGCACCGCCCCCGGCGCGTACGTGACGATGTTTTACGGCGTTATGGATCAGTCCAGCCATCGTTTGGCTTATGAGAATGCGGGCCATTGCCTTCCCCTGCTGGTGCGTGCCGGCGGCAGCGTCGAGTTTCCGGCCAGTTTCAGCGGCGTCGTTGGGCTCTTCTCGCACTGGCTGTATCAGAACCAGGATCTCCAGCTCGGCTCCGGTGATACGCTGCTGCTGCTCACTGACGGGGTGCTCGAAGCAGAGAACCGTCGCGGTGAGGAGTTCGGCTACCAGCGCCTCATCTCTCTGGTCATGGGCGGGCGCTCGCAATCGGCCGGGGAATTGGGCCGGCAGATCCATGGCGAGGTCTCGCGGTTTTCGGGCACGCTCCGCGACGACGCATCGCTGATTGTCCTGCGTGTCCGTTAAGCGCTTACCGCTCCTGCACAGCGGCCGGTTCCGTCAGATTGATCGTTCTCTGATTCGCTCCCACCTGCACATGCACCCCGCGCGCCAGATACCGCGCCATCACGTCGCGCTTCGCCCATTCCAGCCCCCAGCCGTTCTCGATGGCCACAATCGTGTAGCTGCCGGGTACCACGTCGCTGAGCGAAAAGCTGCCGTCCGAGTCGCTCTGATCGCGCCGGCAGAGCTCCGCGCTGGCATTGGGATCGTCGGGCACGAGGACGACCAGGGTGCCGCCCATGCCTTTGCCGTTCTGCCTGGCGTACCCGTCGATGGTGGCAGAGCCATTGCCGATCGTCGCAGCCAGCAGGATCGGATCGGTGTTCACGGTGATGCGATTGCCGTGCACCTCCGCGCCGGTGGCCGCCATCTCCACCACCAGCAGCGAAGCGTCATCCTCGGCATGCACGTGGACCTCCCAGGTTCCCGGCGACACGGAGGCAAAGCTGAAAGTACCGTCGCGCTCCACAGGGGTCGAGAACTGCCCATGAACTCCTTCGACGGGTTGCAGCCACGCCATGAGACGCGGAGGCAGCGGACCCCCTGCGGTCATTGCCACTTTGCCTGAGAGGGCGACGCCCGGCGAGACGACCGACGAGAGGTCAATCGTCTGGTTGCCGGTCGCGTCGATGCTGGTGCTGCCGCTCGGTTCGCCCTGCTCGTTGAAGGACTGCAGGGTGTAGTGGCCAGGCGCAATACCGGCGATGTTGAGGTAGGCTTCGCCGTTGTGCGCCATCGTGAACGACGACGGCGCCTGCAGAAATTGTGGCGAGCCGAAGACCTCCTCCTGCAAATTCGGGACATTGAACGGCCTGCCGCGCCTCGGGCCTGACGTGCGCACGCGCAGGTGGGTCGCGGCCACGGCATGCAGAGAAAAGTTGGCCTGCGCGCGATCGCCTGCAGTCAGGGGGATCGGCGTCGCTGACGCGGAATCGGTCGCGTTGGGGTAAAACGTCAGCGGATAGGCCACGTCCAGCGGCGACGCGGCCTGCTGCGGGTCGCCGTCGTCCTGCGGAACCGGTGGATGAAAGGCGTACCAGGGAGTGGCGGAGACGTCGAGATAATACGTGCCGGGCTGCAGATGCGTGAATTCGTAACTCCCGCTGTCATCTGTGATCTCCTGCCCCGCGGATGCGATCTTTTCATCGCCGGAGGCGTCATCCTCGCGAAACAGCCCGACCTGTGCGCCGCCGACCCCGCTTCCGTTGTCATCGGAGATCGTTCCCGCAATCGTTCCATAAGGCATCACCTCGAGCCGAATGCCCTGTGAATCGAGACCCGGACCGGTGACCACGGCTGTGAAGTATCCGCCGTGCTCCTGGTAGCTGGCCGTGATGTAACCCCGGCGCGACGCCTGCACCGCGTACTTGCCAGCCAGCAGTCCATCGAAGCGGAAGGCGCCGGTTTCGCCAGTCAGCGTCTCGGCCAACTCCGTGCCGTTCGCGCCCGTCGTCGCCAGCGTGACGTCGGCGCGATCGAGCGGAGCGCCCGTCGCCGCGCTCACGACCGTGCCGCTGATGGTGAACGTCCCGCCCCCTGGCTCGGCAGATGGCGCGTTCTGCAATGCGCTCTGTGCGGGCAAAAGTGCAGCCATCGCGAGCAACAGCGCTCCCGCCGCGTGCTTCACTGCGCAACTCCACACGAACTGACCGATAAGGCCACGCTGGCCGTACTTCCGGCCGCAACGGTGACGGTCTGGCCCTGACCGGTCCAGGCGGAGAGCCCATCGGGCGAATGGAAATCGATCTCCTGTGGCGTAGCGCACGCGATCACACGATACGAACCGGGGGCAAGGTTGCCAATCGAAAATGTCCGGTCGGATTGCGTGGTCACCTGGGGAAGCTCCGATGCAGAAGGGAAGAGCGGAATCGCGTAAACGAAGAGCTGCGAATTGTCTCCCGCTGCCGCCGCGGTACCTGGGCTGCCTTGTGTGTTGCCGCTGAGCTGCCCCGTAATCGTTCCGCCATCGTCGCGGAGGGTGATCTCAATCGGCGCCACAGAACTGCCAGGCTCGATCGCGAGAGGATCGCTGGCCAGATCGACGCCGCCGCTGGTGATCGAGCTGACATAGGCAGCCGAATACGGAGTCACTTCGGTCCAGTAGCGGCCTGGCTGTGTCAGATTCAGCTGCCATCCGCCGTCGCTGCCGGAATCGCGTGCGAGGTAGCCGCCTCGCCCGTTGAGAAGAAACTGATCGACGGGGGCGAGCGTGAGATTGACGCCAGGATTGTTGCCGCCTGTCGGCGCATCGGCCGCCGTGAAGTCGCGGTGAATGGAAACCGGAACATGCGGGATGGCCAGCACGTCGATGGCGAGGCTCACGGGGGCGCTGGCAACGACAAAATTGGCGCGGCCCCAGCCCAGCGCATGTCCATACGAGCGTCCCTCCAGGATCCACGAGCCGTTCGGCGCCACGGCATGGACCACCTGCTCACGCGAATCGTAACGGGCCGAGAATCCGGTGGGATGGCCAAGCGGATCCAGCACCTCAAAGGCCGCTGCTGCGGTCTCAGAGGATCGCACGGTCACGGTCGCCGGAAAAAACTGCTGCCGCGTCAGAGTGAAGTCGGCTACCGCTTGTTGCCCAGGAGCCAGGTTCAGACTGCCGGCGGAATTGGGATCCCCGGAGTCTGGATAGTATGCCGGAGGAAATCCCCACATCGGCAAGCGGCTGTGCTCCGGCGGATCCGGATTGTCGAGCGATGCCTCTGTGCTGAGCACGTACTTTCCGGGCGCCAAATCCGCCAGGCGAAAGGAGCCGTCGCTCCGGGTGGTCGCCGTCGCAGCGAGATCCCACACAGGGCGTCCGTTTTGGATGCGCCGCCCATACGCCCGCACGCGAATCCCATCCGCCGGATCCGCGGTGGAGAGCGTCACCTGTCCCGTGATCGTCGCCTCCGGCATGATGCGGAAGGTGAGGCTCGCCATATCCGGCCCAACGTCGATGCGCCGATCCGGCGCCAACTGCGCCATCACCGACCCCAGGCTGACGAAACGCATGCCCTGGCGCGGGTGACCAAAGCCGCGGTATCCCGGCTTGCTCACAGCCACCATATAGGTCCGCTGCGGCACATTATCGAAGGCGAATTGACCGCTCCCGTCCGTGAGCATGGCGAAATCCTGGTTCAGCTCCACCAGCGCGCCGGGAACCGCCCCGCCCGTGATGCTGTTGATCACCACGCCGCGCACCGGATACCCAGGTCCGCCCGCCAGGTTCTGCTGACTATGCAGCGTTGCCGCCGACCACGCAAGCAACACCGCGAAAGTCGCCGCGAGCGACGGCAAACGAGAGCATCCGATCAGCGATGAGGGCGGGAAAAGCACGGGACTGCCGCTATTCTCCTGTCTCGAGCGAAAAATTCAAAACTGGAGGAATAGACGTATCGGCACCTCTAATTGTGCCCATGTAACTCAGCAATGCGTGATTCATAGGAATGTAACGCTGCCTTCGCTATAGTCGGAAACATGTCCGCCGAACCGCTGACGCTGGAAAGCGTCCCAGGAAAGACTGGGGGCAGCCGGATTCTGCGGCTGACCGGCCCGCTGACCCTCCATGGGCTCTTTGATTTCCAGAGCACGCTGCGCGCCGACCCACCCGCTGCCCTCATTCTCGATCTCACCGCCGTGCCCTACATGGATTCGGCCGGTATGGGCGCCATCATCAACTACTTCGTCAGCTGCCAGCGCAGCGGACGCAAACTGATTGTCGTCGGCGTCAACGGCCGCGTCCTCGAGCTCTTCAGGATGACGAAGGCGGATGGGCTGCTGACCATGGTCGCAACCATCCCTGAAGCAGAACAAGCGATTGGCTAAGCCGCAGCAAAGCCGGGCGGTCACACGTTAGCGGCTGCCATTCCAGGCCTGCAGCCGCGGCCACCAGCGCCGGACGTGCGAGCAGTATTCCTCATATTGCGCGCCGTACCTCCGCCGCAGCGTCGGCTCTTCATAGAGCATCACGAAGAGCGCGAACGCCACCCCAACGCAGGCGGCATACAGCAGCGTCCCGCGATCGCCAAACAGCATCCATTGTCCAACAATTACCGCAAATACAGCGAGATACATCGGATTCCTCACGTAGCGGTACAGGCCGCTCACGACCAGCGTTTCCGTGGGCATGGCCGGAGCCGGCGTGCCGCGTCCCCGGGTGGCAAACCGCGCGAAGCACTCCACCAGCGCCACCACCCCGATCACGGTGAGCGCGACCCCCACCGAGCGCACCGGCGGAGGATCCCACGCAGGCGATGAGAATCGCCAGCGGTTCATCCACCACGGCACGACTCCTGCCACCACTCCCGGCGCCACAAAGAAGAAGACCGTGGTGCCAAGGGCCGCAGCAGTGTTCTTCATCGCTTGCCTCGACTCAGCCTTGAGGTACGAACCTCTGCGCCGGCAGCCCGTCGAAACGGGCCTGCGGCGCATGCTCGCGGAGCGCCATCAGGAAGCTGTCCGGATCGCCGGGATTCGCGATCACCTGACCGCGATCGGAGAGGGGCGCGCTTCGCCCAAAACTGACGGCCACCTGGCGGCTGGCGGACTTGCCCTCGGGCCATGGCGACACGCTCACGATCTCGTTCCACGCGACCGTCCGCTCCCTCCACAACCGGCGCTCGAACAGACCTTCCGGAGAGACTTCCCAGTAGGTAAAAACGCGCGGTATCAGCCGCTGCAGGGCGAGCGCGACCCACAGCGCAACCAGCCAGGGCGTCTGCATTCCACGATAACCGCCAGGGCTCAGCAGGAGAACGAGCGGCAGGAGGCCAAGGGCCAGGTAACAGCAGTCCAGCAGATCGAATTTTGCCCGGAACCGCATGTGCAATGAGGTGAACCCAATGTTGTGCAAGTGGACGGCAGCACCACCCGTTGAGTCGCGCATCGCAAGGCGAGACTACGCGGGAGTCGCTGTCGCCTGCTGCATTTCGTGAATGATCGCGCTGGCCGCCTCGGCAGGATCGAACGCCTGCGTGATCGGGCGCCCGACGACGAGATAATTCGCTCCCGCGGCCAGCGCAGCTCCGGGCGTCGCAGTGCGTTTTTGGTCGCCGGTCGCCGCGCCTGCCGGGCGAATGCCCGGAATCACCAGCGTGGCGGAAGGGAACTGCGCGCGCATGGCGGAGACCTCCTGCGGGCTGGCGACGAAGCCCGTGATGCCGGCGGCGGAAGCCATCGAAGCGAGCCGCAGCACCTGGCCGGCAGGTGATCGCTCGATTCCAATTGCGGTCAGTTGGCCTTCATCCATGCTCGTAAGCACGGTGACGGCAAGTAGCTGGGGCGGGTGCGAGAGCGATGCAGCTGCTTCTGCCGCAGCTTCCAGCATCGCTGGTCCTCCTGCTGCATGGACAGTGACGAATTCAGCTCCCGTATTGGCTGCGGTCCGGACCGCTCCGGCGACTGTGTTGGGGATATCGTGCAGCTTGAGGTCGAGAAAAATCGAGTAGCCGCGGTGACGCAGTTCGTGCACCAGGACATTGCCTTCCGCGAGATAGAGTTCCAGGCCGACCTTGAACCAGCAGCAGAGATCCTGAAGCCTTTCCGCAAGCGCCAGAGCCGGCGCTGCCTCGGGGAAGTCAAGCGCGACGATCAGCCGGGGGTCCATCCTATGACTCTTTGACTATAGTGGCACGAAAGTTGTAGTTACGAGCAGGGCATAACGAGAAATGATGGGACAGCGATCGTTCGCTCGGGAGTCAGCGAGTCTCCAGGGACATTTTCTGGAGACAATCACACTCCGCGGGCGCCTGGATGTTCACCAAAGATAGAGAGTCCATGGTTACTAGGATATCGAGCAAATCCGTTTTGCCGGCTGGCGCGCGCGCGTCGAGCAAGCCTGCCATGCCGCCTGGCGCCCTGGGTTCCAGTGTCGGCGGCAAGGTCAATTTTTTGCTCCAGTCGCACGATGGCCGCGAAGCCGAGCCCGCTTCGGGTCCGGAACGCCGTCCGCGGACCGGCAAGGATCTGGGCGTTCGCACATCGATCGTTGACGATCTCGGACTCAAGATCCTTTACACCGCCGGCCCGTTCTCCGTTTTCGAAATGGGCAAACGCATGCGCGTCAGCTACGACGTAGCCAGCGAGGTCTTCAACCGCATGCGCAGCACCCTCCTCTGCCAGGTCACCGGCATGAAGGGGAACATTCCGGAGATCGCCATCACAACCCAGGGCCGAACGCGGGCGCTGGAATTACTGGCGTCGAGCCAGTACACCGGTCCCGCACCCGTATCGCTGGATTCCTATGTGGATCAGGTGCGGAAGCAAAGCGTCCGCCATGCGGTGGTGCACAAAGAAGACATCGACCGGGCATTCGAAGGGATGGTCCTGCCGGGCAAAACTCTGTCCCAGATCGGCATCGCGCTCAATTCCGGCGCGTCCATCTTTCTGCACGGGCCTGCCGGGGTGGGAAAATCGGCAATCGCTGAAACCATGTCGCGGGTCCTGGCCGCCGACGACGTCTGGATTCCGTGGGCGATCGAGGCCGACGGCGAGATTATTGCGGTCTACGACCCGATGATCCACCGGCGCGTAGCGCTGCCCGAAGGCACCATGAGCGATGAACGCTGGGTGCGTTGCCAGCGCCCCTCCGTGCTGGTCGGCGGGGAATTGACTGTCGAGATGCTCGACCTCCAGTTCAACGCGATCGCCGGCTTCTACACCGGCCCCGTGCAGATGAAGGCCAACAACGGCGTGCTCATCGTCGACGACTTCGGCCGCCAGCGCATCCGCCCGGACGAGCTGCTGAACCGCTGGGTTGTGCCTCTGGACCGCCGCATCGACTTCCTCACGCAAGTCGGCGGCAAGAAGATTGAGGTCCCCTTTGAGCTGCTGGTGGTATTTGCCACCAACCTGGAGCCCGATGAACTGGTCGACGCCGCATTCCTGCGCCGGATGCAAACCAAAATCAAAGTGGACACGGCTACGGATGAGCAGTTCACCCACATCTTCTACCGCGTCGCCCGCAACCACCAGTTGGCCGTCGATGAGGCGGCGCTGCAGGAAGTGATTCGGATCATTCGCGAGACGCTGAAGCAGGAACTCCGCGGCTGCCAGCCTCGCGACCTGATCAACCACGTCCTCTGGGCGGCTCGTTACGAAGACAAAGATCCGCTGCTCGACCGACAATCGCTGGTTGAGGCGATGGAGTCCTACTTCATTCCTATCGAATAAAATCTGCCGCATCCTGCAAACCCCGGCCCAACGTCACGTCTGCGCGCAAGGCGCGTCGCCGGGGCCTGCATGAAACGGGGATTAGCGGGAAGCCGCCAGGTCGTCGGGCTGGTTCAACCGCGCCACTTCGGTGGGCGTAGCCAGCAACTCGACCTTAACCGGGGCAATGCCACGCTGGGCGAAACCCAGTGTATCGGCTGCCGCGCGGGATAGATCAATGATCCGGTCGTCCGGTACCGGGCCCCGGTCGTTCACGCGGACAACCACCGATTTGTGATTCCGCAGGTTGGTCACGCGCAGCACCGAGCCGAGCGGCAAACTGCGGTGCGCGCAGGTCATCGCATCTTCATTGTAGGGCTGGCCGCTGGCAGTCGGTTTTCCCTGGAAGAAGCGCCCGTACCATGATGCGATTCCAAACTGATACCAGCGATGATGAACCGTCTTTGTGGAAGTGGGGCTGAGATGATCTGCCGGTGATGCAGCTTGCGCCCCGGCCACGCCCAGCAGGAGTGCCAGCATCGCGCCGGCGTACGTTATCCATCGTCGAGGACGACTGTCGTTATCGGGTCTTCGGATAGCGTTCATAATCCTCCATCCTCAAATTGTAGGAATCAAGGAGTAGCTAAGTCAAACAATCTGCAATCTTTATTTCTGTTTTATTTGTGTCTTGACCTTGCCATTCTTATCAGTGATGTGCTAGCCCTTCTGGCCTGGCAACCCTCGGCGGCAGAAAGGTCGCCGGTTCGTATGGGTCCCATCCCTGACCCGTACCGCGCAACGGGGAAGCAGACCCTTCCAGTACGATGGCAGAGGAGGGAAGCGCGCTGCCCGGTTTAGACCCGGAAAAGGCGGTGCGCACTGGGTTGCCTATGGAGCGTCACAAAAGCCTGGCTCTCACCATCGCCGGCTTCGATCCCTCGTCGGGAGCAGGCATAGGTGCAGACCTAAAAGTCTTTTCTATTCACGGAGTTTACGGAGTTTCCGCAATCACGGCTTTAACCGTCCAGTCGACTCAGGGCGTCCGCAAGGTTGAGCCGATCTGGGATCGCGTGTTGCGTGAAACGATCGAGTGCCTGGCGGACGATTTGTCATCCGGCTACGCCCGCTTCGATGGCGTGAAGATTGGGATGCTGGGCTCCGCTCCCAACGTCCGCGCCGTGGTCAACTTCCTGCGCGCCGCCCCCATTCCGCGCGAGCGCATCGTCCTCGATCCGGTGATCCGGTCCAGCTCCGGCACCGAGCTATTGGATCCCGTCGGGGTCGGCGTTTTGCGGGATGATCTGATCGAGCTGGTTGGATGGGTTACGCCCAATGTCGACGAGCTGGGCGTGCTGACCGGCGGACCGGTTGCCGGACGCGACGACATACCGGAGCGGGCGGCACGCCTGGCGGGGCGGGGAAGCGGGCTGCACGTCGTCGTGACCGGCGGACATCTGGACACGCCAGACGATTTTCTGCGAACGTCCGAGGGGGCGGAAAACTGGCTCCCCGGCTCGCGGATCGACACGACATCGACCCACGGAACAGGCTGCGTCTTTTCGTCGGCGCTGCTGTGCCGGCTCATCTCCGGGGATGGGCCGCTCGAAGCCGTACGCGGGGCGAAGGAATTTGTTCGGCGAGCGCTGGAAACCGCTGTGCCGGTTGGGAAGGGCAAAGGCCCGGCGCTCTCCGGGATGTGAGCCTGTTATCCCGAGCAAAGTCCGCTGCTTCTTTGCGCCGCAGCGCGATAACGAAGAGAATAGCCGGGGAGGAGGAATCCCTCTCTCATGAGACGATCCGCTGGCTATCCATTCGCCGCAGTTCTCGCTGTTCTTTCGTGGGCGTTCGTGGCGCCGCCTGCTCCCGCGCAGGAGCCGGTCATTCCGTACGCCGCTCCGCGCCCGGCCAACACGCTGGTAATGCTTCCTGACGGATCGACTGTCCACGTCGAGCTGGCGACGAACGAAAAGGAGCGCCAGTACGGGTTGATGGGCCGCACCCGCTTGCCTGACGGCCGGGGGATGCTTTTCGTTCACGACGACGTCGCCCCCCACGCTTACTGGATGTATCACTGCAAAATTGGCCTCGACATCCTCTGGATGGACGCTGACCACCGCATCGTCGAAATGAGCCCCAACACGCCGCCTTGCACGGGCGAAGCGGCGACCTGCCCCAACTACGGTGGGCAGGAGCCGTCGAAATACGCTCTGGAACTGCCGGTGGGATCGATCCGGAAGCATCGGCTGGCGGTCGGGCAAACGATCAATTTCCAGCTACCATGACGCGGTTGCAGGTCTACTGCTGGGCCTGCGCGGGAGGCTTGAGCTGCCGGTCGATCGCACAAAGGTAGTACGCCGTAAAGTCGAAATCCTGACGGAACGCCGCCGGCGTCGCTGACATCCGAAACCCTGAATAAACCATGACTCGCGGGATATCCCTCACCATGTCGATCAACTGATTGGGATAAATCGATCGATTCACAGGGCCCATGGCCTGCAGATACTGTTGCAACTGGCCGTATCCCTGCAGATCCGCGATGCGCAACGCTTCTCGCTCCAGCGTGTCCATCACCGGCCAGCCGGAGCTGGGCACCTGCTTTCGAAGTGCGGGAAAAAATTGGGGATCACCCACGCCCAGGCCATCCAGTCCCACAAAACACAGCGGAGTGGGCTGAGAGGGAACGCCCAGGCTCTGAAGAAAAATGCGCTCCCCGTCCTCCCCGCTCAGTGCCGCCAGGACAAACGTGAACCGTCGCAACTGCGCCCGCAGCGCATGGTAGAGCATGGGCAGCGCCACCGCGTCCGGCCATCCTCGCGTAACACCGCCATAGAGAGAATGCTCCGGGTACCAGGCGGCGACGACAATGGCCTGAGTGGACTCTCCAGGCAAAGTGCAGATCAGATTGGCTCCAGCAGGCCTCTTTTTCCTGCGGCGTTGCCCGGCAGATTGAAGAGGCTGTTCGGTCTGACGGTCGCCGGTGCAGCCGGCATCGATGAAATAATGCCGCAGCGTCGCCAGCCGGCCTGCATCGTCGGCAGGAATCTCGCTGAGCATCGCGGCCTGCTTCGCCACAGGCGTATCCCAGAACGCGATGCCGCTGTTTTGTCCGGCCGCCGCCAGTGAGCCAGGCCAGAGGACGGAGAGTGCCAGAAGGATCGGTGAAATTCCGAACCCAGCAGCTTTCGCAGTAAGGTGGGCGAAATTCATGGCCCGCTTCCTCAAAGAAGCTTGACGACATCCGCAGAAAGGCGCCCACTCCAACCAGAATCAGCGCTTCTTTTTCTTGTCGTTCTTCGCCGGCCTGGCTGGTTTCGCCGCCTTTTTCGGTGTAGGTTTCGCGGCGGCCTTCGTCGCTTTTACGGCCTTCCCTCCGCTTGCAGAGGCTGGCTTCTTTGCCGGAGGCGCCGCGGCCTTCTTCGCGGGCGGCTTAGGTGGAGCTTTGGGTGCAGGCTTCACCGCCGTTTTGGGCTCAACCTTTTTTGCCGCGCTCTTTGGCTCTTGCTGCCGAACTACAGCTTTCGCCGGGGCCGCCGTCTTCGCGGCCGGTTTGGCTTCGAGTTTGACTGGCGTCCTGGCTTGAGCCTTACTGGGATTCTTCGATTCCCCTGCCGTCTCGGCTTTCGCTGGCTGTTTGGCCGCTTTGCCCGGCTTCTCCGGCTTGGCAGCTTTCCCCTTTGTCTCGGCAGCCGGCTTGGGCGGGAGCCTCAGATCGGAGTCCTCGCCGTTTCCGTTCTCCTCAGCTTCTTCCGCTTCTTCGTCTCCCTCGCTGTGTGCCGGTAACTCGATCTCCGTGTCCTCTTCGAACTTCGGCTCGGCGCGGCGCCCCCGTGGACGGCGAAACACAACGGGAGGCGGCGGAGCCGGCGGAGAATACGGTTCCAGAAACGCTCGCATCTGCTCGTCGGTCTGCAGCTTGCCGTCCATGATCTGGAAGAACAGCTCCTCCGCGACTTTGCCGTACTCCGGCAAATCGGGGGTGATCCGCATCTCTGACATCAACGTAATTGGAATCTTTTGGCGAGCTTCCGGCCAAACGTTAAAGAAATTGTTGAATTTCTCCCGGAGCTGCGCGTTCTTAGTGCTAAAGGCAAGCCACAGAACAGGCTCCGCCTCATAGTTAACAATCAGCTTCCAGGTTGCCGACGGGGTCGAGGCGCCTTTGGCCAACAGTTCTTTCGCGAAGTTCTTCCCCGAAGCCTCCAGATGACTCCACTGCTCCACGAAGCCACTGCGCGGAAACTGCCGCTTCAGTGACGATACGTCTTTGGGTGTCATCTTCGCGGTCAGCAGTTCCATGTGCGCTGCCGACGGATCGGGGTTGACCCCGAGCATGAGCAGCCGAATGAGCACTTTGTTCAGCTCATCCAGACCCTTCTGGTCAGCTTTGGCCACCGTCCAGGCGGGACAAAGCTCCTTCATCCAGCCTTCGGCTTCGAGGGCCCGCAACGCCTTCACTGGATCCTCTTCGTGCACAATCTCTTCCAGTTCGTATCCTCGTGCAAAAGATGAGATTTGTTCTGCAAGTCCCTCATCTTTTGCGTTTTGATAGCGCGTCTTGGTGCGCGGGTCCATCTCCCACCCTGTCCGTGCTCCCAGCCGAACTGCCCGAATCATGCGCGAAGGATCTTCAATGAAACCGTAGTTGCTGGCCAGACGCAGGTGACGCGTCTCAATGTCCGCAAAGCCGTTGAGCGGATCGAGCAGCAGGCCCCACGACCCCTCATTGAGAGAGATCGCCATGGCATTTGCGGTAAAGTCGCGCCGGCGCAGGTCCTCAAGAATCGGTGCCCAGTGATAGACCGGCTTGCCGGGCTTGGGATATTCCTCGCTGCGGCAACTGGTGAGCTCGACGCGCACGCTGCCCGGGAACCAAAAGTACAGGGTCCGGGACGGCTCGTGCTCACCCCACAGGGTGGCTCCAGATTTCTCCAGCGGTTTCTTCAGTTTAAGAGCATTTCCCTGAACCGAAAAATCAAGATCGCGGACCGGAAAACCGCTGGTCAGGTCGCGGACAGCTCCGCCCGCCAAAAAGACGGTCATGCCCGCGTTTCGCGCGGCATCCCTGATTTCGCGAAGGGCGTTTTGCTGTGCAGGGGAGAGGCGATTTTCGAGGAGATAAATGTAGTCGGGCATGGTGCTGATGCGTGCTGCTGGCTGAGGCTCCGATCCTGCCCCCGTTGCTCGGAAAACGATCTCTAACTATCATCAGTAGAGCTACTTACGGGACAGAGGAGCTGCAATCCAAACTATCAATGTAACATATTGAAGCCGGTGTGACTATGCCGTCTGCACAATTTTTGATGCTGTATGCCTCGGATATGCAACAATCCTGGTTTCATTTGCCACGTTCCGTCTGACCATGTCTTCGAGCCGCAAAAAGGCGATTTTCCGCAAACTCTCCCGCGACTGGGTCTCCGGCTATCTGCCCGCTGACGGCTTTGTGCATGCCGGCCACGTGGAGATGCTGGGGCTCGAAGGCAAGGTCGTCCTGCTGCCTGTTGAGGGCCTGAAGTGGATCTGCTACGTCAGGGACTTCAACTCCGGCGATCTCACCAACCCAGAGCGCCTGCTGCGCAAGACGTTCGCCGGGCGCCCGCGCGGGGAGGGCCTCTATGTTCGCGCACGGCTCAAAGACGGCGACCTGATCGAAGGGCTTGCCGCCAACGATGTGAGCCTCGTGGCCAGCGACGGCCTTTTCCTGCTCCCCCCGGATCTCCGGTCGAACACGCAGCGCATCTGGATCCCTCGTTCGTCGCTCGACGAGCTCGAAGTCATCGCCGTCATCAGCGCAGCGAAAAAGAAACCTGCCGCTCCGCCGGAAGAAATCCCCGTCGCCCAGGAAAAGCTCTTCTGAACCCGGGACGGCGCCATCTTCCGGCATCGGGAGGAAGGCCAATCGAACCTCCGCCCACTGACATCTGATCGGAAGAGGCTTTCCTGGAGGCGCAATGAAGGTCGCATTTCTCGGGCTAGGCAAGATGGGCGCGGTGATCGCGCGGCTGTTGCTGCAGCAGGGCCGGCAGCTCACCGTCTGGAACCGTACCGCCTCCCACGCCGAGCCGTTGCGTGCCGCCGGAGCAAGCGTTGCAGCTACAGCGGCGGAAGCCGTCGCCGAATGCGACATCGTGTTCACGATGCTGCTCGACGACGCGTCGCTGGAAGCGGTCCTCGCCGAAGCGGAGGTTCCTTCGAATCTGAAGCAAGGCGCGATTCACGTTTCCCTCAGCACGCTCAGCGTGGCGCTCTCGCGCAAGTTGACCGAGCAACACGCCGCGCACGGACAGCACTTTGTCGCCGCCCCGGTCTTCGGACGTCCGCACATCGCGGAGCAGGGCAAGCTGTGGATCGCCGTCGGCGGAACTCCCGAGGCGGTCGATAAGGTTCGGCCGCTGCTCGAGCATTGCAGCCGCGGCATCACCGTCGTTTCGGAGAACCCGTGGAGCGCCCACGCCCTCAAGCTGGGAGGCAATTTCCTCATCACCGCGATGATTGCCGCGCTCAGCGAAAGCTTTATTTATGCCGAGGCTCTCGGCATCGAGCCCGGCACGTTCATCGAGACCATCAACAGCGCGCTCTTCCAGTCGCCTTTTTACGAGATGTACGCGAAGATCATGCTGCACCCGACGGAGACGCCCGGCGCGAGCATGGCTGTGGGCGAGAAAGATATGCGGCTCTTCCGCGACGCGGCGCATAGCGAGCAATTGAAAACCCCACTCGCCGATGTCTTCGAGGACACCTTTCGTCGTGCCTTCGAAGCCGGCATGAAGGATCAGGACTGGGCCGCAGGCTATTACCGGCTGGAAAAGGG
Source organism: Acidobacteriaceae bacterium (assembly GCA_036521315.1). GTDB lineage: Bacteria > Acidobacteriota > Terriglobia > Terriglobales > Acidobacteriaceae > Palsa-343. The sequence continues at coordinate 34,652 of DATDHZ010000054.1, forward strand.
TCTTGAGACGCAAGCTCCGTAGTGCGATCACGGCATTCAAAATGCGCTTGCTTCGATACGATGGAGCTATGGGAAACTACAGCCTCAAAGATCGCGTTGTCTTCATCACCGGCGCCAGTGCGGGCATTGGCGCGGCCTCCGCGCATGCGTTTGCCGCCGAGGGCGCAAAGCTGCTGCTGGCGGCCCGGCGCGTCGAGCGTCTGCAAGCGATGGAGGGGGACCTGCTCGAGGCGGGCGCATCGGCGGTGCACGTTTTCCGCCTCGACGTGCAGGATCGAGCCGAGGTGGAGCGATCCATCGCTGCGCTCGCTGAAGACTGGGGCGCGATCGACGTGCTCGTGAACAACGCCGGCCTCAGCCGCGGCCTCGACAAGCTTTGGGAAGGGACGCCGCAGGACTGGGAAGAAATGATCGAGACGAACGTGAAGGGCCTGTTGTGGGTCACGCGTGCCGTAGTGCCGGGCATGGTGGCGCGCGGCCGCGGCCACATCGTCAACCTGGGCTCGACGGCGGAGGATCTCGCCTATCCCGGCGGCGCGGTTTATTGCGGCACCAAGGCCGCGGTGAAGCTGATCAACGACGGCCTGCGCCAGGATCTGATGGGCACGCCCATTCGCGTGAGCGATATCGGGGCCGGCATGGTCGAGACGGAATTTAGCGAAGTGCGTTTCCGCGGCGATACGGAGCGCGCGGCGAAGGTCTACCGGAACATCACGCCGCTCACTCCCGACGATCTTGCCGATGCCATTGTCTGGGCCACGACGCGCCCGGCGCATGTGAACGTCGCCCGCCTGTTGCTGACGACCATCGATCAGGCAAATTCCATCATGTTCAACCGGCGCGCCTAGATTGCTGCCAGCTTGGCTTCAATCTCCGTCAGCGCGGATTCAAGAGCAGCGCGGCGAATCGGGTTCGACGTCCGCTCATCAAGGATGCGTTCGCGCTGCAGTTCCAGCGCCTGCCGGTCGCGGCTTTTTGCCGCCTGAGCGGCCTGCTGTTCTCCCGTCAGCGCGCCCGATGCGGATGCCGGCTGACTCTGTGCCTTTTCTTCCACCTGTTCTTCGACGGACTTGCTTTCCCAACCTCTCGCCATAGTTCTATGGTACCCCTCTGCGCGCGGAACTTCGCGTCCGCTCGCGCAGAACACTGCATCCTGCGCGGCGCCTGAGGCATCCGTTGGTGCATGAAAGTCTGGCGCATCCCGTCTTTTGGCCTTGACAAACTGGAGCTGGCAACCCTGCCCGATCCCCAACCGCAACGGGGCCAGGTCCTCGTCCGGGTGCACGCTGTCTCGCTCAACTTCCGCGACCTCATGATCGTGCAGGGCAAATACAACCCAAAAATGCATTTGCCGCGCATTCCGGTCTCCGATGGCGCAGGCGAGGTGGCCGCGGTCGGCGAAGGCGTGACGCGCGTCAAGCCGGGCGATCGCGTCGCCGGCATCTTTATGCAGAACTGGCTCGATGGCGACGCTGACGCGGCGAAGATTCGCGGCGCGCTCGGTGGCGACATCGACGGCATGCTCGCCGAGTACGTCGTTCTGCGCGAAGAAGGCGTCGTGCCCGTTCCGCATCATCTGTCCTGGGAGGAAGCTGCGACGCTGCCGTGCGCTGGAGTCACCGCCTGGAATGCGGTGGTCCATGCGGGGAACGTCAAAGCTGGAGACACGGTACTGATTCAGGGCACCGGAGGCGTGTCCATCTTCGCGCTGCAATTCGCGAAACTGCTGGGCGCGCGCGTCCTCGGCACATCGAGCAGCGACGAGAAACTCGCTCGCGCCCGATCGCTCGGTCTCGACGCGAGCGTGAATTATCGCGCGCAGCCGGACTGGGACCAATGGGTGATGGAGCAAACCGGCGGGCGCGGCGCGGACCTCGTCGTCGAGGTAGGGGGAGCCGGCACCTTCACGCGTTCGCTGCGCGCCGTGCGCATCGGCGGCACCGTGGCGCAAATTGGCGTGCTGAGCCAAAGCGCCGAAGGTATTGAAATCCCTTTGTTATTACAGAAGCAAGTGAACCTGCGGGGAATCTACGTGGGGTCGCGTGCACACTTCGAGCAGATGAATCGCGCCGTCGCCACCAGGTCGCTCCAACCCATGATCGATGAAGTATTTAGCTTCGATCAGCTGCCGGTCGCGCTGCGCCGCATGGAGGCAGGTTCGCACTTCGGTAAGTTGGTCATACGCGCTGGTAATCCATAAATTTTTGCGCTGGTAAGGCGACATTTCGCCTTTCAACGCATCTGAGGGAGTGCGCATATCAGCATTTCAGGAAAGGAGAGCGCGCTCTCGCCATGAACACTCTTTCTGCCTGCCTTCGTGCCATCGTCAGCTTCTTCGCGGAGATTCTCTTCGGCTGCAGTCACTCGCATCTGACGCGCCCATTCACGATTGATGAAGAGACCTACAAGGTCTGCCTCGATTGCGGCAAGCAGGTTTATTACTCTGCGCAGGAAATGCGTCCGCTCACGGCGGGCGAAGTGCGCCGCATGAAGGCCGCCCATGCCGGCGAGGTCAAGGTTCTGCCGATTCCCTCCGGTGTTCCGCAGCTGGTTCCGGCTCGCGATCAGAATCCGAAGATCGCCGCTTAACACACTCTGTTCGATCGAGACGAGGAGCGCGAACCTGCGCTCCTTTTCGTTTCTGCAACTTTTGACGCTGGCGAATGGAGCCGAGACTAAGATAGATTCTGACTGGCTGCTCATGGCTCGCGCCGCGCTCCATCGCGTTCTTCTGGCCCCGCTCGCTCTCGCCGTGGCGGGCTGCGGCACCATGAATTTTCCCTCCGCGGCAGGAAACGCCAATTTCTCTGTCAGCGCCTCTGCGAACTCGGTTGCCACGAATGGCGAGGTGAGGCTGCGCGCCAGTTTGCCCTCGGGCGAGGCTGCGCCCGTTACATGGACCATCGCTTCCGGCAGCAATGCCGCTACGCTCGGCGAGGGACACATCGACGCCTCGGGCATCTACACCGCGCCGGGCTCCCTCTCCGCAGACAATGTGCCGGTGCGCATTGAAGCGCATCTCGAGAGCAATCCCTCCAGCGTTGCTGCCCTCACGCTCACCGTTCATCCCGCGTTTGTGCAGCCGCTGTTGCCGCAGGATGTGGCCCTGACGCCCGGCGCAACCGCCGAAGTGACGGCTCAGATCGCTGAGGTCGATGCCGGCCGCGTCCGGTGGTCGCTCAGCAGCTCGCCCACCGGCAGCGCAGCCGCTTCCGGTTCGCTCGGAACGCTCGGCATCTCCGACTGCCGTCGCGGCGACGACCGCTACACGACCTGCACTGTCACCTACACAGCTCCCGCCACTCTTCCCGCCCCGCCGGTGTACGTTGTCGCCTCAGTGAACGGCACCGGAGTCACAGCGCTGCTGCACGTTCTGCTCAATGGCCGCGGAATTGTCAGCGATCCAGTGACAAATCAGAGCATCCAGACCGGCGCAGCGTCGCTGGGAACCTCCGGCGGCAACGATGGCGATTACGACACGCATGAGGACAAGGACGGCAATTCCTATGTCGCCGACTGCTGCGGCGGTACGCTCGGCGCGCTGGTCGAAGACGACCAGAAGAACCAGTACATCCTCAGCAACAATCACGTGCTGGCCGAGTCCGACCAGGCCAATCCCGGCGACACCATCGACCAGCCTGGCCTCATCGACGGCGCCTGCACGCCGCTCAGCCGGCCGGGCTCGATCCTGCATCCCCTGGCTACGCTGAAATACGCAGTGCCCCTCAATGCTCCGCAGACCAATGTCGACGCCGCGCTCGCCCTCGCCGCTCCAGGTGCCGTCGATCCCGCGGGAAGCATCCTCCAGCTGGGTAACCCCGGCCAGAATCAGACCCTCACAGCCGCGCCGCCCATGGCTGGCCGCGGAGAAGCGCTCACAGCTGCGAACCTGGGCATGGATGTCGCGAAGAGCGGGCGCACCACCGGCCTTACCTGCTCGAGCATCGACGCTGTCGCTCTCAGCGTGAAGGTGGACTACTACAGGGATTGCGCGGAGACACAGCCGTACACCACGCGAACGTTCACCAACCAAATTGGCATCAGCGGCACTCACTTCACCGACAGCGGCGATTCCGGAGCGCTCGTGCTGGACGCGAGCAATGCCCAGGCCATCGGCCTCTACTTCGCCGGCGGCACCGACGGCGACGGACATGGGCTCAGCCTGGCCAATCCCATCGGCGACGTGCTGCAGGAGCTGGGAACGCAGGCCGGCAGTCCTCTCGGCATCGTCGGCACGAACACCCCGCATGCCATCGCCTGTCTCCGCTACGATCCCGCCGTTCCCGGCGAGCCGCCGCAGCCTGCCGGCGCAGCGCTGAGCCAGGCGCAGATCGCCGCCGACATTGCGGCCTCCATCCTGCACGGAGGCGGTATTCTTGGCACCGCTCCCGGCAGCAGTCTCGATAGTCCGGGCAGCCCCGCGGTCGTGGTCTATACCGATCGCCCCGACGCGGGCATTCCGCAGACCATCGACGGCCTGCGCACGCAAATCATCGTCACCGACGCCGCCTCAGTCGCGCGCGGGACGGCCCCGCGCATGCCCGCGCTCGAGCCGGGCCTCCATCTCTCCGCCGCATCGTTGGCTGCGGCCACCTCGGTCACGCAAAGAGAAGCGCCCGCACTGATGAATGATCCGGCCATCTTCGGCGTCGGCGTAACGCAGAGCTACGACAATCCCGCCGAAGCCGCGCTGCTGGTCCTGGTCGATATCGGACGCAATCCGCAGTCAATGCCGGCGACCATCAGCGGTCTGCGCGTTCGCTATCTGCGTCTGCATCGCTTCCACACCACACGCGAACGTGACGCGGAAAACGTCGCTCCGAACGCCTGCTCTCTGCGGGGATTCACCCCTTCGCACTGACTGTCGGAGCCACTCTAATCCTGTAAGGCAGCGACGGCCTGCACCGATGCCGCTTCCGTGCGGAATTCTCCCTCCCAGCGCGCAACCACCGCCGAGGCGAGGCAGTTTCCGACGACATTGACCACTGTGCGGCCCATATCCATCAGAGCGTCGATGCCGAGAATCACGAGGATCGGCTCGACCGGCAATCCGAAGGTGGAAGCGGTCGCCAGCAGCAGCACCAGCCCCGCGCGCGGAACTCCGGCCACGCCTTTGCTCGTCAGCATGAGGGTGAAGAGCATTGCCGCCTGGCGGCCCAGGGTCATATGAATCCCCGCTGCCTGCGCGGTGAAGATGGCAGCGAGCGAGAGGTAGAGCGCCGAACCCGCCAGATTGAAGCTGTAGCCGGTGGGTATGACGAACGCGACAATCTTGCGCGGAACCCCGAAGGCTTCCATCTCCTCCATCGCGCGGGGCAACGCCGCCTCACTGGTGCTGGTGGCAAAGGCGATAGTCGCCGGTTCGGCAATGGCCCGCAGAAATCCCAGCAATGGAATGCGCGCCAGCAACACGACGGGCAGCATCGCCAGCAGCGCAAAGGCGATGAGCGCGGCGTAGAGCGTCAGCAGCAGCTTGCCCAGATTCACCATCACGGCCAGGCCCGATCCGGCGATGGTGTACGCCAGGGCAGCGCCCACAGCCAGAGGCGCCAGCAGCATCACGATGTTCGTGAACGCGAACATCGTTTCCGTCAGCGATTCGGCCAGCCGCACCAACGGCGCGCGCTTTGCCTCACTGAGCCTTCCCAGCGCCAATCCGAAGAGAATCGCGAAGACCACCACCTGCAGAATCTGGTTCTCAGCAATGGCGCTGGCGATGTTCTCAGGAAAGATATGCACCAGGAATTGCGGCCACGAGAAAGCAGCAGGCGCAGCGGCCGCATGGGTTGTCGCGGTCAGAGTCGCCGGTGCAGCGCTGAGATTGAGGCCCACGCCGGCACGCGAGATGTCGATCGCCGCCAGGCCGATGACCAGCGCGATCGTCGTGAGCACCTCGAAATAGATCAGCGACTTCAGCCCCAGCCGTCCAACGGTTTTCGCTTCCGCATGCCCCGCGATGCCCGTCACCAGCGTCCCGAGAATCAGCGGAGCGACGATCACGCGGATCAGGCGCAGAAAGATATCGCTGAGCACGCGGCTGGCCAGGGCGGCGTGCGGCGCATCGGCGCCGAACTCAATGCCGCCAATCATGGCGAAGAAAATCCAGCCGGTGAGCGACCGCTTCCGTGCCGCCGCACCCGCCAGGAGAGCCAGAGCCACGATGCGGACCGTGATCGCTTCTGGCCGCTCCCCGGCCCACGCATGCTGGCTCCACGCGCCGGCGCCATAGAGGACGAGCCCCGCGAAGACCAGGAGAGCATTCCCGTATTGCCCTCCGGTGATTTTGCCTCCGTGCCTCATGGATTGCCAGCATACCGCGAATCCCCGTTTCTGCTGCACGGTGTTCTATCCTGACTCCAGGGAAATCCACTATGCGCGTTCTCTGTGCTTCGCTGGTCCTGGTGCCGTCGTTATTCGCGTTCTCTTCCATATCGTCCGCACAGATCCTCGATCCGCTGTCGCCGACGCCGCCGTCCAGCCAGGCCACGAATCCTCTCACCGACCCAACCGCAACGCCGGGAATCCAGATGCTCTACGACCTCGAGGCGAAGTTTGCCGCCGACACTGCGAAGGGCGGAGGCCCCGCCTTCGCAGCCTGGTTCGCGCCGGATGCCGTCACCCTGGCCAACGGCAAAGCGCCCGTCACTGGACACGATGCCATCGCCGCCTCCGCGACCTGGGCGCCCGATACCTATCAGCTCATCTGGAAGGCGGAAGGCGCGCGCATGGCGGCCGGCGGCGACATGGGATTCACCTGGGGACACTACGAGGGCATTGCGAAGGACAAGGAAGGAAACGAGGTGAAAACTTCCGGCCGCTACATGACCGTCTGGAAAAAGCAGCCCGACGGATCGTGGAAGGTAGAACTCGACGCCAGCAATGACGGCCCTCCCGCCGACTGCTGCAGCCTGCGCTAGTGCCTGTCGCTGAGGTTCGCAAAAAGCAAAACTGTCATCCTGAACGAGCCTTCCAGATGGGCGCGCCTGCCTTTGGCGCAACATTGATTCCAGCCGCGAGTCGAAGGACCTGCATTTTCTCTCGCGGCCTCCACGCGCCCGCAAAATTCTGCACCTCCACAGTTACAAATGTCAGTCCGGCATTCAGTGTCGGGTCTGTACTGAATCGGTACCTCCGTGCACTCGATCACCCGAACGGGGCAGATGAGCCCTTTATATTTCTTGTGAGAATCGTCTTGATCGCAGGCGGAGGCCGATCGAAATTCAGCAGAGCCGGATGAACGAAGGGGCCACCATCGCGCAGCGGAGTGAAGCCGAACGGCTGAAATCGCTGCTGGAATACGAAATCCTGGATACGCCGCAGGATCCCGCCTACGACGAAATCGTGCGCATCGCCGCGCAGGTCACCGGCGCTCCTTATGCCTGGCTCGGCTTTCTCGATGCCAACCGTCTCTGGTTCAAATCGCGTGTGGGCTTACCCGAGCAGGAACTGCCGCGCACCTCGACCGTCTGCCAGTACACCATCCGCGATTCCGAACCGCTGCTGATCGCCGATGCCACACTCGAACACCGCTATCCAGTCCGTGGCCGGCATCTGACGCGGGATCTGCAGTGCCGCTCCTACCTTGGAGCTCCGTTGATGGGCGCTGCGGGCGCCGTCGGCACGTTGGCCGTGCTCTCGCCCGATCCCAATGCATTCACTGAGGAACACGCGTCGATCCTCGGCGTGCTCGCGCGCCAGGTGGTCACGCGCCTCGAATACACGATTCACGCCCGCGCCCAGGAACGCGCCATCCGCGCGCGTCATCGCATCGAGCGGGCGCTCACCGTGGAGCGCAACTTCGTCTCCGCCGTCCTCGATACCATGACCGCGCTCGTCATGGTGCTCGATACCGCCGGCCGCATCGTGCGTTTCAATCGCGCCTGCGAGCAGATCTCCGGTTACGCATTCGCTGAGCTGGTCGGCCGCGCGTTCCCCCAGGAGCTGTTTCTCGCCGAGGAGCGCCGGCAGTCGATCGATCTTCTGCATCACGCCCGCTATGGAACCCTGCGCGATCCGCGCGAGCTGCACTGGCGTTCGCGCAAAGGAGATGTCCGCTGCATCGCATGGACCGCCACCACGCTGACCGACGGCCTGGGCGACATCAACTTCGTCGTCCTGACCGGCGTCGACGTCACCGAACAGCGCCGTCTCGATCGCATGAAGGACGAATTTATCTCCGCCGTCAGTCATGAGCTGCGCACCCCGCTCACTTCGCTGCGCGCCGCTCTCGGCCTCATTGGCGGCGGCGTGCTCGACGAGCGCCCGGAAAAATGCACGCAGATGATGGAAATGGCGATGGGCAACTGCGAGCGCCTCGTCCGCCTCGTCAACGACATCCTCGATTTTGAGCGCATGGGCGCCGGACGCCTCCCTATGCAGTTCCAGGAGGCGAACGCGCGCCAACTGCTCGAACGCGCCACCGAGCTGCACGCTCCCTCCGCTCACAAGGCGAATATCTCGCTGCGCATCGACGCCGCCGACATCGCCCTGTGGGTTGATCCCGACCGCATTCTGCAGACGCTCGGCAACCTCATCGGCAACGCGATCAAGTTCTCTCCGCAGGGCAGCGAAGTGCACCTGCGCGCCCGCCGTTTGCAAGGAGCCGAAGCCCTGCTGTCCGTCGAAGATCGTGGCCGAGGCATCCCCTCGGAAAAGCTCGAGGCCATCTTTGAGCGATTCCAGCAGGTCGACGCATCGGATTCGCGCGCCATGGGCGGGACCGGGCTGGGCCTCGCCATCTGCCGCAATATCGTCCGCCAGCACGGCGGGCGCATCTGGGCCGAAAGCGTCGTCGGTCAGGGCAGCGTGTTTCACTTCACCCTGCCCACCACGCCGCCGCGCGCGGGATTGTCACCTGCTTCTTTGGCTAATTAGCGCCTGACGCTGCCTCGCCGATCGGGCCTGAGCGCCCAGCCCTGATTCGCGCCTTCATCCATGCGCCGGGGAAACCTTGCCGCGATCGGCAGCCGGTTTGTTCCCGCGCTGGTCGTGCCGGTATTTCCAGATGCCGAAGGCAATCGCCGCCACCATCAATCCGAGAAAGCTGTAAAGGATCACCGACGACCAACCGGCGAGGTAGCGGTGCCAGAAGCGCAGGATGCTTCTGCCGTACAGCGCACCGAGGGCGGCTTCGCCTCCGTAACGAATCGTGCGTGCGATGCCCATGGCCAGGAACAGCTGCCGGCGCGTAACGCCGAAAGCGCCGGCAGCGAGCAGAAAGGGCATCAGCGGGATCGGCGGGGGCAGCAGCGCCGCAAGGCACACACTGAGGACTCCGTGCGCCTTGACCCACCGCACGATGTGGGCACGGAAGCGGCGCGGCGCGTAGCGATCCAGCATCTTTTCGCCACCCTTTTTTCCCGCCCCCCACGTGAAGTAGGCTCCCACCAGGCTGCCCGCAATGGCGACCAGGGCCAGCAGCCACGGCCACACGCCGTTGGCGCTCAGGATGAGAATGAGAATGTCCGTGCTTCCGGGAACAGGCAGCGGGACCGGAGCCGCATCCAGTACCGCAACAACAAAGACGCCGGCGACCCCAAAATGGAGGATCCACTGAACCATGTGCCGGGCGTGTCCCTGGCTTGCAGCGCGTTGGGCCGCGAAGATCACGGATGGTTGGACGCGCCTTCAGCGCCTGGAGACGCCGGAAACTTTGCATTTTCAGAACGAAGCGTCTCTCTGGCTCACAGGAATCGCAGCGTCGGCGCCGCCGGCAACGCGCCGCACTCCGCGCCAAACCGGTAAAAAAGCCTCAGCCCCTCGAGACAAGCCTCATCGAGCGTGTAGAAAATGTTCTCCGAGAGATACGTGTGGATCGTGGCGCGCGGGACGGCGATACGCCCCGACCACTCCTCCGCAAGATCGTCGATGTGGGCCAGCCCCGCATCCCGGGAGCGCTGGAAATCTTCAACAATCTGCGCGGATAGCCTGCGGCCGTCGCCGATCGCTTCGGAACGCACGCCCCAAAACGCCGAAACCCACATCGTCCCGGTGAAGGCGTGCCACTCATGCGCCAAATCGAGATAGAGCAGCCGTTCGCCCGTGCGCCTTTCGCGCGCCTGCCGCTCTTCGAGCGCCAGCAACGCCGGATCTCCTATCAGCAGCGCCGCGTCGGCAACGCCCAGCATTGCGCCAAGATACGGCGGGTGCGGCACAAACGCCGGCTGGGTCTTCCAGTAGCGGGCAAAGAGAATCCGCGTGTACGCGGCCGAGGTGCGCGATGCCGTATCGAGCGCGACGCGACGAACGCCCTGAATGCCGACTTCCTCGCGCACCACCAGAATGATGGAGCGCACGCGATCGCGCGAGGCGATGACGCATCCCGGAATCACCTGGAGCGAGGGCGTGGTCGCCAGCGACGCGGCGGGCACCAGCCCGATGTCGGCCTCGCTGGAGGCCAGCTTCGCCGCGCATTCAGCCGGCGTGTCCGAGGTCAGAGCGTAGCGCTCGGCCAAACGCGAGCGGTCCGGCTCATGCTCGAAGCTCCACATCAGTGGCGCGGGATTGAGGAAGTGAATCGCGGAGACGCGAAGACGATCGCTGGCAGAATCAGGGCGCACCAGCCAGTGTAACAACCGCAAGCTTTGGCAGCGCCCGGCTCAGCGAACCGGTGCGGCAACAGACGCGGTACGCAGAATGCAGAGAACGCTGATGTCGTCCTGCTGCCCATAGCTCTGCGCGGCTTCTGCGATCACGCGCGCGGGCTCGCGGCTGAGCGATTGCGCCCGCTCGAAGCCGAAGAGATGCCCCTGCTCGTCCTGCGCCTCAGCAATGCCGTCCGACATCAGCGTCATCCGGTCGCCGGTGTCGAGCTGAAAACGCCGCACCGGGAACTCCGCGTCGGCGACAATGCCCAGCGGCACGGCGCCTTCCAGCACGAGTTCTTTTCCGTTGAGGCAAGGCGGCAGATGACCCGCGTTGGCCAGGGTCACTGCGCCGTCAGCATCGAGGCGCATCGCCAGGCAGGTGGCCTGACCGCGGCCCACCAGCCGCCGGTTGAGAGTCTGGAGCACATGCTCGGGGTCGGAGGTCTCATCAGCGGCAGTGCGGATGGTTCCCACGCTGAGGGCCACCAGCATGCCCGCCTGCAATCCTTTGCCCGTCACATCGCCGATCACGATGAGCACGGCGCCCGCAGGCGCGAGGGGAATGATCTGAAAAAAGTCGCCGCCGACCTCGCGCGCCGGGCGATATTCACTCTCAATCGTCCATCCCGGAACGTCGGGCAGGTCTTCCGGGATGAGGACCCGCTGCACCTCGCGCGCCTGGTTCACGTCGATCGCCAGTTCACGCTGCCGCCTCACCGAGAGCAGCAGACGGCGCAGGACGAGAATCCCCAGCACCGCGATGAGCGCAACATCGGCAATCTGATGCAGCGAAAAACGCACGCCCAGAGGATAGAAAGCCGCAGGAAGATGCAGCGCGCGCGTGTCGCCCTGAAACATGCCGACGCCAAAGAGAAGGATCGCGGGAACGGTGAGCCAGCCTTCGCGTCCCTGCTGGCGGATGCCCCACGCGAGAATCAGGATCAGCACAAGGAAGATCAGAAGCCGCAGGACGAGTGACGCGAACACGTCAACGGCGAGCGCACCCTGCATGCCGGATGCGAAGGGCAGGCCCTCGCGTAATCCCGCCGAGAGGGCGCAAAGCCCGGTGAGTGCCGCAATGAGCGTTGGAGCCCACACCGGGCGGCGCAATTTGAACCATCGCCACCACACCATCGCGAATGCGCCCATGATGGCGGGATCCAGAAAGACGTGCTCGCTGATGTATCCGGTCCGGTCGCCCTCCAGCCCCAGCCAGCTGAAAGGCTCGTAGCAGTTCGCCGCCGCAATCATCAGAAAAACCGCGATGAGCCAGCGATAGACCGGATCGGATCGGTCGAAAAGGATGAGGCCGGTGGCGATGATGGCGGCCAGCAGCATCAGCAGCCCCTCGCCCATGTGCCATGCATTCATGCGCACGAGCTCGAGATCGATCAGCTCCGTGTGTTGCGCGACCGCCGCAGGCACGCCGAACTCCGGCGCGGAGCGCAGGCCCCCGGCGTCAGCGCTGCCGGGCTGCGGCCGCATCCACACCCGGAAGGCGAGCACGACGGCCCCGGCAGCCGTGCCGTTGCCACCCGACTGCGGAAGGACGAAAGTCTGCGGGAGTGCCGCCGAATGCGTCGTCTGCCACAATCGGCTGCGGCGAAAATCACCCGTGCCGCCCAGCAACTGGCCGTTGGCGAAGAGCTCGTAGCCATCATCGGCCTCGGCGGGGCCGGCCACCGCCACGCGATCGCCGCTCCGCGTGGTGAACTGAAGATGGACGCGATACCAGGCGTAGCCCCAGTATCCGGCGTGTCCGCGCGCCTGCCAGCCGGGCACGGTCTGCAAAATTGCGGCGCCGGCAGGTCCAGGCGTCAGGTTCACCGTCTCCCATTGCGAATCGTCGAAATCCGGCGCGGCCCACAGCGGATCGTCGCCGACGTGGAACTTCCACGGACCTGTAAGGGCAACGCTCGCCTGGCCAAGCGTGACGACAATCGCGGATGCAGTCCCGGCAGGCTGCTGTGCCGTCTGCGGACGAACCGCGGGAACGAGGCAAATCGCAAGCAGCAGGACCAGAGGCTTCTTCACGCGACGAGGAGCTACCTTCCCGGGGAGTGCGGACCATTCTATTCCTGGCGTGATTTCGGTAACCGGTCGAGCGCCTCTTTTCCTTGACCCCACGTAACGCGGGCGATAGTCTCCGGGCAGAATTCATGAAACGGAACGAGACAGCAGCACGCTGCGAGAGCGGGGAACTGCAGACTCGATGAGCGCAGCTGCACCCTCCACAGCAACTCCACGGAACGATGTGCCCTTCGCGGAGCGCCACGCGTGGCTCGCGCTTGCGCTGACGCCGGCCCTTGGCCCGCGCCGCATCCTCCAGGCGGTCGAGCGCTGCGGTTGCGCGGACCGCGTGCTGCACTTGCCCCTCACCGAGCTGGAGTCGCTGCAAATTCCTGCGCAGTCGGCGCAGTTCATCGCGTCAGGCGAAGCCGCCCACGCAGCCGATCTGGAGCTCGAAAAGCTCTCCGCCTCGGGTGCTTCCATCCTCACGTATCGCGATGAGGCCTACCCGGATCGCCTGCGCGAAATTTACGACCCTCCGCCGCTGTTGTGGGCGCGAGGCGACGTAACCTTATTGTCTCGCCCCATCATCGCCGTTGTGGGTACCCGGCATCCCACGCCCTACGGCACCGGTATGGCCGAGATGCTGGCGCGCGATCTTGCCCTGCATGGTCTCACCATCCTCAGCGGCATGGCTCGCGGCGTGGATACCGCCGCGCACAAAGGCGCGCTGGCCGCGAAGAAGCCGAACATCGCCGTTTGGGGCACTGGCGTCGACGTGATCTATCCGAAGGAAAACAAATCGCTGGCCGAACAGATCGTCGCCGCCGGCGGCGCAGTCCTTTCCGAGCTGCCCCTGGGCACCTTTCCCGCACCCCAGAATTTCCCGAAGCGCAACCGGATCATCAGCGGCATGAGCGTCGGCGTGCTTGTAATCGAAGCAGCCGAGTACAGCGGCACGCGCGTAACCGCCCGCTGCGCCCTCGAGCAGAACCGCGAAGTCTTCGCCGTTCCTGGCAACGTGACCAATAAGAACGCGTGGGGGCCTAACCTGCTGATTAAGCAGGGCGCAAAGCTCACTTCCAGCTGGGAAGACGTCTGGGAAGAGCTACCCACCGCCATCCGCATGGCTGTCGAGCAGAGTGAGGGATTTGCATCCGAGGGCACATCTGCGGCATCGTTATTTCAGGATTCACCACTCCCGCCCTCCGAGGCGCGCGTCTTTGACGTGCTCCGCCACGATGAAGCGCTGCAGATGGACGAGATTCTGGAGAAGCTCGAGCCGGAACTGAGCTCCTCGGAAGTCTTTACCGCGTTGTTCGAATTGGAACTTGCGGGACGCATCCGACAACTTCCAGGCAAGAATTACGTCAGGAGCTTTTGAGATCTCTCCTGCGTCCAATGCCCTGGGGGAAGGCGCAAACGTCCTGCCGCGTGTAGATTCAAAGGGCGGAGACGTGGTAGCTTCCCCAAAGGAAGACAGCGAGAGAGCGGATGGTGCAGCAGCGCGCCTGAAGGTTTTCGAGCGCTGCCGGTTGAAAAGGAAAAGATGAGTCGATCTTTGGTCATCGTCGAGTCGCCCGCCAAAGCGAAGACGATCAATAAGTATCTAGGCAAAGACTTCCTGGTGGAGGCCTCCTTCGGCCACATCATGGATCTGCCGAAGCGCGATATCGGTGTCGAGCTGAAGAATCGCACCTTCGAGCCGACCCTGCAGGTAACTCCGGACAAAGAGAAAGTCGTGGCCAAACTGCGCAAGGCGGCGTCTACCGCCGATGCCGTCTATCTTGCGCCCGACCCCGACCGCGAAGGCGAAGCCATCGCCGCGCACCTGCAGATGCAGCTGCTGCCGGTTATGAAGGATAAGCGGAAAATCCACCGTGTCACCTTCAACGAAATCACCCGTAAGGCCGTCGCCCAGGCCTTTGAGCATGCTCGCGACGTGGACGAGAACCTGGTCGACGCGCAGCAGACGCGCCGCGTCCTCGACCGCATCGTCGGCTATCAAATCTCGCCCCTGCTCTGGGACAAGGTCCGCCGCGGGCTCTCCGCGGGCCGGGTGCAAACCGTTGCCGTGCGGCTCATCGTCGAACGTGAGCGCGAAATTCAGGCGTTCAAGCCGGTCGAATACTGGACGATTGATGCCGCCCTGACGCCGGTGCCCGAAGGTCCCGAGTTCATCGCGCGTTTCATCGGCATCGACGGCACCCGCGCTGACGTGCCCACCGTCAGCGCGCCCAGCTTGCCCGATCAGAAGACGGCCGATACTGTGCTCGCCGCGTTGGGCAAAGCGCGCTGGGCCGTACGCACCGTCGAGCGCAAAGAGCGCCGCAGAAGCCCAGCGCCGCCCTTCACCACCAGCAAGCTGCAGCAGGATGCCTCCCGCCAGCTCGGCTTCAGTGTGAAGCGCACCATGGGCGTAGCGCAGCGGCTCTATGAGGGCGTCGATCTGGGCTCAGAAGGCTCCGTCGGCCTCATCACTTACATGCGTACCGACTCCACGCGCGTCGCGCCGGAAGCGATCACCGCTGTGCGTGAATGGATCGGCGGCAAACTGGGCCGCCAGTATTTGCCGGAGTCGCCGAACCAGTATCGCTCGAAGAAAGACGCGCAGGATGCGCACGAGGCGATTCGCCCGACCAATCCCGAACTGCACCCGGACGAGATCCGCCGCTCTCTGAGCGACGAGCAGTATCGCATGTACAAGCTCATCTGGCAGCGCTTTGTCGCCTCGCAGATGCTGCCCGCGGTCTACGATCAGACCACGGTGAATATCGAAGCGAAGGCCGATCGCAGCTACGATTTTCGCGCCACCGGATCGGTGCTTAAGTTCGACGGCTTCCTCAAGATCTACCACGAGGAGACCGACACGGCGGATGAAGACGACGAGGCTCTGAAAAACGCGCTGCCCCAACTCAACGACGCCGACCCGCTGCGCTTGCAGCGCACCATGCCCGAGCAGCACTTCACCGAGCCGCCCCCGCGCTACAACGAAGCGTCGCTGGTGAAAGAACTGGAAGAGCGCGGTATCGGCCGTCCTTCCACGTACGCGTCGATCATCACGACCATCCAGGATCGCGAGTACGTCACCAAAGTGCCGCCCACGGGCCGAGGCGGCCGCTTCTATCCCACCGAAATCGGCACCGTCGTGAACGATTTGCTCGTCCACAACTTCCCCTACATCTTCGACACGGCCTACACGGCCAAGCTTGAAGAAGAGCTGGACGACATTGAAGAAGGCAAAGAGCGCTGGACCGATTTGCTGAAGGGCTTCTACGGCCACTTTGAGGAAGAGCTGAAGCACGCCGAGAAGCACATGCGCAACATCAAGCGCATGGAGGAGGCGACAAACGAAGTCTGCGATCTGTGCGGCTCGCCGCTGGTCCTCAAGTGGGGCAAGTTCGGATCGTTCTACGCCTGCAGCGCCTACGGCAAAGAGAAGCCGGTTGCGGTTGCCGCCTCGACGTGGAAGAAAGATCCGAAGAAAATCATCGCAAAGGTTGAATCGAAGCTGAAGTATCCGGTGCTGGTCAGGACGACGGAAGACGATGAATCCACCACCGTTGCCGAAGTGAAGATCAAGGCCGAGCTGAAGCCAGCCATCGAGTCGGCACTCGAAACCGGCCTGAAAGTGACCGTCGAGCGGGTGAGCTGCGGATTCACGAAAGAGAACCACGCGGCGAAACCCGATCTGCAGGCCACCGATGCGCAGGCTGGTCCGGCCGAGGAGTACTGCGAGAACTGCGGCAAAGTGATGGTGCTGCGCCGCGGTCCGTTCGGCGCCTACATGGCTTGCCCTGACTACAACGCCGATCCCCCCTGCAAGACCGTCCGGCGCCTCAGCCAGAAGCAGCAGCAGAAACCGGCAGTTCCGCTCGACGAGTACTGCCCGCAGTGCGGCAAGCAGCTCGTCCTGCGCTCCGGCAGCTATGGCGAATTCGTCTCGTGCTCCGGCTACCCCAAGTGCAAGTACGTGAAGCAGAATCTCATCGAAGGCCTCAAGTGCCCGAAGTGCGGGCAAGGCGACATCGCGGAGCGCAAGGCGCGCACCGGCAATATCTTCTGGGGATGCACGCGGTATCCGAAGTGCGACTTCACCTCGAACCTCAAACCAGTCGCGCAGAAATGCCCGCAGTGCGGTTCACCATACGTGGTGGAGCGCGCCGTGGACGGCGGTCTGTTTCTCGTCTGCCCGAATAACCAGGAGATGATGCCGCGGCGGCGTCCGCGCAAAGGTCAGAAGCCGGAAGAAGCACAGCCAAGCGTCGAGTGCCACTTCTCGAAACGGATCGGCGATGCGCCGGTTCCGGAAGCGGCGTCAGCGGTGCGCCCCACCGCATCGACGCACGGCCCGGTGGTCGAAGCCGAACAGCCCGTGGCGTGAGACGCTGCTGTTACAGCCCTGTGAATCGCCCCATCAGGATTCGATAGCGATTGACCGCCACGAAACGGGCATGCCATGATCGGTTCTCGATGATGGCCCATGCACGGAGCCTCTCGCCCTGCGGCACGTGGCGAACCCCATCCGACATTCTCGGCCGCGGCTGCGAGATGACACGGGCGCGCACGCTTTCTGGCGCGGCTCTGCTGCTTCTCATTTTTCTGGCCGCTCCTCTTGCGCTCGCCCAGGGGCCTCCCTATCAAACCGACGATCCCGTGCCCGTGGACTTGCATCACTACGAGTTCTATATTTTTGGCGCCGCGGACGGCACGCCCGTCGAGATGGATTCCGTCGGCCCGGCTTTCGAGTTCAACTGGGGTGCGATCCCGCGTGTCCAGTTGCACGCGATTCTGCCATGGGGCGTCGCCGCGCCATTGAATCATCCGGCCTACGCAGCGGAGGGCGCCGGGCAGGGGCCGGCCGAATTCGGCCTCACCGACATGGAACTGGGCGCCAAGATCGCCTACATCAAAGAGAGCAAGTACGTCCCGCAAATCGGCACCTTCACCATGTTCGAGATGCCGACCGGAAGCTACTCCAAAGGGCTTGGCATCGGCAAAGTGTGGTACCGGCTCCCTGTCTGGCTGCAGAAGAACATCGGGCCGTGGCTGCTCGACGGAGGCGCAGGAGAAACCATTGTCCCGCAAACCGGATATCGCAATTTTCCCTACGGCGGTTTTTTGCTGAAGTACACCTTCCCAGGCGACCGGCTGGAATTCGGCGGGGAAGTCTTCACGCACGCCAAAGAGGGCCTGGCCGCGCCGCAGACGCAGGCCTCGACGCTCATCGACCTCGGCGGCTACTACCACTTCAAACACAATCCCAACGAACAGTTTCTGTTTTGCTACGGGCACTCCGTCGCCGGACAGACAGAAAACTACGCCTACGTGGGCATGTACTGGACCTGGGGCAAAGACGACAAGCAGGGAAGCGCCCCGTCTGCTTTTCTGTGGGAGGGGGCGCGGCCCGGCGCATTGCCCCGATCCGCAGCACCTCGTGGTTTGCCCGGCAGAAAGGAGTCCGCAGGATGGAGATCACAGCACGCGGTCTTTGGACGATGATCCACGGCATGGGCTTCGGAGCCTTGTACCTGCTGGCCTGTTCCGGCGCCATCGTTGAACTCGCACGGCGATACGCGCCGGCCGCGCCCGCCAGCGGGGATGACCGATTCCTGCACGTCTATCTCGCGGCCATGGCGGTGCTCGCCTGGATGGCCGTGCTCACCGGAACCTACATCATCTATCCCTGGTATCGAGCCGCGGCTCCGCCAGGAACCATCGATCTGGCGGACTTTCCGCAGCGCCTCCTGCTTTCCAGCCCTTCCACGGCCGCATGGCACTCCATCGGTATGGAGTGGAAGGAGCATGTGGCTTGGCTTGTGCCGATCGCAACCACGATGGCGGCGGCTGTTTCCTTGCGCTACGGCCGGGCGCTCAGGAGCCTCCCGCAACTGCGCAATGCCATCCTGGCCTTCCTCGTGGTCGCGTTCCTCGCAGCCGGCATCGCAGGATTCTTCGGCGCCATGCTGAACAAGAACGCTCCGGTTCAGGGCGGCTCAATAATCCATTTGGCTGGGGGTAGAACGCCATGAGCGATCCCGCCGTAAACAGGGGCATAAACCCTGCGAATCTCCCCAACGGCTCCGGCGCAGCTGCCCTGCTCGCCTCCGGCGCAGGCGCGTTCGCGCTGGCTGTCGTCGCCATCGCCGCCGATCAGATCGTCGCCGTGAAGAACGCCATGGTCTTCTACAAGCCAACCGGGCCGCTGTCGGGGGTCACCACCACCGCCGTCGTCGTGTGGCTCGTCGTCTGGGCCATTCTGGAAATCCGCTGGCGCAAGAGAGAGGTGCGCATGGGCCGGATCACCACCGCGGCGCTCGTCCTGCTCGCGCTCGCCGTTCTGCTCACGTTTCCCCCCATCGCCGACTGGTTTTAAGCGGCAGCTTGCGACGCATCATGCCGCCGCAATCCAATAGAAAGGACCCGCCGCAGCGGGTCCTTGGTTTTGCGTCGGAACGAGAGCTACGGCAGGTAGTAACGGAACGACGTCCAGAACATATTGTCGATACCCCTCGCGCTGCCTCCCGGATTGCCCGAACCCTTGCCGGTAGCCGCACCGGACCAAAGGTCGCGCTCAAACCGAGCGTACTGCAGCCCAAAGCGCAGGCCGCCCTTCGGGCCTTTATAGAAGTAGTACCAGTCCCCTGCGGTGAACTCCTGCACGTCCTTGTTCTGGTTGCCGCAGTTGCTCGGCGTCGATGGATCAAATCCGGTTCCGTTCCCACCGTAGGTATTGTTCGTGCCACCGGGCGCCGGTTCCGTGGTGCAGCCGGACATATCCGTCAGCACTGAGCCGTAGCCGCTTTTCCCCCAGTAGTCGCGATAGACATAATCGCCGCCGTAGTTTGCGTACAAGTTGAACCGCGGGGTCGGGTTCAGCTCGATCGTGCTCAAAGCCGAAAAAGCCTTCAGCGGATCCAGCGCGCTGTCGGGACGAATGGTGACGTCGGCAATCGTCGAGGAGCCGTAGCGGCCCACGCCCTTGCCATAGAGTCCCTTCACGCCCACCACAAACTTCGGCGTGCCGAGGGGAACCCGCAGGCTGCCGCCGATGCCCGCACCTGGAATCTTGTCGTTCCATGCGCCGGCGGTGCTGCCCGTGCAGCTCGTCGTCGTCAGACCTGAGCTGATGGTGGTGTTGCTGCAAACTTCATTGGGGTAGATGCGATCGCGGAAGTTACGTTCGATCCCGAACACTTCCCAGTGGCCCCATCCAGGCTCAAATACCACCTTTGCAATGAAATCCGGCGTGTAGTTAAAGGAGTAGTTGGCCGTCGCGTTGTAGAGGCCGCCACCGGCGCCCGCCGAGCCGATCAGGATATTCAGAGGCAGGCTGCTGCCGGCCGGGTTCAGCGTCTCCGCATTCTCCGCCGAAGCGCCCAGCCAGAACCGATTCCCGAAGTTCTTGCTGATCCGGAAGCTCTCCTGACGAGCCCACACGAAGCCCGCGGTATATTGCGAGTCGATGGTTGAGGGCAGAACCTCTGTGCCGCGTGTCTCGCCTTTGGTTGTTTCCGTCACCAGCGACCATCCCTGGCCGCCGGAGAAGTCCCAGCCGCCATCCGTGTTCGCGTCGGCCCAAAGCTGGCGCTGGCGCAGGACGTAGCTGTTCGACTGATTGCCGTTCGAAGTGATGCCGGCGCCCAGCCAGTCAGCCTCGTAGTAGCCGGTAAAGGTCACATCGGAGACCTTGCCCGTTGCCTTCATGGCTGCGCGCGACTGACGGCCCGACCCATAGAACTCGCTCACCTGCGCGTCATCGGAATTCTGCAGCGGCACGCCGGTAAATGCCGTGTTGATGTCGCCCCCCGTCGCTCCCTGGCGCCACACGGTTTCCGCCGCGATGAAGCTCCCGGTCGGCGACAGGGTGATGCCTTTGAAGTGAAGCGCGTCGGGGTTCTCAATCGCCATTTTCACATCGTCGGCCTGCTTCTGCACCGTCGTGATGGCGGCGCTGGTGCTCGACCGCAGATCGCTCACCGAGCTTTGCAGAGTGGAGACCGCCTCGGTGTTGGACGAGAGTGTCTGCTGCTCCTGGTTCGCCGCAGCCTGCGCTGCCTCAGCAGCCTGCTGGGCCGCTGCCGCCGCCTGTTGCGCCTGCTGCAGCTGAGCGTCGCGGTCCGAGAGTTTCTCCTTGAGCGAGTCAATCTCGCCGCGCTGGGAGTCCATCTGGCTCTTCAGATCCTGGATTTGCGATTCAACCGTGGGCCCGTGCTGGACCCGCGCATGATGATGAACCTTCTTGGGCCCATCCGTGGAGCTGGCCGTGGTCTGCGCATGACCGGCGGCAGCAGCCATGGTAAGAGCCAGGGTGGCAAGCACCGTGCATTTGGTAATCATTCAGCCTCTCTGAAGTTGAAAATGCGTGAACAAGGAAGCCCTGGGGGGATGCGTGCGGAAAGGGTGAAATGCGCGCGCACCGGCGCGATTCCAGCGCACGCCCGAATCCACCATTTCCATCGGAATCGTCGCAGGGGAATGTGAATATCCAGAGAAAGGACGATGAATCTTCCGGGAAATCCCAGCCGCGTGCTGCACGCGCAACTATCGCCGATTCAATTCATTAGCTGTGGAGATTCCGGCGGCAGCTCAGGGCTGGAGGAGCGAAGGGTTTTTGCCGGCCGAAATCAGGTTCGCCAGCAGCCGATAGGCACCCGGAACGCCCTCGGGCAACTGCCGGTAGACCGCGTATGCCAGATACATCCAGTTTCCCTTGCCGTAGTGGGCGTAAAGCAGGCCGCCCTTTTGCGGCTCCTGCCCCGGATCATGCGTTTCGGTCAGCGGCGTGTATTGCGAAGACCAGCTCCCCAGGAAGGAGTGGCCCCGCTCTTCCACCCAGCCGTCGAAATCAGCCGACGTGATGCGGTTGGGCCAGGTCAACAAGGCGTTCTGCGGATCGAGCAACGTCACCGCGTCCGCCTCATTCACCACCTTTTCCGGATTGCGCCCCAGGGTCAGCGGAAACGGGGCGCGGAACGCATTGCTCTGATACTGGACCAGAACCGTGCCGCCATTCCTGACGTAATCCAGCAACCGCGGCGTCGCCGCAGCCAAATCCGGTCGCGACGAATACGCCCGGATGCCCACCACGATGGCGTCGTAACCGGACAGATCGCTCTGGGCCAGATCCGCCTCCGAGAGCAGATGCGGCTCGATGCCGATCTCCGCAAGCTGCGATGGCACATCGTCGCCCGTGCCCATGATGTAGCCGACCTTCAGCCCGGCCGGCACCTTCACATCTACGCCGCGCAGCTTATAGGTCGCCGGCCGGTAGAAGTAATAGGGCCGAAGCCCAGGGTAGCCCGTGGTCGTGAATCCTTCGGTGAACGAAGCGTTGCCGCTCTGCGCCACCGCGCGAATCTCATAGCTCTGTCCCGTGAGCTGGCCGGGATGCAGCGTAAAGACGATGTCTTTGCTGCTGTCTGCGTCCAGGTGGAACGGCGCCTCCGCCGGATCGGCCGCCCACCCGCTCGGCAAACTCAGCTTCAGGGTTCCGTCAGCCCCGCTCTGCTGCTGATTACTCACCGTCACCGGGAAGGGAATCGTCGCCGTGCCCAGTGGAACCACCCCAGCCGAGCCCGCCAGGTTCACCGAAATCTGCGGCACCACCGCCAGCGGCTGATAAACCCCGCCAATCCCATGGACCCGATGCACCGTCTGCACCACCTGCCCGATGCGGATCGGCACCCCCATGAAATGAAACTCCGCCCATCCCGCCAGTGGATACGGCGCAAATGGCAAATTGAGCCAGCGCGGGTCGGTAATATCGTAATACGGCTGCTCGGTGTTGGGGCGCGTGAAATACGGCCGCGTCAGCTGCGCGTTGCTCGGCACATACACGCGGAAGATCGCGTCGCCCGCGTTGCTGTTCACCTCATCGAGGCCTGGCGCGCCGAGGCGCGTGATCTGCCACGAGTCGCCGTCCTGGTTCTCGAGCCACGTGCGAGCGAGTTGCAGGCCGTCCCGCGAAGGCCCCCACAGGCCCCACGAGGCAACGTGCACCCGCACATCGATCTCTTCCCCCGGTGTCACCGTGGTGGGCGTATCGTCGGGACCCAGCGATGGCGCGCCATTCGCGCCCGTCGCCGTGCGCGGCATCACCAGTGCGTTCACCTCAAGCCCCAGCGCCTCAGCCAGCGCGGTGTTGAACTGCGCCAGCTTGATGGTCAACTCGTGATTGACATTCGCTTTGTCGTCGGCGCTCAGCGCGCTCGCCTTCACCGCGTCGATCAGCTGCTGCGTCGCCTTGTACCCGGCCGCCAGTTCCGGCGCAATCTTCTCCGCATGCGCCGGCAGATCCCCGTAGAGCGCGATATTGACATGCTGCTGAATCTCTTGCAGCCCATCGACCAGAAACGCTGTATTCCCCGCGTGCACCAGAGACGCGATCCCGGCGAGCGATGTGTCGATGCCCTGAAAAAACGAATCCTCGTGATCCGGCGTCCCGACGCGCGATCCATACAAGTGATACCCGACTTCGCTTGGCCCGGGCAGCGGCAGCGTGCCGCCGCCGTTCTGCGATTTCTGCTGGCTCCAGCCCGTGCGCGCCACTTGCAGATACGATTCGCCCAGCAGCGGATCCCACGTGCCCTCCGGAACCTCGAGCGTGGCCTGAGGGAAGCTGGTGCTCCACTGCTGCGTCACGTAGTCGAAGAAGCGCGCGGGCGACCACTGATTCGTCGCGTAATCGAAGATGCCGCGGCTGCTGGCGCCGAAAAAAGGAACGCGCGCGTAGACCTTGAGCGGCGACCAGGGCCGCAGCCCCGCGGCGATCTGGTCCGGGCAAACATTCGGGTCGCCCGCCTTCAGATACGCCTCCTGGTTCATCTCGCCGGAGACCTGGTGGTGCCCGTGGCCGTCGGTGATGTTGCCCGTAAAGGTCGAAGCCAGCACCAGCGGCCGGTTCATGCGGACCACGCGCACCACATCGCACAGCACGCGATCCCGCCCCCATTGCTGGTGCGCTTCCTCAATCGTCTTCGAGAAGCCGTAATCGATGACCCGCGTGAAGTATTGCTCGCTGCCCGAATACTGGTCGGCCACCAGCAGCTCATTGGTTCGGATCAGCCCCAGCGCGTCGTACTCCTCGTCCGACATCGCATCCTGGCCGCCCTCGCCCCGGTTCAGCGTCAGAATCGCCGTGCGCGCGCCGGCTCCGCGCGATTCGTACGTCAGCATCCCGCCGTCTTCGTCATCCGGATGCGCCACGATGAACAGCAGGCTGCCCCATGTGTCGAGCTTGCGCAGCGTTTGCGCCAGGCCGTCGGCGCCGCGATCTTCCGGCAACGGTTGCGCGTCCGGAGAGGCGGCAATTTGCGTGCTCCATGGCACCGCCTGCGCCGAGGCAGCGAGCGCGAGCACGGAACCCAGCAGCAGCGCGCCCGTGCGGCGCATACATCGAGCAGAGAAGAGAGAGCGGAGAGGCATCGTCTTTGAAAGGCCAGTGTATCGTGAGGCGATCTGGTACAAAGGCTGCACATGGCATCCTCGCCAGCTTCATCGGGCCGGCAGCCGCATCTGGAGCGGCGCATCGGGCTGCCCAGCGCCATCTCGCTGAACATGATGTACATGATCGGCGTGGGGCCGTTCATTACGCTGCCCCTCATCGTGAACGCCATGGGCGGCGTGCAGGCGCTGCTCGGCTGGGTGCTCGGCGCGCTCATCGGGGCCTGCGATGGCCTGGTCTGGGCGGAACTGGGCGCGGCCATGCCCGAAGCCGGTGGATCCTATACCTTCCTGCGCGAAATCTACGGCCGCGACGGCGCGGGACGGTACGCCGCCTTTCTCTACATCTTTCAGCTCAGTTTCAGCGCGCCCCTGTCCATCGCCACCGGCTGCATCGGGTTCGCGGAATTCGCGGCCTGGTTCTTTCCCCGGTTGCGGCTCCCGCTCCTTGCCGCGTGGCCGGCGGGCCCGCATCGCACCAGCCTCCTCGCCGTGGCCGCCATCGTGGTCATCATCGGCATGCTTTACCAGGACATCCGCGCGATCCTCCGCACCGCATGGGTGCTGTGGGCAGGAGTCATGGCGGCTCTGGCTATCGTTATCTTCGCCGGCCTCACGCACCTGCATCCTGCGCTGCTGCGCATCCCGCCGCACGCGTTCAGCTTCTCGCCTGCGTTCTTTACCGGGCTCGGCTCTGCCACGCTGATCGCCACCTACGACTACTGGGGCTACTACAACGTGTGCTTCCTGGGGGGCGAAGTGCGCGACCCCGGCAGAACCATCCCCCGCGCCGTGCTGCTGTCGATCGCCGTCGTCGCCGTGCTCTATATCGCCATGAACATCAGCGTGCTGGGCGTGGTTCCGGCGTCCGCCATGCGCGCTGGGGCCGGTTCTGAGACCGTCGTGGCGCACATGGTCGCCGTCACGCTGGGGCCGGCCGCGGCCACCATCGTCACCTGTCTCATCATGTGGACCGCCTTCTCCTCCGTCTTCGCGCTTCTCATGGGATATTCCCGCGTCCCCTATGCCGCCGCCCTCGACGGCAATTACTTTCGCGTCTTCGCGCATCTGCACCCGAAACGCAATTTCCCTGATTTCTCCCTGCTGGCGCTGGGCGCCGTCGCCATGCTCTTCTGCTTCTTCCGCCTCACGCAGATCATCGCCGCGCTGGTGGTCATCCGCATCGTGCTGCAATACCTGTTACAGCAGGTCGGGGTCATCCTGCTGCGCATCCGCCGCCCCGACCTGCCGCGCCCCTTCCGCATCTGGCTCTACCCGCTTCCGCCCCTCGCTGCGCTCACCGGCTTTCTCTTCATCCTGTTTTCGCGAACCGGCGGATGGCGCGACCTCTCCTTCGCCATCGCCATCGCCCTGGCCGGCACAGCCCTCTACCTGCTCCGCGCCCGTGCCCGCCGCGAGTGGCCGTTTAGAATGGTCACGCCCGAATCGAGGTGAAGGCATGGTCGATCTGTCGATTGCCGAAGGCAAGCTGGTGCTCCATGTGCGCGGCGCCGACCAACTCTGGGCGCTGAAGAGCACGCTCGAAATCCCTCTGCACCACGTCGCCGGCATTCGCGCCGATCCCGAGATCGCGCGCGGCTGGTTTCACGGCATCCGCGCGCCCGGCACGCAGATTCCCGGCGTCCTGACCGCGGGCACTTTCTATCAGCACGGCCAGCGCATCTTCTGGGACGTCCATCATCCCGACAACACGGTCGTGATCGTATTGCGCGACGAGCGCTACAACGAGCTGATCGTCGAAGTAGCCGACCCGCAGGCCGCTGTTGCGCTGCTCCAGTCCCAGTTGCCGCAGGTGTAGCCGGTGAACGCCTTTGTCCTGGCAGGCGGCGAGAGTTCGCGCATGGGGCGCGACAAGGCCCTCCTCGATCTTGCCGGCCGTCCGCTGATCGCCCACGCTCTCGACAAGCTCCGCGCCCTCGGTTGCACGCCGCGCATCTGCGCTTCGCGTCCCGATCTGGCCGGCTTCGCACCCGTCATTCACGACACCAGCCCACGCTGCGGTCCGCTCGGCGGTCTTGAAGCAGCGCTCTCCATCTCCGGCACAGACCTCAATCTCTTTCTTCCCGTCGACCTGCCCCTCCTGCCGCTGGAATTCCTGCGCTGGCTCCAGACGCGCGCCGAGTCCACTGGCGCTGCTGCGACCATCCCGCGTTACGCAGGCCGTCCCCAGCCCCTGTGTGCGATCTACAGCCGCCGCCTGCTCCCCGGGATTCGCGCCGCGCTCGCCGCCGGCCACTACAAATTCATGACCGCGATCTCCGCGGCCGCAGCAGCACTCCCCGCGCGCTCGCCCAGCTCCGAGCTAGACCTCTTCGACACAGAATCCATCGCCGCAGCCCTGATCCCCCACATCTGGCCGGCCGATCCGCCACTCCACACCTGGTTCCGCAACATCAATTTCCCCAGCGACTACGACTCGCTTCGCGCCGGCTTCGGCAACTCTCCGTCTGGACAAAATCCAGCCATCCAATAATCTGGTAGCAGCAGCGCAAGCTTGCCGAGGACATCCAATCAGCGTGGCCGGTTCTCCCGACATTCCCATCGAAGTCGTCACCAGCGGGCACGAAGAGCCCCAGCCGTACATCGCCTTCGAAAACGTCTCGAAATCCTTCGGCTCGCTCGACGTGCTCAAGGACATCAGCTTCCACGTGATGGCCGGCGAGACCCTCTGTATCCTCGGCCGCTCCGGCGTCGGCAAATCGGTATCGCTCCAGCAGATCATGGGCTTCCTCAAGCCCGACTCCGGACGCATCCTCGTCGCCGGCGAAGACATTACCCACTTCACCGAGCAGCAGATGCAGACGGTCCGGCGCAAGGTCACCATGGTCTTTCAGAATGGCGCGCTCTTCGATTCGCTCACCGTTG
Source organism: Acidobacteriaceae bacterium (assembly GCA_036521315.1). Lineage (GTDB taxonomy): Bacteria > Acidobacteriota > Terriglobia > Terriglobales > Acidobacteriaceae > Palsa-343. The sequence goes on from DATDHZ010000054.1 coordinate 61,579, forward strand.
GCGAAAACGTCGCCTTCCCGCTGCGCGAAGGCCGCGGCCTCGACGACGCACAAATCGACCAGATCGTCCGCGGCCTGCTCGAAATGGTTGGCGTCGCCGACATGATCGACCTGCTGCCCTCCGACCTCTCCACGGGCATGAAGCGCTCCGTCGCCATCGCCCGCGCACTCGCTGCCGAGCCTCAGGCGATCCTCTACGACGAGCCCACCACGATGGTCGATCCGCTCATCGGCAAGCTGCTCGGGAACCTGATTCGCAAGCTGCGCAATCAGCTTAAGCTGACCAGCATCGTCGTCACCCACGACATGCGATTCGCGGAACGCCTCGCCGACCGCGTCCTCTTTCTCCACCAGGGCCGCGCCGAGTTCTTCGGCACCGTCGACGAAATGAAGAAGACCGACGACCCGGTTCTGCGCCAGTTCCTTGAGCTGGACGAACTGGTGCTGCCGTTGGTCTAGCGAGGCGCTCAACCGTTCGCAGTCTCGTCTATTCCGGAACCCCATCCGCGATTTGCAGGCAATCCATCCGCAGCGTCACGTCGGCGTTGAACACAAGCCCGGTGAATCGTTGCACGCTGCCGACAGCCACCGGCGTTGTATTCAGCGTCCGTGTGTTCGCGTCAGCGTAGACAACAACGGTGCGGGGGTTCTGCAGTGGAGATGTCTGAAAGGAGTCTGTAAATGCCAGCGTCGGAAAGAGGTCGTACGAAGGGAGCGTCACCGTATATTCTGTGAATGCACCCTGCGTCGCAACCCCAGCCACCGTCCCATCGAGCGTCTGCGGGATGAGCGTGACCGTGGTCGCCGCAGGCCCATCGTAAGCCAGCGAAGTCGCATTCAAGGTGATCGAGACTGCCTGCCCTGCGACCGCACTGCCTGAATCGAACCTTGCCGTAAAAGGCAGAGACTGCAGATTCGTGGCCTGACCCGATGTTTCAAAATCTGCACTGGAATAATCAAATGCGCCACCTCCTCCTGGGTTCTGGGGAGGATCGATGCTCTGGATCAGATACCCTTCTTCTTGGCGCTGAAGCACCTCGATACCCGGCTCAAAGGATGCAACCTCTAGAATCGGTCCGTTCACCACGGTGAGGCTCGAGGGGTCGCGGTTCGCGACGGCCACCCTTGACGCCAGGAGCGTCCCATCGGCTTGCAGCTGCGCGTCGATGTCCACAGGCACGCCTACGGCCAGTTCCGATATCCCGGAGATCCCCTCCCAGGTTGTGGCCGAATTCACGATCGCTCGCCATGCGAGGCCACGCGAGCTGATGTCTTCGCCAGAGTTCAGCGTTTCCACTCCGTACCCATCGGAAGCGGTCACGGCGAAGCTCTGATCCGCAGTGTCGAGAGAGGCGACGATTCCATCCAGTCCTGTCATCGCGCCAACGGCAGGATTCCCAACTTGGCTGCCAATTTGGAAGGAACTCAGATCGAACGTGGGCGTGATCGCATCGCCGGGAGGCAGGGAAAGGTCCACGCAGTTGGCGTATTTGGCTGAGGCGGAGACGGCCAGATTCAGGAGGATCCCCATACTCGACCTCTCCACCTTGAGAGGGTTCGCCATCGCAACACTGACCTGTGAATCGGGAGTGTACCCGTAGAGGATGTCGGAGTCGACGACACCCGATGCCGATTCAGACGGATCCCAAAACACGCATCCAGCGTCGGCACTACCCACCGTAACGGCTGCCGACGTGTAAATGTCCTGCGGTACGCTGACGGTTGCCACCGGCTCCGCGGCCCCATTCAGATGAATGAACTCGATATACTGCGGTGCCGGGAGCACACTTACGGGAGCTCCCGATTCTGATGTCAGCGTGAGACTGTTCAGAAAGAGGCTGAGCTGGGAGAACTGATCGTTCCCATTGCTGCTGGCCACCAGCGTGACCACCGTCTTCTCTCCCTTGATCGGTCCTGTACCACCCCCGCCCGGCGTTCCGCTGACGCCGCACCCAGAACACAGGACAATGGTGGGGGGTACGACACACCATAATAACTTACTTATACGGCACCGCCCAGCGGACATGTGGCCTCCTTGAGCGTGAACTACACAAGTTCTACTAAGCGTCTTAAGTCGCTACTACTATACGCCCTACCCGGCATCAAGATCCGCGCCGCAAATCTGTCACATATGCAGCACAGTACTTAGGTAATGTGACATGAGGCCCAGTTGATTGACCCCCCGCGACAATGCTTACAATTCCAGCGGCTTTGTTTTTCCCGCCGATATGTGGTCAAGCTACCTGGCTCGCGCAAGACCCGTCATCATTGGCGCTTACATCTGCCTAAGGTGATCCAGGCGAATCAGCCATGCCGGCGCTTGCGCCGACATCACAGCGAGATTGGGTCTTTGGAGGCTTCATGTCTATCCTTAATTCTTCCCTCGTGCGGAAGAGCGTCGTGTTTTCTGCAGCCATCGCTTTGCTCGGGCCCGTCGCCCGCGCGACACCTTTCAACGAAAGCATCGGTATCAACGGCGGCACGCTCTCGTGGACCGTAACGCCACAGCCTGTCGGAGGACCATGTTCCGGCACGATGTATAACTCAAGCAACTTTAGTTACGCCTATTCCGTAACAAGCCCGCAAGGCACAGTTATTCCTATCACCGTCGCGCTAGCAGGGGGCGCAGGTTACATCGACGGCTCTTCGGGGCCACCCTACTGCCCGCCTAACGGTCCCGAGCCGGCCACCACGATCCTCTCGGACAGCAGCTCCTTCTATCGATTCACGTTCAGCCCAGCAGATCGAGGGGCAGGTTCGGCGACCATGGAGAGCTTCGCGACAGGCGCCGTCTATCCCACTTATCTGGTAGTCAGTATCGCCTACGCCCCTCCCGCCGCTGGGAACTCGAACGGCAACCAGAGCTATGTTGACTATACGAATACAACCGAATTAGGGAGCGATACGACTTTTAGCAGCTCCTTCCAGGACTCGGACACACTCACCATGACTGCCAGTCTTCTCGACGTCAAGGGCAGTATCTCCTCACAGTACTCTCAAGAGGAGGACACTTCCCAATCGATAGCCATCGATCAGTCATCATCAATGAGCAACAGCTACCCCGGTGACTATCCTGCTAACGTAGTAGGCCTCGACCATGATAACGACATAATTCTCGTGTGGCTGAATCCGGCGCTTGATTGCGCAGCTGAGGCAGCCTGGTCGTATTCGCCAAGCAGCTTTCCCGCCGCCATCCAGTGCGTCGAATACGATCCCAAAGGCGCTCCAGGAGACCCAGATAGCCAATACGGCATCCAGGATATCGTGGAGATCGCCGCAGGCGTGCTGAATGGCGATTACCCGATGCAAACCCAGCTATCGACGCTGCTGCAACAGCACGGTCTCACCTCAACCGACCTAGCGAACATCCTGGCGCAGGACCCCTTCGGGACATGCGGGGCAAATATCAGCTGCGTCACACAGGTAGGAACGCCCGACGCCCGCTTTTACAGCGACGGTGTCGCCGTGGATTTCGAGAATTTGGGGACAACACACCAATACACCCTGACCTACAAGGAGACGAACACCGACGGGGAGGGCGGCTCCTCCAGCTTTTCTCTAGGCTTCACGCTCAGTGGGTCGCTGAGCTTTAAGAACATCTGGAGCGCGACACTTACAAGGCAAAACACCCTTACTTGGACGAACAAGTGGAACACCACGACGACCTCAATGACCGGCCAGTCGGCGCTCGCTACGCTCGTTGAGCCGCCGCCCGGCGTGCCCTATTCCGGCCCAATACAGTTCGGGGTATTCCAAGATAACGTGTACGGGACATTCATGTTCTACCCAACCGAGCAGTGATTCGACCGGCTCGCCGTTCGGCCGGTGATTCGCCCGAGCACCGCAGGCCGACCGCTCAGGCCAGCGGTCGGCCACGCGGGAAGACGGGTTGAAGGTCAGTGCGTCGGTGGCGCAGTCGTTCGCTCGTCCACCACCTTGAAGCCATCCGGCGGCTCGAAGAGTTGCGGATCGGGCGGATTCGGATCCAGCTCGGTGATCGTGAAGGTCTGCGTCCCGGTGAGCGGCGCCGAGCGTACGGAAATGAGGTTGAGCGCCAGCTGGTCCGAGCGCCAGGTCTCGATGGTCCGTGTCACCGGCTTGTCATTGCCCATGGTCCCCGGGGCCAGCGTGGTCGTCACCCGGGTGCCCGCCGTATCCATGCCGTCCACCGTCTTCGTACCCAGGTTCTCCACTTCGACTGATTCCCGCGCATTGTGGAAGGAGCGAGCCTCCACGGGATGGGCGGCCGCCAGGTCGCTCTCCGGCTGATACACGAGCAAGTGGCAGACCTCCCGAATGACGTTGCAGTTGTACACCGTGCGTTCCGTGGGATCGGCGATCTGAATCCACGTCAGGATCGACTTGACCTGGCCACCCTTCGGCACCAGCGCCCAGCGCTGCTCGTAGACCCGGCCCACATTGTCGCGAGCGATTTGACGCTGATTCACCAGCGTGATCGTGCCGCCGTCCTGCGTGGGTCGCGCCCACTCCGTGGCCAGCGTCGCCGAGAAGGGCGCGTTCGGGATGGGTGGCACCACGATGCTCTCCATCACCTCGCGCACGCCCCCATCCTGCGCCGCAATCCCCGGCCGCTGCGGCTCATCCTGCTGGGCGCAGGCGAGAGACGCCAGCAGACCCGCAGCCGTCAAAACCCAAACCTGGAAGCGCATCGCGGTTCCTCGCAGTTGGCTGGCATGGTACGGCGCGGCGCATGGGGCGGTCAACGCTTCTGCAGCCTGAGAGCGCGCATTGCTAAACTAAGGGCGTGAAGATCGCGCTCGCCCAGATCGATCCCACTGTCGGCGATTTCCGGGGCAACACCGCAAAAATTATCGACTTTACCCATCGCGCCGCTCAGGGTGGCGCCGATCTGGTCCTCTTTCCGGAACTAGCCATCTGCGGATATCCGCCCGCCGATCTGCTTGAAAAACCCGCCTTCGTCGCCCGCTGCGGCGAAGCCATCTGCGAGGTCGCCCGCGCCACCGCCCGCGACAACATCGCCGTCATCGCCGGCTACGTCACGGCCGAGCACGGGGCAGGGAAGCGCGTCATGAACTCCGCAGCGCTGGTCCGCCATGGGCACGTCGAATTCGTTCAGTCCAAGATGTTACTGCCGTACTACGATGTCTTCGATGAGCAGCGCTACTTCGCGCCCGCCGCCCGCCAGCGCCTGTGCCATCTCAACGGCGAGGCTATCGCTCTCACCATCTGCGAGGACGCCTGGAACGACAAAAGTTTCTGGGAGAATCGCCTCTATTCGGTCGACCCCGTCGACGAACTGATGAAGCAACACGCGTCCCTCATCCTCAATATCTCCGCGTCGCCCTGGTGGGAGAACAAGCGCGAGCTGCGCCGGGAAATGCTCGCCGCGATCGCCCGCCGGCACCGCGTCCCCGTGGCCATGGTGAATCAGGTCGGCGGTAACGACAGTCTCATCTTCGATGGATCCAGCCTTGTCCTCGATCCGGATGGGAATGTGATCGCCCAGGGAAAAAACTTCGAAGAAGACTTGATCTTTGCCAACTTGGCGTCTGATTCCGGGCTGTTTACTGGTTTGATTCATCCCCAGATTGCAGACGAAAATGCCGCCATGCTCGAGGCGCTTACCCTCGGAACACGCGATTATGTCCACAAGTGCGGATTTTCGAAGGTCGTCATTGCCCTCAGCGGTGGGATCGATTCTGCGCTCGTCGCGGCGATCGCCGTCCGTGCCCTCGGCCCCGATAACGTGACCGCCATCGGCATGCCCAGCCCCTATTCCTCCCCGGGGTCGATCGACGATAGCCGCCACCTCGCCGCAAACCTCGGCATCCGATACGATCTAATTCCGATCGATGAGATTTTCACAGGATTCAATCATGCTTTGGCCCCGGTCTTCGCGGGTCGCCAGCCCGACATCACGGAGGAGAATCTGCAGTCCCGGATCCGCGGCACTCTGCTCATGGCTTTCTCGAATAAATTCAACGCGTTAGTGCTGACCCCTGGAAATAAAAGTGAAATGTCGACTGGATATTGCACACTCTACGGGGATATGGTCGGCGCGCTCGCAGTCATCGGCGATGTGTGGAAAACAAAAGTATACGATCTGTGCGGTGCTGCGAATGCGGGAAGGGAAGAGATCCCCCGCGCCATCCTCGAAAAGCCCCCCTCCGCTGAACTGCGGCCTGGCCAAAAGGATACTGATTCGTTATTGCCATACGATATTCTTGATCCAATTCTTGAAGCTTACGTCGAAAACTATCAGACTCCAGAGCAGATCTCTGCCGCTCACAACGTCGATATTGAAACGGTTCGGGCGACCCTCAAGCTCGTCGAGCGGAGCGAGTACAAGCGCCAGCAGGCTGCGCCGGTATTGAAAGTGACACCGAAGGCTTTCGGCATGGGCCGTCGTTTCCCAATTGCCGCAAAAACAGAGATTTAGACGGCATTGCTAAGATGAAGGATGAGCTATTTCCTCATCAATTGCTCGAAACATGCGTTCGAAAGGATTGTATGTACAGGGTTTACTCAATTTCTCTATTCGTCAGCCTGGGCTTTTTTGCCTGCCTCTGCCCCGCTCAGACTGAGCCTCCCTCAGCGCCTGCTCCCCAGACCGCAACAGCGCCTGCCGCGCCCGCTGAGCCGAAGTTCCCTGCCGTGGATCAGGCCAACTTCACTTCCGCCACGCCGACGAAAGACGCGGTCAACGCTTTTCTGAAGACCACGTGGGGATACGATCCCAATCGTGTCTGGGAGGTTTTCGCCATCCAGAAGACTCCGGCGGAAGGCATCAGCAAGGTCCAGGTTTGGGTCGCGGAGAAGCCGAACCCGCAGATCGGCAACTTCAGCTTTTTCGTGACGGCCGACGGCAAGCACCTCATCGCGCAGGACCAGATCCTCGACTTCGGCGCGCGCCCCTACGACGGCATCTTCCGCACCCTCCAGCAGCGCGCCGACGGGCCCTCACTCGGCGCTGCCGGCAAGCAGTTTGAGCTGGTCGAGTTTGCCGACTTCCAGTGCCCGCACTGCAAAGAGGCCCAGCCCGTCGTGCAGCAGCTCCTCAAAGATTTCCCGCAGGCCCATTACGTCTTTGAGAGTTTCCCTCTCGTCAGCATTCATCCGCAGGCCTTCAAGGCAGCTGCCTTCGGCGCATGCGTTTTCCAGCAGGGCAGCGGCGACGCCTTCTTCAAATATGCAGACTCGATCTTTGCCGGCCAGAGCGCCCTGGAAGGCCAGGGGGCCGACCAGGCTCTGCGCAATTCCGTCACGGCAGCAGGATTGGATCCCGATAAGGTCGCCTCATGCGCCGATTCCGCGGAGACCAGTAAGTCTGTGCAGAGTTCGATGCAGCTCGGCGCCGATCTCAATGTCGATCAGACCCCTTGGCTTTTCGTGAACGGAAGAGGCCTTCCGATGCTTCAAGTTCCGTACGATCAGTTAAAGAAAATTATTGAGTGGCAATTCTCACTTGACAAATAGGAAACGAGTTACTGGAATTTGTTTCTGCTTTTCTTCAGCCAATCCACTTAAAAACAACGACATATATGAGAAAGTTGATCCAAAACCAAGCTAATTTCTGCAATCCTTGACATCGCGGAAAGTTACCGAGATGGGTGGTTTCATTACCATAGAAGAACAATCAATAGAACATTTACTGAATAAACATCACCCATCGCCTTCTAAAAATCCAGAAAGTCGCTGAGATATGGATATCTTACCGATCCAATCGCGCTCGGCGGCCCCTCAGCGTGGACGTGAAGAGCGCGGCATCGTCTCCCTCGACGTGAAGGAACAGCCCGATCTCATCCCTCCGGGGCGGGCCAGGTCCTGCGGCCCGCCCGCGCCTCGGGAATGGCCCTCATTCACATCCAGGTGAGATTCCGTCCTGGTCTTCCCGAAGTCCATCCGCGCAATCCGCTCTTCGGTGCCATCCTCAGGTCGCCCCAGCACCAGCAGCTCTTTCAGGGTTCCGGGGGAGCCATCCATCCGGCGTTGGGTCCTGCCGAAAGCGATATCGTGATCACCAAGCATCGCGTCAGTGCTTTCACCGGCGCCGACCTGGAGATGATCCTGCGGGCCAAAGAAATCGACTTGCTGATTCTGTTTGGCATAGCCACCAGCGGAGTGGTGCTTTCTATGCTCCTCGCTGCCGGCGATGCCGGCTACAAAATCATTGCCGTGAACGATTGCTGCCTCGATTTGGACTCGGATCTCCATGCATGCCTGACGGACAAGCTATTCCCGCGCCGGGCCACAGTCCTCGCTGCGGGCGAACTCGTCCGCAAAATCGCAATTTCTGCCCCATCTGGTTGATTTAATGTTCCTTGTGGCGAAGATATCCACCGCCCTAGGTGCATTTTTCTCTTGATTTTCATAGAAAAAATCTCTAGAATCATAAAGGTTTGTGACCTCCCGGGAACTCTATCGAGCCAACCGGACTTTTGGTTCGTCACTTTCATTGCAGAGGAAAACTCCTACATATGGCAAAGCGTCGTGGCAATCCCAACTGGGGCAAGCCGGAGCCGATCGGCCCCGTCGTGCCGACCGTGACTTCCTTCGAGCAGGTGGTCAAGGAGTTCAAGCTGACCCCGGACCAGTATGTCCGCTCTACCCGCCTCCGCGAGTGGGCTCGCCGGAACCGCAACTCGAAGTACATCCCCGAATCGCTTCTGGAAGCGTGGGGTTTTGAGATCGAGTCGACGTTGTAAGCGCATTTCCGGTTTCGCAGCTCGAGACGCCGCCTTCGGGCGGCGTCGCTGTTTCTGGCGAGACTGCCAGGCGCCCTCAGTTCTCCACGAACGCATCGTCGAGGGAGTAGCTGGACCCGTCAGGGTTCTTCACCGTGATCCGCACCACCCCGACGGCGACTATGACCCTCGTATAGTCAATTGGACGAATAACGGGGTCACGTCAGGTGACTCCGATGGCAGAAGCGCCGTAGCTTTCGGACGTAATTCTCGTTCGATTATCGTAAGCGCGAGCTTCGGCGATCACGTTGGTGCTCGCGGCCGGGCAGCCGCTGCTAATCTCGCTCAGCGTAGCACTGGTCAGTCCCACCGGGCCATACGACGGAGCCGAAAACAGATTGGCCGGATGATTACAATCCGGAGTCCAGTTGCTGGTGAGGGACGCAACACGAGAAGCTTTGTCGTAGGAATAATTAAACGTGATGGGCTGCTGAGTCGATCCATTCGTCAGGCTGGTGAGATCGCCTCCCTCACACCACCACCGATTACGGCAGAACTCCCGGCGCGCCGCACGCCCCCTGGCTGGCCTCCATCGCAATGTGGTTGAACTGTATGCAGCATGTTGCAGATGATCAATTAGTTACGCTGCGTGAACTGCGCCGCCGCGCGCGCACCGAGACCAATCTCAACGGCATGCAGCGATGGGGTTGCATCTTTCTCGAGCCGGACCCCGGCGATCCGCGGCCCAAGCCACCCCAGGCCGACTGGATCATCCGCGCCCCCCCCGGCCGCATGGCTCGCAAGATCTGGCAACCGTTGTTCGCGGAAATCGAGAACCGCTGGCGCGAGCGCTTCGGCGCGGTCGCAATCGACAAGCTCCGCAATACTCTGTCCTCCATGGCCGCCAATCTCGCTCCCAACTTGCCCGATTGCATGCCCATCGTCGGCTACGGATTGTTCAGTGCGAGCCCGCAGGCAAAAAATCCGATGCAGGGAATCGCTCCCCCTCTGCCTCTCCCGCCGCTTTCTCGGCCGGTTTGCTTCAGCTGCCTCTGCCGGCATTACTCGCTCGCGTGCTCCTTGCTTTCACCCTCAAGTTCGAAGCGGATTCGCCTGTATCGCTGGCGCTCAGCGCCAATTTCCTCCGGGTCCTCGACGAAGCGCCGACGCGTCTGCGCGACCTTCCCGAATGTACGGGAATCTCGACCGAATACATCGCTGTCGCGACCGGCTGGCTGGCCCGACACGGTTTTGCCGTGATCAACACGGCACCGGTGCCGGGCCGCGGCAAACAGATTCACCTCAACGAAAAAGGACTCATCGCGCAGGAGAACAACCGCAAGCGGATTGCGGCGATCGAGAAACAATGGCAGCGGCGCTTCGGCGCCGAGGCCGTTCGGCACTTGCGCGACGCTCTGGACCCTCTCGTCAAAGACGGCTCTGCCGACCGTTCACCCTTGTTGGCGGGCCTCGTCCCGTATCCCGACGGTTGGCGCGCTAAGGTCCGCCCGCCGCGCCTCCTCCCCCATTTTCCGATGGTCACGCATCGCGGCGGCTACCCGGACGGCAGCTGAATGCCGAGCAGCATTCCTCAATCCTTGCACCCGGAACAGCGCAGCCGCCGCAAAGAAAGGGAACTAAGGGCTTACTGCCCGTCGAGCAGGTGCAGCTCCTTGCCTGGCTTAAAGCGCACGGCCTTACCCGGCGTGATGCTAACCTCGGCTCCGGTGCGCGGATTCCGCCCGATCCCTGTCTTCCGGGGCCGAACGTTGAATACGCCAAAGCCACGCAGCTCAATGCGCTGGCCCTCGGCGAGCGCCCGCTTCAGGGTCTCGAACACCGTATCCACGGCAGCCTCTGCCTTATTGCGCTGGAGACCGGTGCGCTCGATCACCTGGTGAATGATGTCCTGTTTTATCAATGTCTTTCCTCCACCGGCGGATGCCCCGAGTTCAGGTTAAGCGTAGAAATCTTTTCCTTCGTTGTCAATGCGCGCCGTGTCCCGTAAGATGCAATCTTTACGAGAGTTGAGTCAGTAGCTTGCCCTCGCGGCCTCCTGGCCGCCGTCCGCCAACCGCTAACCGCCATCAGGAGAAGCATGGCCATCAAGAGCGACCGCTGGATTCGGGCGCAGGCGCAGAAGGGGATGATTGACCCCTTCAGCGAAAAGCAGGTGCGGGAGGGCGTCGTTTCCTACGGCCTCTCCTCCTACGGCTACGATCTGCGCGTTTCCGACGAGTTCCGGATCTTCACCAACGTCAACAGCGCCATTGTCGACCCGAAGCACTTCGATGAGCGCTCCTTCGTTGAGGTGCACGCCGAGTCCGTCCTCGTGCCGCCGAACAGCTTTGCTCTGGCGCGCTCGGTGGAATATTTCCGCATTCCCCGCGACGTTTTGACCATCTGCGTGGGAAAATCGACCTACGCTCGCTGCGGAATCATTGTCAACGTGACCCCATTCGAGCCAGAATGGGAGGGATTTGTCACGCTGGAGATTTCAAATACCACGCCACTGCCCGCGCGCGTGTATGCCAACGAAGGGCTGTGCCAAATCCTGTTTTTCCAGTCCGACGAGCTGTGCGAGATCAGCTACGCCGACCGTAAAGGCAAATATCAGAAGCAACAGGGAATCGTGCTTCCCAAGCTGTAGGGTCTCATGGCGACACCGAACGTCACAACGCGACCGATCCGGATTGGCCTGCTGGACTTTGAGCCGATTCGCGTGACGGGCCTGAGAGAGATCCTGGCCTCTCGCCCCGATTGCGACGTTCTGGCCATCGAGATGGGAGAAGCGCTGCAGCATCCGGACTTCGACCTGCTCCTGCTCCTGGCAAGAAGGAAGCTCGAGTCCTGGGCGCTCCTGAGCCGCCTCAAGATGAAGAATCCGGCCATGAAGGCCATCGTTATGGCGCCCGTGGGCGACGACGAGACCATCATGAACGCCATCACCGCCGGGGCCAAAGGCTGGCTCGAAGAGACAGCCTCGCCAGACGACTTGCTGCAGGCCATTGACGTGGTGCTCGGCGGATCCATCTGGGCGCCGCGCAAGGTGCTGTCGCAAATCGTGGACCGCGCGCTCGGCGGCGGGCTCTCGACCCTGCGAACAAAATTTCCGCGTTTCACCGGCCGCGAATCCGATGTCCTCCACCAGCTCGTGCTCGCTCGCTCCAACCGCGAAATCGCCCACGCGCTCAGCATCCGCGAGCAGACCGTCAAAACCTACGTCGCCAGGCTGATGCGCAAAGTCGGCGTTGACAACCGGACCGCTCTCTCGCTTCAGGCTGCCGAATCCGGCTGGTGGGATATCAGGGAATCCTAGAGGCTGTTATTCACTTTCCCACGACCGGCGCTGGGAGCCCATTTTTCTCAGTTCGAGGAGCAAGGAGCGACGCATACCGGGAGTCTGCGAACGACGAGGGACGAAGAAATGAGGAAAATGGGCCCCAGCCCGAAGGGTTGCGGGCCAAATCGGCCCATACATATTTTCGCCCTCGACCCTCGCAACGTCGGACGCGCGAAAGTGAATAACAGCCACTGGGCTGTTTGTCCGGAAGGTCGAACCCGCGACCGTCCGGGGCAGTGCATCTCGCCATCGAAGCCATCCATACCCGGGCCTTTGGCATTTTGCTGTCCCGCTCTACTGAACAGAATATCTGTTATCGGACGTAGTTAGCCCACAAAGTAGCGACTCCCGCAGCCATGTAGACTTTCTCCCGAGCCCCAAAACCCCCTTCTCCGGTGTTCAAAAGCCTCATGCGCATATCCACCCTCTTCTTCTTCGCCTGCCTCGCAGGCACCGCGGTCTTCGCCCAGAACGCACAGCTCCCGCCGGCAGCGCCTGAGGTCCACACGCAGCAAGGTGTCGTCCGAGGATCGGTCGAATGGCAGCACACGGCCATCTTCCAGGGCATCCCCTACGCCGCGCCGCCCGTCGCTGACCTCCGCTGGCGGCCGCCGCAAGCCCCAGCTGCATGGACCGGTGTCCGCGACGCCACCAAGCCACCCCATTCCTGCATGCAGATCGACTGGGGCTGGAACACACGTGACGCACACGATGAATCGGAAGACTGTCTCTACCTGAATATCGCCACGCCGTCCCTCCATCCAGCGCACCCCCTTCCGGTGCTCTTCTGGATCCACGGCGGAGCGAACTACAACGGCTCGGGCCGCTATGCTGCCGGCCAGACGCTTACACAGCATGGCGTCGTTCTCGTCAGCATCAACTACCGCCTCGGCATCTTCGGCTTCCTCGCCTTGCCGCAACTCACCGCTGAGTCGCTCCACCACAGCTCCGGCAATTACGCGCTGCTCGACCAGATCGCCGCCCTCCGCTGGGTGCGCGACAACATTGCCCAGTTCGGCGGCAATCCCCGCAACGTCTCGATCGCCGGTCAATCCGCCGGAGCCATCGATGTCGGCATGCTCCTCACCACGCCCGGGAGCCGCGGCCTCTTCGAGAAAGCCATCGACGAGAGCGGCGGTCCCATCGCTCCCGAGCCCATCCTGCCCACGCTCGCAGCCGCCGAATCGCTTGGCCAAACCTTCGCCGCTTTTGCCGGAGCTCCTGCCGGCTCCGCCCAGGTCGCGGCCCTGCGCGGCATGTCCGCCGCCGATCTCCTCGATGCCGGCCATCGCTTCACCGCGCCCGACAAAGAGGGCGTTCCTACCCATCAGGGCCCTGAGCTGATCGTCGACGGCTGGGTCCTTCCCAGCCAGCCCGCGGCCGCCATCCGCGACGGCGCTTCCCATGCGGTGCCTCTGCTCATCGGCAGCAACATCCAGGAGTTTTCCTTCAGCCGCTCCAGCGTCATTCAGACCGGCGCACCGCCCGATCCGCCGGACGCCCTGCGCAGCGCCATCGAACGCAACTTCGGACTGCAAGCCACAGCCGCGATCGCCGCCTACGGCCTCGCCCACTCCGACGCGCCGCCCGTCGACCCGCAACTCGGCTCCGCCGGCACGCAGCTCATGACTGACACGTTGTTTCGCTGCCCTGCGCGCATCGCCGGCGCCTGGCTCGCGCACCGCGGCGTTGCGGTATGGGAATACCAGTTCGAGCGCCCGCTTCCTGGCAGCGGGTCCCCATCCACCCGCCACAGCGGCGAGCTGCCTTACGTTTTCGGATGGGCGCAGCAATCCACAATACGGGTCATGGGCGCGACCTTCGGCCCTGCCGACGCGGCTCTGTCGCAACAGATGCAGGGTTACTGGACCAACTTCGCCAAAACCGGCAATCCCAACGGCCCCGGATTGCCGCCATGGTCAGGTTTCTCCAGCGGCTCTCCCGGGCTGATGCACTTCACCGCTGACGGAACCTCCGCAGCCGCTCCGGCCGCGCCGCGTGAACCTTGCACACTCTTGCAAACCCACATCGAGCAATCGCTGCCGGCAGCCACGCGCTGAACAGAATCTTCGCCGCTGCCAGCAGTACTGGCTGGAGGCTCGCCTCAACTCAGCGTTGCCGGCACTCCGTCAAACGCTCGCGGATCCTTGCCTTTGATCGTCCCCGTATGCGGACCCCGCTTTTGCAGAACTTTGTTTCCATCCGACGTGTCGACAATCATCTGCTCGGCGGTAAAGCTGTAATCAACCACATCGTCCTTGTCGATCGGCGTCTGCGCGGAGTTCCCAGGATTATCATTCGTCTCGAAATCCGCATCGCCGATGGCGTGGCCCGCAGTGTCGTCGGCGCGCGAGTAATGGTCGTCCTGTAACGGCTGCGAAGACTTGAATCCTTTGTGTGGCCCGTCGGTCACTTCGAAGTTGTAGGCGGCGTTTTGCCGATACTCGGCCAGCGCGGGATCGTGCGTCGCGTCTTTTTTGAATTTGGCGGTCGTGTCCAGCCTCAGTTTGGCAATCGTCGGACCGGCATTTGCATTCTTTTTCCATCCCACGCTGAACGAGTCGATGCCCACCGTCTTCTTCGGCGCTGCCGGAGGTTGACCCGGCTGATGGCCCTGGACGGGAACCGTTCCTCCATCGCCCCTGACCCCTGCATCAGGACTGTCGGTCTCGATGACGATCGCGCCGCCCGCTCCCGCCTTCCCCTGAGCCGTCTTCCCAGGCTCCGATGCGACTGGGCCAGCCTTGTCAACGGACTTGGTCTCAGTCCTGGGATGAATTGGAATGCTGCTGAAGTCGTGACCGATTCCAGCAAGTCCGCCCCTGATCGACCTCGCATCGCCGCTGGATCCATGGCCCGCCCGCTGCGGCATCCCGGACGCGCGCGAGACTGTTGGTCGCGAGGCCGTCGGCTCCTGCGCGAAACTGCGCATGGATCAACCCCCTGAAGTAGCTTGCGGCTGCCAGCCCTGAACGATGGATGCCCGCGAGGATATCAGAAAACGGAAACACCACGCGCCGTCCTGAGCGCAAAACAATGGTCCCAAACGCAGGCGGCTGCCGTATACTGGGCAGCCGGATCGAAATTTGCCATCCACTTCCCGTGTGCGTGAGAGGCCCCTTCCCGTGAAATCTCTGCAGCTTGCCATCCTGCTCATAGCGGCATCGTTCGTTGCCGCGCAGGCGCAAACTCCCCTCCTTCAGACGAAGATCGACAGCGGCAGCCTGCAAGGCAGCGCCGACAACGGTGTCGCCTCCTTCAAAGGCATTCCCTTCGCCGCGCCGCCCGTCGGCAATCTCCGCTGGCGTCCGCCGCAGGCCGCGGCTGCGTGGACCGGCATTCGCCCCGCCACGCAATACGGCTCCGACTGCATGCAGCTTCCCTTCCCGTCCGACGCCGCGCCGCTCGGCACGCCGCCTGCCGAAGACTGCCTCTACATGAATGTCTGGACGCCCGCCCACAGCGCCAAACAAAAGCTCCCCGTCATGGTCTGGATCTACGGCGGCGGCTTCGTCAACGGCGGCAGCTCTCCCGCTGTTTACAGCGGTGTGCACTTTGCGCAGAATGGCGTCGTCTTCGTCAGCTTCAATTACCGCGTCGGCCGCTTCGGCTTCTTCGCCTTTCCCGCGCTCTCACGCGAGGGCGCAGGCCAGCCCCTCGGCAACTACGCCTATATGGACCAGCTTGCCGCGCTCAAGTGGGTGCAGCGGAACATCCACGCCTTCGGCGGCGATGCGAAAAACGTGACCGTCTTCGGCGAATCCGCCGGCGGCGGCTCGGTCCTCATGCTGCTTACTTCGCCCATGACCAAAGGTCTCTTCGCGAGAGCTATTGTCGAATCGGGCGGCGGCCGCGACGCACTGCTCGGCGTCCGCTACCTCAACAAGCCCTCGCCCCATGGCCTTCCTTCGGCAGAAGACCTGGGCGTCGCCTTCGCCCAGGCCAATGGCATTACCGGAACGGATGACGCCGCGCTGGCTCAGTTGCGCGCCTTGCCCGCGGAGAAAGTCGTCGACGGCCTCAACATGGCCAGCATGCAGCGCGCCGCCTCGACCTACGGCGGGCCCATCGAGGACGGCGTCATCGTGACACAGACTCCGCAGGAGGCGCTCGCCAGCGGCCACTACGCGAGAGTCCCTCTCATCATTGGAGCCAATGGTGCGGACATCGGCTTCCCGCACTGGCACACCCTGGCCGACACATGGGCGGCCTTCGGACCCAACGCGGACCAGGCGCAGTCGCTCTACGATCCCGCGAAATCCGGCAATGTGATGATGGTCGGCTGGAAGATCGGCGCCGACATGATGATGATCGAGCCCGCCCGCTTCGTCGCGTCCAGCTTTGCTGCCGCCGGCGTGCCCTCGTACGAGTACCGCTTCTCCTACGTGGCGGAATCCATCCGCAGCAAGGTTCCCGGCGCCTTCCACGCCACCGAAATTCCCTTCGTCTTCGATACGGTGAGCGACAAATACGGCTCTGCACTCGCGCCTGCCGACGAAGCCATCGCGAAACAGGCCAATGCGTACTGGATCAACTTCGCCAAAACCGGCGACCCCAATGGCCCCGGACTGCCGCGCTGGCCGGCCTACACGGCCGCGGGAGACGAACTGCTGAATTTCACCAACGACGGTCCGGTCGCGCAGGCCGATCCCGCGAAACCGCGCCTCGATCTGATCGAGAAACTCGCGACCGCGCCATCTGCCCCTTCCGTTCCCGCGAAAGAAACACCGGCCGCGACGCAGTAAGCGCGAGGTCGGGAATTCCCTCCGCGCCAAGGGCAAATGGCTGCTGAGCCCTGCGATTCAGCGCGAGGGAACGATTCTTTAGAGGAAATAATTCCCGGATGGAGAGCCCAGGCGCCAGCGCGCCTTACCGGCTCGTCGTCTCCAGCCCGTCGAACAGGTGCCCCATCTTTTCCTGCTTCACCCGCAGGTACTGTTCGAAGCTGTCCTGTGCAGGCACCTCTGCCGACACCCGCTCCACCACCCGCACACCCGCTGCTTCCAGCGCCGCCACCTTCTCCGGATTGTTCGTGATCAGCCGCACCGCCGTCACGCCCATCTGCCGCAGAATCTCCCCCGGCAGCTCGAACTCGCGGCAATCCGCCTGAAATCCCAGCTTCAGATTCGCTTCGACGGTATCCAGTCCCTGATCCTGCAGCTCGTAGGCGCGCAGCTTCGCCATCAGTCCGATGCCGCGCCCCTCCTGCTGCTCGTAAATCAGGATGCCCGCTCCCGCCTCGGCAATCTTCTTGAGCGCCAACTCCAGTTGCAGCCGGCAGTCGCACCGCAGCGAGTGGAACACGTCGCCGGTGAGGCACTGCGAATGAATCCGCACCAGCGGCGGCGCCGCATGTATGTCGCCCATCACCAGCGCTACGGCTTCCTCTTTTTCCGGCGCCGGCGCGCACCCATCCCCGCCAACTGTCAGCCCATGCACGCCCTCGAATCCGAGGATGCGGAAGTGCCCCCACCGCGTAGGAAAATTCGCGTCGGCAACCTTGCGGACGGAGGTAATGGCCATAGCTTCATTATAGGGATGCGTGACCGCCGCTCCCCGACTCAATCAGCGGCAGCCAGCGGTCGGCAGTCAGCGGTCAGCGGCTGGCGGTGAGGCTCGATGCCCGGAGCTTGCGGATAAGCCCGTGCATCATCCGGCCAATCTCAGCTGCGTTCGCGAGGACCTGATCGGATTGCCTCGGATTCAAAAGCCCGAGACTGCGGCATAACTCGATCTGTGTTTCCACTTCGTAGAGCGATCCCCGGGCCTGGTTGACGAATAACGCAAAGACTTTCTCCGTGTCCCGGCCGTATCCCTCGGCAATATTGCTGGGAATCGATACGGCGGCCCGTCTCAACTGACTGGTGAGCCCAAACAGCTCTTCTTTCGGAAAAGCCTTCGTCACCGCATAAATTTCGATGGCGAGCTTCATGGATCGCTGCCATACTTGCAAATCTCGAAACGTGCGCATTTTCATGTGGCCATTGCACGACCAGGAAGAGCTCGTCGCAAGAGCACGAAAGTTTTCAGGCTGCGGGTCGGCATTGGTTTGGTAGCTGTCTCCGGCTCGATCCGCTCCTGCCTGTCCCGCCGCCGGCATGGGCAGCTGACAGCTAACCGCTGACGGCTGACTGCTCTGAGCTGCCCGCCATCTGCCATCCGCTGTACCCTAAAGCGGTGCTGGAACCCCGCCTCATCCTCATCACCCTGCTCATCCGGCTGGGTGTGGCCGCCGCCGTCGCCGCCGCCCTCGCCCGCGTCCGCACCTTCCAGGGGCTGCTCCTGCGCGACACGCGCACCACCGGCCAGAAGCTCGCCCTGCTCGCCTTCATCTGCATCCCGCTCAGTCTCGGCGTCTACTTCCGCGTCACCGTCCCCAACTTCTACGGCGCCGATATTTCCTTCGAAACCACTATCCTCCTCGGCATCCTGCTCGGCCCGGCAGCCGCCCTCCTCGGCGGCTGCCTCCTCGCCCTCCCCGCGTTCCTTCACGGGCAGTACCTCGCCCTTCCCTTCCTGCTCGCCGTCGCCCTCACCGCCGGCATCTACGGCAACTTCGCCGACAAAGAAGAAGTCTGGTCCTTTTCGCCCTTCGTCGACCTCAGTCTCTATCAGTGGATCCGCCGCAATCTCCGCCGCCCGCGCATCGACCGCCAGATCCTCCTGCTCGTCCTCATCGTGGCCATGGAGATCATGCGCGAGCAGCTGCACTTCCTCTATCCCCATCGCCTCTTCGCTCTCCTCTCCGACCGCTGGCTCATCCGCCTCGCCATTTGGGCCTGTGCGCCCATCGTTGTCGGCATTCCCCTCAAAATCTGGAACGCCATCCGCATCGAGCGTTCGCTCGAAGAGCAGAAGCGTCTCCTCCTCGAGGCCCGCCTTGACGCGCTCCAGCGCCAGATCAACCCGCACTTTCTCTTCAACACCCTCAATTCCATCGCTTCGCTGGTGCGCCGCCAACCCGAGCAGGCTCGCGAACTGATCGTCAAGCTCGCCAACATCCTGCGCCGCATGCTCAGCGAGCACGACGCCTTCGTTCCCCTGCGCGAAGACCTCACCACTACCGAGGACTACCTCAGCATCGAGGTCGTCCGCTTCGGCGCCGAAAAACTGCGCGTCGTCAAGGAAATCGACCCCTCGACTCTCGAGATCCCGGTGCCCGCCATGCTCATTCAGCCTCTGGTGGAAAACAGCATCAAGCACGGCCTCGAGCCGCGCATCGCCGGCGGCGTCATCACCCTGCGCAGCCGCCTGGACAACGATCGCCTCGTCATCGAAGTGGAAGACGACGGCGTCGGCCTCGCTCCTGGACGCTCCCAGTCAAGCGGACTGCTGCGCGGCAGCGGCAGCGGCATCGGCATCAAAAATGTGCGCGAGCGGCTGCAGGTCCTCTATGGCGAAGCCGCCCATTTCGACATGATCAGCCTTCCCGGCCGCGGCACCAAGGTGACCCTCGCCTTCCCTGCCCAGTTCCCTGACGCAGCTCACCCCGCCGCCTCCGCCGCACTCAGCGCCGAACCACAGGGATAGGCAAATTCGCAGGACAGCGAGTCCGTGCGCGAAGCGCGTTCCCCTGGACGGCTAGTCCCCTGGACAGCTAGTCCCAGGCACCCAGTGCGCGCCGCAGGCTCACCAACTGCCCCACGTGATAGCTCGTATGCTGTCCGGCCAGCAGCGCTTCGCGCAGAATCGTCTGCCCCTGCCCCCAGGGAATCGACGCATACAGATTCGTCTCCGGATTGCCGATCAGCGTCTCGAAATCCGCCAGATCTTTCTTCACCGCCTTCAGCGATGTGCTCCACGCCTGGCGGCTCGGCGGCGCGGCTTCCTTCGGCCAGTAATCGTCCGGCCACTCCGGCTGCACATAATGGGAGTTCGTCGAGAAATCGTACAGATCGTGCAGCGCGATGCGGATGTGCTCCAGCAATTGCCACGCCGAGTGTGCCGCACCCTTCGGCTTCTTCCCACGCAGCTCTTCGGGAAATCTGTCCATCACCTTAGTTAGCTCCGCGTGTGAGCTGCCGCCCCGCAAAAAATTCACCAGCTGCTTGCGCAGCGCCTGATCTTCGCCATTGGCCATGAGACGATGCTCCTCTCGGGGGTGAGATGCGATGAGCCCCGCGCCCGGCTCATTGTCCTGGCTTGTCAGGCCGCGCCCTGTCCGGCTCCGCCAAAGACGTTGCCCATCCGCCGGATCTGCGCGCCCACGCCACGCAGCTTCTCCTCGATATGCTCGTAGCCGCGATCGATGTTGTACACCCGGTCCAGAATCGACTCCCCATCCGCCACCAAAGCCGCCAGCACCAGGGATGCCGACGCCCGCAGATCCGAGCACATCACCGCGGCCGCCGACAGCGGCGTCTTGCCGCGCACTGTCGCCGTGCGCCCATCCACGCGGATATTGGCGCCCATGCGCACCAGCTCCTGCACGTGCATGAACCGGTTCTCGAAGATGTTCTCCTTCACCAGCGACGCGCCTTCGGCCTGCGTCGCCAGCGCCATGTACTGCGCCTGCATATCGGTCGGAAACCCCGGATACTCCTCCGTCGAAATATCGGCCGCCTTCAGCGCGCCTTCGCTGCGCACCCGAATCTGATCCTTCCCCAGAACATCGACGCGCGCGCCTGCCTCCTCCAGCTTCGCGATCACCGCGCTCACATGCGCTGGATTGCAGTGGCTCACGCACAAGTCGCCCCCGGTAATCGCGCCCGCCACCAGAAACGTCCCTGCCTCGATGCGGTCAGCATGGATGCGATGCTTCGCGCCGTGCAGCTTCTCCACGCCCTGCACGCGGATCGTCGCCGTCCCCGCGCCCTCGATCTTCGCCCCCATCGCCGTCAGCAGGGACGCCAGGTCGGTCACCTCCGGCTCGCGCGCGCAGTTCTCCATCACGGTTTCCCCCTCGGCCAGCACCGCCGCCATCAGCAGGTCTTCCGTGCCCGTCACCGTGATCTTGTCGAAAAGGATGTGCGCGCCCTTCAGCCGCTCCGCGCGCGCTTCAATGTAGCCGTGCTCATAGCTGATCTGCGCGCCCATCGTCTCGAGGCCCTTGATGTGCAGATCGATGGGCCGCGCCCCAATGGCGCATCCACCGGGCATCGACACGCGCGCCAGGCCCGTGCGCGCCACCAGCGGGCCCAGCACCAGCGCCGATGCGCGCATCGTCTTCACGATCTCGTACTTCGCCGTCGGATCGGAAAGTACATGACAGCTGATCGTCGTGCGATGCTGCGCGCGGCCGTAGCCCAGTTCCACCTCGGCGCCCATCGACACGAGCAGCTTCCGCTCCGTCTCGATGTCCCGCACCTGCGGAATGTTCTCCAGCACCACTTCGTCTTCCGTAAGGATGGCCGCCGCCATGCACGGCAGAGCGGAATTCTTCGACCCGCTCACGCGAATCGTCCCCAGGAGCGGTTTGCCGCCACGAATAACAAATTTATCCATAGTGTGATTTGAGTCTAATTGGGGATTGAGGTTTCGCAGCCTGACGGAGCCTGTGCACAAAGAGGAGAATTTCCAGCCAGCGGCCAGCCGCTAACCGCGATCCGCCGGCTGCTGGCCGCCCTACCCCTGGCCGCATTTGCCCTGGCAGCTTTTCGCCTGGCCGCTTTTTAGCTGATCGCTTTACCGCTGACCGCTCTTCTGCTGAGCTGCCGGCGCGTCTTCCGTCCAGATCACCTCGCCGGGCCGCGCGTAGTGCAGCCGCTCGCGCGCCTCATGCTCAATCGCGTCCGGATCCGTCTTCAGCTCCGTCACCTGCTGCTGCAGCCGCGTATTCTGCTGCTGGAGATCGGCGATGCGCTTCGTCAGCTCGCGTCCCTCGGCTCGCTTCTGCGTGTACATGTTGACGCCGTTCGCGCCAAAGAACGCGTGGTAGCCAAAGAACAGCGCCGTCGCAATCACCATGCCGGTCGCAATGCGCCGCCGCATGCGATACAAAAATCCCGCTCCCGCCACCACCGGTCGCGGCAACCCGCCAGCCTGCTTGTTTTTCTCCACCCCGCTCAACCCCGCTCCCTCAAATCCAGCCATCCCCTGTCTGCGAACGGCTAGCCGCTGCCCGCTTTTCTATACCCTATCCCCTAATCCCTATACCCTCTCTTCACCCCATCACCCAGGCTTTCGCCGCCTCAGTCAGCGGCGCGCTGTCGTTCTCCCGCCGTGCCTCGGTATAAACCCGCACTACCGGCTCCGTCCCGCTCATGCGGTAGCAAACCCAGGAGCCGTCTTCGAGGATCAGCTTCAACCCGTCGGTCCGCTGCACCTGCACAACTTTGCGCCCGTCCAGTTCCGCGGGATCGCGCTTCACCTTCTCAGTGAACTTTTCCTTCACCTCGGGAGTCAAGCGGAAATTCTCCCGAACCGGGTAGAAGGAACCTACCCGGTTAAATAGCTGCCGCAACTGCTCGCTCAGGCTCTTGCCCCGCACCGCCACCATTTCCGCCGCCAGCAGTCCGGCAATCACCCCGTCCTTCTCCGGAACATGCCCGCGGATCGTCAGCCCCGCGCTCTCTTCGCCGCCAATCGCAATCGCATCGTGGTTGATCAGCTCCCCAATGTACTTAAACCCGACCGGCGTCTCGTACAGCTTGATCCCGTAGTGCTCGGCCAGCGCGTTGATCAGGTTCGTCGTCGCCACCGACTTGGCCACGCCGTTCTTCCAGCCACGCGTCTCTACCAGGTAAGCGAACAGCAGCGCGATGATGTAATTCGGCTGGATGAACGTGCCGTTTCCGTCGACAATGCCAAAGCGGTCCGCGTCGCCGTCGGTCGCGATCCCAATCGCCGCGCCTGTCTCCTTCATCTTCTTCTTGCACTCGCCGAGCAGATGATCGTCCGGCTCCGGCGCATGCCCGCCGAACAATACGTCACGCGTGTCGTGGACCGTCGCCGTCTCCACGCCATATTCGCGCAGGATGTGGCAGCTATACCCGCGCGCCGCGCCCCAAAACGGATCGAAGACCACCTTCAGCCCGGCTTTCTTGATCGCCTTCAGGTCCACCAACTCGGCCAGGCGCTTCAGGTAGTCCGGCTTCACATCCACTTCTTCAAACTTCTTCCCCTCATCGCAAGCAGGCGCAGCCGCATCCTCCCCCAGCGCGCGCACGTTCGCCTCAATCTGCTGCGTCACTTCCGGCAGCGCCGGCGCGCCGTCCGGCGTCGAGTACTTGATGCCGTTGTACTCCGGCGGATTATGCGACGCAGTAAAGTTGATCGACCCGCCTGTCTTCTTCTGCCGCACCGCATAGGCAATCGCCGGCGTCGGCGCTGGTTCCGGGATAATCACCGGCGTCACGCCGTGCGCAGCCAGCACCCGCGCCGCTTCCGCGACAAACATCTCGCCCAGAAACCTGGGATCGCGTCCCACCAGCACCGTCTTCGGCCCCGATTGCGCGGCCACATACTGCGCGATTCCCGCCACCGCGCGCCTAATATTCCCGAGGGTGAAGTCTTCCGCCACAATGGCGCGCCACCCCGAAGTTCCAAACTTGATCTCCGCTCCCATGCTCTCCCTCGACGGCTCTTCCGTAAGATGACGCTCCAGCGCCAGCGAATGCCCGCGTGCAACTCAACCTGAATAGCTAAACCCTATACCCTACACCTTCCCTTCACCCTGTACCCTGTATCGCATATGATCCTGCCCGCCGCAGAAGCCCGCCTCGTCCTCACCACCGCCGGCTCGCGTGACGAAGCCGAGCGCATCGCCCACGCGCTCGTGGAGCAGCGCGTGGCCGCGTGCGTCAATCTCCTGCCCGGTCTCACGTCGATCTATCGCTGGCACGGCGCCATCGAATCCGCGGGCGAAATTCTGCTCCTCATCAAGACCGCCGCGCAGCATCTCGACGCCCTCGAAGCCACGCTGCGCGATCTGCACTCCTACGACGTTCCCGAGCTCCTCGTGCTCGCTCCCGAGTCCGCCTCCCATCCGTATCTCGCCTGGCTCGTCTCCTCAACACGCCCCGAACCCTAATTCCCGATGCTGTCGGCGGCCGGTGTACCCTCAAGCAGCGGCCCGCCGTTGCATGGCTTTCCTTGACACGGATTGCGATGCGGATGCCGGTGGCAGACGCGGCCAGGTTGTCCACGATGCGAAACCGCCCTCGTGTGCACGTCGTTGTAAATGTGCCCCACCAGCGCCCCGGCAATTCCGCCTAATACGATTCCTGCAACCGCTCCTGCGGGCCGATCGGCCCCGCTCCCCCGGTTGAACCCCACCACCCCTCCGATCGTGCCGCCGATCACCATGCCCAGCGCCGTCGGCGCGCTGAACTGCGGAGGTGGAGGCGGAGCCGGCACAGGGATAAAGATCACGCCGCGCCCAAACTGCGCCATCCCCGCGGCCTCGCCACGCAGCGCAGCCGGCGTCAGGCTGGAAGGAAGTGCCGAGCTGGAATAGGCAGCCGCTTCCGCATTCGACGGCACAGGTGCATCCAGTTGCCGCTCGGGCGCGGAAGGAAGACTTTGGGCGTTGGCCATGGAACCGAGCAGGCCACCAAGGACAAGCAACGGGAACGCAATTCGGCTTCTCATCATGCGGCGATTCTGAACCGCGCCGCTGTACGCAATGGCCCCGCCTGGGACACTTTCGCAAGTGCACCGCAAGAAAAAGAGGCGCAGCCCACGCCGCGCCCCATTCCCAAACCTCTCTTCCCTGGCCGTTTCACAACGGACCGCTTTTTTCACTCGCCGTTTTTCAGCTGACCGGGTCCCAGCTGACAGGTTCTTAGCTGACCGCTTCTCAGCCGCCCGCCCCTGCTCCCTACCCCTCCGTCGCCCCGTGGCACTTCTTGTATTTCTTCCCCGACCCGCAGGGACAAGGATCGTTGCGTCCCACCTTTTCCCCGGTGCGCCGCTGTGCCGGCGTCGATGCATCTCCGGCGCCCGCCATGCGCGCGTGCTCCAGTTCGCGCTGCTTCTTCCGCTGGAATTCCCTCTCCAGTTCGTCGATCGTCGTCTGCGGCGCGCGCGTCGGGATCGGAACCGGCGGCGGCGCCCCTCCGGGCTGCCGATGTCCGTTGCCCCCTGCCGCGTTATCGGCAGAAGCCACCGACGGCGCGGGAGGCACCGGCCCCCGCGGACGAATCAGCATCGGTCCTGCACCAGGTTGCGCTCCACCGGTCTGGGGCCCCCGCGGTCGTCCCGTTACCTCCACTGGCTGCCCATCCGGCCCCACGATCTTCATCAGGAACAGGAACCGCACCGTGTCTTCCTGGAAGCGCTCCATCATCCCTTCGAACATGCTGAAGGATTCCTTCTTGTACTCCACCAGCGGATCCTGCTGCCCGTATCCGCGCAGTCCGATCCCTTCCTTCAGGTGGTCCATGTTGAGCAGGTGGTCCTTCCACAGGCCGTCAATCACGCTCAGCATGATCATTCGCTCATGGAAGCGCATCGCCTGCTGCCCGATCAGTTCCTCTTTCGCCTCGTACCTCGCCTTCAGCCGCTCGAAGATCGCCTCGCCCAGCTCGTGGCGCGTCATCTGCGACGTATCCACTCCCTCAGCGTTCAGATCGAACCCGAAATGCTCGGCCAGCTTGCCGTTCAGCCCTTTCACGTCCCACTGGTCGGGGTGAACCTTTTCGCCGGCAAACTCATCGAGCAGTTCGCTCATGATATTCGGCACGTAATCTTCGACGATCAGTTCCTTCTGATCCAGGCCCTCCAGCAGCTGATGCCGCAGTCCGTAGACCGCCTCGCGCTGCTTGTTCATCACGTCGTCGTATTCGAGCAGGTGTTTGCGGGCCTCAAAATTCTGCCCTTCGACCGCCTTCTGCGCCTTCTCAATCTGGTTTGAGACCATGCGCGATTCGATCGGCACGTTCTCTTCCATGCTGTTGTGCAGCAGGCGCGCCACCCAGTCGCGCGCGAAGATGCGCATCAGGTCGTCTTCGAGCGACAAGTAGAACCGCGATGCGCCCGGGTCGCCCTGCCGCCCCGCGCGCCCACGCAGCTGGTTGTCGATGCGCCGCGACTCGTGCCGCTCCGTGCCGAGGATGCACAATCCGCCCGCGGCGATCACCGCCTCGTGCTCCTGCGCAGTGGCAGCCGCATGGCCCGCGTACACGCGATCCCAGGCTTCGTGGCTGGTCTCGAACTCCTGCCCCTGGTAATAGAAGCGCAGCATCCCCGGCCCCGCCGAAGGATTGATCGCGCCCTCCGCCGCGCTGATCGCACGCGCCATTCCCTTCTTCATCAGCTCCTGGCGCGCGATAAACTCCGCATTGCCGCCCAGCAAAATATCCGTTCCGCGGCCCGCCATATTCGTGGCGATGGTCACCATCCCCAGCCGCCCCGCCTGCGCCACAATCTCCGCCTCGCGCTCGTGATACTTCGCGTTCAGCACCACGTGCCGCACGCCCTTGCGCGCCAGAATCTGCGACAGCAGCTCGCTCTTCTCGATCGACGTTGTGCCTACCAGCACCGGCTGCTGTTCTTCGTGCAGCCTGGCGATCTCGTCCGCCACCGCGTGGTACTTCTCCTTCGACGTGCGGAACACCACATCGGGATATTCCCTCCGCAGCATCGGCCGATTCGTGGGAATCACCACGATGTCCAGCTTGTAAATTTCGCCGAACTCGCTCGCTTCCGTTTCCGCCGTGCCCGTCATCCCGGCCAGCTTCTTGTAGAGGCGAAAATAATTCTGGAAGGTGCTCGTCGCCAGCGTCTGGTCTTCGCGGCGAATATTCACGCCCTCCTTCGCCTCCACCGCCTGGTGCAGCCCATCGGACCAGCGCCGCCCCGGCATCAGCCGTCCCGTGAACTCATCCACGATGATGACTTCGCCGTCCTTCACCACGTACTGCACGTCGCGCTTGTACAGCGAGTGCGCCTTGATCGCCACTTCCACGTGGTGCTTCAGATCCCAGTTCTCCGGATCCGCGATGTTCCCGATGCCCAGCAGCCCCTCGATCTTTTCCCATCCCTCATCCGTCACAGAGATGGTTTTGTGCTTCTCGTCCACGACGAAATCGCCGGTCAGGATCTTCTCTTCAGGGCTCTTCTCGATCTCCTCGCCCTCTTCCAGCTGCGGGATAATCCGGTTCACGCGCGCGTATTTGTCCGTCGTCTGATCCGTCGGGCCCGAGATGATGAGCGGAGTCCGCGCCTCGTCGATCAGGATCGAGTCCACTTCGTCCACAATCGAGAAGTAGTGGCCGCGCTGGACACAGTCCGCCAGCTCGAACTTCATGTTGTCGCGCAGGTAGTCGAACCCGAACTCGTTGTTCGTCCCGTACGTGATATCCGAGCCGTAGGCTTTGCGCCGCTGGTTGTCGTCCAGATCGTGCACGATCACGCCGACCGTCAGCCCCAGGAACTCGTAGATCTTGCCCATCCACTCGGCGTCGCGTTTCGCCAGGTAGTCGTTGACCGTGACGACGTGCACACCGTGCCCGGCCAGCGCGTTCAGGTACACCGGCAGCGTCGCCACCAGCGTCTTGCCTTCGCCGGTCTTCATTTCG
Source organism: Acidobacteriaceae bacterium (assembly GCA_036521315.1). GTDB lineage: Bacteria > Acidobacteriota > Terriglobia > Terriglobales > Acidobacteriaceae > Palsa-343. The sequence goes on from DATDHZ010000054.1 coordinate 89,048, forward strand.
GCGATCTTGCCCTGGTGCAGCACCATGCCGCCCACCAGCTGCACATCGAAATGCCGCATGTTCACGGCCCGTTTGCCGGCCTCGCGCACCACGGCAAAGGCCTCAGGCAGAATGTCGTCGAGCGCCTGCTTCTCCGCGGCAATCTTCGCGTCCGCGTCGGTGATTCCTTCCAGCGCCTTCGCGATCCGCGCGCGGAACTCCACCGTCTTCGCGCGCACCTGCTCATCGCTCAGCGCCTGCACCTGCGGCTCCAGCGCATTGATGGTCGCCACGTTGGGCAGCAGACGCTTCACCGCCCGCTCGTTGCTGGTCCCAAAAACTTTGGTGAGAACTTTAGTTCCGATCAAAAATCGTCCCTTTCAAGCACAAAAGGTGCTTGTCAACCCTTATTCTAAATGCAATTGGCCCCAACCATTGCGAGGCTATCGTGAGCCGAGAGCACGGTCCCGTATCCAGGGCGGCCCAATGATTTTGACGGTTGACCCTCTAAAGAACGCGAACGCTCGTTGAAAATGCGAATTCGGAGGCAAGACCCAAATTCGCCGATGCTCGTCGAGACGAAGTGAGATGGATTTTGTATCAGGGCACGACCTTGGTCGTGCCGTAAAGGGCCCAAAGTAAGCCGGGCTTTTAGCCCCTGCGGGAGACTTCTGCTCCGGTGCCCGCGCGACCCTCAATACTGGCAGATAGCCACAGACCGGCCACTTTCGTGAACCCAAAATGAAAACCCCTCGAGTTTGGCCCCCGCACGATCGTCTGCGGATGGCGTACAACCGGGGCTATTGTTTCATTGACTCCGCACCCCAACCCGCTTCGATTTCCCTTGCATCGCGGACGCAAAACCATTATCCCTTTCTGCAAGTTGGTATTCTGCGCTTTCCGGCCCTGTTCACCCCGCACCGCAGGAGATCAAATCCTTGAAAGACCTGCTCCGCTCCTCGAACGACAAGACTCTCGCGCTCATGCGCCTGGTCCTCGGCATTATTTTCTTTGCCCACGGCTCGCAAAAGGCTCTTGGCCTGTTCGGAGGTCCCGGATGGCACGGCACCATCCACGAGTTCGGAACCGGCCTCCACATCCCCGCCTTCTTTGCCGTCTGCGCCATCCTGGCTGAGTTCGTCGGCAGCCTGCTCCTGCTCGCCGGATTCCTCAGCCGCATCGCCGCCCTCGGCATCGCCACCGTCATGGTCGTCGCCATCCTCAAGGTCCAGTCGCACAATGGGCTCCTGGGCGGACCCGGCGGCGAAGGCTACGAGTTCCCCCTCGCGCTGCTCGCCCTCGCCATCCTCATCATCTTCAAGGGAGGCGGCAAAATGTCGGTCGACCGCGCCATCGTCAAGGACGAGGACTAAGCCGCGAGCCTGAAACACCAACGCCCCGGCTCATCGCCGAGGCGTCTGGCTATCCCCTGCACCCTATCCCCTATCCCAGCTTCCCCATGATCTCTTCCAGCACCTGCTTCCCCGGCCGCGTCCTTTCCTGCGGCAGCGTCGCCAGCGGCTCGTCCACCAGGTTCAGCAGATCGGTAAACGCCGGCTTCTGCGTGTCGATGTAGAACACACCGGTCAGCACCTCGCCCTTCTCGTGCGCCTCCATCAGCGTCTTCACCGCGTGCGCGCGATCTGTCGGATCGTAATCCTCGTGCAGTTTCTTCAGCCGCAGGCTCGATCCGTCGTGCATCTTCACGTCGAGCGTCGTGCCGGGATCGTACTCCACGTCGATCTCTTCGAACGAAGGCACAAACCCCACTTCGCTGATCGCCTCTTCGTGTTCCTGCATGTATTTGTAGCTGCGCGTCGAACCTTCGTGGTCGTTGAACGTCACGCACGGCGAAATCACGTCGAGCATCACCGTGCCCTTGTGCGCAATCGCCGCCTTCAGCATGGTCAGCAGTTGCTTCTTGTCGCCCGAGAACGACCGCCCCACCAACGTCGCGCCCAGCTGGATCGCCAGCGAGCAGGTGTCAATCGCCGGCAAGTCGTTGATCACGCCGGTCTTCAACTTCGAGCCCAGATCGGCCGTCGCGGAGAACTGGCCCTTCGTCAGCCCGTACACGCCATTGTCTTCGATGATGTAGATCATCGGCAGATTGCGGCGCATCAGGTGCACAAACTGCCCGATGCCGATCGAGGCCGTGTCGCCGTCCCCGGAGACGCCGATGCCCATCATCGTCTTGTTCGCCAGCAGCGCGCCCGTCGCCACGCTCGGCATGCGCCCGTGCACGCTGTTGAAGCTGTGCGAACGCGACAAAAAGTACGCCGGGCTCTTCGACGAGCATCCGATGCCCGACAGCTTCATCACCCGCTCCGGCTGTACGCCCATCTCGTACATCGCGTCGATAATGCGCTCGGAAATCGCATTGTGCCCGCATCCCGCGCACAGCGTCGTCTTGCCGCCGCGATACTCCAGCACCGGCAATCCAATGCGATTCACTTTCGGAGTCGGTGCCGGATTTGTAACTGTTGCTGCCATGAATTCACTCTCTCCCCAATGCCCTTTGCTAACAGCCTTTTGCTAAACGTCACGCGCTAACAGCTTTGTGCTGACTGCTGTCTGCTAGATCCCTTCCTGCACCACAATCTCATCCGTGACCGACCGCGCATCGATCGGCAGCCCGTTGAAGTGGCGCACGCTGCGCAGCTTCGTCGTCTCGGCCGCCGGCAGATCCAGCTTCAGCAGGCTCAGCATCTGCGCGTCGCGGTTTTGCTCCACCACGTACACCCGCTCGTGCGACGCCACAAACTCCCGCACCTCTTTGCTGAACGGAAACGCCCGAATCCGCAAATAATCCGCTTCCAGCCCGTACTCCTTCTTCAGCTGATCGCGGCTCTCCATCACGGCGAAGTCCGACGTCCCATACGCGATCACGCCCACCTTCGATTTGCCCGTCTGCACCACCAGCGGCGCCGGCACCATCGTCCGCGCCGTATCGAACTTCCGCGCCAGCCGCTCCATCAGGTTCTGGTAATCTTCCGGCCGCTCGCTGTAGAGCGCTTTCTCGTTGTGTCCGCTGCCGCGCGTAAAGTAAGCCGCCTTGGGATGATCCGTCCCCGGCAGCGTGCGATACGGAATTCCGTCGCCGTCCACATCCTTATACCGGCCCCAGTCCGGCAGCTTCGCCACCTCCTCGGCGGTCAGAACCTTGCCGCGGTTCAGGGCCTTCTCCGGATACGGAAACGGATCCGACATCCAGTTGTTCATGCCCAGATCCAGATCGCTCAGCACGAAGACCGGCGTCTGCAGTTGCTCCGCCAGATCGAACGCCGCGCCCGCAAACTCGAAGCACTCCGCCACATTGGCCGGCAGCAGGATCGGATGCTTCGTGTCTCCATGCGACAACGTCGCGACCGACAGTAAATCCGCCTGCGACGTCCGCGTCGGCAATCCGGTCGACGGTCCCACCCGCTGAATGTCGAAAATCACGCCCGGCAGCTCCGAGAAATACCCCAGTCCCGTAAACTCCGCCATCAGCGAAATCCCCGGCCCCGACGTCGACGTCATCGACCGCGCGCCGGCCCACCCCGCCCCCAGCACCATCCCGATCGCCGCCAGTTCGTCCTCCGCCTGCACCACGGCGAAGCTGGCCTTGCCGTCCTGCTCCACGCGATACCGCTTCAGGTAATCGATCAGCTGCTCCACCACCGACGACGACGGCGTGATGGGATACCACGTCACCACCGTGACCCCCGCGAACATCGCGCCCAGCGCGCACGCCGCGTTCCCGTCGATGATGATCTTCCCTTCCGTCGCATGCATCCGCTCCACCTGGAACGGATCGGCCTTCGTCAGCGATTCCTGCGCGTACTTGTAGCCCGCTTCCACCGCGCCCCAGTTCAAATCGGCAGCCTTCTGCTTCTTCGCGAACTGTTTCCGCAGCGCGCCTTCCACGGCCTGCATGTCCATCTGCAGCAGCTGCGCGGCCACGCCCACGTAGATCATGTTCTTGACCAGCTTGCGCAGCTTAGCCTCGGGACACACCGCCGCCGTCAGCTTGTCGAATGGCACCGGATAGCACACCACATCGTCGCGGTACTGCTTCAGGTTGAAGCTCTCTTCGTAAATCGCCGCCGCGCCGGGATGCAGCGCCAGCATGTCCTCGCGCGCCGTTTCCGCGTTCATCGCAATCAGCACGTCGAGGTCCTTCTTGCGCGCCACGTAGCCCTGCTTGCTGGCGCGGATCGTGTACCACGTCGGCAGGCCCGCAATGTTCGACGGAAACAGGTTCTTGCCGCTCACCGGCACGCCCATCGCGAAAATGCTGCGCAGCAGCACGCTGTTTGCCGACTGCGAGCCGGATCCGTTCACCGTGGCGACCTGGATGCTGAAGTCGTTAACCACCGGCTTGTCAGATGCCGATGGATGAGAGGCTGCTTCGCCCGACGCAGACGGGGCGCCGGCGTTCGTCGTTGCCATGTGTTCCCTTCAAACCGAAAAGTCGAAAGATTCGGGGCTCTTTCTGCTCCTTTATTATAACGACGCCAACCGCCTCCGCGCCCGCCTCGCAGCACCATGGGAATCTTTACAGGCAGCAGAAAAGCGGCCAGGCATGAAACCGCCGGCCGCCAGCACCGATCACTTCATCCACGGCTGTTTCTCGACTGGCCGCATTCTCGCTGGCCGACGTGATGGTGTGGAAGGGAGTGCCGGAGCACATCCGTTCCGACAACGGGCCGGAGTTCGTGGCCCGGGACCTGCGCAAATGGCTGGCCGGGACCGGAGCGAAGACGCTGTACATCGAGCCCGGCTCTCCGTGGGAGAACGGCTACTGCGAAAGCTTCAACTCGAAACTCAGGGACGAGTTCCTGAACGGCGAGATCTTCTACTCGATGAAGGAAATC
>DATDHZ010000055.1:0-7536 GCA_036521315.1 Acidobacteriaceae bacterium
CCCTGAACCCTGAACCCTGAACCCTGAACCCTGAACCCTGAACCCTGAACCCTGAACCCTGAACCCTGAACCCTGAACCCTGAACCCTGAACCCTGAACCCTGAACCCTGAACGCTACACCCTACACCCTGCCTCTACTTCCCTTCCGCCTCATCCAGCATCGAGAACAGCTTGTCGAAGTCCATTACCTGCTTGTAGCCATGCTCGGTCACCACAAACGCCGTCGGCGTCTCGTGCACGCCCATGCGCTCGCCCAGCGCCTGATCGGCCTTCACCTCCGCCGTCAGCGTTCCCTGCGGATCCATCACGAAGGGAAGCGCCGTCCCATGCTGCTGGGCAAACTTCTGCGTGAACTGCTGGAGATCCGCCTTGGTCTCGATGTTTCCCTGATTCGCGAACACGGCATTGCGGTAATCGTCGCCCAGCTTTTTCGACTTCGTGTCGAACCAGCGCGCATTCACTGCCGCCTGGAAGCTCCAGTTATGCATGGGCAGCGGAAAATCGTGCCACTCCCGCGGCACGTGATAATTCTCCTCCGCCTGGGTGATTACGGGGTTCTCCCGCCCGCACATCGGGCACTCCAGGTCTGCGAACTCCACAATCGCCACCTTCGCGCCCGCCGGTGGATGCAGAGCCGAAGTGTCCTCCGGATGCAGCGGCTGCTCCTGCTGCGCCCGCGCACCCATCGCCATCAGAAAACCGGCCACGCTCAAAACGACAAATTTCCGCAAATCACGCATTTTTCTAATGTAAGTTTTTGGGCCTTACTTTGTCATCCCGGCGATCATTTTCAGGCGATGGAATGGCTCGCACTCCCTGATTCGAGGCACGCGAAGCGACGCTCTCCATTCCCAGGCGCAACAGGCAGCGCAGACCGATCTCGAGGCATGCGAAGCGGTGCCGCAAGCGGCATGGCGGCAGAAGCCCCGGCCTTGAGACCGGAGAATCAGCGCTCCCCCACAACTGGCCTTTAGTCCCGGACCAGTTTGTCCGAGAGGGAACGCCCCGCGCCCAGACAGACTCCCTGCACTACCCCTCCGCCCGCTTCGCCGCCCGCCACTTCACCGCCACGTACGCCATGTACACCAGATGAATCACAATCGTCGCCGCATACGCCAGCACCAGATGCCGATGTCCCATATCCATCATTACCTCGCTCCCTGGGGCGCGGCCCCGGCCAGCGCCTGATCCACGTCCAGCAACCGCAGCGCCTCATCCTGCTCGGCTTTCTGCGCGCGATATTCCGACATATAGCGCAGGCTCGCCACAAAAATCCCCCACATCACCCAGCCCGCCAGGTTCCACCACACCGCCGGCATCATGCTGGGATCGATCCCTGAGCCCGGCGCGCCGCCGAACACCGGCGCCGGATGCTGCGTCCGCCACCAACGCGTCGAGAAGTACACCAGCGGCACATCCAGATAGCCGAAGATCGCCATCACCGCCGCCAGCGTCCGCATCTGCTCGCCCGCCCCAAACCGCCGCAGCAGCAGATACGCCACATAAATCAGCCACAGCACCAGCGTCGACGTTAGCCGCGCATCCCACGTCCACCAGATGCCCCACACCGCGCGCCCCCACAGCGATCCCGTCACCAGCCCGATCAGGCAGAACACGACTCCGACCTCCGCCGATGTCACCGCCAGCGCATCCGCCTTCAGCGCGAGCGCCTGATTCTTGTTTCGCACCGCCAGATACACGAGGCTGCACCCGAGGTTGAGCGCGAAGAACACCCCCATCCCCGCCCACGAAGGGATGTGATAGTAGAAAATCCTCTGCACATCGCCCTGCTGCGCGTCCGTCGGCACCACAAACAGCGCCACGCGGAACCCCTCCGCCAGCACACCCAGCGTGACCGCCAGCCAGATCCATCGCCAAAATTTCATGCCTGCAACCTCTCGCCGAAAGCTCGGCCTCACTTTGCACCCGCCGCCGGGGGTTCGTTATAAAGAAATGCAAACCTCAGTACGATCTTCTGCTCCTTTACGCTCGCGGGAAACAACGAAAAGGGCGCTGCGCTCGTAATCGCAGCCCACGCTGCATGATCCCTTGCAACGTCTCCGGAAGAAGTCGCCATTTTCATGTCGGAGACCTTCCCGTCCGCATGAAGAGTGAATTCAATTAGCGTGCAGCCTTTTTTGTTTTCGGGCGGCCGTGCCCGCAATGGAACCAGCGGATACCACTGCATCCTTGTCTGTCGGACCATGCCGGGCAGATAGTCGTTCATGAGAACCGTCCGGTCCGGATCCGTAATCCGGCTCACAATCGACGCCAATTGTGGAAGCCCGCAGGGGTTTTCCGCACTCTCGGAGGGTGCCCCCGGAGTCTGCGCGACGGCAGGCCAAAAGCCTGCAAGCGCCAGCGATCCGACAAGCAAAATGACGGACTTCGTTCGTCCTGGCATGCTGAATTCCTCGGCGTGACCCACTCCCCTCTTCCCGCATCTATGTCCATTAAGGTAAAAAGGTATGCCATGACCGTGACCTGGATCACTCTCACCGTCGGCGTCCTCCTCATGATCGTTGGCCTGGCTGGTCAGATCTTTGGCGTCCGCAAAACTTCGCGCCTCGCCGAGCACGACCGCCCGGTCCGCAAATGGATCCTCACAGTCGGCTCCCTCGTCGTCGGCCTCTGGATCGTCGCCTTCTCCGCCGCCCACTACCTCCATCACCACCACTCCGGCCGCTGGTAAAACAAACCTGTCATCCTGAGCGAAGCACCGATAATCCTTTGCGCCTGCTTTTGGCGTAAAGAGAAATCCCGCCGCAAGCCGAAGGACCCGCATTCTCGGTCTCTCCCATCCCGTCACCACCGTCCCCATCGCGACCCTCCCCACGAATGCCGAAGGCAGTTGCCTCGACGGCAGCCGCGCCGAAGGCCCCCGCATGGACGGCTAGTCCCGGCTAGCCCTCCGCGTGCAGGATCACCTCAAACAGCATCAGGCACACCGTCGTAAAAATCGCGTCATACGCAGCCAGCGATTTGATCGACGTAACCGCATCCCCTTCCCCCGTCAAAATCGACGAGGCCGCCATCACCATCCACACCAGCGCCGGGATAAAAATCGGGAACAGCAGCAGAGGCAGCAGCAGCTCGCGCACCCGCGTCCGGGTCGACAGCGCCGCGAAGAACACCCCGTTCACAATCAGCGCCCACGTCCCCAGCGGCAGCACCAGCGCCAGCAGCCAGGGATTCCCCAGCGCATGCAGGTTGTAAAACACCACAAACACCGGCGCCAGCACCAGCTCCACCACCGTGACGAACAGGAAATTCGCCAGCGTCTTGCCCAGAAACAGCGAAGCTGCCGGGGCCGGCGTCATCCGCAGCGCGTCCAGCACCTGGTTGCGCAGCTCCCGCGCCCACGCCTGGTTCAGCGCGCTCACCGCCGCGAACATCGTCGCCACGCACAGAATTCCACCAGCAATCTGCCGGCTCACCGCGCGCGTCGGATCGAACGCCATGCTGAACACCACCACCACCAGCAGCGCAAAAAACAGCATCGAGTTGATCGCGTCCTTCGACCGCCACTCCAGCTGCAGGTCCTTCTTAAGGTGCGTCATGAAATAAGCGGCTCTCACGGCGCATGCTCTTTCGCGGTGCGGTCTTGAAGGGGCGCGGCTTCAGCCGTGCCGTGAAGCGCCGTAAAAGAAAGGGGCTTTAGCCGCTGAGTGGAGGGCCGCATCTTGGCTGTATCCATGCTCATGGGCGTCCCCCGGTATGCTCCGAGTCCTGTGCCCTGATCTCTGTGCTCTGTGCTCTGGCTTTGGTCAGGTCCGCCACGATTGCGCGGGCCGCCCGCAGATAATCCTCAGGCTTCAGCAGCACCTGCACCCCGCGCATCCCGGCCGAGACGCTCACCACATCGAACAACTCCATCGTCTCGTCCACGTAGACGGGAAAATCCTTCTTCGCCCCAAACACCGTCACGCCGCCGCGAATGTACCCCGTCAGCGGCTGGACCTCTTTCAGCGTAACCATCTCCGCCTTGCGCGCCCCGGCCGCCGCAGCCAGCTTCTTCAAATCCAGCTCCGCATCCCCCGGCACCACTGCAAACACATGTTCCTTCTCGCTGGTCACGCACAACAGCGTCTTGAACACCTGCTCCGCCGGCAGACCAATCTTCTCCGCCACCACCTGCGCAGAAAACTGCTCGGGATCGACCGCATACTCCCGAATCTCGTAAGCAATCCCCAACCCTTCCAAAATCCGCGCTGCATTGGTCTTATGACTCATCGCATCGCGCTCCCCGCTCCGATCGCAACCCCGGCCAGGCGCAGCTCTCCGGCCGACGCATACGGACCCTCCGCCAGTGACTCCACCGCGCCCGCCTTCAGCGTCAGCACAAAATCCGCCAGCGGCTCCGCCAGCTCCCGCTGATGCGTGGTCAGCAAAATCGTCCGCTGCTCTGTCCGGAACGTCTCCAGCAACCGCAGCATCTGGTACGCGCTCTGGATGTCCATATTCGAGAACGGCTCGTCGAGCAGCAGCAACTCCGGCCGCGCCACCAGCACCCGCGCCAGCGACGCCCGCTGCTTCATCCCCTGCGAATACTGCCCCACCGCCCGCTTCAGCGCCGGATCGAGCCCCACGCTGCGCAGCGCCTCTTCCGCCGGCACGCAATCCCGTCCCCGGTAGAGGCTCGCAAAATACCGCAAATTCTCCACGCCCGAAAACTCGTCGTACAGCATGGTGGCGTGGCTCATGTACCCAATCCGCTCCCGCGCCTCCATCGGCTCCTGCGCGTGCCCCGCTTCGTCGAAAATCTTCACTTTCCCGTAGCTCGGCTTCAGCAGCCCCGCCAGCGTCCGCAGCAGCGTCGACTTGCCCGCGCCGTTCTCGCCCAGCACCAGATACACGCGTCCCCGCTCGAACTGCGCCGAGACCTTCCGCAGCGCCGCAAAGGTCCCGTACAGCTTCGATACCTGATCGAATTCGGCAATGACGTTGGTCATCTGAGTCACGAGCCCTCGCCGCCCTCCGGACACACGACGACGACGGCGCAGGAAACCGCATTTCCTACACCCTATTCCCTGTCTTTAGCTCCTCGCGCCCCCGGTTTTCGCGGCGGCTCTGGGGGAAAGCTGTCTGCCTGAGCCCTAAACGCTGCCGTTACTGTCCCGCCGCCGTCGTCATCGCGGCTGTTTGCGCGGGCGCCCCTGCCGTCTTCTGCTGTCCCGGCTGAGCCGGCGCGTACTTGCTTGCGCACTTCGCCTGCAATCCTGTCGCGTGGAACACCCCGTCCCGCCCGTATGTTCCAATCGCCAACGCCTGGCTATTGTCCTTAAAGGTGTCGGGGGGAGGCTCTTCGCCCGTGTATGCCACCTGCAGCTTGCGGTCGTTCTCCACGAGCACGAAATTCGCGTGCGACCCATCCCGCGCAATCGTTCCCGGCTGCACACTGCCCGCCACGCGCAGATTCCGCGTGTAGGCCTTGTTCCCCATCGTCTGCAGCTCCTGGATCGTGACGTAGTAGCTCTTGTTCGCTTCCGCGCCGGTCACCGCCAGATACAAAATGGCCCCCAGCACTACCGCCACCGCCACCGCGATCCGCGTTTGTTGCACCCTGAGCTTCATGATGGCTCTATTGTATGCAATGCACGTTCCGCCGCGCATGTGACGGATATCACGACGCAAATTCCCCCCAGGCCCTGCCCCCCATGCCCTGTGCCGCGAAGTCTCTTCCCCGTTCCCCTGCACCCTGCAACCTGTAACCTGCAGCCTGCTCTACGGCATGCGCCCGTCCATCGCGTTGATCACCAGCATCGCCGTCCTCATATCGCATCCGGTGACCGCCTTATATCGCTCCTCGGCTTCTCCCGTCTGGTGCTTGCTCAGCATTCCCAGTAGCTCCGACCGCAACGGCTCTTTGATTTGCGCCGCCATCGCCTTGTACCGTTCCCGGTCAGCCGCGGCGTCTTTGAAATCCCGGATCCCCTCCCCTGTCATGCACGGAAAATCGCTCATCCAGCGCCCATTCCCGTGGACCAGATACAGCACCAGCTGCCCCCCATCGTTCGTATTGGGATAGCTGTAGTCGATGTGCAGCTCCCGCTCCGGCTTCACCAGGAAATATCCCTCCAGCCGGAGCGCCTGCAGGTTGCCCTCATTCACCGGCATCAGGGAAAGCAGATACCCTGGCGCAACCTCGTCGCGCATCTCGGTCCGCTCGATCTCGTCGTAAACCGCCTTGTTGTCCGCCGTAATGCACGCACGCGACTGCGGCGCCATCAGCCCCGCCAGCCGTCCCCCATCCTTCGCGTTCCAGGCGGCCACGTACTCCGCCGCGAATCCCTTCACGTCCGCGGGCACATGCGTGTATCCCTCCAGCCTCTTCATCTCTGCCTGGGACATCGTGGAGCTTTGCGCCAGCGCGCATCCCGATACCAGCGCAAGCGCAAGGACGCACATCCCCTGCCAATCCCCTGCTTTCATAAGCTCCTCGAGAGTGTTCCCAGCAGCTTGCCATCACTCGCGCTCCGCCGCAATGCCCCAATCGGGGTCGCGCCACCTTCCGGGTGCCGGGAAACCGGTAGAGCGGCCCGTTTCTGCGCTGACCGCCCCATCCCCAGCCGGATCGTAGCTGACTGCTCCTTAGCTTCCGTGCCTCTCCTCTGGCGCGGATTTATAATCAGGTCTTTGCAGAACCTTCACCCGCTCCACAAGCTCCAGATCCACGACTTAAACGCAGAGGTGGCAACGATGGCAGCGTCCAATCCTACTTTGGAAATCCTCAAACCCCGCGCCGACTGGATCGTCCGCCGCAAAGCGGAAGCCGCCCTCACCGGCGACACCAACATGTCGCAGATGCACTTCGCCCGCAAAGGCCTCCTTACCGAGGAAATGGCCTATGTCGCCCAGCGTGAAAACCTCGCGGTCCAGGTCGTCCGCGACGAAGTCGCCGCCGGGCGCCTCATCATCCCCGCTAACATTAACCACCCCGAGCTCGAGCCGATGGGCATCGGCATCGCCACCCGCTGCAAGGTCAACGCCAACATCGGCAACTCTGCCATCTCCTCCAACATCGACGATGAGCTGCGCAAGCTCCACACCGCCGTCCAACACGGCGCTGACACCGTCATGGACCTCTCCACCGGGGGCGACATCCCCGAAATCCGCGACACGATCCTCCGCCACTCGCCCGTTCCCATCGGCACCGTTCCCATCTACGAAGCGCTCGCCCGCGTGAAGCGCCTCGAAGACCTCAACATCGACGTCTACCTCGAGGTCATCGAAGAGCAGGCCCAGCAGGGCGTCGACTACTTCACCGTCCACGCCGGCGTCCTCATCCAGTACGTCCCCATGGTGGCGAAGCGCATCACCGGCATCGTCAGCCGCGGCGGCGCTATCCTCGCCCAGTGGATGACTCACCACCACAGGCAGAATTTCCTCTACGAGCACTTCGACCGCATCGTCAAGGTGATGGCGAAGTACGACGTCAGCTTTTCGCTCGGCGACGGTCTCCGCCCAGGCTCCGTGGCGGACGCCTCCGACGAAGCCCAATTCTCCGAGCTGAAAACCCTCGGCGAGCTCACCGCC
>DATDHZ010000056.1:0-28662 GCA_036521315.1 Acidobacteriaceae bacterium
GAGCCTGACTACGATTTTCTTGAGCCAAAAGTAGGAGCATTGGGATGGCTTCATTCCCTCATTGATGGGCAAGTCGATGTCGATAGGGCGGACTACCTACTCCGCGATGCACGTGCCCTCGGTTTCGAATTTGCCGGCTACAATCTTGACCAGTTGATAGACAATCTGGTCCTAGTGAAGCATCCATCACTAGGTTTTATTACAGCCATCGACGAAAAGGGACTTGTCGCTCTTGAGAGTTTTTGCCTCTCTCGCGCGCGGAGCAATCAGGTGCTGACACGTCACCACAAGTCAGCTCAGATTGGAGCCGCATTTCGATTTGCATCTGTGAATGCCTTAGGCACACCCCGTTCCCGTTCGTTCTTGACGGAGTTGGAATCCATCCTTAACGAATCGTCTGATGGCGTGAAGGCCCGTTCGCTTTTAGAGGCGTTTTCGCGACATGATGATCCTTGGTGGCTTGAAGTCATGCGGGAAGCGACGCCATCCGAGGGGCAGGAGCTATTGGTTGCTTCACGAGCCGTGATTTTGGAGCGTCAGCCGAGTTTGCGTAGTGTTTGGAAGCGTAAAGGCGATCTGACAGACAAAGAACGGAAGGAAATCAACGCTCTGGCTGCACGCGAAACTGACGATTTGGAAGCATTCGGGCGCGCAACCAGAAGACTTCGAGAGCGGCAAAACATCCTATTAGCGATTCACCGTTTCAAGCCTTTTACAAAAACTGCCGATGGCTCCAGCGTTCTGATCGTTCGCACAAGAAAGGGCCTTCGCCCTGCGTCCGAAATGTCCGCGCTTCTACGGTCACTCGATGCGGCGTGGGAAGATGATGTGCATGTGCATGCATTCACAGCCAAAAGCAATAGAATGACCCCTGCCGATGTGATCTCCGCTATGAAAAGAGCTCTGGCAGCGGCCAAGAAGGTTCCTGCAGCTAAGGGTAAGAGGATCTTTCCCCTCAAAGTCAGAAAAAACTCTGTATCCAAAAGTAAAAGAGCGACTACTCCGAAAGCCCAAAAGTCCGCTGCATCTAAAAAGAGAGGTTCGCGCGCATGAGGAATCTGGGGCATAATGGAGGTGTGAACATGCTTACGACGACTTCCCTTTTCGAGACACTTGGCACGAAGCGTTTTGATTCGTACAAGAGTCTATTGTCGAATGTCGCCTCATTTTGGGAAATGCATGCTGGCCGACTTCCGTCTGAGATCGGCCCAAGAGATGTCGTGGCGAAGGCCGCGTCCATGCATTTGCTCAAGAGAAATGCGGACGGCTCGATTGTCGTCGTTTCTCCGAAGCGCTCAAGGCGGTCTAGTCTCGGTTCCGCGAAGAGGAGAACTTCCCCAAGCCGGGTGGGTCTCTAAAATCATTCAGTTTCCCGCGCAGGCGTTTCAGCAGACTCGAGGGTCTTCCGGTCAAGTTCTTGGAGCTTCGGCTGCCGCTGATGACACTCCGGGCTTCAGGTGCTCTACGTGGCTCAGCTTTCCCGCAGGTCCAGTCATGAGTACCGAACCTGACGCCGCTTAGATCGCAAACCCAAATCGCAGACGTACTGTCGCTCGAGAATTTTGGCGAAGGCGAAGCTGTGTCAAACCTATGGGGAATCCTGGAGTCCCGACTATTCAAAGGTACAGGAGCGGTACACTCATCAGCTTTTCCCTGTTTCGATAAATTGCTCTAAATTACGGTCGCTCAATTACTTAGGGCTACTCTTAATTACGCTCACATTTCTTGCATTATCATAGACTTACAGAGATGTCCGGAAACTCATAATCCCTTGGTTGGGGGTTCAAATCCCTCCGGGCCCACCAGAACTGCGCAGCCTGCCTGATTCATGGCGCCGACGGGTTCGCCCTCCTGCAAACGCCACCCAGATCGAGTGCGTGCCCGCGATCAGCGCTCCTCCAGTTGCAGCACCTGGATCGAATACGGCGGCATGGTGTGGTGCAGTTCATGACCTGCCACCTGCACGGTGTTTTCGACCGGAACGATGTTCGCCGGTTGGTCGATGCTGTTCGTGGCCTGGGTGCTGTCGGCCCGCAGCGTGATCAGCTTTGCCGTTGCGGCCAGGTTCGCTCCGTCGCAACGCAGTTCGATCGTCTGGGGATCGGACGATGCGTTCACCAGCTTCAGATCAATCTGCTTCTTCACCGGGTCCGCCGTGACGGAATAAAACAGCTTTGCCCCGCCGTCCTGGAGAGACGATCCGACGATCTCGCTGCCAAGATAGCTGGAGAACATCACCTGGGCGTAGTAGCTGGGCGAGCCGTAGCTGCGCAGCGCGTCGTAGCCGATCAGGTCCGGTTCCCACTGCATCGCCCCGGGATTGACGTTGGTCAACAGCGGCGCATAGGACGCCATCACGATGATGTCGCTGTTGCGCTCGAGGCCGGTCATCCAGGCCGCATCGCCGAGAGCCGCTCCAAAATTCGGCGTCGGGCCGCCTTCGCGCGTCGCCCATTCGCCAACGAAAATCTTCGGACCGCTCCGGTCGGTCTTGTCGTAATGGTGCGTGTCGCGGAAGAAATCCGTCGCGCGCAGATAGTAGTGGTCATCGAGCACATCGGGCCGCACGCTTTTGACCGGAGCGGTCGCAATGAGCTGCAGATCGGGGTACTTCGCCTTGATCGCCTTAGAAAACTGCAGGTACCGGCCATCGTAGCTGCCCGAGCGATCGAATTGGTCTTCGTTGCCGATCTCCACATACGTCAGGTGAAAGGGCTGCGGATGCCCATCCTGCGCGCGCTTTGCGCCCCAGGTCGTATCGGCCGCGCCGGTCACATATTCGAGCTCATCCAGCGCGTCCTGCACGTAGGGCTCGAGGTCCGCGCCGGGATTCACATGTTCGCCCTCGAGCGAATAGCCCGCGTAGACGGCGAGCACCGGCTGCATGTGCAGATCCTCGCACCACCCCAGAAACTCCAGCAGGCCGAAGCCATCGGTCGACCAATAGCCCCACGGACTCTCGTGCCCCGGCCGATCGACGGGCTGCCCGATCGTCTTCTTCCACTGGAAGCGCTCGGCAATTTTGTTCCCCTCCAGATAATTGCCGCCGGGGAAGCGTAAAAACGCCGGATGCATCGCCGCGAGTTTCTCCATCAGGTCCGTGCGAGTGCCGTTCGGGCGATCGTGATAGGTGGGCGGGAACAGTGAAACCAGCTGGAACCACAGCGTGCCCTTCCGCGCTGTCGTGATCACCAGCGAGTTGTCTGTCGATGCGCGAATCGCCCCGGTTTTCAGCGTGAATCTGTAGCGCTTCCATTCCGGTCCAATGCCGGAAACCGTGCCCGTCGCTGCGGCCTGGCCGGTTTCGTTATTCATCAGCGCAACGGTGACTTCCGCCGGCGACCCTTCCTCCGTCCTCGCGTAGAACGAGCCGTGGTACTCCGTATCGGGACGGAGCGCGAATCCCCAATAGCCGTCGTTCACGATGCCCGCGGGATTCCGCGCATCAGCCTGGCTCACGTCGAGACGCAGGCTGGTCGTCAGGGCCGCGCTCGGACCACTGGCGTCATCCATGCCGATTTTCGCTTCAGCGTTCCCGCGCTCCGCCAGGATCCAGTGCGGCACACCGCTCCAGTCGCTGCGAAACGTGCCGTTGCGGACCATCTCGGCGTAGAGGCCGCCCTCATAGGAATAATTGATTTCCTCGGTCATCAGGCCGTAGAGCGTAGGGCTGACTTTGGCTACGGATTGATCCGCATGAATCGTCAGCACCGCCGGCGGCGCAGCCGTTTGCGCCTGCCCCAGACCGACTCCAAACAGCATCGCTGCTGCGGCCAGTATTCCGGCTGTCCAATTTGTGCCCATCACAGTTCCTTTTTGGTCAGTCACCAGCGTTCACCTCGGCAGAGATTTTGCGAATTTCCGGCAGGATGTCTCCCAGCGCAACGGCCGGCGCCGAGCGCGTGCCGAGCGCGAAATAGGCCTTGCGGTAGAGCGGATAGAGCCGCTCGTACACGGCAGACGCTGCCGGATCGGGCTTGAATTCGGTGTACTTCGGGCACAGCTTGGCCTGCGCGGCTTCAATCGTGGGGAAGGCCCCCGCCGCAAGCATCGCGAAAATCCCCGAACCCAGGCTGGTGGGGATTTCCGACGGCACGAGCACCGGCTTGCCCAGCACGTTCGCGTACACATGGTTCAGGACCGTGTTGTTCTGCGGGATGCCCCCGGCGTTGATCACGCGATCGACCGGCACGCCATATTCAGCCATCCGTTCCAGGATGATGCGCGTATGGAATGCCGTGCCTTCAATGGCCGCGAACAGCTCATCCTGCGCCGTGTGCAGCAGGTTCCAGCCCAGCGTCACGCCGCCCAGCGCGGCATTCACCAGCACGGTGCGGTCGCCGTTATCCCAGCTCAGGCGCAACAGGCCGGTTTGCCCCGCGCGATAGCGATCGAGTCCCTGCGACAGCTCGGCAACCTTTGTTCCCGCGCGTCGAGCAATCGCTTCAAAAATGTCGCCCGTCGCCGATAAGCCAGCTTCAATGCCGGTGTATTGCGGATGTACGCTGCCCGGAACCACTCCGCAAACGCCTGGAATGAGCCGCGATGAACGCGCCATGGCGATGATGCAGGTCGACGTGCCGACCACGTTGACCACGTCGCCCTCCCGGCAACCCGCGCCGAGAGCGTCCCAGTGCGCGTCAAAAGCGCCCACGGGAACAGGAATACCCGGGCGCAGCCCCAGTTGTTCCGCCCACTCCGGAGCGAGATGCCCGGCGATGGCATCGGAGGTCCGATAGTCCCCCTGCAGCTTGTCCCGCACGCCGTCCATTAACGGGTCGAGGCGCGACAGAAACTCCTGCGAGGGCAATCCGTCCCATTTGGGATTCCACATCCACTTGTGGCCCATGGCGCAAACGCTGCGCTTCGCCTGCGCGGGATTCGTGACGCCGCACAACGTGGCAGCCACCATGTCGCAATGCTCGAACGCCGAGGCGAACCGGCCCCGTTTCTCCGGATTGTGCCGCAGCCAGTGCAGCAGCTTGGCGAATCCCCACTCGTGTGAGTAGACCCCGCCGCACCACTCAATGGCTTCCAGATTCTCCTCGTGCGCGAGCGCTGTGATCTGCTCGGCCTCGGCCTTCGCGCGGTGATCGCACCACAGGTAGTATTCGTTGAGCGGCTGCATCTGCGCGTCTACCGGCACGACGCTCGACCCCGTCGTGTCCAGCGCAATCGCGTCCACCTGGTCGCCGGAAATGCCCGCATTGGCGATCGCTTTGCGCGTGGCTGCCGCCAGCGCGCGCATATGATCCGCGTGGGCCTGTGTCGCAAAATCGGGATCGTCGCGCCGCCGGTGCAGCGGATACTCTTCGACGGCTGTGCCCAGCCGGCCGCGCTCGCTGTCTACGATGGAAACGCGGACGCTGAGCGTTCCAAAATCCACTCCCGCAACAATCGCCATGTCGTTTGATCCTGCGGCCGGAAAAACCGCGCGTCGCCAGCTTACCGCAAAGTAATCGTTTTCTGCGAGGATTCCGGCCCTGCCCCTTCGACTTGTTTTGGCCCCGACTTGCCCCCATCGTCGCCTGGCTCCTCGGCGCCGCGACGTCAGTTCCCCAGCGCGTTGCCGAAGTCCCGAAGAGCGCCGAGCGTTTTGCGCGCGGCGCCGGAGTGAATTGCCTCCGCGGCACATGCCACCCCTTCTCTCAATCCGCGGACCAAACCCGCGGCTTCCAGCGCCGCAGCAGAATTCAGCAACACCACGTCGCAGCGCGGACCATCGTCGGCGCCGGCCAAAATCGCCTCCAAAATCGCAGCATTGCCCGCGGCCGTTTCCGCGCCCTGCAAATGACCGAGCGGCGCATGGGCCAGCCCGGCATCTTCGGGGTACACCACGGTACGGACCGGAGGCTCCGGTGACGCGACCAGGATAGTGTCCGTCGCCGACAACGCAATCTCATCGATCCCGTTGCGCGCGTGGACTACCCGCCCGTGACGAATCCCCAGCAGCGCCATGGCCCCCGCCACCACTTCCAGCTTTTCCGGCGCATACACGCCCATGATCTGCGCGGGCGCGCCGGCTGGATTTGTGAGCGGACCAGCGAGATTGAAAATGGTGCGAAAGCCCAGCGCGCGGCGGATGGGCTGCACTCGCTTCATCGCCGGATGCAGCGCCGGCGCGTAAAGAAATGTGAAGCCCGTGGCACGCAGGCACTCGGCCGACTGCGCCGGCGTCATTGCCACCGGCACACCCATGGCCTCCAGCACATCCGCGGAGCCGCACTTCGATGTCATGCCGCGATTGCCGTGCTTGGCTACTTTGGCTCCCGCCGCGGCGGCCACCAGCGCCGCGCCCGTGGAAATATTGAACGTGCCGCGTCCATCCCCACCCGTGCCGCAGGTATCGACCAGCACGGCGCGCTCTTCCTCCGTCAGCGGCACCGGCAGCGACATCTCCCGCATGGCTTCCGCGAAGCCGGTCAGCTCCTCAACCGTCTCGCCGCGCGCAGCCATCACCGCCAGCAGCGCGGCAATCGCCTGATCCGCTGCGGCGTCGGCTTCGCTGGTCAGGATGGCGTGCAATACCGCGTGCGCTTCTTCCCGGGTGAGCGTGCCATGCTCCTCGGTCATTCTTTTGAGCGTCTCGCGCAGGGCGTGCATGGGGATGCCTCCATGCTACCTGCAATTCCCCCATGCGCCAGAGCGCTGAGCCCTCGCCACGGTTGCCGCGGCTCGCGCGCCTTCGCTACACTAATCGTTCGGCCCTCATCAGAGATTGCGGCGCGGATAATGCTCGTAATCCATCTGCGACAGAAGCTGAAGCGAAACACCCTGCCGGTCATTTCCTATGAAAATTCACGAATATCAG
The DNA here is from genome assembly GCA_036521315.1 of Acidobacteriaceae bacterium. Taxonomy (GTDB): domain Bacteria; phylum Acidobacteriota; class Terriglobia; order Terriglobales; family Acidobacteriaceae; genus Palsa-343. The sequence goes on from DATDHZ010000056.1 coordinate 6,812, forward strand.
GCAAAAGACATTCTGGCGAAGTATGGCGTGGCGATTCCGAAGGGCGAGGTCGCCAACACGCTCGATGAAGCCCTCGAAATTGCGAAACGTCTCTTCACCGGCGGCGCCAAGGGCGTCGTCGTTAAGGCACAGATTCACGCTGGCGGACGCGGCAAGGGCGGCGGCGTCAAAGTCGCGAAGACGCTCGACGAGGCGGAGCAGTATGCCAGGCAGATCCTCGGCATGCAGCTCGTCACCCACCAGACCGGCCCGCAGGGGCAGAAGGTGCAGCGCCTGCTCATCGAGGAGACAGCTGCGATCGACCGCGAGCTTTATCTCGGCATCGTGCTCGACCGCGCCGCGGCAAAGCTGGTCTTCATGGCCTCGCAAGCGGGCGGCATGGAGATCGAAGAGGTCGCTGCGAAGGACCCCAAAGCCATCCACAAGGCCTACATCGACCCCGCCGTCGGATTTCAGCCTTATCAGGCGCGCGAGCTGGCCTTCGCCCTCGGCCTCAAGCCGACGCAGATCAACGACGCGGTGAAGTTCATGACCGGCCTCTATCGCGCCTACATCGACACCGACGCTTCGCTGCTGGAGATCAACCCCTTCATCACCACGAAGGACGACCAGCTCTTCGCCCTTGACTGCAAGATCAATTTCGACGACAACGCGATGTTCCGCCACAAGGATCTAAAGGAACTGCGCGACGTCGCCGAGGAGGATCCGCTTGAGGTCGAAGCGTCGAAGTACGCGCTCAACTACATCAAACTCGACGGCAACATCGCCTGCATGGTGAACGGCGCCGGCCTCGCGATGGCCACCATGGACATCATTCAGTACGCCGGCGGTATGCCGGCCAACTTCCTCGACGTGGGCGGCGGCGCCAACCAGCAGCAGATCGAGCACGCCTTCGAGATTTTGCTCTCGGACAAAAACGTCCAGGCCGTCTTCATCAACATCTTCGGCGGCATCCTGCGCGTCGACACCCTGGCACAGGGCGTGGTCCAGGCCGCAAAAAATCTGAACGTGAAGGTTCCCGTCGTTCTGCGGCTCGAAGGAACGAATGTCGAGCAGGGCCGCAAAATCCTTCAGGACTCCGGATTGAAATTCATCGTGGGCGAAACAATGCAGGACGCAGCGCAGAAAGTCGTTAATGCAGCTACCAGCCGCTAGCCCTTAGCTGTTAGCCAGGAGCGGCTGAGCATGACACAGGCATTTCAGGACTTGGTGGTTTGGCAGCTGGCGATGGAGATGACGGTAGCGATTTATCGGCTGACGCGCTCGTTTCCGCGAAATGAGACCTGCGGACTCATCTCGCAATTGAGGCGAGCCGCGGTTTCGGTTGCGAGCCATATCGCTGAGGGGCGCGGCAGGCTTACGGAAGGCGAGTTCCGGCAGTTTTTGGGCCTTGCGCAGGGATCGAATTACGAGGTTCAAACCCAGATTCTTGTTGCAAGGCAATTGGAAATGGGAGAAGTGAAGCTTCGGGATGAAGCACAGTCACTCAGCATCGAGGTTGGCAAAATGTTAAGTGCGCTGATTGCGTCCCTGGGAGCTAGAAGCTAAGAGCTGGGAGCTAGGAGCTAAATGGCTGTTCTTGTCGATAAAAACACGCGTTTGATTGTGCAGGGCATCACGGGCCGCGAAGGCACCTTCCACGCCAGAGGCTGCGCCGAGTACGGCACGAAAGTCGTCGGCGGCGTGACGCCCGGCAAGGGTGGAACCATCCACGAAGGCTGGCCGGTCTTCGACACGGTGCACAAAGCGGTCGAAGAGACGGGCGCCAACGTCTCGGTGATTTTCGTGCCGCCGCCGTTTGCCGCCGACGCTATCCTGGAAGCCAACGATGCCGGCGTGCCGCTCATCATCTGCATCACTGAAGGCATCCCCATCAACGATATGGTGAAGGTCTGGAGCGTCCTCAAGCATTCGAAGTCGCGGCTCATCGGCCCCAACTGCCCCGGCGTCATCTCGCCCGGCAAGGCCAAGGTCGGCATCATGCCCGGACGCATTCACAAGGAAGGCTCCATCGGCATCGTTTCGCGCTCCGGCACGCTGACGTACGAAGCCGTCTATCAGCTCACGCAGCGCGGCATCGGCCAGTCCACGGCCATTGGAATCGGCGGCGATCCCGTCATCGGCACCACGCATGTCGACGCGCTCAGGCTGCTCAACGAAGATCCCGAGACCGAAGCGATTATCCTCATCGGCGAAATCGGCGGCACGGCCGAAGAAGCTGCGGCGCAATACGTGAAGGAGCATGTGAAAAAGCCGGTCGTCGGGTTCATCGCCGGACAAACCGCGCCTCCAGGCCGCCGCATGGGCCATGCCGGCGCCATCATCTCCGGCGGCCAGGGCACCGCGGCCGAGAAGATGAAGGCCCTCCAGGCCGCGGGCATTCACGTCGTCGAAACCCCCGCCGCCATTGGCGAAACCGTCGCGAAGGCGATCGGCAAGGGGTAGGAGAAGTGCCAGTGCAATCCCGAGAGATCACCGCAGAGGAGAGGAACGCACTCGTCAAATTCCTCAAACTCGAAATCTCGCTGGAGGCTTTGCTCGGTGAATTGCACGGCAGGATGGAAATTCAATTTCTTCCAGCGGAACGGCGACTCACTTCGCATTTTTTACCGGCCAAGCCACCCATCCTGGTTGACGCGGCGGACATTGATCGGGCCATTTCTGCTTGTCGTGCAGGTGCAATCGACGAGCGAAGCCTCGAGCGCTGGGCCACGATGCTCCTCCTGAATGACGCCTACCTGCGGGAAGACGACAACGATGCAATCGTCGACGCGCTGAACGAATTGAGCATCGGAGGACTTCGCGGATTCGAATCTGCCAGTGAGGCGTCGATGCGTTAGCCTACTGGCGCGGAAGCCTCGCCTCGAGTGCCGCCAGTCTTTCCCGGATATCGATGGCGAAATCCAGCTTCTGCGAAAGGCTGCGAATCGATTCCTGCATCCTTTCATCGCGCAGGCGCAGCTCCGCTTTGGCTCAATCGGCAGACTGTCGCAGTTCCACTCGGGTGGCGTCGATCGATTCCTGCAGCTTGTCGTTCCGCAGCAGCATTTCGGTCTTGAGCGAGTCTACGGACACGCGCAATGCCTTGAGTTCCGGAACAAGCAAGTCCTGCACAGCATCACGGAAGGAATCGATGATCGTCTTCGCAGGCGCGGCCATATTGCTTTCATAGGATAGCGCAGACTGGCTCGCCGCCTGCACTACACTGATGAAAGTACATTACTTTTGGGAGACCATTCCACTTGTCCCAGCGCACATTCAGCATCGTCAAGCCCGACGCCTTCCGCAAAGGCTACGCCGGAGCCATCCTCGCCGAAATCGAAAAGGCCGGCTTCAAAATCATCGCCATCAAAAAGCTCTCCATCTCGAAAGCCCAGGCGGAGGGCTTCTACTACGTCCACAAAGAGCGCCCGTTCTTTGCTTCGCTCACCGACTTCATGTCGTCGGGACCGATCATCCCCATGGTCCTCGAGAAGGACAACGCCATTGCCGACCTGCGCAAGCTGATGGGCGCGACGAATCCGGCCAATGCCGAAGAGGGCACCATCCGCAAGAAGTACGCCGGATCCATCGAAGAGAACGCCATCCACGGTTCCGACGGCGAGGAGACGGCGCAGTTCGAGATCGGCTACTTCTTCGCGGGCTATGAGCTGGCTTAGAGGTCCGGAAGCGTGTCTATCCGGGCGTCCCGGCGATCCAGGCTTCCAGGTGGCGGATGGTCGCCTGCTGTTCGGTGACCACCCAGTTCACCAGGTCTCCGATGGAAACCATGCCCGTCACCTTGCCGTTCTCCACGACCGGCAAGTGGCGAAAGCGGCGCTCGGTGACCATGCGCATGCAGTCGCCGACGGTAGCATCGGGAGTCACCGTCGCCACCGGGCTGCTCATGATCTCCGTCACCGGCGTCTCGTGCGACGAGCGGCCCAGCAGGACGACTTTGCGGGCGTAATCGCGTTCGGAGACGATGCCCAGCAGTTGGTCATCGTTCATCACCAGCAGCGCGCCGATTTGCTTATCCGCCATCATGACGACGGCGTCATAGACGGAAGCCGTCGGTCCAATCCACCACACTGCGCCGCCTTTCCTGCGCATCAAATCGCCAACTTTGCCCGTGGTTTCCATACAGGAGTCGCAGCATAGCTCCCGTGGAAAACAACCGTCAACCCCGATCGCACGTCAACTTGCGGCGGGAGTTTTGGCCACTTCGAGCAACACCGTTTCGCGACGGCCCTGCATCATACCGTCGATCCTGGCCAGGACGCGCGCATAGACCACGAGGCTCACCAGAGCCAGGGCCAGCAGAATCGGCGTCGCCAGCCAGGGATGGCCGAGCAGGGAACAAGGCGCGATTACGATCGCGCCCAGAGCGACGATGCCTGCCTGCGCCAGCATGCTGAGAAGTCCGTTGCCCATGCCTCCCTGCGCCCCGCGCATGCGCACCGCGCTGGCGCGGTACGGCATCAGCACCGACAGAACATTCGCCGCCGCCAGGTCGAGCGGCAGGGCGCACAGCAGCCACGCGATGGTCGCCGCGGCGATGCTCGGCTTTGGCGGTCCGACGCGGTAGAGAACGACGCCGGTGATCACCGCCGCTTCCACCAGAAACAGCAGCACGTGCAGGGCGTTCTTGCCCAGCATCACCAGGCGCAGCGGCGTCGGAGAAAGATAGTAGAACTGCATGCCCTGGCCCTCCGCGCCGAAACTGTTGCTGACGATCCGCGTGAGCCCGAGAAAGGCCCAGATCAGCGCCGTGGGCAGAGCGTAAGCATGGCGAAAACCGCCCGCAGCAGTGCCCGATCCGTAAAGTCCGCTGAAGAGGAAGACCATCACCAGCGGCGCCGCGAGGTTGTAGAGCATCGGGCCGCTGCGCAGGAGGTAACGCAGGTCTTTCTCAAAAACTGCGGCCACGGGACCGGAGAACTCGAACCGCGGACGAGCCCGCCTTCGCGTCCTGGCAGCAGGCTCGCGCCGCACCTCGCTGAAATTCTCGCCCCGGCTCTCCGAACGCAGCCGCACCAGCAGCAGACCAGTCACGCCGGCGGTGTAGAGCGCCAGCCCGCCCAACGGCAGAGCGCCACCGCCCTTGTGTCGCAACGGCAGCGCCAGAGCCTCCGCCGCCATGCCGGGCGGGAAGGCGGCCTGCGCCTCCCATATGCGATGGGAGAGGTGCGCCGCGCCGTGGCTGGCCGGCCAGTGATGGCCGTAATGATGAAATGCCGGATTGAGCGCCTGCGCCCCCAGACCCACAAAAAGCAGCACCGCTGTAGCAATCTCCCTCGTGCGCCGCTGCGCCATCCAGCGCTCCACCCACGCGAGGATCGTTCGCGACAACAGAACATTGAAGAGGACGACGAGAGCCAGCGTGAGCGCCGTCCAGCCCAACAGGTCGGGACGCGCTATCGTGAGCCCGATCCCGATGCTCGCAGCCCAAATCAGGCCGATCAGCGTTGACGGCGCCATGATGCCGTACACCAGATAGAGCAGGACCCACGAACCCAGGCTCACCGGAAACCGCAGCAGATAGCTGAGATCGGGGTTTTGACCGGCCAGCGCGGGAGCCACCGCGGAGAATCCCTGCCAAACGGCGCACAAGACCCAGAGCAGGATGGCGATGGCGAGCGGCCGTCCATGGACCGCGCCCTCATACGCGCCGAAGCCCATCCCGAACCCCGGTCCCAGCGCAATGGCGAAGAAGATGAAGCCGGTCAGGATGCGAGCGCCCAGTTCAAAACTGCCGCGCATGGTGCGCAGCGAGTTGAGAAAGATGCGCCGCTGCACCCAGATGAGCGCCGCATATTGGGCCCGGGATAGCGGCGAGGCCAAACCCCCGCGAAAAAGGCTGTTTTGGTCGCGCGGCGAGCCTGTCAGGCCAGCCACGAGAGCTCCTGCAACGCCTCCTGATGGGCCTCGGGCCCGGCAGCTCCCACGATGCGCAGAAAGATCTGCTCCAGCGTCAGCCTTTCGCCGGTCGCGGCAATTTCTGCGGCGACCCCCGCGCGCAGCTCGTCGAGCGATCCGTTCGCAACCAGCCGCCCGTGATGGATGATGGCGACGTGGCTGCACAGCCGCTCGACAATTTCCAGCACGTGCGACGTCAGAAATATCGTCGCGCCCCGCTCGATCATGCGCTGCAGCATCGCCTTCAGCGTGCCGGCCGCCACCGCATCCACCCCCTCAAACGGCTCGTCGAGAAACAGCACGCGGGGCGCGTGAATCACCGCGGCGGCCAGCGCCAGCTTCTTCTGCATCCCATGCGAGAAATCCGTGACCAGCTTCTTCGGCTCGTCCGCCAGAGTCATGAAGTCCAGCAGCTCCTCCGCACGCCGATTGGTCGTCGGCCCATCGAGCCCGTACATGCGTCCCACAAACCGCAAATACTCCCACGCCGTCAGCCGCCCAAAGAGCGCCAGCCCCTCCGGAACGACGCCGATCTGCCGCTTGATCTCCAGCGGATGCGTCGCGAAATCCAGGCCGATCAGTTCCATCTGTCCTGACGTCGGCGCCAGCAGGCCGGTCAGCATTTTGATGGTCGTCGACTTCCCTGCTCCGTTCGGCCCCAGAAAACCGAAGAATTGCCCCTGTGCCACGCTGAACGTGATGTCGTCCACCGCGACGAATTGTCCGAACCGGCGCGTCAGGTCGCGAATCGCAATCGCGGGCGAATCCATGTGGTGCCAAGCATAGCATTCGCAAATCTCCTCATTCCTGCCCTGTCTGCGCGATCGGCGTTCTGAGTTCCCGCGGCGCATCTGATAACGTTGCTTCAGCCTCAGGTCCGTCGTCCCTGCGCCCGCGCGGGGCTGATTGCAGGAGGCAGGCGTAGACGGAATGCTCCTGTCAGAATCGATTGCCCCGCGATACGGAAAGCTGCCGCTTCACTTCCTGCTCGGCTTGTTTTTCTTGGGGGCTGCGGCGTTGCCCGCTCACGGCCAGGGCAGCGACAGCAACGGCTACTTTGCGCGAACCAACTCCTTCGGCATTTTCGGCGCATGGTCCAATGACTCCAGCCACATCCTGCTCGGGTTCGCGGAGCGCCGCAAGCTGGCGGAAATCGGCTTTTCTTACGACCGCCGCCTCATGATCGGCCGCGCAGTCAACTGGCAGTTTTCCCTTGAATTGCTGCCGGTGGCGCTGGAGAGCGATCCTCTGGGCCGGTCGGTGGTGGCGCAAACGGCACCCACACCCCAAACCGTAACCTACGACGATGGGGCCGTGGTCTCCTGCTCTTCCGTCAAGCGGACCTACGCCTATACGAACAATGACACGGCGTACAGCGGAACCACCTTGAGCTATTGTCACGGCCGCCAGTGGACGATCGGGCAGGCGATGTCGCCGGTCGGATTCCAGTGGAATTTTCGGCCGCATCGCCGCCTGCAGCCGTTCGCCGTCGCCCACGGCGGCTACATGTACACCACGCGGCCCATCCCCGTAGCCCTGGCCGGCTCCTTCAATTTCACCTTTGACATCGGCGCCGGCGTTGAGCTGTTCCACACGCGCTCGCAGTCCATCCGCACCGGATTTCGCTACCACCACATTTCCAACCACGATACGGCGTACGAGAATCCCGGCATCGACAGTGGGCTCTTTCAGCTCACCTGGGTCTTCGGACGCTAGCCCTCTGGGCGCGTCGCTTTCCCTCCCGCCTTTGCTATCCTGAGAAGCCGTTCGGAGGGCCTCCATGTCCAGGCGTTGTCTTCTTTTGTCTGCTGCGGCCTTGTGCGCCGCTGCGGCACTCACTCTGCAGGCGCAGGACGCGCCGAACGCAGGTTCGGCTCCCACACAACCGATCGTGCTGCATGCCGCGCGTCTCTTCGACGTCGAGGCCGGCAAGATCGTCTCGCCCGGCGAGCTTCTGGTGCAGGGAGAACGCATCGCAGCAGCCGGCACCTCGGTCAACCATCCTGCCGGTGCGCAGGTCATCGACCTCGGCGACACCACCCTGATGCCCGGACTTATCGACGCCCACGTCCATCTCTTCCTGCATCCCGGCACGGCTGAGGATCTGCAAACCGTCGTCGAGTCCGTGCCCGAGCGCACCATCGAGGCCGCGCTCGCCGCGAAGGCCGATTTGCTGGCCGGCTTCACCGCGGAGCGCGACATGGGCACGGAAGGCGCAGGGTCTGCCGACACGGCGGTTCGGGACGCGATCGACCGCGGGGACATTCCCGGACCACGCCTCCGCATCAGCGGCAACGCCATCTCGATTCTTGGCGGGCATGAGGACGCCATCGGCTTCAATCCTGCCCAGCACGTCCTCTCGAACGCCGACTACGCCGAGGACTCCCAGCAGCTGATCGAGACGATTCGCGAGCAGCACAAGCAGGGATCCAGCTTCGTCAAAATCTATGAGACTGGCCCCGATCGCATGATTCCCGCCGGCTCAGCTCACGCCGTCCCGTGCGCGGGCGATCCCATCTGCGGTCCCCTTGGCTTCGGCCCCGAGAATGGCGATCCCGAGTTTTGGAGCTTTCACTCGCCTTACCAGTACACGGTCGATGAGCTGAAGGCTGCCGTAGCCGAGGCCGCGCGGCTGGGCACCAACGTCGGCGTCCACGACCAGGGCGAACCGGGTGCGCTCTTTGCCGCCGAAGCGGAGGTTGCATCCATCGACCACGCCACCCAGCTCAGCGACCGCACCATGCAGCTCATGAAGCAGAAGCACATCCCTGCCGTGCCCACCTTCACCATCTTCCTGTATTTTGCCGACCATGCTCCCACCCCGGCAGCCGCGGCCCGCGAGCGTGCCATGCTCGACTACAAGATCCACGAGTTCAAGCGCCAGGTGGCCGCGGGCGTGCCCATGGCCGTCGGCTCCGATGTCGGCCCGTTCCCGCACGGCACGCAGGCAAAGGAATTTGAGCTGATGGTGCAGTACGGCATGACGCCGCTGGCTGTACTCCAGGCCGATTACCTCAATGGCGCGCGCATCCTCACCTGGCAGAATCAGGTGGGCCAGCTCAAGCCCGGCTTCTACGCCGACGTGATCGCCGTCCCCGGCAATCCCCTCGACAACATCACCGCCGTGGAGCACGTGAGCTTCGTGATGAAAGGCGGCGTGGTCTATCGTCAGCCTGCCACCGGCGGTCGTCCATAATTGAGCGGTTCCCGAGGGGATGCGGGACGTAACGGTTTGCGGCCAGTCTGGAGTTGGCGCTCGACCACTCGCTATGCGCTATCCGCCTCCGCCACACGCGGCCTACTCGATCACCGCCAGCACATCGCCCGCGCTGACCGTGTCGCCCGGCGCAACGCGCATCTGCGTCACGCGCCCGTCTTTAGGCGACTTCAGCTCGTTCTGCATCTTCATCGCCTCGATCACGACAACGGCCTGATGCGCGCCCACCGGCTCGCCTCGTTCCACCAGCACGCGCACCACACGCCCCGGCATGGATGCCTTCAGTTCCATGGGGCCATCGGCTTTGACATGTCGCCGTCGCCGCAGAGACCGCGGATCGCCGGCCTCCCACGTAATCCGCTTCTCGCCCAGATGCAGCGCCGGCTCGGCGAACCCTGCATCGAGCACCACGCGATGCGACCGGCCGCCAATCAGCAGCGACAGCACTCCAGGCCGCAACAGGTGCGCGTCCGCTTCCACCGGTTTCCCGTCGACGCGAATTTGCCACTGTCCGGGCGTTTCGGCGGGCGTGATCTCCACCTGGCGGATGTGCCCATCGATCTCCAGTTCCAGCTTCATCCGCGCGGCTTCCACATCGCTTCGCGGACCGCCTCGTGCCGCGCAGCGGATTTCCAGCCGCTGGTTCCCGCAACAGGCGCCGTATCGTGGCCGTTGCCGGGTCTGCTTGCTTCAAAAATCGCCGCTGCGGCAATCGCGGGAAGGTGCAGCCCTGTCTCGGCGCCGGCGCGTTCGCCCAGGTGAGACGCCGCCAGCAAACGGTCCAGATAACTCGTATCGATGCGCGCCGCCTGAAAATCAGAGTCGCGCAAAATGCGGCGGAACAAACCGAGATTTGTGCGGATGCCCCCAATGACGTATTCGTCCAGCGCCCGCAGCATGCGCGCAATCGCCAGCTTGCGCGTCGGCGCCCACGCAATCAGCTTCGACAGCATGGGATCGTAATCCATTGGGACCACCCACCCCTCATAAATCCCGCAATCTTCGCGGATGCCCGGCCCTCCAGGCTGCAGCAGGCGCGTAATCCGGCCCGGCGATGGCATAAAGCCGTTCTCCGGATCTTCGGCGTACACGCGGCATTCGATGGCGTGGCCGCGCAGATGCACATCTTCCTGGCGGAAGGGCAGCGGCTCACCCCGCGCAATCGCGATCTGCAGATGGACGAGGTCATAGCCCGTCACCAGTTCGGTCACCGGATGCTCCACCTGGAGACGCGTGTTCATCTCGAGAAAATAGAAATTCTGCTCCTCGTCGACGAGAAACTCGACTGTGCCGGCATTCGTGTACTTCGCGGAGAGCGCCAGCCGCACCGCCGCTTCGCCCATGCGCCTCCGCAGCTCCTCATCCACGACGGCCGATGGAGCTTCCTCAATCACCTTCTGGTGCCGCCGCTGCACCGAGCACTCGCGTTCGCCCAGATAAACGCAGTGGCCGTGCTCGTCGGCCAGCACCTGCACCTCGATGTGCCGCGGCCGCTCGATCAGCTTCTCGAGATAGACTTCGCCCGAGCCAAAGGCGCGCTCCGCTTCGCTCGATGCCGTTGCAAACGCCGCCTCCAGTTCCTCCGGCCGATAGACAGCGCGCATGCCTTTGCCGCCCCCGCCCGCCGCCGCCTTCAGCATCACGGGATATCCGACGCTGGCAGCCACATCTCGCGCTTCTTCCGGCGAGGCCAGCCCATGCACGCAACCAGGAGTCCGCGGCATGCCTGCCTCGTCCGCCGCCTGGCGAGCCGCGGTCTTGGAGCCGAGCGCGCGCATCGCCGCCGATGTGGGCCCGATGAACTTCACACCGGCCTCTTCGCAGGCTTGCGCAAACCCGGCGTTCTCCGAAAGGAATCCGTAGCCCGGATGAATCGCGTCCGCGCCGCACTGCGCGGCTATTCCGAGGATCACATCGCCGCGCAGATACGATTCGACCGCGGGCGCCGGGCCGAGCCGATACGCCTCATCGGCCTCCAGAACGTGCAGTGCGGCGCGATCCGCGTCGGAATAGACCGCGACCGTGGCAATCGACAGCTCGCGGCACGCCCGCACGATGCGCAGCGCAATCTCGCCGCGATTGGCTATGAGGATTTTCCGCACTACAGAATGCCCAGGCAGTAGAGTACAGCGCACCGCGCCCAGTGAAAAGCCCTCGCCGCGGCGAGGGCTTTGGATCGAAAGCAGGAGCGGGCTACTGCGACATCACCACGCCGTTGACCTTCTCGTTGGCCTTCTCTTCATTGGCCTTGCGAGCGCCCATGGCCTTGTGCACCCAGTCCTGCGCCTGGGCCAGATCGGCCTTGCGCGCCGCGTCGTTTCCGCAATCCAAATCGGCCTTGCGGCGAAACATCAGGTTCAGATACTGCATCGCATCGTCGTAATTGGGGCGGTCGTTCACTGCATCCTGCAGGTACTTCATGCCCTCGTTCACCAGATCGCTGTTTTGCGCCTGCACCTGCTGGCACGTCTTCTTGGGCATCTTCACATTGCCCTGCCCGTCATCCTGCATGTTCACGTCCCGCAGATCGGTGACCGCGTTCTTGTAAGCCTGCGTCCAGTCGATCACGCCGATGGTGTATGCGGCCTCCGCGTCTTTCGGGTTCGCCTGCAGCACCTTGAGCTGCCACTTTTTCGCCTCATCGAACTTGTTCAGGTCAAAATTCAGCGCGGCGATCTGTTTCATGCTGGTGCTGTCTTCGGGATGCTCCCTGAGGACCTGCATGAACCCGTTGATGGCCATTTGCGCGGTTTTCTCGTTCTCGGGAGAATCCAGCTGCGGCACCACCTCGTTCGCGTAAGCGGTGGCCAGATAAAGGCGCGTCATCGGGTAGGTGGGGTCGAGATTCACGGCCCTCTGAAAGTGATCGATGGCCTCTTCATATTTGGCTTGTTTATATGCCTGCACTCCCTTGTTGAGCTGGTCCCGGGCCTCCAGGCGTTTGCAACCGGTCCCTGAGGCTACCAGCGCGATGGTCGCGGCAGCCAGCACCGGTAAACGTACGATGCGGTTCATGCTCTCTATCTTCTCCTTCAGCTCGCCAGGAGCCTAAAAAAACAGGTACGCAAAGCGTCAGTGTGATTGTAATGCGTCCGCGGCTTTCCGCAAGATGACCCCGGTGCGGCGGCCACGCGCACATGAACCGCCTCTCTCCTTACTGGCCCGCCTCAATCTTCGGCGTGATCAGCCCGATGTGGTCCACGCCGACGGAGTGGCCCATGTCGATCACCGCGGCGACGTCCTGAAAGTCGACATTGGGATCGCCTTTCACGAACATCACCTTCTCGGCGCGCGTCGAGTAAATCTGATTCAGCTCGGTTTCCAGGCCATCTTTCGGAAACGGCTTGTCGTTGATCGCGTAAGTGGGCACGCCGCCCGCTCCAGCCTGAACCTGCACCACGATCGTGCGATCGTTCGGCTGTTGCTGGTTGGGATTCTTCGGCGGCTGCGGCACCAGGGCATCCAGCCCGCGCGGAGTTACCGGCACGATCACCATGAAGATGATCAGCAGCACCAGCAGCACATCGATCAGGGGAGTCACATTGGGTTCGGCGTTCAGGGCTCCCGATCCGCCTACGCTCATTGCCATAGTTCAGTTCCTCGTTTCTTGCTTTACTCGCCGCCGGCGGCAGGAGCCTTGGAGTTGTTGGGGGGCGTCGGCTGCTGCGTCAGCATGCCGATCTCTTCCACGCCCGCCGTCCGCACCGCATCGATCGCATCCATCACCGTGCCATAATGAGAGCGCGCATCCGACCGGAAATAGACAATCTTGCTGGTCTGCTTCGCCAGATCGTCCGTCACAGCAGAGCCAAGATTGGCGATCGTGATTTGATTCTGGCCCAGGTAGACTCGGCTGTCGCGTGTGATCGCCACCACTACCGCGTCTTCCTTGTTGGCATCGTCCATCGGAGTCGCCGTCGTGCTGTTTGCCAGGTCCACATTGACCTTGTTCTGCAGCATGGGTGTGATGACGATGAATATGATCAGCAAAACCAGCATCACGTCCACCATCGGCGTCACATTGATGTTGGCGTTGACCTTTGCTCCCTCGTTCCTGACTGCAATTGCCATGCTCTGACTCCGTCGATCCTGTTTCTCCCCCGGGTGCAGCGATCAGGCGCCGGAACCGGGCTCGCCGCCCGGTCCCGGTCAGGAGATTCCCGCTCGCTGGTTCCCGCCGTGCAGCTGCAGCACGCCGGGATTTTGTCTGGGCGATGCCGTCAAACCGGATAATTCCCGGTCCTTCCGGCCAGCCCAGCTATGCGGTTCCGCCTACCGCCGGTTGCTTTGTTTAATGAAGTAATCGATCAGCTCGCTCGAGGAGTTGTCCATCTCCACGTCGAAGGCTTCCACGCGGTTAGTGAAGTAGTTGAAGAGCCACACCGCCGGGATCGCCACGAAAAGACCGAAGGCAGTCGTCACAAGGGCTTCCGAAATACCGCCGGCCACAGCGCCGATGCCCGGCGTCTTCTGCGTGGCGATTTCCTGGAAGGCCTTCAGAATGCCGGCCACCGTTCCGAACAGTCCGACGAACGGCGCCGTCGAGCCAATGGTTGCCAGCGAACCCAGCCCCCTCTTCAGCTTCGCGTGCACGATTGCCTCAGCCCGCTCCAGCGCGCGCTTGGAGGACTCGATCTGCTCAACGCTCACCGCGCCGCCGCCGCCGTAGTTGCGGAACTCCTGCAAGCCCGCTGTCACGACTTCGGCCAGGTGTGATTTCTTGTTACGGTCGGCCACTTTTACGGCTTCGTCCAGCTTCCCTTCTTTCAGAGCGCCGGCCACCCGCGGGGCGAACTCACGGGACTGCTTGCGCGCCGCGTTGAAGTAGAGCCAGCGGTCGATCATGACTGCGAGCGACCAGATCGACATGATGAACAGCACAAAACAGACGCCGCGGGCCAGCCAGCCCATGTTGTTCCACAGGTCGATCGGGCTGAATCCGACGCTGGTATTCTCCTGGAAGAATCCAAGCGCCGGGTTTGCAACGAAATGGTGGATCTGAGCGAGAATCACTGAATCTTTCCTCCTGAGGCGATTGCTGCCATAGATGCCAAAAAGCGCTGACGGATTACCTCGCCGCAATGTGTTGGAGCGGGAGGCCGGACAAAATGTTGCTAACGCCCGCGAAGCCCGGGGGCGCCTGAATCAGCTGCCGAGACTGAACACGACGTTGACCTGCGTTTCCACTTCTACAGGCTCGCCGTTCAGCAGATAAGGCCTGTACCGCCAGGTCTGCACTGCCTGAGTTGCCGCCGACTGCAGCATGGGTGGTCCGCTGATCACCCGCAGGTTTTCGATCGTTCCAGTCTTCGAAATCGTTGCCTGCAGAACTACAGTTCCCTGAATTCTTGCCGCTTTTGCGATCGGAGGGTACTGCGGGCTCTCCCCGCCGATGCGGTTGCCGGCCATCACGCCCGACGAAACCGCGACCTTCTTCGGCGGTGCCGCCGTCACCTTCGGTGCCGGACCCGTGCCCAGGCTGCCCAGAACGCCGCCCATCACGCCGCCGCCCGATCCGCCTTCCATACCGGCCACTCCGATGCCGGCCGGAGGTGGCGCAGCTTCTTCTTTCACCATCTTGATGTCGTGGGGAATCTTGGTCGGAGCGGTGAGCTGGTTGTTCAGCAGCTCGGAAACGACTTTGACGTGCACCGGAGCTGCCGGCGGTGGCGGAGGCGGCGGAGGCGGGGGCGGCGGGGGCGCCGTCAGCATCATCGTCATCATCGCCTTGGGCAGCGCTTCAGGATAGATGAGCGGGTACAGGACCATCGCGGCGAGCACGGCGCTGTTCAGGATCAAGCCCACGATCGTGTAGTAGCGGCTTTTGGTCTTGATCTTGCGGCCAGACTCAAACAGGGTGGAATCAAACATTGCCATGGCCTACCTCGGACCTTTCAGTAGTTAACACCATGTATAGACACCGCAGGGGTCCCGTTTTGTTCCCAGCCGCCCTGCGCCCACGGCAGGCAGTGAAGGAATCTTCGGCCGGGCCTTGCAGGCTCAGGTTCCGGGGGCGTGCGCAGCACAGGCCACGCCGGACGGAGCCGGTTCTCGTTCCATAATGCATTCCAGGTACTGAACGACTTCGATCAACTGCCGGGACACGGCTCTGCCTTTGCTTAGATGCAGAATCCGAAGGCCCCCGGCAAACGCAAACATCATACCCTGGCTTTCTTTGCCGCGGGCAACGCGGCGCTCTTTCCCCGCCCGGCCCGCCAATCCTGATACGCCACCAGCATGGGGGCGGCCACCGCGATTGACGAATACGTCCCGATCAGGATGCCCACCACCAGCGCAAACGAGAAGCCGCGCAGCACCTGGCCGCCAAAAACAAAAAGCGAAAGCACCGTCAGGAACGTCAGCCCCGACGTCAGCACGGTCCGGCTCAGCGTCTGATTGATGCTGCGGTTCACCAGCGACGCCAGCGGCTCGCGCCGGCTCAGGCGCAGGTTCTCGCGAATGCGATCGAAGACCACGATCGTGTCGTTCATCGAATAGCCGACCAGCGTCAGGATCGCCGCGATTACCGTCAGCGAAATTTCCTGATTGCGCAGGCTGAAGGCTCCCACCGTAATCAGCGTGTCGTGGAAGCACGCCACGACCGCCGCCACTCCATAGATCAGCTCAAACCGGAACCACAGATAAACCAGCATGCCCGCCAGCGAATACAGCGTCGCCAGGATCGCCTGCTTCTGCAGTTGCTTGCCCACCTGCGCTCCGACTACTTCCGCGCCCTGCACGTGGAATCCGGAAACAAACGTTCCCTGCTCAAGCGCCGTCAGAACCGCCGGATCCACCGAGCCCCGCAGATCGTCCGTCGATCCGATGATGCCGCCGTGCAGATCGTCGCGGTAATTGGCAATGGCGTCCGCCTGCTGCGTATAGTGCGTCTGCGCCGCATCGGTTTGCCCCATGTGCTCCGGATCGTTCTGCTGCAGCCAGGACGCCAGCGCTTCTTTGCTCGAGTTATCGAGATCGAGCTTTCCCTGGTTCGCCGGACCGGTGGTCGAGTAGTCGTTTGTAAGAGCCGAAAAAATTTCCGCGCGTCCCTGGTCCAGCGCCGACTCGCTCGTCTGGCTCAGCGACAGCGAGATCTGCACCTCGTTGTTGCTCGCCTGCCCAAACTCCGCAATGCGCGGATCTCGAATGCCCGCCTTGTTTGCCGCTGCGCGGATTCGATCGAGGCTCGGCTTTTCGGCAAACTTCACGCGCACGACCGTACCGCCGCGGAAGTCGATGTCCAGAGGCAGCCCATGCCAGAAGAAAAGCGAGATGAGCCCGGAAATGCTGAAGATCAGCGAGAAGCCGAGGAAATACCACTTCTTCCCGAGCCAGTCGATTTTTACGTCATGAAACAGTTCCACGAATTTCCGCCTCTAGAGAAAATTGCTGCGTTTCCACGGTTAAATCGAGATCGGCTCGCCGTGCAGTTTCCGGCTGAGACTGGCATCGAAGATGACCCGGGAAACGAAAACCGAGGTAAAGAAGTTGGCCAGCAGACCAAACGTCAGCGTCACGGCAAAGCCCTTCACCGGGCCGGTGCCGAACAGGAACAGAATCGCCGCCGACACAATCGTCGTCACGTGCGTGTCGATGATTGTCGTCAGTGCGTGCGCGAATCCCTGATCCACCGCCGCCGCCGGCGACTTGCCCGCCCGCAGCTCTTCGCGAATGCGCTCGAAGATCAGCACGTTCGAGTCGACGCCCATACCGATGGTTAGGATCACTCCGGCAATCCCCGGCAGCGTGAGCCGCGCGCCGCTGAACCCCATAAATCCGAGCAGGATCACCAGGTTCAGAAACAGCGCCAGATCGGCGTTGATGCCCGCGCCGTGGTAGTAGATCAGCATGAAGATCATCACAGCCAGCATGCCGGCAATCGAAGCCGCCACGCCCTCGTGGATCGAATCCGTGCCCAGCGACGGCCCGATCGTCGTCTCCTGCAAATAATGGATCGACGCCGGCAGCGCGCCGGTGCGCAGCAGCATGGAAAGATCCTTCACGCGCTGCTCTGTGATGCCGCCGCCCGAGATATTGCCCTGGTCGCGAATCTGGCCCTTGATCACCGCGACTTCCTGCACGCGGTTATCGAGCACGATGGCCATGTCTTTGCCAATGTTCGCCCCCGTCCACGCGCCGAACTTATCGCCCGCCGCGCTGGTCAGGAAAAAGTCCACTTCCGGCTCGTTCGTGTTCGGATCGTGCCCCGGTTGTGCGTCGCGGATATCGGTCCCGCCCCACACCGGCAAGCGCTTCAGCTCATACCAGTCGGTGCCGCTTCCGTTACTCGCCGCGCCGGGGACGCTGGGCAGCAGCTCCTCGTCCGGAGGCGCCGTGCCCCCAATCGCCTGCAGCGCCGTCTGCTTATCCGTCCACGGGCCGCCGTCGACCGCGTGCGCTTCCAGCCGCGCCGTCGACTGAATCACGTCGCGCACCCGGCCCGGATCGTCCACACCCGGAAGTTCCACCAGAATCTGATAGCTGCCCAGCTGATACGGCTCAACCACCGACTCCGAAACGCCCAGCCCGTTGATGCGCTGGTTGATGACCTCAATTGCCTTGTCCAGCGCCGATTGCCTGATCTGGCTCTCGGCCGTCGGCTTCATGGTCAGCGTCCACGCGTTGCCGGCTTGCGGCGAGATGTCGTAGTTGGCGCCGTATTTCGAGTTCAGGATGCCGCTCATGTCGCTGACGCGGTCCGCCGGAACGCCCGAGATCTGGATGAAGTTCGGCCGCCCAGTCGGGTCGGGTTTCGTCACCGTTGCGCCCGCGATGCCGTTCTGCTGCAGATCCTGCCGGATGGACGCGACATCGCTGTCCGTCGTACCGCCGACCGCTTCCTCCACCATCACCTGCAGCACCAGGTGCGTGCCGCCCTTCAGGTCGAGCCCGAGATTGATGTTCTTTTGGAGCGCGTTCTTCAGCGCTGTTCCGGAAACTCCGTGCGGGAGGCCGAAAATGCCGTAAACGAAAATGACCAGAGTGGCCAGGATGATAACTGTCTTTGTGCGGAGATTCTTCTGCATGGCTTATCTACTTGGTTTCGTCCTGCGTCACGGAGGCGATGGCGCTCTTGGCCACTTCGATCCGGAGATTGTCGGGGGGAATGCGAAGCTGGATGGCGTCTTCCTTAATGGAGAGAATCACGCCGCGGATGCCGCCGCTGGTCGTGATCTTATCGCCCGGCTTCAGATTGCCGAGCATATGCTGCCACTTCTTCTGCCGGCTCTGCTGCGGCTTGATCAGCAGAAAATAAAACACCACGATCATCAGCAGAATCGGCAAAAACGAGGCCATTCCTGTAGGCAGGGCAAGGGGAGAAGCCAGCAAAGCAAACGTAGTCAAAGCACAGTCCTTCTGGCCGGCAGAGCGGCGCGAGACGGAATCATTTTCCACGGAAGAGCCGCCGGGAGCGGATGGTTTTCGATGTCACGCTCGCGCCCGCGGCCTGATTACCTGGAAACGGCTCCCGCCAAAGTACACACGATTCTTCTCTGACCGGGAGGCCTGATTTCCAGCATCGCGTACACGCGGGGAAGTGTCAAGGAAAACGCCCTGGTTGACTCACTCCATTCTGACCGTCAATCGGCCTGAGGACGCGTCCTGGCTCTCGCTTTCCAGGCCGCGAACGCCCACAGAATTTATGTCGGCAAGGTTCGATTGATGATTCCGCCTGACCCAGGCTGTGACGAATGGGGGCCAAACACTCGTGATCCGAGATTCTTTGACTCTCCGCTCCAGCCGATCCGGCTGCGTCGCAGGTGCCGGCCTTACCGATGCTTCCCAGCGCCGTGCCCCGGCACGTGCGATGTCATCGCCGGCAGCAGGAATTCCCGCAGCAGATTCGTCCCCGCCATCCCCGCCACTTCGATCGCGCTGTTCGTAAACACCAGGCTCGGCCCCTCGTTCGCTTCCGGATAGTAGAGATTCGCCAATCCACCCGCCGCCACATTCCCCAGAATGTGCGAGAAGTCGATCTCCGGCTTCCCATTGTCTCCGCGGCAAATGATGGCCGACTTGATCGCGTACAGCGCTCGCGAACGGACCGTCCCGGTTCCCTTGTAAAAGTACCGGGGGTCCTGGCGGAACAGGGACGGCAGCACAGCGCTCCCGATCATGCGGCTGTCGAAGTCGTTCACATACTGCGCCGCAAATCGCTTGCCGAACCCGCCAACCTCCGTCCCATATCCCGGATAAATCTTCTTGTACTCTTCCCCGCCGGCGATGAAAGCAGCGCCCAAAAAGGTGACGGGATCCAGCTCCGATCGAAGCGCCAGCTGAAACTTCTGCTTCGCATCCAGCGGCGGCGCGTTGCGATCGTAGACGCTGTAGAAATTAGGGACTACGCCCAGCACCCGCTGGCTCTCCTCAATGTGCACATCGATTTCCGCTTCCTCTTCCTGGATTTGCTTCTGATTGGCGAAAACCCGCACTTCCGTGACGCCTGCATTCACCGGCAAAACCAGCCTGGGCAGAAATCGAAAATCTCCGGCATGGAGGTCCACCTGCGACGACACGACGGTCCCCATTCCCTGCGCCGTCACCCTCACCTGGTAAGTATCCGGGGGCAATGCGCCAAACGTGAATTGCCCGTTCGCGCCCGATGTGGCTTCGCGCCGATCGGCCGGGTTGGTTCCCGTCAGCACCACCTGCGCCCCCGGAACCACACCGCCGTTGGGATCGAGAACCGTGCCGGAGATGCTCGCCGTGGCCGCCTCTGCGGCCTGCCCATTCGGTCCGGCAATTCCAGCCTGCCCCCCAAAACCCGGCGCGTCCGGCAAATCCACCGCGGCCACGCCGGTGTTCTGAACCGCCTGCGCGGCACACAGGCTCACCCCGCCCGCACCCGCCACGAGCAGGATCAGCAGAGCCCGGCCCGCTGCTGCCTGCAGCGATGCCCGCGCGTCGAGACAAGTTGGCACCAGGAGCACTCCCCTCCGTCGGATGCTGGATTCCACTCATTAGACCCCGTAGTACCCCTGAAGGGGAGATGAAGTATTTGTCATCCCGCTCTGCTGTCGTCGATTCCGTCCCGAGGGCAAGTCCCCCGCTTTCCACATCTCCCTTCGCTGTGCGGACCTAAACTGGAGCATTCCGCAGTCATTTCGCCTACCGCTCGGACCGCGGCTCAGGCAAAGGAGCAAGATGGCAGTCACCCATCCCGGCACGCATCCGGGTACGCATTCCGCCACGGCCGTCACCCCCGGCCGTATGGAAGTCATCACCGGCCCCATGTTTTCCGGCAAATCGGAGGAGCTGATCCGCCGCCTCAAACGCGCGCAGATCGCCAGACAGCGCGTCACCTGCTTCAAGCCCGACATCGACCTGCGTTACCACCGCACCGCCATCGCCTCGCACAGCGCGCAGACCCTCGAAGCCATCACCGTCGCCAATGTTGAAGAGATGAAGTCGATCCTGATGCCGAAGATCGATGAAGTGGACGTCATCGGCGTCGACGAGGCACAGTTTCTCGACGCCTCCCTGGTGCATCTCGCCAACGAGCTGGTCCATCTCGGCAAGCGCGTCATTCTCGCCGGCCTCGATACCAGCTTCACCGGCGAGCCTTTCCCGCCTGTCCCCGACCTGATGGCGGTGGCCGACGAAGTCACCAAGCTCTCTGCCGTCTGCATGGTCTGCGGCGGCCCGGCCATCCATACCCAGCGCCTCGGCAGCAGCCAGGAGCTGGTCGTCGTCGGCGCCTCCGGCCTGTATGAAGCGCGCTGCCGCGCCTGCTTCCGCCCCGCCCTCGACGAGCACGCCGCCGAGCAGCTCGAATTGCCGGTTGCGTCGGTCGCGCAGAAATAGAAATCCAGCCCGCCGGGTGCCCCCCCCATCTGCGCTATCTTCGCGGATGGGCGACGTCACATAGCCTCAACCCGCAAAGCCTCGCCCCGCGGATTTCCTCAGCTTTTCAGCCTTTTCAACATTGCCAGAAGCCGCCCGCGCCGGTAGTATCGAAAAGGTCGGTTGCGGAACGGGTTTGCGGTTGCCCGGCAGGGCCGATCGTGCTACAGTAAGAATCGACGCATTAGAGCAAGAGGCTTCGCTGCGGGTTCTGAGACCTGCGTAGTCGCTGGGCGCGAAGCGGGTCGTTCGACTAGGCGTAAGGCCATACCGAACAATCCATTGCAAATCAGGAGTTTAGGCGCATTGTGTCGCCTTTTAAACTCCTTGCTGGGCGGTCAGCCGCCCGACGCGACCTTGATGTCGCGGCAGGATCTTTGAGAGTTTGGCGTTGCACCGGAGCCCCAAAAACGGGGGATAAACCGAGAATTGCGCAGGAACGCAGCTTGTTGACGGAGAAGAGTCTCCTGGTTGACAGGTTACGGCAAGATTGGATAATCTTGAAAAGTTCGCGCAAAAATGCAGCGCAACAAGTTCGAGGACAGCAATTCGGCCTAAAAAGCCGGTTGCAGACTCGATCCAAAACGGCCCGCTCAGGCGGTTAACCGTCAGGATCTTTGACAATCAGGTTGAACATGCCAGTCGTGAGAATGCGGAAAGATCTGGTTTGATCATTCTCACAATGTATGAGCTTCGCAGCCTTTCGAGCGCTGCGAGGCCGATTCCTCCCGGAGACCTCCGTCGACGGGTGGGAATCATCAGGTTTCAAACGAGAGTTTGATCCTGGCTCAGAATCAACGCTGGCGGCGTGCCTAACACATGCAAGTCGAGCGAGAAAGTGGAGCAATCCATGAGTAAAGCGGCGCACGGGTGAGTAACACGTGACTAACCT